>JAXJXP010000001.1:0-61789 GCA_036307445.1 Clostridia bacterium
ATCTTATATGCTTGACAAGAACTCTGCACTGTTCATTTTTCAAGGTACATACCGTCGCCATCAGCGACAGCTTTATTATATTAACACACTCTTTCCCTTTTGTCAACACTTTTTTTCAATTTTTTTTAACTTTTTTTCTTTATATTTAAAAATACAAACAGGACTGCTCTTTTGCAGTCCTTATTTGTGTATTTTGTCTATATATTAAAGCACTTCTCTGCCATAATCGCTTAAATACCCAGCAAGTTCTTCTTTCTTAAATTCAAACTCAACATACCCGCGACGATAATATGAAAGCTCATAAGGAGGAAAATATAAAACCAATGCATCATCTTTAAGATAGAAGTTTTCCTTTTTCAGCAGCTCGGTAGAAGGAATCTCCCACAACTGCGAATAATCCCCTTCGCCAAGCTCCGTCAATTTACGCATTTTGTTATCTGCGACCACCTTCCACGATGCATCCGCAAATATCTTATCAAGTGTAATTTCTTCTCCCCGCTCAAAATCAAATGACTTTGCTATCCGGAATTTTTCGCCGTGAGCTCCGCCCGTAAAAGCCTCTCCTTCAAAAATTACGCTGACACTTCTCCCGTCATTTCGCATAATTCTTGTATCTGCACCAAGCTTTGACTTTTGATCACCATCTGGTTTTTTGGCAAAAAATCTATCAATAAGAGCAGAAACTTCCTTATTATATGTTTCATTTACTTTCTCTATAAAATCCAATGACATATCAGATGAAAATTCCGGAACACATAGCTTTGCCTCGCCAGTCTCTGTCTGATAAGTTCTTTCCTCAACCTTTACATTAATGCCGTCATTGCAGCCGCAAAGCATTAAAGCAGCCACAAGCACAACAACTGCTTTTAAAGGATTATGCAAATCAAACCTCCGCTCCCCTCATTTATAATCCGTTCAAGTGTTGAGCCGATTTTTGCCCTAGCCTCATCAGGCATTCGAGACAGTTTATTATTAAGCCCCTCATTAACCAGCTCATAGAGTGATTTACCGAATATATTTGACTCCCAGATTTTCTGAGGGTCGGACTCAAAGTCAGCAAGCAGATATTTTACAAGCTCCTCCGATTGCTTCTCGTTACCGACTATCGGATTTACTTCTGTTTTGATATCTGCTTTTATCATATGTATGCTTGGAGCTGAAGCAGAGAGTTTGACACCGAATTTGTTTCCACGACGTACGATTTTCGGTTCTTCCAGCGACAGCTCTTCTGTACTTGGTGCAACTATGCCGTATCCCGTCTGCCGTACACTGATAAGTGCCTGTTCAACCCTGTCATACTCCTTTTTGGTCCGAGCAAGCTCTTTGATAAGGCTTATAAGGGCATCTTCGTCCTCTATCTCAAAGCCCGATTCCTCGCCGAGAATACGGTAGAACAGCTTATCAGGTACTGTAAGCTCTACTTTTGCACTACCGCTGCCTAAATCAATTCCGTCTACATATGCCGATTGCACATATTCACAATCAGACAATTCCTTTGACAAACATCTTACATCGCTTATTCTTGAAAGCTGTTCGGAAGCAGATACTGTTGCTTCGTAAATTTCGTCTTTGAGCCAATGACCGTTTGGAAGACCCATTAGCCAGCGAGGCAGCGTTATTCTGACATTATCAATCGGGAATTCGAACAAAATCGCCTCAATTATGTTTGAAATATCCTCGCCGTCAAGCTCACGGCAATTGACAGCAACCGCTGAAACACCGTACTTTTCTTCAATCTCACGTTTTGCCGCCTTTGCCTCGGGGGATGTTGGATTGGTTGAGTTTAAAAGTACAATAAACGGCTTATTGATTGCCTTAAGCTCGTTTATTACCCTCTCCTCCGCATCAAGATACTCGTGTCTTGGTATATCCGTAATACTGCCGTCGGTTGTTACCACAAGGCCTATATTGGAATGCTCGTGTATAACTTTTTTAGTCCCAAGCTCCGCTGCTTCCACAAACGGCATTGCCTCATCAGACCACGGAGTTTGGACCATTCTTGGTCCGTCCTCTTCCATATAGCCGTTTGCTGCATCTACGATATAGCCCACGCAATCTATCAGACGCACCTTCATATGTGCATTATCGCCCAGATTAACCTCAACTGCTTCATTGGGTATAAATTTTGGCTCGGTGGTCATAATCGTCCTGCCCGCCGCCGACTGCGGAAGCTCGTCTTTGGCACGTCTTGCACTATACTCGTTGTCGATGTTCGGGATTACAAGATAGTCCATAAACCTCTTGATAAATGTGGACTTGCCCGTTCTGACAGGCCCTACAACGCCTATGTATATATCGCCGTTGGTTCGCTCGGCAATATCGCGGTAAATGTTCTCCATAACTTTTCCTCCATACTATAATAAAAGCTTGTTTTTGTATATAGTTATGTGGCAGTCGGGGAATTTATGATATATTTATTATTATGCATATAAAAAAGAGGACGGTTAAACAGTCCTCTTGAAAAATCTGTAATTATGGGTTAAACAGCAACGCGTTTGTAATCTCGCCGTCAACTGCCATAACAAATGCGAACTGTACAAGCTCATCAAAGTCTTTTTCATTTGCAGGGACATTTGTGAGCCAAGCTCTGCCATTGGCATCGGTATCATCTATCGATATTTCTTCAAAGCTTCCTGCGCAGAAAGCGTCCTTTGTTCCTGCATCCCACAAATTATACGAATAGATATTTGCATAATGTGAAAGAGAGAATATATATTGGTTATTGGTATTAACGTACAAGCCATTGTTATTCTCTACTGCACCAAAAGCAACGGTTTTGCTGCCTGTATTCAGCACGGGTGCAATAAACAGTTGAATTTCCTTTCTTGTTGCGGCTATATCTTCGCTGTCTATGTCGACAAACCAGGTATCTGAACTAATCGAGTCCGATGACGGAAGCTTTACCAGGTTATCTATTGTTGCATCTGCAGTTTCGTATTCCTCAGTAATCAGCGACCTTATTGTCTGGTAATCATATCCGCCCTCAAGTACAACATCTATCCTGTCAACAAATCCATTGCTGTTTGTATTGTAATAAAATACCGCGCCTTCTTTCAGATAAGCAGAGCAATAATCATCATATTCATATGACTCTCCCTCTATGTAAATATTTGCACCTTGTAATATATAAAGTTCTTTAGCATATATTTCACCATCATACATTGCAGACAGTCTATAGAAGGTTTCTTCATCAAAGATACCAGTATGATTGGGGTTGGCTGTAGATGCAACAACAGCAAAATTAGAGTCATCATTATATATTCTTCCTTCTCTTGTTATTACGGCATTACAGTATTCACCATTCTCATTTTTACCAAACAGAAATCCTGCATAATCAATATCTTGCACCAGCCAAGTAATCGACACCATCATATAATTATTTACTGACGGATTTTCAAGCGAATATTTAGTAGCGCTCATAATTGTTACATCCGTGCATAACGGTTTCTCAAGAACATTATCATAAACATCATAATATGATTCTTCAAAAGGAACAGTTTCGACCTTTTTAATTCTTACAAGAGTTGTTTTCGATGATGCCTTCGGTAAATATTCAATTACTCGTTCGGAAATCGGCAGTCTTGCAGCATTATCCTTCTCATCTTCACCAATACCCATTGATTTCATTACCGCATCTACCTGTGCTGCATTGTTTTCATCGCTGTCAAGAAATAGCTTTAATGGTACTCCCTCAAATGTCATTACACTAAGATACGGTTTTTCTGTTGAGGTTACATACTGCTCAACAATGGCATAAGTTTTCGGTCTTTCAACAACCATTCCGATTTTTGATTCTGCCATTGGTTTCATAGACGAAACATTATCCCATATCATTGCCTTTACTTTTGCTACCTGACTATCATCGCCTTCAAATGATATGGAAAAAGTGCCCATGCTGCCCTCACTTTGCAACACCTGATGTTCTGTTGTAGTTGTTGCACATATGAGTTTACCATCAGATGTATAATAACTGATTATACATACTCCCCCAAGTTCATTTGTATTCTTTTCCAGCTTTATTCTCGTCCAAGGATGAACGTAACCCTTGTTAAACTGCACATCTGTTATGGTATATGCATACTCTGCCGCAAACGCTGTTGACACGAACAAAAACATCATTGACAACATAACAAACAAGCCTGAAAGATACTTTTTCATTTGTCCTTCTCCTTAGTTGTATTTTTTACACGCTCCTTGTTTTTACCGTTGTTTTAACAGAAACGGACCGTCGGGACGCCGGTCCCTACATAAATGGGCTTCCCAAAAGGAAGCCCATCAATTTATTCAATTATATCTGCAAAAAGTCGTTTACAACCTCAATCATTTCGCCCTTATCGCAAACCGATTCAAAGAGCTTCGGTTTAGTTTTAAGCGATGCGAGAGAATCGGGGATTTTCATACCGCTTCTTTCGGAAAGCTCGCCGAGGAGTGTAAATTCGTCCTTGCCTGCAACTGCACCGCTGCCGCCAAGGGCAATCAGCACGCTCTGGTTAAACTTAAACGGGCTTGCAGTTGATGCGATAATCGTCTTTGTCTTATCGCCGGTTTCGGCAACGTAGTTATCATACACCGATTTCGCAACGGCGGTATGAGTATCCATAACGTAGCCGAATTCCTCACTGCAATTTTTGATTGCAGTCATTGTTTCATCATCGTCTGTGCAGCCTGCTGCAAAGAGTTCGGTCATCTTATCCTTGATATCTGCAGGAATTTCGTATGAGCCTTCGTTATTGAGCTTCTGCATCAGATCTGCTACAAAGCTGTCATTTCTGCCTGACAAATGGTACAAAAATCTCTCAAGGTTGCTTGAAATCAAAATATCCATTGACGGAGAAATAGTTGTATGGAACTGGCGGTTCTTATCATACTTACCTGTCTTGATAAAGTCGGTAAGGACATTATTCTTATTTGACGCACAGATAAACTTATTTACCGGAAGTCCCATCTGATATGCATAATACGATGCTAAGATATTACCGAAGTTACCTGTGGGAACAACTACGTTAATCTTCTCTCCGAGTGTAATTTCGTCAGCCTTAAGCATATCTGCATAAGCGGAGAAATAGTACACAATCTGCGGAACAAGTCTGCCCCAGTTAATTGAATTTGCACTCGAAAGCTTGAAGTGGTTAGCGGCAAGCATCTGCTTATAGCCGCCGTCGGTGAAGATACGTTTTACACCGTTTTGTGCATCGTCAAAGTTACCCTTAACCGCACAAACACTTACATTCTCGCCTTCTTGAGTAATCATCTGCAGCTTCTGAATTTCAGAAACACCATTGTCGGGATAGAAAACGACAATTCTTGTGCCCGGAACGTCCTTGAAGCCTTCAAGCGCCGCCTTTCCGGTATCACCCGATGTTGCAACAAGGATTACAACCTCGTCATTCTCGTTGGTTTTCTTCATAGATGTTGTAAGTAAGTAGGGCAAAATCTGAAGTGCCATATCCTTAAACGCACAAGTCGGACCGTGCCAAAGCTCAAGAAAATATGTTTTATCGTCAAGCTTGTAAACGGGCGCAATATTGTCCGTTTCAAATTTCTCCTTGGTATAGGCATTTTCCACACAGTATTTTAGCTCCTCAGCGGTAAAGTCGGTGAGGTACTTGGAAAGTATGAATTCCGCTCTTTCGCGGTAGTTCATATCCTTCAAGCCGGCAATTTCGTCAAGGCTTACCGACGGAATTGAATCGGGGACAAAAAGTCCGCCTTCCTCGGAAAGTCCCTTTTTGATAGCCTGCGCCGATGTGATGGCAATGCTCTTGTTTCTCGTACTCTGATACTGCATTTTTATCTGTTGTTCCTTTCAATATAAGACTTCGCCGTCTTAGAATTAAGCGTATTTTTTGATGTAATCGGGTGCTGTATCTGCATCAACGCTTACAGACAGCACAAATGATATGTTGAATTTCTTGCCGATTTCTTCAATTTTCTTAAGGAAATCTTCAAAACCGTCCATTGAGTGATTAACAATCTTGAGTGTACCGTCAACGAAGATATTTGTGATATCGAAGTTACCGCTGATGATACCGCAAAGGAAGCCTAAGAACTCCTCCCATGATGCAATCTCGAACTCAGATGTATCGTACATTCTTACTGCTGATTTGATGTCATACATATTACGTGAAGTGTCATTGCTTACGAAAACAACGTTTCCGTTAGCAACTGCAGCTGCGTTATTAACATTTTCAATAAGCACCTTTGTCTTTCCTGTGCCCTTCTTACCAATCAAAAGTTCTACCATAATTTTGTCCTCCTTTGAATTTTCATATAAACAGCTCCCAAGCTGTCGGTTTCTTATTTAAGCCTTGCTTCAAGCTCTGATGTAAGGTCTTCGTAGCCCGGCTTGCCTAAAAGTGCGAACATATTCTTCTTATATGCTTCAACACCAGGCTGGTCAAACGGATTAACACCCAGAAGGTATCCTGAAATTCCGCAAGCCTTCTCGAAGAAATAAACCATCTGTCCGAAATTGTATGCCGAAAGCTCAGGCACTACAACCTCCAAATTAGGCACACCGCCGTCGGTATGAGCAAGTGCTGTACCCTCTGCTGCCTTGAGGTTTACATAATCAAGTGTCTTTCCTGCAAGGAAGTTAAGACCGTCGATATTATCGTCAGTAGCCTCAATTGTGAAGTTCTTTCTGGGGTTTTCTACACGGATAGCGGTTTCAAAAAGAATTCTCTGACCTTCCTGAATATACTGTCCCATAGAGTGAAGGTCGGTAGAAAAGTCTGCTGCCGCCGGGAAAATACCCTTATTGTCCTTACCCTCGCTCTCGCCGTAGAGTTGCTTCCACCATTCAGCAAAATAGTGAAGCGCCGGCTCGAAGTTTATCATCATTTCGACAGATTTGCCCTTTTTGAGAAGTGCATTTCTGACTGCTGCATATTGATAGCACTCATTTTCTGCAAGATTGGGGTTCATATATCTTTCTCTTGCATCCTGAGCACCCTGCATCATAGCGTCTATATCAATGCCTGCTGCAGCTATCGGAAGAAGTCCTACTGCTGTCAAAACAGAGTATCTTCCACCTATATCGTCGCTTATAACAAAGCTTTCATAGCCCTCACTGTCGGCTAAGCTCTTTAGTGCGCCGCGTTTTGCGTCTGTTGTGGCATAAATTCTGCCCTTGGCCTCTTCCTTGCCGTATTTCTTTTCCAAAAGCTCTTTAAAAATTCTGAATGCTATTGCAGGCTCGGTGGTTGTGCCCGATTTGGATATTACATTAACCGAAATATCCTTGCCCTCAACTGCCTCCAAAAGCTCTGCAAGGTAAGTAGAGCTTATAGAATTTCCAGCATAGAAAATTGCAGGACCGTTTCTCTTTTCCTTATCAAGTGAGTTGTAGAAAGAATGTGAAAGCATCTCAATAGCCGCTCTTGCGCCTAAGTATGAGCCACCGATACCGATTACGATTAAAACATCTGAATCGGAACGGATTTTCTCTGCTGCCTTTTTAATTCTTGCGAACTCGTCTTTATCATAATTTACCGGCAAATCTACCCAGCCCAGAAAATCGTTTCCTGCGCCTGTACCGTTATGGAGCATATCGTGTGCTGCCGCAACGTAGTCTGCCATATAATCAATTTCGTGCTGTGATACGAACGGGAGTGCTTTTTTGTAATTGAATTTAATTGCTGACATACTATCTCCTCTTTTACACTTTATTCTTGACTCTATTCTAATACATTTTACCCAATAAATCAAGAGTTATTTTACATTTTACGGCATTATGGGGTTATAAATTTGTCGAAATTATGCTTTATCGCTTTTGATTATGGGCGAGATACGTTTGTAAATAAGAAATGTAATCAGCGAAAGTGCCAGTCCGCGTACTATGTTAAATGGCAGGATAGTGAATAATACCAGGTTTAGTTTAGTATCAAACGGTGCTGTCGGCATATAAAGCGGAAGCATAATAAAGAGATTCGCAAAAACACCTGCTATTGCCATCGCAAAGGTTGCAACTACAAGAGCAATTACCGCACCCCTTCTGCTCTTGTTCTGCTTATAAATAAAGCCCGCAACGGCACATAAGGTTCCGTTCATTACGAAGTTTGCAACTTCTCCTACAAAGCCTGTCGAGGTCATTGTAGAGTGTAGGAGGTTTTTGATGAATTCTGTAAATACTCCCGCCACAGGACCTAATGCCAGCGCCATTATAAGTGCCGGAAGATCGGAAATCTCAATCTCCAGAAAGCCTGAAACCTTTAATCCCATCACACTGCCAATTACCTGCAGAACAAACGCAATCGCCGAAAATACCCCCACAGATACATACATTTTTGTTTTGTTGTTCATAAGCTCACCTTTTCCTTTTAAATTAAAACACGCCCCGAAAATACAGGGCGTGCAAAAATACACTCTTTTCTCTTCTTTCATCCGGACTCTACCGTCGGTTACGGAATTTCACCGTTATCAGCCTGAGCTCGCGGACTTTAACCGCCGGTCGGGAATTGCACCCTGCCCTGAAGATATTTACTTTTGTTATATTATATGATAGCATATTATCTTTTGTTTGTAAAGATTTTTATTTATAAACTTTGTTTTTGGGAAATGGCGTACAGCGGACCATCGAGACGCCGTTGCCTACATCGAATAATGGTGAGATGCAAGATTTATTCTGCCGACTATATTACCACAGACGCGTGGCGTGTTGCGTGGCAATTGATATTAACTGCCACGGGAAGTCCTGCAATATGCGTCGGGAATACCTCGATATTTACACCGAGTGCCGTTATTATACCGCCCATTCCCTGAGGACCTATGCCGAGCATATTGATTTTCTCAAGGAGCAATTGTTCCATATCGGCATAATATTTGTTCTCATTCTCCATTGTAATTTCACGGGTGAGTGCCTTTTTTGCAAGGTATGCCGCCTTGTCCATTGTACCGCCTATACCGACTCCGACCACCATTGGCGGACAGGGGTTTGCACCGGCTTTCCTAACCGTTTCAATTACAAAATCAATTACTCCCTGCTCACCATCTGATGGGTTTAGCATCTTAAGTGCCGACTTATTCTCGCTTCCGAAGCCTTTGGGGGCGTAGGTAATTTTGATTTTATCCCCGTCCGTCTGCTCGGTATATATAATTGCAGGAGTGTTGTCATTGGTGTTTTCACGAATTAAGGGGTCGCCTACCACCGATTTTCTTAAATAACCTTCAGTATAACCCTTTTTTACACCATCATTTATTGCATCGGTGAGGTTTTTGCCCACAATATGCACGTCCTTGCCAAGCTCTACAAAAAACACCGCCATACCTGTATCCTGACAAATAGGTATCATTTTTTCTTTGGCAATTCTTGCATTTTCGAGGAGGTTGTCGAGTACATTTTTGCCAACCTCCGATTCCTCGGTTTCCTTTGCCGATTCCATTGCCGCCTTGATTTCAGGTGCAATAACGCAATTTGCCTCAATGCACATCTTGGCAACAATATCTGTAATTATCTCAGAATTTACTTCTCTAATCATAATATACTCCTTATATTCCTGATATAAAAACCCATTCTTCTGACCACTTCAGGAATGTTTTAACATAGTTTATATTAACGGGATAGCCTGACAACACAGGGTAAAACATTGCAAAAAGCATTACCGAACATATAAGATAAACTGCCATAGCCGTTTTTGCTTTTTTGCTTTCTCCAAGAAGCTTGCCTGCTGAATATGCTATCATCAGAACCACAAACGGTACGCACGGGAAATAGTGGTATATAAAAGTAATACGGCTTACGAATACCCACGGCAAAAGCTGTGCCAGGTATGAGATGCTTAAGAATACCGCCGTCTTTTCTCTTTTGGCAATGGCAAGGTACAGAACATAGAAGAATGCAGGAATACCTACCCACCAGACAAGCGGATTTCCCATTGCACTTATACCCTCTCGCATTGTTTCATTAACCTTGTTAGAGTAATACCACACGGGACGGTACATAATCGGCCACTGATACCAATCGGACGAGAAGCTGTGTGTTGCATCAATGCCGCTGTGATAATTAAACATTGCAAGCTGATTGTCCCATATACCCTTTATTCCTACACCCTCTGTTTTAAGGAACGGTATATAGGAAAGCATATATATTGCCACAGGAATTACCACAAAAACTCCTACACAAAAAAGTATCAAAGTCTTTACTCTTTCAGGGAAAATTACCGCATAGGGAGAGCCGTTTTTGTACTCTTTATAATGACCAGATAAATTCGCAAAGAAGATTATTGCAAGCCCTGCACCCGCATAAGCTCCCGTCCATTTTGATGCGATGCCAAAGCCAAAGAACAAGCCCGAAAATCCCAACGGCAGAAGAATCTTTTTAATGTCGCCGTAAAAATCTGCCCTTAAATAGCTTATCATAAACATATACATCAGCATTATAAAGAAGGTTATATATACGTCAATGGTAGCAATTCTCGTCTGAGTAAAGTGCATAAAGTCAAAGGAAAACAGTACCGATGCAAAGAATGCAAGATGCGTCTTTCCCAGAAGATTTTTAGCAAAGATATAGATAACAGGCACCATCATTATTCCGAACAAAGTACCCATAATCCGCCATCCGAACGGATTCATTCCAAACAGCCTTATACCTATTGAAATGATAATCTTGCCCAAAGGCGGGTGTGTCCATTCATAGACATTATCGCCCTCTAAAAACTCATAAGCAGTTCGTGCGTGATAAATCTCGTCGAAATATGTGCTGTTACTTAAATGACGTTTTTCGGGAACAAGCTCCGCTTCGTCAAAAAGCTCGCCCTCTCCACCGATAATGTTTCCGTCCTTGTCAAGAAATGCCATCTCGAACATACTTACCTTCCCACTTGTGCTTAAAACAAGCTCGGATGCAGGCTTCAGGTCAAAATCGTACTCCGTCCAGTAGAATACATCTGCGTCGGTTATCTCTGTTTCATAT
Organism: Clostridia bacterium; assembly: GCA_036307445.1. GTDB lineage: Bacteria > Bacillota > Clostridia > UBA1381 > UBA1381 > HGM11525. The sequence continues at coordinate 10,913 of JAXJXP010000001.1, forward strand.
ACGTTTTCGCCCTGTTCATTATTAAGCTCGATTTTAAGTGTATTCCCTTCGTGAATATGATATTCGCCGAGGAAAAATTTTAAGCCGGATATACCATTGTTGTCATTTAAAGCAAAGGTTTTTGTTTCATTATTAAGCTTTACCTTTGTTTCGGGTGCATACATATTCCCCAGGTTAAAGAGTGCAATTGCAGAATATATTACTGTTAAAACAGCTATTGCAATAACGTCGTTACGTCTTATTTTGTAATCCTTGTCGGTTGATATTTTGTCAAAAGTCTTAAATGTACACATTCTTATGGTAGTATATACCACCCATATAAACACGGCCACTGTTACAAAGCCCATTACCTTGGCAATAAGTTGCTCTGTTATAGTCAGGCTCTTGCCGTCCGATGTGAAAAACAGGACATGGCCACAGTTAATAATCTGGGTTACGGTTACCAGAATGTATGACCTCATTGCTTTTTTATCGGTGCGGTTTAATAAAAAACCGCCAAGGAGCATAAGCATTACAGGAAATGCGTACCTTTCGTGCATTTTGGCAGAGAAAGTAAAAACTGAAAAGCAGATAAAGCCTGCAAGCCAGAAATATTTGGATTTTGATTTTGTATTAAAGAAAAACACACCGGCGGCTGCTACTGTAGCTATAATCATAAAATTACCTATAAATGATATTCCTGATGTGAGAGCGGACCAGTTAAGTCCTAATGCAGCCCATAGATTATACGCATTAACGCTGGCATATTTGTATGAAGAGAGAGTGCCGACATATTGCTTGATAACATTTGATAATCCGAACGGCACGCATATTGCAAGTGCAAATAATATTGCTAAAACTCCAAAAACAATATATCTTAAAAGCTCCTTTGACTTAAAGACGGGATAAATAGTTTCTTCCGCTATTGCAAAAAGAAAAATCGGTGTATAAAAAAGTGCCTGCGGCTTTAACATTACTGCCACCGCAAAAACAAAAAACGAAGAGATAAGTCTTTTTTCGGTAATCATTAAAATACATATAAACACCAACAGCATAAATACCGAGTCCACCTGACCCCATAATGCCGAGTTTATATATACTGCAGGATTAAAGAGCCACAATGCACAGGCACAGTATGCAGCCTTTGTTCCCACTCTTTTTTCTGTCATATTAAAAAGCAAAATTGCTGTTATAACATCGCACAAAATGGCAGGTGTTTTAAGAATCAGATTAAGAGCAGGCTCGGTCATTGGAATAAAGCTTCTAAATGCACCTATCAGCCATAAAACGTACATATATACAGGCGGATAGTCGGTGAAAGCATCATAGGAGTAAAAACCGCCCGGTCCGACCTTGAACATAATTTCAGACCAGCCTCTGAAACAATTCATATCGCTTGGATGTCCTTGATATATCAAAGCACCTATATATCTTATTACAAGTCCAAGTCCAAGAAGAGAATAAATCCATTTCCTGCCTGATTTTATCTTTCCTTTATCTTTGGCAATGCCCGCACACAGCATATAGGCACATATAACATATAATATACTAACGGATAATAATGCTATCAAAGCCTGCTCCTCCTGATACTGTTTTTCATTCTTGATTATACTAAATATTCCCTGTATTTGCAAGAAAAATGTTTAAACCGCTACAAACCGGGGTAAAAATATAATGAAAGGATAAAACCTTTCGAGGAAAAGTAAACCGCAAGGAGATGATTTTATGAAGTTCAACATTATCACAAAGAAGTTTACACCGGACAAGCCGACTGTCGACTATCTCGAAAAAAAGCTCTCCAAGCTCGACAAATACTTTAAAGACGAGTCTGAGGCAAGAGTTTTAATCGGAACGGTCAAGGATAAGGAATATGTTGAAACTTCAATTTATGCCGGCGGTATGATTTACCGCGCAGAGGTTACCGAAGTTGATGCTAAAACGGCTATTGATGAAATTGTCGACATTATAGAACGTCAGATAAGAAAAAATAAGACAAGACTTGAGAAAAAAATTAAACGTGAGGCACTTGCCGATGATTTACTCATAAGCGGAGATAATTATTCAGGCGGTGAAGATACATCGGAGTATAAAATTGTTAAAACAAAAAGATTTCAGGTTAAGCCGATGTCTGCAGAGGAAGCAGTTTTGCAGATGAAGCTTTTGGGACACAGCTTCTTCGTGTTCAAGAATGTGCACACCGATGAGATGAACGTTGTCTATGAGCGTAAAGATGGGAAGTTTGCGTTAATCGAGTCGGTTGAATAGTGCTTTTGCGGTGCTTTTAGTTGTTCGGCAGCGCAAAAGCAGGGGGATGCCATTGGGGCATCCCCTTTACATTTTACTTTAAGGAGACAAATTTACCTAATATACTCCCCGCCATACTCCGCTGTAAAACAAAGCTCCTGTTCAATCCGCAAAAGCCTGTTATACTTAGCCGTTCTGTCGCAGCGGGCAGGTGCACCGCATTTAATTTGTCCTGAATTGGTAGCAACTGCAATATCTGCAATTGTTGTATCCTCTGTTTCTCCGCTTCGGTGTGAGATTACAGCTGTGTAGCCGTTTTTCTGTGCAGTTTCGGTAGCCTCTAATGCTTCGGTTAAAGTTCCTATTTGATTAACCTTTACGAGAATAGAATTTGCCGCACCTTGCTCTATTCCCTTTTTAAGTCTTTTTGTATTGGTAACAAACAGGTCATCTCCAACAAGCTGAACCTTATCTCCAAGTTTTTCGGTAATCTTCTTCCAGCCGTCCCAATCCTCCTCAGCAAGCGGGTCTTCAATTGAGAAAATAGGAAATCTCTCAACCAAATCAGCCCAGTAATCAATCAATTCATCAGTAGTTTTTGTAATATTTGATTTTGGCAGGAGATATCCGCCCTCGTGTGAAACCCACTCCGAGCTTGCGGCATCTATTGCAAGCATAAAATCGTGCTTCATACGATAGCCCGCATCTTCAACCGCCGATATAATTACCTCAATTGCCTTTTCATCACTCGAAAGATTCGGCGCAAAACCACCCTCATCTCCTACTGCTGTGGATGCGCCCGATTTATTTAAAAGCTTTTTAAGGCTCTGATAAACCTCGCAGCACATTGTAAGTCCCTCACGGAAAGACTTGGCACCTACCGGCATAATCATAAATTCCTGAATATCTACATTATTATTTGCGTGCGCTCCGCCGTTTAGAATATTCATCATTGGCACAGGGGTAATATGTGCATTACTACCGCCGACATAGCGGTAAAAGCTCATACCAAGACTGTCTGCCGCAGCGTGAGCACAAGCGAGCGAAACTGCTAATATTGCATTTGCACCAAGCCGTTCTTTGTTAGGAGTACCGTCCAATTTAACCATCTTCATATCAATGGCTCTCTGGTCTAAAACATTCATACCGATTAGGCATTCGGAAATTTCATTATTTATACTCTCAACTGCACGAAGAACGCCCTTACCGCAAAAACGTTCCTTTTCGCCGTCTCTCTTTTCAACCGCTTCAAAAGCACCGCAGGATGCACCCGATGGCACAATTGCCCTCCCGAAACCAAACTCGGTATAAACCTCCGCTTCAACGGTAGGTGTACCTCTTGAGTCAATAACCTCACGGGCAAAAACCTCGCAAATTTCAATTACACCTTTCACGAAATCAGTCCTTTCAAAAAAAATTTCATTCCTATTATCCCCTTAAAACCCTTGAAATATTTAACTTTTTCCACATCTGGTAAAAAAAAATGTCAACTTTTTTTGAAAAAAAATATTAAAACTCTTGTAATATTCGTAAAAATCTGTTAATATAATAAAGCACACTTTTTTGATATGTATAAATTAAATTAGGGGGATAATAATGGAAATTAAGGAAATTTGGGAAAGTTCCTTATCTTTTATCCGCCGAAGCATCAGTTCGATGGTTGGTTTTAATACCTACATCAATGTAGCAAAGCCTGTTTCCTACAACAACAGTGTCTTTACGATTTCCGTTCCGTCGGTAATCTGCAAAAATATGATAGAGCTTCGTTATATTGACGATATTGAAGCGGCAGTATGCCGTGTAGTTGCCGATACGGTAAAGGTGGAAATTATCGTCGGTAACGTAAAAAATGATATTAAAACAAACTCTACAGTTACAGGTAGCACAGAGCCGTACATAAGAGCAAATCTCAATCCGAGATATACATTTGACAACTATGTTGTCGGAACATCTAATGAGTACGCTACCGCTGCAGCTTTGAATGTCGCAAGAGAGGACAGACCACAGGGTAATCCTCTGTTTCTGTATGGAAAATCAGGAATAGGCAAAACCCATCTGATGCAGGCAATCGGTAACAAGATTTTGGAAACATTTCCTGACAAAAAGGTAGTTTACGTTACAAGTGAACGGTTTACGATTGATATGATTAATGCGGTAAGGGATAAGGATATGGAGTCCTTCAGGCAGAAATACCGTGCAGTTGACGCACTTTTGATTGACGATATTCAGTTTATAGAGAATAAGCAGGGTATTCAGGAGGAATTTTTCCATACTTTTAATGAGCTTTACCAGAACGAAAAGAAAATAGTAATTACAAGCGACCGTATGCCAAAAGAACTTGTTTCTATTGAAGAACGACTTATAACACGTTTTGAGTGGGGATTGCCGATAGATATTACTGCTCCAAACTACGAAACAAGAGTTGCTATTCTTAAAAAGAAGGCAGAGGCTCAGCACGCACTTATTCCCGATGATGTTTTAACCTATATAGCAGAGCGTGTAGATTCTAATATCCGTGAGCTTGAGGGCGCACTTCTTAAGATTATATCCTTTGCAGGAATTTCAAACAAGCCTATTGATATGTCTTTGGCAGAACACGCAATAAGCTCCATAATTCCCGAAGACGGTATTATTAAAATTACCTATCAGAAGATTATGGACAAGGTTTGTGATTTTTATGAGGTTTCGATTGAAGATATGAAGAGTCAGTCAAGACTCCGTAACATTACAAGGCCAAGACAGATTGCTATGTATCTTTGTAAAAAGCTTACCAGTATGAACTATGTAGAGATTGCAAAGGTTTTCGGCAACCGCGACCGCACTACAGTTATGTACGGTGTGGACAAGGTTATAGAAGATTTATCAAACGATAATATTCTTAAAACAGAAGTAGACCTTATTATAAAGGATTTAAACAACATTTAATCCACTTTTTTATTAACATGTGAAAGAATAAAAGGTTAATAACTTTTTCTCTTAATTTCTGACTGTTGAAAACTTAAATTTTATAAACCCTTTATAAACCGTAATTTTGGATAATTATACTAGGTAATATAAGGAATTTTAACCTTATCCATTTTACTAACACCTCTACAACAAATACTACTAAAATTATTATATATCTTATAGCGCAAGAAAAGGAGATTTTGTCTTATGAAATTAGTATGTCACAAAACAGTTCTTGCAGAAATTATAAATACCGTCCAGAAGGCTGTAAGTGCTAAGGCTGTTATGCCTATTTTAGAATGTATTAAGCTTGATGCTTATAATGACGGTAAAATTACAGTTACTGCTAATAATCTTGATTTATGTATTGAATATAACTGTGAATGTACAGTTAAAGACAGCGGAAGTATTGCACTTTCGTCAAGAATGTTCGGTGATATTATAAGAAGACTTCCCGACGAGGACGTTGAAATTGATGTAAATAACTCAAATAATGTTACCACTATTAAAGGCGGAAAGTCAGAGTTTAACATTCAGGGACTTAACAGCCTTGAATATCCTGCTGTTCCTGAGGTTTCTGAGGTTTACAGATTTTCTATGAAACAGGGCGTTTTGAAAAATATGATTAAAAAGACTATTTTTGCAGTTTCGCAAAATGAGTCAAAAAGACCTATTTTAACAGGCTCTTTGTTTGAAATTGAATCGGGTGTTTTGTCGGTTGTTTCCACCGACAACTACCGTTTGGCAATTATAAGAGAGGTTGTTGATAGCTCTTTAACACCGACAAGCTTTGTAGTACCCGGCTTTACCTTAAGAGAAATCTTGAAGGTATTAAAGGACGGCGATGAAACTGTTGATATTATAGTTTCCGAACGCTATGCAATGTTTGATTTTGGTGAATTTAAAGTAACTACCAGACTTCTTGAGGGTAAGTACATCAATTACCGTCCTGTTCTTCAGGCTCCGAATAATATTTATGTACACGCTCTTGCAAGAGATTTGGCAGACAGTTTGGAGCGTGCTGCTCTTATTATCAATGACGATATGACCGCAAAGGCAGAAAAGCTGCCGGTAATTTTAAATATCACATCAGACAAGATTGAAATTACCTGTATGACAAGCAGAGGTAAGGTTTACGATGCTGTTGAAGTCAGTGCAAGCGGCGATGATCTGGAGATTGGCTTTAACCATAAGCTACTCTTGGACGCACTTCGTGCCTGCGAGGATGATGAAATTAAAATGGAATTTTCTAATCCAAGAAGCTCTTGCTTTATTCGCTCCAAGAATGATGACAGCTACACATTTATGATTTTGCCTGTCAGACTTTATAACAACTGATTATGATACACATTGATAAAATTATAAGCTTTGAAATGGACCAGAACTGTTATCTGGTCTATGGAGAAGATAAAAGGGGTATTTTAATAGACCCGGGACTCGATACTTTTAAAATATTAAGAACTATTGAAGAAAAAAACATTTCGGTTGAATATATCCTGCTTACTCATTCTCATTATGACCACAGTTATAGTGTAAGAGAGCTAAAGGGAAACAGAAAGCTTGTCTGCAGTAAAAACTGCAGCTATAATATCACAAAGGATAGCAGAAATTTATCTATTGCTTTTGGCGAGCCGTTTTCTCTTGATGAAGCAGATATTATTCTGTCTGATGGAGATGTAATATCGGTTGGTGAGGTTGAGATTAAAGCTATTGAAACTCCCGGTCATACAGACGGCGGTATGTGTTACTTAATTGGAAATAATTTATTTTCAGGGGACACATTATTTAGAAGAACCGTCGGAAGATGCGATTTTCCGACAGGAAACAGCGATGTTTTGATAAATTCAATTAAAACCAAGCTTTATTTCCTGCCTGATGAAACGGAAGTTTTTCCGGGACATGGCGAAAACACAACAATCGGATACGAAAAGAATTTCAATATGTATGTAAATTAAAACCGGCATTTAAAAAATGTCGGTTTATTCTGTCAAAAGGGGACATATTATGCTGCTTGTTCAGAACGGTTTTAATTGTGAATATGAAATGAATGTTTTTATGCGTTTGTTTTTTAATCCGAGTGAGGATGTTTATATCTATACAAATGTCAGCTATGAAGATGATATTGCAGATGCATATTGTGAGATAATCTATAATAACAACACATATTTTGGTGAATTTAAGTTAAATAGAGCAAAGACAGGTATTGAAAAGAAGGATAACCGTATCTGCTCTGTAAGCTGTACACGTGCGTTTATAAATGCTGCAAGTAAAATTTATAAAATCAGCTTGCCCTGGGGAGCAATGTGCGGGGTAAGACCTGCAAAAACCGTTACTGCATTGGTTGATGAAGGAATGAGCTATGATGAGGCAGCAGATTTTATAAAGCTTCTTTATGGCGTCGAGGATAATAAATGTGAGCTTGCATTACGAGTTGCAAAAAATGAAGAAATAATTCTTCAAAGTATAAGAGAAAATTCTGTAAGTATTTATATCGGTATTCCATTTTGCCCTTCAAGATGCCTTTACTGTTCATTTGTTTCTACCGATATTGGTACTACAGGTAAGTATATGGACGAATACCTTCAGTATTTGCTTAAGGAAATAGAAATTACCGCAGATATTATAAAGGACACAGAAAAAATCATTGAAAATATATATATCGGAGGCGGAACACCGACTACTCTTAATGAAAATCAGCTTGAAATTCTTCTTAAAAAGATAAATTCTGAATTTGATATGTCAAATATAAATGAGTTTACCTTAGAGGCAGGAAGACCTGATACGATAACTCGTGAAAAGCTTGTTATTGCTAAACAAAACGGAGTCGGAAGAATCAGCATAAATCCACAGACAACCAATAACAAAACACTTGCTAAAATCGGCAGAAGGCATTGTGTCAGGATGTTCTTTGACAGCTTTAACTTAGCACGCGAGGTAGGCTTTGATGTTATAAATACCGACTTAATTGCAGGACTTCCTGATGAAAAGTTTGAAGATTTTAAAAAGAGTATAGATGATTTGGTAGCAATTAAGCCTGATAATATAACTGTACATTCTATGTGCATCAAACGTGCTGCTGCACTAAGACATAAAATTGATGAGCTGACCGAGGCTGAGGAAATGAATAAAATGCTTTCCTATGCACAAAAAACACTTGAGGATAACGGCTATCTTCCCTATTATATGTACAGACAGAAAAATATTTCGGGTAACTTGGAAAATGTCGGCTACGCTAAGGAAGGTGCTTTCTCATTCTATAATGTAAATATTATGGAGGAGGCTCAGACTATAATTGCCTTGGGCGGTGGTGGAACAACCAAAATAGTTAAAAAGGACGGCATTGAGAGAATATTCAATTACAAAGACCCAATAGAATATATCAAAAACTTTAACGAAATAATTAGAAGAAAAGAATCAATAAGAAAATATTTAAAAGGAGGGGACATATAATGCTTACCAATAACAAGGCATATGCAAAAATTATGGCAGATTACAGCCAGAAACGCAGCTTTGCAGAAAGTGAGCGAGAAAATAAAGTTCTTGAAGTTTACGAAAAGCATCCCCGTATTAAAGAAATAGACAGGGAAATTACCAATGCAGGCATTGAAAATATGGGGAAAATACTTAATGACAGAGCAAATGCCACAAAATATAACAAAGACCTTGCAAATACACTTGACAGGCTTAAAAAGGAAAAAACAGAGCTTTTGAAGGCAAATAATATAGATATTGATTTTGATAAGCCGAAATATATATGCAGTCTTTGTGAGGATACAGGATATATTGACGGAAAAAAATGTGCTTGCCTTAAGCAGCAGTTAATAGACTATGCCTATGATATTTCAAATATGAAAACCCTCATTAATGAACAGACTTTCGATAAATTTGACTTAACATTTTATGGGGACAGTAAAATGGGAAATGTCAATATGACTGAAAGAGAGAATATCGAGGATATAGTAAATATTTCAATAAATTTCTGCAAAGACCCCGAAAATTCAAAGAATCTGCTCTTCTATGGTGCTCCTGGATTAGGAAAAACCTTTATTTCAAGTTCTATTGCAAAGGAAATGCTCGATAAAGGCTATACTGTTATTTACAGCGGTGCGTCAAGATTATTTGCGGCATATGACGATTATCGTTTCGGCAGAATGAGCGATACGGAAGAATTTGAGGATATGTTAAAGCTTATCTATGATGCTGACCTTTTGATTATTGATGATTTAGGGGTAGAAATGCACGGCCCATCATCATTTCAGTTCCTATTTGACCTTATAAATGAGAGGTTGCTTGGAAATAAGAGAATGATAATCAGCACCAATCTTTCTATGGAAGAGATAAGCAACGTTTATACCGCAAGAATAACATCACGTCTTTTTGAGAATTTCCACTGCTTACGTTTTGCGGGTAAGGATATAAGAACTCAAAAGCTGATTAGAGCGAATAAGGGACATAAAAATGAAAAGTAAGTCGGTATGTTTTACAGGACACAGGGACATCCCAGCTATTAGAGTAGAAAGCATAAAAGAGGAATTAAAAGCAGTAATTTCCGAGCTTGCAGATAATGGATATACGGAATTTTATGCAGGCGGTGCAAGTGGTTTTGATTTAATTGCGAGTTATGAGGTTTTAGAGCTAAAAAAAGTAAGAAAAGATATAAAATTAAAGCTTATTCTTCCTTATAAGAAAGATATAAATAATTATACTTCATATGATAGATACAGGCAAAAAAGTCTTTTGGAACGTGCAGACAGTATAGAGTATATTTTTGAAAGATATTTACCCGGATGCTTTCATACAAGAAACCGAAGGCTTGTTGATCAAAGCAGTGTTTGTATAGCTTTCTTAGAGAAAACAAGCGGTGGTACATATTATACGGTAAAATATGCCACGGAAAAAGGGTTAAAGGTAATGAGAATAGAGTAAAGAGTAAAGAGGGACAGATTATCTGTCCCTCTTTAAATATTATTTCTCAATTTTGTCAATGCCCATATAGCACTTAAGAGCATCGGGGATTGTAACAGAGCCGTCTGCGTTCTGATAGTTTTCTAAGATGGCTGCAACAGTTCTGCCTACAGCAAGGCCTGAGCCGTTTAATGTATGAACAAATTCAGGCTTGTCCTTAGGTGTACGGCGGAATTTGATGTTAGCGCGTCTTGCCTGATAGTCCTCGAAGTTGGAGCAGGAGGAGATTTCTACATATCTGTTATAGCTCGGCATCCACACCTCAATATCATATGTCTTGGCAGAAGAAAAGCCGAGGTCGCCGGTTGAAAGAGTTACTACTCTGTAAGGGATATTCAGTCCCTGAAGAAGCTTTTCTGCGTCGTTTGTAAGTGATTCAAGCTCTTCGTAGCTCTTTTCGGGGTCAGCGAATTTAACAAGCTCTACTTTATTGAACTGATGCTGTCTGATAAGACCTCTTGTATCTCTGCCGGCTGAGCCTGCCTCTGCTCTAAAGCACGCAGAGTATGCACAGTATTTAATAGGAAGACTGTCGCCGTCTAAGATTTCGTCTCTGTGTAGGTTGGTAACCGGTACTTCTGCAGTAGGTATGAGGAAGTAACCATTGTTTGTTACTTTAAAAGCATCCTCTTCAAACTTCGGAAGCTGACCTGTACCTGTCATTGACGCTCTGTTTACCATATACGGCGGGAAAATTTCGGTGTAACCTGACTGGTCTGAGTGGGTATTTAAGAAATACTGGATAACCGCACGCTCCAATCTTGCGCCCATACCCTTATAGACTGTAAAACGTGTACCGGCAATCTTTGCACCGCGGTCAAAGTCGAGAATGTCAAGGTCAGTACCTATATCCCAATGTGCCTTCTGCTCAAAATCAACCTTTTTAGGTTCGCCCCAGCGTCTTACTTCGATATTCTCGCTGTCGTCAATGCCTACAGGCACTGTGCTGTTCGGGATATTGGGTATACGGAGCATAAAGCTACGAAGCTCTTCATCAATTACGGTAACCTTGTTGTCAAGCTCCTTAATCTCGTTTGAAAGCTCCTTCATCTCTGCAAATACTGTATCTGTGTTCTCCCCTGCCTTCTTCATTGCAGGAATTTTCTTGGTAATTTCGTTCTGCTTTGCTTTCATCTGTTCAACCGTGTACAATATTTCACGGCGCTGCTTGTCAAGCTCGATTGCAGGTGTGATGTCTAAATCATTGTTTCTGTTCTTAAGAGCCTCAACTATTCTTTCCGGTTCAGTTCGTAAAAATTTAATGTCTAACATTTATATGTCCCCCTTGATACTAATTACATTTTTTAACTAACATATCGTAAAAATCTTTTTGCTCTGATGTTAAATCCTCGGTATAGATTTCGCTAAGAAGCTTTCTTGCCTTGGAACGTCCTGAGTTGTTGAGAACAAGATATACCTCGCTGAGCTTTCTGTTGTATTCGGTTTCTTTTGTCAAAGCCTCAACATCGGATTTGAGTGCCTGATTTTCTTCTGTAAGCTCATTTAATGACGTAGTAAGGCGCTTGTTAACCTCCATCAAAAGTCGGTTTTCTTCGCTTAGACGGGATGCACGTTCGGAAATACCTCTTGTTGTTTCTGTCTGTCTGAATTGTGCACTTTCCAGATGTCGCTGTCCGAAGAATGCTACAATAACCATCACAATGGCTACTATAAATATAAGTGAGGTATAAATCATAAGTGGTCTGTTACTTCTGTTTCTTGACATTGATGACTACCCCCTAAAGCTAAGTCCGAGCAGGTCCAAAAGCCTGTCCAAATCACGGTTTCCATAGTATTCTATCTCAATCTTGCCTTTTTTAGGCTTATGGTTGATTGTAACCTTTGTACCAAGACGTTCCTCAATAGACTTTCTTATTCTTTCTATCTGGAAATCCGTTTCGTTGGGACGCTTTTCTTTCTTTTCGTTTTTTCCAGCGGAAGCAAGGTCTTTAGCAAGCTTTTCTGTTTGACGAACACTGAGGCCGTCTTCAATAATTCTGTTAATCAGGAACTCTCTTAATACTGTCCCCGAAAGTGTTAGTACGCATCTTGCGTGTCCCTCAGAAATCTGACCAGAAACTACATATTGCTGCAGTTCAGGTTCTAATGAAAGTAGTCTTAGCGAGTTTGCAATTGCACTTCTGCTTTTTCCAAGCTTTGCACTTATTTCTTCTTGTGTAAGGTCAAATTCATCCATTAAGGAACGGTATGCACTTGCCTCTTCAATAGGGTTCAAGTCTTCTCTTTGAATATTTTCTATGAGTGCGATTTCAGTTATTGCCTGATGAGTGTACTCACGCACAATTGCCGGTATTTCCTTAAGACCTGCAAGTCTTGCAGCTCGCCATCTTCTCTCTCCTGCAACGATTTCGTAGCCAAGCGGAGTTTTTGTAAGGACAATCGGCTGAATTATTCCGTGTTCCTTAATTGATTCAGCAAGTAATTCAAGCTGTTCCTTGTCAAAGTGCTTTCTGGGTTGATTTTTGTTAGGCTCAATATCTGAGAGCTTAATACTTCTTACACCTTCGCTGCTTTCCACAGCCATGAGACTGCTCTCATTCAAAAAGGCATCCATGCCCTTTCCTAGTCCTCTTTTAGCCATTTACTTCACCTCTTCGTTGTTAGACATAACTTCACGTGCAAGGTCAAAATATGCCTTAGCGCCTGTTGAGGTAATGTCATACTTTATAATAGGCTCTCCAAAGCTCGGAGCCTCTGAAAGTCGTACGTTTCTTGGTATGTATGTTTTGTAAACCTTATCACGAAAATGCTTTTTAACCTCAGTTAAAACCTGCTCAGAGAGATTTGTACGCTTATCATACATTGTTCCGAGAATACCTTCTATTTTAATGGAAGGATTACTGCGTTCTTTAATCATTTTGATAGTATTTACAATCTGTGCAAGTCCTTCGAGCGCGTAATATTCACACTGTATTGGTATGATCACCGAATCAGCAGCGGTCATTATATTAATTGAAAGCATTCCAAGTGCAGGCGGAGAGTCGATTATGACATAGTCAAACTCTTCCTTAATATTAGATATAGCATTTTTTAGAAAAAATTCTCTCTTTTCTTCTGTTGCAAGCTCAATCTCTGCTGCAGAAAGGTTATTTTCAGACGGAATAACCGACAAATTACGGTATTTAGTCTTAACAATAGCTTTATTTGTATTTTCAGGCTCTGCAAGGCAATCATATAAGGTGAGTTCAAAATCTGCTCTATCAAGACCTACACCTGACGAAGTATTCCCCTGCGGGTCTGCATCAATCAAAAGCACCTTTTTACCCTTATATGCAAGAGCTGCAGCTAAATTTACTGAAGTAGTAGTCTTACCTACTCCGCCCTTCTGATTGGTTACAGCAATAATTTTCATATGCGTATCCCCTGTTAATTTAATTTATATTACCATTATACCACAAATTTTTCAGTTGTAAATGTTTCACGTGAAACATTTTTTATTTTTTATTGAAAATATACATAAAAATGACAATTTTAGGCGAAAATAACTTCAAATATATATTTTGGAGTTGTTTTCGGTGGGAGTTTTATCAATTTTAAAAAAACTATTTGTTTATGATGCTACGGATAAGTATGAAGAAGCAAGAATAGAAAATGCAGATTATAATATTCAGTATGATAGCAGATTAAACGCTAAAAATACAATTAATAAGATTACGGCGGATATAAATGAAAATCTGAATATTATCAAAAAACGATTTAGTGTCCCTGACAATAACGATGTAATAATTAAGCACTTTTCGATTAAAGGGGACAGAAAATGCTTTCTTTTCTTTTATGAAGGTATGGTAAACGTAGAACTAATAGACAATTTTGTAATAAAAAGCCTTGCGGAGCTACCTTATATTAAAGAAATTGAGCCTAAGAGTCTTGCAAGAGAAATTAGAGACAAATTTATAGTTCATGCGCAGGTAAATCTAACAGAAAGCTTCGATACTGTTGCAGAAGAGGTTAATTTTGGCGGATGCGGCTTATTTATTGACGGTTTAAATCAGGCTTTTACGCTCGATGTGCGTACGTGGGAGCATCGTGGTATTACTAAGCCTGAGAACGAACAGTCCATTTACGGCCCGCAGGAAGCTTTTGCAGAGATGCTTAGAACTAATACAATCCTGATAAGAAAGACTTTAAAGACAGAAAAGCTTATCGCAGAAGCCGTCAAAATCGGTGAAGTATCAAAAACAAGGGGTGTAATGCTCTATATCTCTGATATTGCCAATGAAAAGCTTGTAAAAGAGGTCAGAAATCGCCTAAATTCAATATCTATTGATTATATCATTTCAATAGAGGAAGTAGAACAACTGGTCGAAAACGGCAGTATATTTGCTGCAACTCAAACCCTTTCGACAGAACGACCTGACAGAACTGCACGAGCATTGGCAGAAGGTAGAGTCGTTTTATTACTAAACGGAAGCCCACGTGCTCTAATTTTCCCAACTAATGCTTATGAACTGACCCATGCTGCATCAGATGCATATTTACGTGCGCCATTTGCGAATATGTCGAGAATTGTACGATTTATCGGTATGCTGGTGTCGGTTCTTTTGCCGGCTTTGTATCTTGCTATAACATTATTTCATCAGGAAATGCTCCCGACGTATCTGTTGTATGCAATAAGCGCGGCAAGGGCTAACGTGCCTTTTCCGAGTGTTGTAGAATTATTGCTTATGGATTTTTCTTTTGAGCTAATCAGAGAAGCCGGAATAAGAATGCCTGGTCCTGTTGGACAGACATTAGGAATTGTAGGCGGCTTGATTTTGGGACAATCAGCGGTCAGTGCAAAGATTGTAAGTCCTATTATGATTGTTATAATAGCAATTACAGGTATCGGCTCTTTTGCAACAGCAGATTATTCTTTAAGTTGGACCTTTAGAGTGCTGCGACTTATATTCATACTTCTTGCAGCATTTTCAGGCTTTTTTGGAATAGGAATAGGATTATTCATCTACACGGTATACATTGCGTCGCTCAACAACTTTGGAATACCATACCTGTCGCCGTTTCCGGGAAGTGATAGCGGAAGCTTTTTCTCAGCCCTATTTGTTAAGAGGATATGGAAGAGGGAGCATAGACCGTCCTTCCTTTCTGTGAAACGCACAGAGCAAGAACCTCAAATCAGTCGAAAATGGAAAACCGGAAAGGCTGAAGACTAATTGTTTCACGTGAAACATTAAGGAGAATTTTGATGAAATATAAGCTTAAAAGCCGTGAAATGACATCTATACTCATAAATCTGATTACAGTAAAAATGTTATTCACTTACCCACGATATATAGTTGAAAGATGCTTAAACGGTGCATGGCTCTCGGTAATTATATTTCTTATTGTTGCATTTGGCATTTTTTATCTAACTCAAATATTATATTTAAAAAACGAAAGAACGTCAATTATAACGCAGGCAGAATTTATCGGCGGGAAACCGCTGAGAATAATATTGGGAGTATTTATAATTACACTATTAATGCTTAATATAGCACCAATGGTTAGAGCATTTCCTGAAGCAATAAAGACGGCTCTTCTGCAAAACACTCAAATGCTGGTAATTGTTGCGTTGCTCGCAATAGGAGTTGCTATAGGCGCACAGTTCGGTATTGAGGCATTGGGAAGAACTGCATCAGTATTTCTGCCTGTCGCGGGGATTTTTATACTCGGATTCTTTATTATGCTTGCACCGCACTATGAATTGACTAATATATTTCCGTTTTCCTACAAAGATGTATTGGTACGAGGTGCATCTTCGCTGTCTATCTTCGCAGATATATTTGTGTTATCTATATTGCAGCCGTATGCTGAGGATATGACAGCGGTTAAAAAATCAGGAATTACAGCTTTGCTTATAGGTGGTATTACGGGTGTTCTGATAGTACTCGCATACTGCTTAGTCTATCCGTACCCTGTCAGTTCGAGATTTATTGTCCCTATGTATCAGCTTACGAGACTTGTGAAAATAGGGACATATTTTCAAAGGCTTGAAGCAATATTTGAATTTGTATGGTCAATTTCCATACTTATCTATACATCGATATATTTGTTTATAATGAGCGATACATTTAAACAATGCTTTGGTTTACGACATCATAAACCGCTAGTATTTCCGCTACTTGTAATTCTTTTGAGGCTTGTTTTCTGGGAGGAAAGCTATACTGAGGCATTAAGGTCAAATTACGTAAATTCAGCAGTGCTGTATCCGGTGTTATATATTTTACCGTTGTTGATAGGAATTATCTATATTGTAAAGAGAAAAAGGAGTGGTACCAGATGAGAAAAATTCTTATTTTTATAGTTGTACTGCTTCTTACTGGCTGTAGCAGATCATCTGAGCCTAATGAGCTTGCGTATATTGTTGCTATTGGCATAGATAAGGGGGCAAAGGACAAAACATACGATGTTACCTTACAAATAGCAAAACCAATGGCGATAAGTGGCGGCTCTAGCGAAGAAGGGGGAGAGGGAGGGAAGAAGACTCTATCAAACCTTACAGTAACCGCATCAACTATTTTCTCGGCAGTTAATATAGCGAATCACCTCTATTCTAAAGAACTGTCTCTTGCACATACAAAGCTTATAGTGTTTGGTGAAGAAATAGCAAGGGGAGAGGGGCTTACAAGCTTTAGCGAAACTATTGCCCGAAGTGAAGAAATAAGGCCAAATACATTTATGACGGTGGTAAAGGGAGAGGCAAAGGAGTATCTAGGTGAAATAAAGCCTACAAACGAGGTAAACCCTGTTCAGTACTACGAAGTAATCTATGAATCAGATGACAATGGCTTTATTGCTAATAATCCGTGTCAGGACTTTTATGCATATGAGATGAGTCCTGAAAGGGAAAACGTGTTGCCACTGTCTGCAGTAGTCGAAGAGAAAGATAATAAAGGGACACAAAAAAATGAATATGACGGATTTGAGTTTATGTTAGATGATTATAAAGCCGGTGAAATTAAAGTTGACGGAGATATTAAAACTCAGACCTGCGGTATGGCGATATTCAGGGACGGTAAAATGATAGCAGAGGCAGGTGCGGTTGAAACAGAGCTTTATAACATTTTGACGGGCAACTATATAAAGAGTGAAATCACCTACTATGATAAGAATGCACCTGAAATTCCTATAGCGGTAGTGCAGTCTCAGCAAAGGATGCCTGATATAAATGTAGATATAAGCGGGAAAGTACCAAAGGTGAGGGTAAAGCTGTATCTTGAGGCTGACCTCAGAACAGTTTCACAAGACTATATAGTAGAGCAGGAAATGGATAATTTTGAAGAACAGGTCGAAGAAGAAATAGAGATAAGTGCCAGAGAATTTCTCCACAAAACAGCGACCGAATATCAAAGTGATATAGTAGGCTTTGGCAGATTTATTAAGCATAATTTTAAAAGCTTTGATGAGTTTGAGCTGTATAACTGGCAGGAGCGATATCCGAAAGCCGAATTTGATGTGGACGTAGATTTTCACTTAAGAAGAAGCGGACTTATAAACAGGCGGAGAGGGTGAGGGACACTAAATGGAACTTTTATCTTTTACTGTTGTAGTGGTTATGGCGATAAGGTGTATAACGTTTGGGATAAGCACTATTACGGAAAGAAACATTACAGGCGGTATAGCGACAATTGCGGTTGCAATCGGCTCTGTTGTGTGCGGCAGCGCGGTTTTTTATTGACAAAAATTACAGCACGTGATAAAATAGCAGATGAGTAGGTCAGACAATCGCGGGCAAAGAAATTTGCGTGAGGAAAGTCCGGGCTCCATAGAGCAAGGATGCCGGCTAACGGCCGGTGAGGGCGACCTTAAGGATAGTGCAACAGAAAAAAAATGCCTCGTTTTTCGGGGCGATTGTGGAAATGTGCGGTAAGAGCGCACAGGGGATATGGCAACTGACTCCCCGTGTAAACCCCATCCGGAGCAACATTTGACAGCACAATTAAGCCTGCTCGGCACTGTGCGAAGAAATGGCTTGAGCAACGCAGCAATGCGCTGCCACAGATAGATGATTGTCTAATACAGAACCCGGCTTATAGACCTGCTCATTTGCTTTAAAAAAAAGCAACTGAAATCAATCAGTTGCTTTTTTGTGTAGATATTTTTCTTTTGTAGCAAGTCCGCCACGAATATGGCGTTCTGCTTTGTTATCCTGAAGAACCTTTTGTACCTTTTTTTGCAGCTGTCCGTCGATGTAGGATAGCCGTTCTGTTATATCTTTATGTACGGTTGATTTAGAGACATTAAATTTTTTGGCAGCGGAACGGACTGTGGCGCGGTTTTTTATGATATACTCTGCAAGTTCTACTGTACGCTGCTCAATGTATTCCTTCATAAACCCACCTCTTAAATATATGCTATTTCAAATATATGAGAGATAGGATGTAATTATGATTTATTTAATAATTCAATTCTAATTTAGAACCATATCAAATTTGTGGTAGTAATAAATAGGAATTGCACTCCAACCGTGGCAAAGGCTTCCTGCGCCGTCGAATGCGCTCTCGCCGTCTATTGTTTCCCAGGTTGCCGATGCCCCTGCATCGAGCATAATTTTGTACTGTTTTCTAATCTCGTCCATAATGACGGGCATATATTTTTCCTTATCCAACTTAAGAAGTGCATCGTACTTAAACGGCTTCATACTGAGAGTACACTCGTCAAGCTCGCCTGCTGCAAGCTTTTCACAAAGCCTTTTTGCATCATCACCCTGAGCGATATCCAAAAGGATTGCCAGGCTGTTTGCAAGCTCATTTGGAACCTCTGATTTTGCGTCTGCAATAAAGAATGTGCCAGAGTTTTTGTCATAAAACATCTCCACAAGCTTTTCTTTTAAGCCGACTGTTGCATTATTGAACCTGTTTTCTCTGCCGAGCCTTGTGCAAATGCTGTCAAATGCATTAAGGCTGAGCAAAAATATCGCATTAACAAGGAAATCGGGCTTTCTCGGCGTATCAAGCCAGGGTTCACTTTGTGCAAATTCTGTCCAGTCGTAGAAATTCCAGTGGTTTGCACCCGAGAATGTATGTACAACACCATCGGTCATATTATTGTAAAAAGCACCGAGAATTGACTCCATTTTAGCAAAGACCGCATTTGCCAAATCCAAATCCCCCGTATGCTCGACATACTCTTTTACCGCGAGAATATAGTAAATCGAGAAGGACGGAATAGTCAAATCATCACCGCTCGGGAAACAGATGGAAAGCAGATTATCCTCACGGTCGTCCATAGCCATCAGCAGAAGATTGGCTTTTACATAATCGGCATTTCCGTTCTGAAAAGCGTAATAGCCTGTAAGCATCTGATTTCTGGAATCGTAGGCATACATACACTGCTCACGCCACGGGCAATCGACATAATGCTCCATCATACAAAGCTTCAAGGAATTCAAGCAAAGCTCGTAAATTCTTTGGTCAAGCTCATTCTCGAGCACGGCTTTCTTTTCAGCAACGGGATAAAACTGCGGAATAATGCCGACATAATCTAAGACTACATCATCCTCAAATTCAACCTCAACGTACCTTGCGGCAATGCGGAACATATAGTTGACATAACGATTTTTGCCCTCTTTAGCGACATACTCAAAGCTAAAATCTCTGTTTCCGATAATTCGCTTCACTCTGCCGTTTTTAAGACATTCGCCGTAAGCGACGTTTATCTTTTGTTTTTTGTTTGAAGTGAAGGACATCTCACACAAGCCAACAATCTCTTTGCCAAAGTCGAGCAGCACACGATTTTCTTCCTGCGAAATAATCTTGCCCTTGACCATAGTACCGAGTCTTTGCTTTGCAATAGGACGAGGGAAAAACGCCTTCTTTTCCTGAATAATGCAAGAGTGTGCAAAGCCGGAATTATCCTCTTTTGTTGAATCGTATGTAAAGCTGTACCCGAGTTGAGGTGAGATTTTCTTCTCCGAGCCGCTTAGATAAGAGGGGCTTTTTCGTGATAACACATCCTCGCAGCTTGTGCATAAAACACCGCTTTCATCAAAAATCTCATATATAAGTCCTGGCTTTGGAGTCAAATATCTCATACCAGACTTGCCGAAGTACCAGACGAGAATTTTTACTGTGTTTTCGCCATTTTTCAAAAACGGTGTTATGTCAATCTCGTCATAAACCTTGTGATATTCAAAGTCGGCATACTGATTTGCTTCTGCGAATTCGCCGTTTATAAATAGCGTGTAATCTCCGCAGACTGAAATTCTGATTCCTGTTTTGTCGCCGTTCCACATAATTGTTTCCATAAACTCGGCGTATTCATTTTCGCCGAAATCTGTGCTTGTCCAAATCCACTTAGCGTTATTAAATACCATATAAATTACCTCTTTCTGCATTTTTTACTCTGTATAAAATAAACTGTGCGTGCGAGCAGCTTGTCGGGGCAAATTCTTCGGAGGAATGCCGCAATCCTCATAATTGCACCTGGTATAATAATCTGCTTGCCCTTAAACATCTGCTTTATAGCATACTTTGATACTTCCTCCGAGGAAAGCACCAGCTTTTTAGCCGCCTTTTCATCACCTCTGCCAAAGCTTACCTTAGCCACCTCGCCAAATTCCGTGTGAACGGGTCCGGGGCAGAGAACACTTATCTGAACATTGCTGTTTTCTCGTCTTAACTCTTCCGCCAAAGCCTGAGACAGCCTCAAAACATACGACTTAGATGCATAATATGCACCAAAGAGCGGGCCTGGGAAGAATGCCGCCAGCGATGCTACGTTCAGGATATAACCGCTGTTTTTTTCTCGGAACTTCTGTGCAAAAAGTTTGGTAAGAATATGTACAGCACGGATATTTGTATCAATCATAGCAAGCTCGGAGTCGAGGTCGTTTTCGCAAAGCTCGCCGAACACGCCAAACCCTGCATTGTTTATAAGAATATCAACCTCGTCGGCACGCTCGGCAAGAGCTATGCACGCGCTAACGTCGGTAACATCGCAGGAAATAATCTCGACATTGGTTTTGAGGTTATCCTGAAGCATCTCAAGCCTTCCCAACCGTCTTGCAACCGCAATGATATCATATCCCATATCCGAAAGAATGTGAGCCACATCCCAGCCAAGACCAGAGCTTGCCCCTGTAATTAAAGCCTTCATATTTATAATTACTCCTTTTTGTTGTATTAATACCACTACATTTTATACAAAAACTCCATCAATGTCTTTGAAATCGGCGCAATGCCGGGTGAAAGTGTAAGTGCGGATATGGCGCTTTTAGCAACAGCTTCAAGTACGGCAGCGTTTTTGAGCGCTTCGTCAATTGTATGTCCCCATACATACGGCTCGTGTCCTGATACGATAACTGCGGGAATTTCGCTGGCGTTTCTGCTTGTAAAAGCCTCTTTAATTATCTTGCCTATATTGATGTCGTAATCACTTTCAATTTCCTCTTTGGTTAAAAGTCTTGTGGCAGGTACATCGCCTTTAAAGTAACGAGCGTGTGTTGCATTGAAAACAGGAATAGGTCTGTTAGCTGCCGCAAAACCCATAGCTGCGTCTGAGTAGGAGTGCGCAACGGCACTTATATCAAAGCATTTGTAAAGAGCTAAATGTGTCTTCCAGTCAGAAGAAGGGTTGTCGCCCTCAATAAGATTGCCGTCAAAATCAATTACAGCAAAATTTTCCGGCAAAAGCTCATCAAAGTCAATGCCGTGAGGCTTGATAATAAACATTTTAGAATCCCTGTCTGCACAGGAAACACTACCCCAATCAAATTTTGCAAGGCCCAATTTAGCTAGACGACGGTTAGCCTCCCAAACCTTGTATTTCAATTTTTCCAACATAGTATATCAAATCCTCCCCTTGTTTATATTATTATACTTATAATTGCCACAATTTGCAATACCCAAACATAATATCTTGCAAAAGACTGCAAAAATGTGTATAATATTTGTGGATAATTTGTAAATACACATAGATTTGTAGGGACCGGCGTCCCTGCGGCATTTGTTCCAATCTATGATTTGGAAACATCACCCATGCCAAAACGTCCAAAATTTATTTTGGTTAACGTTGACGGCGACGGTCCGCAACGAGAAAATCAGTAGGGACCGACGTCCCTGCTGCCCGCAATATACATAATACTGTAGGGACCGGCGTCCTCGACGGTCCGCAAATAAACCACAAAGGAGAACGTATATGCCCAAATATTATGCAGTAAAGAACGGCAGAGCCGTAGGAATATATACCACATGGCAAGATTGCAAAGCGCAGATTGACGGATATTCAGGAGCAGAATATAAATCGTTTGCCAAAAAAAGCGAGGCGATGGAGTATTTAGGCTTAGAGCCTGCAAGGAAACCAAAGCCCAAGCCCCCCGAACCGAATACCAGAGAGGGAATGCCGATATCAGAGCCATACGAAACTACTTGCGAGGCGGCATTCTATGTGGATGGAAGCTATAATATCAAAACAGGGGAGTATGCATTTGGTGCAGTAATGCTGATGGGTGGGGAGATGTATGCCTTTTCGCATAAGTATGATGATAAGGAGTCGGCATCAATGCGAAATGTTGCAGGCGAGATAGCGGGTGCGCTTTTTGCTATGCGGTATGCGGTAAAGTACGGGATAAAGTCAATAGAGATATTCTATGACTATGAGGGAATAGAGAAGTGGGCTTTGGGAAAATGGAAAACAAATCTCAATAAGACGAAAGAATATGCTATATTATATAGGAAGCTTTCCGACTACGTGTCGGTTAAGTTTACAAAGGTAAAGGGACATTCTGGCGATTGCTACAACGATATGGCGGACCGCTTAGCAAAAGACGCTGTCGGAATAGCGTAGGGACCGGAGTCTTCTGCGGTGCTCGTCCAAATCTACGATTTGGAAACATCACCCATGCCAAAACGTCCCAAAATTTATTTTGGTTGACGTTGACGGCGACGGTCCACTTGAGGTGGCAATACAAAAAAACGGGAACAAAACCGAAAAAATTACGTCTAACATATCGTAACTCGCAAAAACAACTAACAAGCAAAGCAGAAAACAAGTGAAATTTGCTAAAATTAGAAAAAATTGCAAAAAAAACTTGACACAGTTGCATTTCGCGAGTAAAATACTATATGGTGTTGTATAATGCACATAGGTATTGCTAAAATGAGAAAATGTTGATGTTAATGCCAGATTACAAAGATTTCGTAATTTGCAGAAAAAATTACAGTTGTATTACATCTGTACAAATTGCATTGACACTTCTGACTTCTTGGTGATATAATTTGTGCATAGTCAAGATATCCCGAGTTTCTTGACGCAACAATTCAGGTGTGTAAAATGAAAGGGTGCGCACTTGAAGCAGTAAGTGCCCTTTCACACAAAAAAAATAAGGGAGGATTTGAGAGAATGAAAAAGAATCTCAAAAAAGTAATTTCCGCTGTTCTTGCTCTTACTCTCGCTATGAGCAGCTTTGTTGCAATGACAACAAGCGCAGCTACATTTGCAGACGTAGCAGACACAGCAAGCTATGCTGAAGCAGTTAATGCTCTCGCAGCATTAGGCGCTATCGCAGGCACAGGCGACGGCACATTCAAGCCGGACGACAACATCACAAGAGCAGAAGCTGCTACAATGGTAGTTGCAGCGCTCAACTTATCTGCAGACGCACAGAATGCAGGTTCAACTTCAAAATTTGCAGACGTTAACGAGCAGGCTAAATGGGCTGTTGGTTATGTAAACGTTGGTGTTGCTCAGAACTATATCTCGGGTACAAGCGCAACAACCTTCAATCCGTTGGATAACGTAACTTACGCTCAGATGCTTACAATGCTTACAAGAATCCTTGGCTACGGCGATTTCGCTGTATCAAGAGGTGGATATCCTAACGGTTATGTAACAGCTGCTGCTACAGCAGGTATCGTTAAGGGTGTTGTAGCAGGTACAGAAGAGCCTATCACAAGAGCACAGGCTGCACAGCTTATCTGGAACGCAGTTCAGGCTCCGATGCTCGACATCACAACCTTCACAGGTACTATAGCTGATACCGAGCTCAAGAAGATGGACGGTTCTATCGCTGCAGGCAACAAGTTTAAGACTGTTCTTTCAGAAAAGTTCAATGCTTATGTTCTTAACGCAGTAGTTACTGCTACTGACAGATCAAATGCATTGGAAGATGGAAACGTAAAGATTAAGCTTATAAACAACAACGAATGGGATCCGGAACAGCAGTCAATCCTTAGAGATGCTAATACTGTTGCTCCTGTATATGAGGTTGCTGCTGGTAAGACAGATGCAGCAAATAACCTCTTCGCATCAGCTAAGGTTGTAGCTTCCTACACATCTTTTGATGACGAGTGGAACCTCATCTACTTTGCTCCTAACGCAAAGGTTACCAAGAAGGTAGTTGACGGCACTTTGATCAATGCGGCTGTTGAGTCTGATACTAACTACAACGGTGTTATCATCAACACAAAGGGTGCAGGAACTTCTGCTGATCCTACTTGGTACGAGACAGTTCTTAACATCAAGAAGTCAGCTGGTGTTTCAGCAAAGAATTCTAACGATTACAAGCTTAAGAATGCAGACCTTTATGTAAACGGTTTCTTCTATGACGATTTAGATACTGGTGCAAACACAGCTGAGATTAGAGACCTTATTGCTAATTCAACAGGCGATATGGTTCTTATCGAGAACGATGGTGACCAGCACTACGATGTTGTTATGATTGATGTATATGCAATCGCACAGGTTACACAGGTTAAGACAAGTGCTGACAAGACTACAGTAAGATTTACTGCTTTGACACAGCCTTCTGGCGCAGGTACACCTGGAACAACATATGAAGCTACAGCTGCTGACATCGAGGATGGCGACAAGGTTGTATCTGTAGTGAAGGATGGCGTTGCTTCAACACTTGATGCTCTTGCAATCAATGATGTTGTTGCTATCAAGTATGACTTTGGTACAACAGGCAATGCAACTTCATATGGTAAGTATGTTGATATTATAGCTTCTACAAAGACAGCTACTGGTGTTTACACATCATACGATTCTGATACAGACCTCTACACTGTAGGTGGTGTTCAGTACGAGGATATCGGTGGTGCATTAACTGGCAAAAACACAGGTGACACATTCACATTGCGTCTTGACGCATTTGACAGAGTTTTCTCAGCAGAGGTAGAAGTAGTTTCTAAGAACTACGCTATCGTTGAGAGATTTGTTAAGACAGATGAAGCTGGCGGCAGCGAGTATGATTACATTGATGTAGTAACACTTGATGGTCAGCAGAAGAGACTCTTCATCGATTCTAACTTCAATGCTGAAACTGTTTTGAGACCGTTTAATGACGACGCCGACTCTGATCCTGTCACACCGGGTGTACAGGTTGACGGTGTTGATGATGAGAATGATACAGATGTTTACGGCGACC
The DNA here is from genome assembly GCA_036307445.1 of Clostridia bacterium. Classification (GTDB taxonomy): domain Bacteria; phylum Bacillota; class Clostridia; order UBA1381; family UBA1381; genus HGM11525. The sequence goes on from JAXJXP010000001.1 coordinate 36,411, forward strand.
CTGTAACTGCTAACCATAACATTACAGCTTCTTACACTACAAACAACAGCGTAACTATGGATAAGCGTTTCATCTCTTACAAGGTAAGACCTTCAACAGGCAGAGTAACAGCTATTGTTATGGAAGCTGCAGTTAGCACAGGTAGCGTATATTACAACGCAACTACAAACAGACTTGGTGGTGCACTTGCTCCGTCAGCTGTAGTTCTTGATGCTGTAGCATACACAAATAATGGTACAGGTAAGTTAGATCCTACACTTTACAAGGCTTCTTCATTGTCAACTCTCGTAGAGAATGTTGCATACGAGGCATATCTCCTCCACAAGTCTGATGTAGGTAATAAGTATGCTTACGTAGTTCTTACATCAGCTGGTGCTCTTTACAGCACAAACTCTGACTTTGCTGTTGTTGCATCTACTGCATCATCAAGCTCAAAGGTATATGATAATGATGAGGACCTCTTCTCACTTAAGGTTGTAGGTTCTGATGGTAAAGACAAGGCACTTCAGGTTGCTATGACTGCTAAGCTTTATGTAAATGGTACTGAAATGGATAACGGTGGTACTGCTGCAGCTTCTTATGAAGATAACTGCGACACCTACCTCACAAAGGGATCTGTATTCTTCTACACAGTTGACCAGTATGGTTATGTAGACAGAATTGACGTTATCTTCACAAATGCTACAACACAGAGTGGTATGCAGACTGCACTCAGAGCTGCATTTGATCCTACATCAGCAGATTCACGTGTTAAGCTTCATAGTGACATGGTAACTAATGATGTTATTACAGCTGATTGGAAGAACATGATGGATGAAGGTGCCTTCTCTGCAACACAAGAGCTTGTTCAGGTATTCATTGCTCCTGTACTTTCAGCTACTGCTAACAGCGTAAGCTTTGCTGAGATCAAGGCAGCTACTGCTGGCGACGGTAACGACGATGCAGGTGTAGCATTGAATGGTAAGCTTTATGTTGACACAAGCAAGGATTACTCATTCTCAATTGCAACAGATGCTAACATCTACGCAGTAGATGCTATGGAAATTGCTAACAAGGGTGGCTATGAGCTTGGCGCATTCCAGGGTATCAGAGCTAACTATGCAGACGATAGCGAGAGAGCATGGCTTGATGCTACAGTTGTTAAGGATAATGCATCTACAACTTACGAATATGACTTTACTGATGACGTTCAGTACGCATTGGTAATGGCTGTTGACGGTGTTGTAACAAATGCAGTTGTATTTGACAACGTTCAGTAATTAACAGCTTAACTAAAAGCAAATATAAGAAGACGGTCCTCTGACCGTCTTCTTTTTTTATGTCTCGGACCGTCGGGGACGCCGGTCCCTACAAGAGCTTTGATTCAATATGTGTAGGGACCGACGTCCTCGGCAGTCCGCTATCATTTACGTCTCAACTAACCATATCCCAATTGCAATCAACACACACCCTATCCCGCCTGCAACTGTTATTCTCTCACCGAAGAGTAACAATCCAGACAGAATGCTTACCACAGGCTCGGTCATAGATATTATTCCTGCTTCCGCTGCTCCTTCTATTTCGACACCTCGCTGAAAAAAAGGAATCGCAACCAACGTGGTCAAAAGCGAAACAATTATTGCCGCACCCCAACCAAAAAAATCTTGCGGCAGCTTAATACCATCACCTGAAGCGCACATTAGATATGCAGCAGCTGCCATCCCGATAGAAACAAAGAATGTCAGCCGCCAATAATCCATCTTGTCAATTCCTGACCTGTCCATATAAATTACATAAAAGGCATAAAACGCACCCGAGAGCACGGCAAGAGCCGCACTTATGTTATCCGCCTTCATATCAAGAGAGAAGGCTACACCCAAAGCGGCAGCAATAATTCCAAACCACTTCTTCATTGTCAGTTTTTCACTAAAAAACAACGACATTACAACTACAATAATAAACGGATAACAGAAATGCAACATTGAAGAAACGCCGACAGAACCTCTCGAATATGCTGCATACAGCAATACCATAGCAGGAGCATTACCGAAGAACGAAACCACAATACTATCTCTTAACTCTTTTTTGCTAAGGCGAAAGCCTAACCCTTTTCTCAAAATTAAACACAACAACAAAGGCAGCGATAGTAGAGACCTTAGTAAAACCAAGGTAACACCATCGCCGCCGCTTTTATAAACCTGATTTGCAAAAACAGGCACTAATCCATATATAATTGCCGATGTAAGCAGATATAATCTACCTTTTCTCAAGCTCCTCTATCTCCTTCTGCCACACCGCCCACGATGCGTCAGATGGCATTTTCAAATCTCCTCTTGGTGATAAGCCTACCGTTCCGACCTTTATTCCGTCAGGCACGCAAGACCTCTTAAACTGCTGTGAGAAGAAACGTCTGTAAAATACCTTCTCCCAGCTGAGAATGGTTTCTCTGTCAGTTTTGCCCTCAAATGCAATTTCCGCTAACCGCAAAATCTTCGTAGGAGAGAAGCCGTATCTGAGCATATAAAAGAGGAAGAAGTCATGCAGGGAATATGGGCCTACAATATCCTCTGTTTTCTGCGAGATTTTACCGTCCTTAGCAGGCAAAAGCTCAGGGCTTACGGGAGTATCTAAAATATCCTTAAGCGTTGTTTTCAATAGCTCATTGTCGGTAGCTTCAGCGGAGTAGTCCACCAAATGTCGTATAAGAGTTTTGGGAACTCCGCTATTTACACCATACATTGACATATGGTCGCCGTTGTAGGTCGCCCAGCCGAGAGCAAGCTCGGACATATCGCCTGTTCCGATTACCAAACCGCCGTTCATATTGGCAATATCCATCAGAACCTGTGTTCTTTCTCTCGCCTGTGCATTTTCGTAGGTAACATCATAGCTGTCGCTGCTTTGGCCAATGTCCTCAAAATGCTGCAAAACAGCTTTCTTAATATCAACATCTACCAATGTTGCACCGATTGATGTGGTGAGATTTACTGCGTTGTTATAGGTCCTTGATGTTGTGCCGAAGCAAGGCATAGTAACAGCGGTTATATTCTCACGGTTAAGACCTGCCTTGTCGAATGCCTTAGCTGCAACCAAAAGCGCTAAGGTCGAGTCAAGTCCGCCCGAAATACCAATTACAACACTCTTTGCGCCTGTGTGAAGAAGACGTTTTTTAAGCCCCATACTTTGAATTTCAAGTATCTCTGCGCATCTTTCGCTGAGTGTAGCCTTATTCTCGGGGAAGAAAGGGTATTTGGAAACTGTGCGTGTAAGCTTTGTTTCTGAAATATTAAAGCACGTTCTTACGGTTGTGTAGTCTGCAAGCTGTTCGTGGGTGGTGTTTTTTATTCTTTCCTGAACTATTTTCTGCAGGTCAGGCTCAGAATATACCACCGAGTTGGTAAATCTTGCACCCTTATCGAGAATTGTACCATCCTCGCAGATTATATTCTCGCCGCCGTATAGGATATCGCCTGTCGATTCACCCTCGCCTGCAACTGCCACAACATATGCCGACGTTGTGCGTGCGGATTGTGATTTTATAATCTCACGGCGGTATTCTGTTTTTGACGCAAGCTCAGGGGCGGCTGTAAGGTTCGCAATCACTGTTGCACCTGCCAATGTATGATATGAAGATGGCGGAATAACTGAGGATAAATCATCGCCAAACTCAATCCCAAGTGCAAATTCGCTCATATTCTCATCACGGATAATAATATCTGTTCCGAATGGAACAGCATACTCGCCGAATTCAACATAGCAAAGCTCGCCTGCAGGCGCAAATACACGTCTTTCTTCGGCGGTTACGTTGGCTTTGGGTACAAGAGCGATTACCTCACCATTATACAAAACTGCCGCTGTGTTGTAAAGCTTGCACCCGTTTTGGTACGGAAAACCAATTACCGCCACAATATCGCCCGTTTGCCTTGCGATTTCGAGTATGCTTTCCTTTGCGCTGTCAATAAGCTTCTTCTGGAAAAATAGGTCGCCTGCACTTGAGCCTGTCAGGCACAGCTCGGGCAAAACTATAAGCTTTGCACCAATATTTGTTGCATCTGTTATCAGACCGATAATCTTTTCTTTGTTATAGGCGCAGTCTGCAACCCTTATATCAGGAGTTGCCGCACATACCTTTATAAATCCGTCTTTCATAGCTTTTCCCTTTCTTTAAAGTCAGTCGAGCAGACTGTTTCCGAGTGAGTCGGATTCAACCTTGCCCGACAGAATCATTACGCCGTCTATGAATCCCCACACAGCACCGGCAATTCCCCAAGTAAAAAGTGTTGCCAGAATTTGAAATAAGCCTATTGTAGTATAGCCTAAATAAAATCTGCCTATTCCGAGCGAGCCTGTCAAAATTTGTAGCAATCCTGCCGTAAGCCTTGATTTTCCGCGGTTGTCGCTGCTACAATGTGGGCAAATTTTTAAGATTCCGATGTCTTGTCCGCATTCTCTGCAATACATTCGTCTTTGCCCTCCTTTATTCTCTGCCAATAGCTCTTGGCGGCTTGCTCTGCCTTGTTATCGCCGTATTCGTAGTAGGTTTTGTCCTTAATTTTATCAGGCAGATATTGCTGGTTTACCCAATGGTTAGGGAACGGGTGAGGATAGATATAACCGCCTCTGCCAAGATTTGTTGCACCGCTGTAATGCGTGTCCTTTAAGGTAAGCGGTATTTCGCCTGTGTCCTGATTTTCGATGTCTGCCATTGCGGCATCTATTGCCATTACCACAGAGTTTGATTTCGGTGCCGTTGCCAGAAGAAGTGCCGCTTGTGTAAGTGGCAGCTTTGCTTCGGGCATACCAAGCTGCAGAGCTGAGTCGCAGCAGGATTTCACTATCGACACCGCCTGAGGATAGGCAAGCCCTACATCCTCTGATGCAATTGCAAGGAGTCGGCGCATTGCGCCCTGTATATCTCCGCCCGAGAGAAGTCTTGCTAAATAATATACTGCGGCATCAGGGTCAGAGCCTCTGATTGATTTATGAAATGCACTCAGCAGGTCATAATGGCTGTCGCCATCTCTGTCATGGCGGATTGCCTTCTTTTGTGTTGCTTGTTCTGCTAAGGCTAAATCGACTGTAAGATTGCCGCTCTTGTCAGGAAGTGCGCCCATAAGGCTGATTTCAAGCGAATTTAATGCTTTTCTGACATCCCCTGCGGCGCTTTCTGCCATATGTGCTATTGCGTCGTGATCTATGCTTAGATTAAGTCCTGCGTAATCTGTTTCCGCCAGCTTAGAAACGGCGTTATTAAGCGCTTCGGCAATATCCTCTGCATTAAGCGGTAAAAACTCAAACACAACAGAACGAGATAAAACTGCATTATACACATAAAAATACGGGTTTTCTGTTGTGCTTGCAATCAAAGTAATTCTGCCGTTTTCCATAAACTCCAGCAGTGATTGCTGTTGTTTTTTATTAAAATGCTGGATTTCGTCCAAATACAAAAGCACTCCGTCGGGGGCTAAAAAGCCGTCTAAAGAGCTAATGATATCCTTTACGTCGGACACCGATGCGGTTGTTGCATTAAGACGGTGCAGAGTCTTGCCCGTCTTTGCCGCTAGGATGTTGGCAACAGTTGTTTTGCCGACACCTGACGGACCGTAAAATATCATATTCGGTATCTCGTCCGAGCCGTCTATCAGCCGACGCAAAAGCCTGCCTTCACCCAAAAGGTGCTTTTGTCCTGCTACGTCGGAAATGACGGTGGGGCGAAGTCTGTCAGCAAGTGGTGATTTCATCTTAATTCTCCTTTTTGCAGGAACAGGAACGGTGGGGCTTAGTTAAATCGAGCTTCATCAGAACGTGCTCAGCACCCTCTTCCATATAAACGTCCCCTACCTGTTCGTAGCCCTCATAGTCATAAAAACCCTTTGCGCCAAGCTGTGAAGATACAACTGCCTCAATTCCGCCTAAGGTTACAATCTTGTCCTGAAGAGTTTTCATCATCAAATCACCTACATAACCCTTGCGGTAGGACTTTTTTACTGCAACTCTGCCGATTTTGTAGGTGGTGTCGGTGAGTTTGTAAACCCTTGCCGTGCCTATTAAAAGGTCGCCGTCAAAGCCTACAATATGCCAGGCCTCGTCATCGTGCTCGTCGTAGTCCACATTAAAGCCCTGCTCGTCCATAAAGACTTCCTGTCTTAGTGATTTTGCGGCGTTGTAGCCGTCTATGCCGAAAATTTGTTTAAATGCAAGCATTTATTTTGCCTCCTTTAATAGAAGCTCGCTGTTATCCGTGTCGGTGAGCTAAAAGCATTCTGCTTTTTTTACAAATGTGCTTTAAAAGATAATTATAGTATAGCACATTTTGGCTTTTATGTAAACGATTTTTACTACTTAATTGACAATATTTAATGAATGTAGTATAATATAAAGTAGGAAAATAGTGTTATAGTGGGGGTAATATTATGGATTTAATGATGAGAAGGGAATTAAGACGCAAAAAACGCAGACAAAAACGTATGCGTATTTTGCTTGTAATAGCGATAATTGCAGCGGTTATATTCGGAATGTGTATGGCTTTTGGCGGCGGAGGGGAAGAGCCTGCTGTGGCACCGATGCCTACCCCGGAGGCAACGCCTGAGGTTTCGGCAGAGCCGACACCCACACCTAAACCCCAGACTGCAGACGAATTTATTGCGACAATGACACTGGATAAAAAGCTGATGCAGCTTTTTGTGCTTGATATTGATACTCTTACCGGAGTAGAGAATACAACACTCCACGGTAATACAAGTAAGAAGGTTATAAGTGAGAACCCGATAGGCGGAATTTTGTATGACGGCGGGAATATCGAGTCAAAGCCACAGTTTGCAAGTATGCTTTCCAATCTCCAGACACAGTATAAAGAGGAAAACGGCTTTCCGGCATTTCTCGGAATATCAGAAGAGGGCGGGGAATTATCGCCGGGAGCGGCAGGAGGTTTGGGAACTGCTCAGGCGGCATTTTCAACCTTTGCCGAGGGCGAAAACTATGAGGGCGCATATACAGCAGGTAATGCTATCGGTAAGTATCTTGCGGCTGCCGGTATAAATATGAATCTTGCACCTAACTGTACTGTTTTGGAGGGGCTTGATGCGGAAACCTGCAGCTCGCTTGTTATATCTGCAGGCGACGGAATGTCTGCAGCCGGTGTAAAGCCTGTTTATAAGGCGTTTCCGGGCAGGGTTGTGTCAGGAAGCACAAAAGAGCAGATGGAGGTCAATGAGATATTGCCCTTTACAGTTGCTATAAATTCGGGTGCGGAGCTTCTTATGGTATCAACTGCCGCGGCACCGGTAATTACAGGCGACAGCACGCCTTGTGCATTTTCTAAGGCTGCGGTAACAGACTATATCCGCACAAATCTCAACTTTGACGGAGTAGTTATAACAGAGGCACTTTTAAATACTTCGGATGATGCGGCAGTAATGGCGATTGAAGCGGGTTGCGACCTTTTGCTTCTGCCTAAAGATTACAGTGCAAGCATAGCAAGTCTTAAGAGTGCAATAGAGAGCGGGAGATTAACAGAAGAAAGAATAAACGAGTCGGTAAGAAGAATACTAAGGCTGAAGCTCGGAATGTGATTTAGAAATAATGGAGGCATTTAAATGAATTACAACGACAAAAAGGTTCCTGAGGTTGTAATAAAGCGGTTGCCAAGATATTACAGATATTTAGGAGAGCTTTTGAAGCAGGATATACACCGTATATCATCAAATGCTCTGAGCGAGAAGATGAAGGTTACGGCATCGCAGATAAGACAGGACTTTAATTACTTCGGCGGTTTCGGACAGCAGGGATACGGCTATAACGTGGAATATCTGCACAATGAAATCGGAAGAATACTTGGTCTTAAGGAAGGCTACAAAACAATAATAGTAGGTGCGGGATACTTAGGCCACGCCCTTGCAACACACGAAGGCTTTGAACGCAGAGGCTTTCATCTGTGTGCAATATTTGATAACGACCCAGATAAAATCGGCAAAGAGATTAACGGACGTGTTATTCAGGATATAGGCGCTATGGAAAGATATGTTAAGGAAAACGGCATAGAAATAGCAATCCTCACCCTGCCTCGTGCAAATGTGGAGGAAACGGCTGAAAAGCTTTCGGACTGGGGAATTCAGGGCTTCTGGAATTTCTCTTATGCAGAGCTTAAGCTGAAAAATGATGTTGCGGTTGAGAATGTTCATCTTTCGGACAGCCTTATGACTTTGGCATACAAAATAAAGCAGGGGAATGATTAAAATGCGAACTATAGCATTTGTCGGACAGAGCGGAACGGGCAAAAGCCACAGGGCGAGCTTCGTTGCACGCATAAACGGCGCAGATGCAATAATTGACGATTCGCTTTTGGTATCTGGTGGGCGTGTTATTGCAGGAAAATCTGCCAAAAGAGCGCCGACTAAGATTGCGTCGGTAAGACAAGCACTCTTTATTGACAAAAAATCTGCCTGGGAGATGACTGCCGCGATTAAGAAGCTTAATCCGGAGTGTATTATGATTCTTGGCACATCGGAAGCAATGGTGGAAAAAATAGCACAGGCGCTTTCTCTTCCAAAGATAGAGAGGACTATAAGAATTGAAGATGTCGCTACGGCAGAAGAAATTGCCACAGCACAAAGAATAAGAAAAACGGAAGGAAAGCACATTATCCCTGTGCCTGCGTTTGAGATAAAGCAGGACTTTTCTGGATATTTTCTGCATCAGCTCAGAATTTTGCAAAAGAATATTATGTCACATGACGAGGAATACACAGAGGATAAAACTATTGTAAGACCGACATTTAGCTACCTGGGCGACTTTACAATATCGGATAATGTCATTAAAAGTGCGGTTTGCCACGAGGCATTAAAGGACAGTGCAGTCAAGAAGGTATCTGTACTGGATATCCGCTCCACCGCTCACGGTGTGCACATAGACGTTTCAGTAGTTTTGAAATACGGTGTAAATATTCAGGACGCAAGCAGAAAAATTCAGGAACGGATAAGAAATGGTATAGAACGTAACACATCTATAAATGTACGTCGTGTCCATATTTATGTAAAAAGCCTGCACCTTGACAGATAATATAAAATTTATGCAGTATAATTGCATAAATTTCAATCTAAATGTTACAAAATAAAGAAAAAACATAAAAAAATATTGCATTTTTATTCAAATAGATGTATAATTCTTGCATATTAATATTAAAGAGGGTAAAATTTATATGACATTGGAAGAAATCAAAAGAATTGACAGTGAAAATTATATGAATACCTTTGGCTCAAGAACCGAGGTTGCGTTTGAGAGCGGAAAGGGAATGGAGCTTTATGCCACTGATGGCAGAGTGTTTAAGGATTTTTTGGGGGGGATAGCGGTTAATGCTTTGGGGCACAATCACCCCATACTCACAAAAGCACTTCACAATCAGGTGGATAAGGTTTTGCATACATCAAATCTTTATTACATAGAAAATCAGGCTCGCCTTGCCGAGAAGCTTGTTACAAGCACCTGTGCAGACAGAGCATTTTTCTGTTCTACGGGAGCAGAGGCTAACGAGGGCGCAATAAAGCTTGCGAAGATTTATCATTATAAAAAGGGAAACAAGAAATACGGAATTGTATCTCTTGACAAGTCCTTTCACGGCAGAACTATTGCGACAGTTGCTGCAACAGGTCAGGAGAAATACCAGAAGCCATATAGACCTTTGCCCGAGGGCTTCAAGCAGGTGCCTGCAAATGATATAGAGGCATTAAAGTCGGCGGCAGATGAGAATACTGCGGCAATACTTTTAGAGCCTATTCAGGGAGAGAGTGGAGTAAGACCTCTTGACAAGGCATACTTAAAGGCGGTAAGAGAATACTGCGACGAAAAGGATATAGTTCTTATTTTCGATGAGGTTCAGACAGGAATGGGCAGAACAGGAAAGCTGTTTGCGTATATGGATACAGGCGTTGAGCCGGATATATTCACATCGGCTAAGGCTTTGGGTGGCGGAGTTCCGATTGGTGCAGTATGTGCCAAGCAAAAATTCGCAGATGCCTTTGAGCCGGGCGACCACGGTACAACCTTTGGCGGAAACCCGCTTGCATGTGCGGCAGGCTTAGCGGTTTTTGAAGCTTTTGAAAAGGAAAGCCTTATTGAAAAAGCAGAGAAAATGGGCGAATATTTTATAGAAAGTCTTAATAGGCTTAAAGATAAACAGAATAGTATTAAAGAAGTGCGTGGAAAAGGTCTTTTGATAGGTATTGAGATAGAAGAAGGTATTGCAAAGGACGTGTTTAACTGCCTGTTTGATATGGGATATTTGACAAGCCTTTGCGGAGGCACTACTATTCGTGTTGCACCGCCGTATATAATAACAAAGGAAGATATTGACGGATTTGTTGACGCTTTGGAAAAAGCATTGGAAAGGAAGTAACAAAATGAAGGATTTTATCAGCTTACACGATTGCAGTAAGGAAGAAATAGAGGCACTGTTGAAGCTTGCATTAAAGCTTAAGGATGAGCAGAAAAAGGGAATTAGCCATAATCACTTAAAGGGAAAGACTCTTGGTATGATTTTCACCAAGGCTTCTACCAGAACAAGAGTGTCCTTTGAGGTTGGTATGACACAGCTTGGCGGCTATCCGCTGTTTTTGTCTTCTGCTGACATTCAGCTCGGCAGGGGAGAAACAATCTATGATACAGCAAAGGTTTTAGAGCGTTACTTGGACGGTATTATGATAAGAACATTCTCGCATCAGGATGTTTTGGATCTTGCGGAGCACGCAGAAATTCCTGTTATAAATGCACTTACCGATCTTTTGCATCCCTGTCAGGTGCTTGCAGATCTAGAGACAATATATGAGCATAAGGGCAAATTAGAGGGCTTGAAGCTTGCATATGTGGGCGATGGCAACAATATGACCAACTCGCTTATGTACGGCTGCGCAAAGATGGGACTTGACTGTGCTGTTGCAACTCCTAAAGGCTACGAGCCAAACGGTATGGTAACAGAGCTTGCAAAGTCAGATTTTGCTAAAAGCGGCGCAACACTTACTATAACCAACGACCCTGTTGAAGCGGTCAAGAACGCAGACATTATCTACACAGATACTTGGGTAAGTATGGGACAGGAGAGTGAAAAGGCGGAAAGAATTAAGCTGTTCGAGGGCTTTCAGGTTGACGAAAAGCTTGCCGCAAACGCAAAGGACGATTATGTATTTATGCACTGCCTGCCTGCATACCGCGGGTTTGAAGTGTCGGAGGGAGTTATTGACGGAAAACACTCCATAATCTTCGACGAGGCAGAAAACAGACTCCATGCTCAAAAGGCTGTAATGGTTACATTAATGTCTTAAGGGGTACTTTATGGAATACTTAAAATCATACTTCCATGTGCGTTCTGCTACATATGACGATATTGAGGCGATACAAAGCATTGTCCGTGAGGCGTTTATAAAATATGCTGAGATGTCGGAGGCGGCAGAGCCGGAAGCACTTAAGGAAACGGTTAAAGATATAAAAAAGGATATTGACACCAAAATAGTTTTAATTGCCGAGCGGGACAATGTTCCTGTCGGCAGTGTGAGAGTCGAGATTAACGAGGAAACGAAAACGGCATACCTGAGCCGTTTTGCAGTTAAGGTAAGCTCTCAGAATAACGGAATCGGTAAATCGCTGATGAATCTGGTTGACGAAATAATGATAAAGCACGGGGTAAAGAGCATAAGCCTTCACACCGACTCAAAGCTTACACCGCTCATTCGTTTTTATTACGGCAGAGGGTTCTATATTGATTCGGTTGATAAGTCAAAGGGTTATGTCCGTGCGTGTCTGGTTAAGGAATATAAATGACGAAAGGGTTGAAATAATAATGATTAAGGTAGCGGTGCTTGGAGCGACAGGCTATGCAGGAATTGAGCTTGTAAGACTTCTTTCAAGACATCCTGAGGTTTCTTTGGAGCTTTTAGGCTCAAAGAGCTTTGCAGGCGAGAAGATAAGCGATGTTTACCAGAACTTCAGAACAATACTCGATAAGGAGTGTGAGGAAGCTGATGTTGAGGCGGCAGCTAAATGCGATGTTGCATTTACAGCACTTCCGCACGGTGCATCCAAGACGGTTATACCTGCACTTCTTGATGCGGGCTTGAAGGTTATAGACCTTAGCGGCGACTACCGTTATGATGATGCAAAGGTTTATGAAGAATGGTATAATGAGCCTCATTCATCGCCCGAGCTTTTGAAGGAGTCGGTTTACGGACTTTGTGAGCTGCACCGTGATAAAATCAAAGGAGCACGCCTAATCGGAAACCCCGGCTGCTATACAACCTGTTCTATTCTGGGCGCAACACCGCTATTGGCAAGGGGTATAGCAGACGATAAGAATATTATAATTGATGCAAAATCAGGTGTTACAGGTGCAGGCAGAAGCCTTTCGTTGCAGACACATTTCTGTGAATGTACCGAAAACTCCAAGGCATATAAGGTGGCAACCCACCGCCACACCTCAGAAATTGAGCAGGAGCTTTCCAATGTGGCAGGAAAACCGATTATGCTTTCATTTACACCGCATTTAATTCCGCAAAAAAGAGGAATACTTGCGACAATCTATATGAATTTGACTAAAGATATTTCTGCAGATGAGTTGCAGAAGATTTATGAGGATTATTATAAGGGCGAGTACTTTGTTCGTGTAATGCCGAAGGGCAAGCTCCCCGAAACAAAGCACGTTGCAGGCTCGAACTTTGTCGATATAGGCATTGTAAAGGATGAAAGATTAAACCGCGCTGTTGTGGTTTCTGCACTTGACAATATCGTAAAGGGTGCAGCAGGTCAGGCTGTGCAGAATATGAACCTGATGTTTGGGTTGGACGAAAAGACAGGTCTTGACTTCGCAGGCTTTTATTTATAATCTTGGTTAGAATCGCTCATCTTACCGTTTTTTTGCTTGGGGCAGTACACTCAATGATTACAATCAACAAGTTGATTGCACTAATTCGATTAACCAAATCGCAGATTTGGAATCTCATTGAGCGGCACCGCTCGCTGCAAAACGGCAATCTAAACGATTTTTCCTCAAGATTGGGAGGATTATTTTAAAATATGTAAGGAGAAAAACAAAAATGGAAGAACTAATTAAAAAAGCAGGGATACTGATTGATGCCCTGCCGTACATACAGAAATTTTCCGGAAAAACAATCATCATCAAATACGGCGGAAACGCAATGATAAATCAGGAGCTTAAAAACTCTGTTATGGAGGATATAACACTCCTTAAGTTCGTAGGACTTAACCCGATAGTCGTACACGGCGGCGGCCCTGATATATCTGCGGCTTTGGACAAAAACGGTGTTAAATCGCAGTTTATAAACGGACTTCGTGTAACCGATGCAGAGACAATGAGGATTGCACAGCAGGTATTGGTCGGCAAGACCAATAAGGAGATTGTATCGCTTCTTAACTGCAAGGGCGCAAGAGCTATGGGTGTCTGCGGAATTGACGGTGCATTCATAAAGTGCAAAAAGCAGGAAATGGTAGTAGACGGTAAAAAGGTTGATTTGGGCTTTGTCGGTGATATTGTCGAGGTTGACCCACATATGCTTTACAGCGTAATACACGATGGTTATATCCCTGTAATTGCACCAATTGGAATGGACGAGGATGGCAACTCCTATAACATTAATGCAGACAACGTTGCGGCTGCAGTTGCGGCGGCAACCTCTGCTGAAAAGCTTATCCTTTTAACCGACGTTGAGGGAGTTAAGGACGCAAACGGCGACATTGTATATGAAGCTGAAGGCGAAGAGTTTTTCCGTATGATAAAGGACGGAATTATAACAGGCGGTATGATACCCAAGGTTACAGGCTGCCTCGATGCAATCGCTGCAGGAGTCAGGGGTGTTCATATCATAGACGGCAGAATCCCGCACTGCTTACTCCTTGAAATATTTACCAAATCAGGAATAGGAACACTCATTAAGAGTGAAAATTATTAAATGAATGGTTCTTGACAATTATTGTTACTGATGTTATAATTTATAATACGAATATTCACATATTTAGGTATGGAATGTATAGGAGAGTGAATTGATATGAAAACAAAGTTTTCAATGTTCGTAGTGTTATGCTTGTTGCTAACATTGTTTACAGGCTGTCTAACAGGATTTGCTGCAGATATGCCTGTGGTTGAGCAGATGCACAGCTACGATGATGTTAAGGAAGGTCATTGGTCATACCCGTGGGTAACCTATATGACAAACCATAACTATATCCACGGCTATCCTGCTGAAGAGAATGGTGGTTTATACCTGTATAAGCCTGACCAGTTTATTACAAGAGGCGAGTTTGTCACAATTCTATACTTTATGTTAAAGCCTCAGGGTCATATGGCAGAGAGCTTTACCGATATTACAACAAAGCATTGGAGTTATCCGTATGTTGACAAAGCGGTTGCGAACGGCTATCTGTCAGGATACGGCGACGGCACTGTAAGACCAGATGCTTATATTACGAGAGAAGAGGCATCGTCTGTTGTTTACCGTGCATTTAAGATTCAAAAATATACTAATGAAACAGAGTTTGTTGATAAAAACAACATCAGCAGCTGGGCATATGAAGCGATTATGTCTCTTGCAGACCTTGGTATAATTGTTGGCTACACAGGCGAAGAAGAAAATTCCAGCTATGTTCAGCCTAAGGTAAATATCAAGAGAGCCGAGGTTGCAGCGCTTTTGGCAAATGCAGACAAGTTCTATCCTGCAAGCGTGAATTTCAGCGATGAGGCGGTAACATATACTGCAGCTTTGGGCGGAAAGCTTGCATTTGATCTGTTCCCGAAGAACACAACAGACAATCTTTCTGTTTCTATTGAAGTTAATCCCGAAACAAAGTATACAGTTACTTATACAAAGGACGGTACTGAAAAGACAGCTACTGCTGAGGACTTCGCCGCACAGGTATTCACAGCAGATGAGCTAGAGAACCTGAAGGTAACACTTAACTTCCCTGATGCAAAGAACGGTGATAAAGTACAGGTTAAGGTTACTGTAACAGACAAGAAGGATGTTGACGATGCCGCAGATGATGCAGTTGTCGGAGAAACTACCCATGAGGCAGAATTTGTTTTACCTGGTGGAAGTGCACCTACACAGGGCGGTGGCGGAACGAGAGTATTTACTGTAACATATATAGTAAACGGAACACCGCGCACCGAGCAGGTTGCAGCCGGAAAGAAGCCGGTAAATGTCCCCGTACCTTCATCTGACCCGACTAAGAATTATGAGTGGAGGGACGAAAACAATAACATTATAATTCCTGCAGATACTGTAATTAGATCAAATCGTAGATTTACTACAGATGAAACGATAAGGAGAGACCGTGTTGTTGAATCGTTGCAGGCATATCAGGCAATGAAGGACCAGGGTACAGCTGTTGCAACTGTAAGTGCTCTTACAGGAGATAATGAAAATCCTGCTATTACACCGGGGGCAACAGATGGCGCTGATTGGTGGACAAATGATATGCTTCAGGTAATTGTTACCAATGACAGAGGCTATTATGAGAATGACACAACAAAAGGGAAGACCGATATAACTGTAGATGATGCCGGTGCAGACAAGGCTCTAAAGCCTATCTATGACGATGTCGCAAGATATATTGTGGACAATTACGATTACTTCAATGGTGCGACCATTACATCTTCCACAAAGCTTGAGTTTGTAGCTTACTTCAGAGCGATGATAAAGACAATTGAAGCTGCTGCAGATGAGGCAATTAAAGCTTATGTGAATGCAAGAAAGAATGGTGGAAACAGAGATTCTGCCTATGATGCATTTATTGGTGCGGCAACAAGTACAGGACAAAGCTCGCTTACGAGTGCCATAGCAGATGAATATCCTGCGGCAACCGACCAAAGAAAATCCGATTTGTCGGTGTTTGCCATAGCTTATGTAACAGATATGGTTAAAAATATGGCTCCTGACAATACAGCAGATAGTGCGAAGTTAAATGCGGGTTTTGCTGAGATTAAAGCAATTCTTGAAGTAATATATCCTGCAAACTATGACTTTAGTGATGATGGTGCTTCCAAAGCAAACGATGTCAAAGCAGCAATTGCGGCAGAATGGATTTATCAAAAATAATACACAAAGAAAACACCTCATATGAGGTGTTTTCTTATTGCAAACAATTATTTCTCATTAATAAACACAGACACAACTGCACACAGGAGCAGCAAATATGTGTAGTACATATACGGGAACAAATCAAATGCAGAAAGGGTTATTCCTGCATCTGCAACAAGCCCTAAAGCCACAAGCATCTGTGCGCCGTAGGGGATAATTCCTTGCCAAACACAACTGAAAATATCCATCAGAGAAGCTGTTCTTTTAGGTGACACACCATATTCGTTGCTGATTTCCTTTGCAATAGGCCCCGCCATAACAATCGCTATTGTATTGTTTGCGGTTGCAATGTCCATCACAGAGGTCAGAATACCAATTCCAAGCTGTGCTCCGCTCTTGCCTTTGGAAATGCGTCTTATAAGGTTTAAAAGGCAGGTAAAGCCGCCATTCGCCTTCATAATCGCACCTAAAGCGGCAACAAGCACCGCAACTATAATCGTTTCAAACATTCCCGAAGAGCCACCACCCATAGCCGCAAATATCTCGGCATAGCCAAAATCATCAACCGTTAAAATTCCTACTATTGCAAAAAGTACAATGCCTGTACCCAGCACCACAAATACGTTAATACCGCATATTGCCATTATGAGTACGGCAAAGTAGGGGAGAGCCTGCCAGATATTGTAGTCAAGAGTCGCAACATTGTCCACACCTTGAGAGAACACCATTAGGAGTATGCAGGTTATAACCGCTGCTGGAAGTGCTATAAGGAAATTTTCCTTAAACTTGTCCTTCATTTCGCAGCCCTGCGTTTTGGTTGCGGCGATGGTTGTGTCGGATATAAAGGAGAGATTATCTCCGAACATTGCACCGCCGATTACTCCTGCAACGCTCATTGCGACGTTCAGACCGCCCTCTTGTGCGGTTGCGACGGCAATAGGCGTAAGAAGGCTTATTGTACCGACCGACGTTCCCATTGCCATTGATATTATACAGCCGATTAAAAACAGACCAAAAACAATAAAACGAGGCGGAATTATGCTCAATAGAAAATATGCCGTGCTTTCCGAGCCGCCTGCTGCCTTTGCCAAACCGCCAAAGCAGCCGGCAAAGAGAAAAATCAATATCATAATAATGATATTTTCATCACCGACGCCTTTTGCCATAGTCCTAAGCTTTTCCTCAAAGCTTATTTTCGGTTTTTGGATAATCGCCAC
Source organism: Clostridia bacterium (assembly GCA_036307445.1). Classification (GTDB taxonomy): domain Bacteria; phylum Bacillota; class Clostridia; order UBA1381; family UBA1381; genus HGM11525. Next base: position 53,683 of record JAXJXP010000001.1, read on the forward strand.
AGTGAGAGCAATCAGGAAAGCCACTACGACAGGCATTATATAAAATCCCTGTGCCTCGTTTTTGATGTACTGAAAATAAACACCTGTTCCAATATAAATAACCAAAAACACCAAAATGGGAATCAGTGCAGCAATATTCCCTTTTTTATTGTCCATTACTTATCCTCCCAATATTCCAAAGCTCTGCCTGTCAGGTATATCGAACCGCATACTACGGCAAATTCCTCTTTTTCGGCAAGTTTAAATGCTTTTTCGGGACATGGCTCTGAAACGGCATCAATGCCAATTTTTCTGGCTTTCCCCAAAAGCTTTTCTGCGCTCATACACCGTGGCATATCAAGCTCGGTTATAATAATCCTTTCAAAAGAGTCTTTTAAAGTGAAAAGTACGTCGTCTACTGCCTTGTCCTCCATCATAGCAATAACTGCGGTTTTTCTTTTGTCAATACTTTTCAAGGCTTTTGCAAGAGCTTTTGCTCCGCCCTCGTTGTGAGCACCGTCTACTATGATATTTTCCCTTACCTTTTCAAACCTTGCCCTGTGGGAGCAGTTTTCAAAGCCTGTCCGCAATGCCGTCTCGGAGATTTCAAACCCTTTTAACCGTAAAACATTGACTGCCTCAAGCACCGTTGCGGCATTTCCTGCCTGATAATCGCCCTTAAGGGAAAGAGAATATTCGGTGTTGTTCGCAAAAAAGCCGTTGGGGGTAGGACGACCTTCTCCTGCAACAAACAGAGCGGCATTTTGCTCTTTGCAGCATTTTTCGATTACTGCCATTGCCTCGGGTGAGCTTTTGTATGCCACAACCGTCCCGTTTGGTTTTATAATCCCGCATTTTTCCTTTGCAATTTCGGCAATAGTATTGCCTAAAAGCTCGGTATGGTCAAGACTTATCGACATTATAACGGAAACCAAGCTTTCGTCTATAATGTTGGTTGCATCAAGCCTTCCTCCCAGGCCTACCTCGAGAACTACTGCATCGCAGTTTTCTTCTTTATAATACAGCAAAGCCACAGCCAATATAAAAGCAAACTGAGAAAGCTTAATGTTGTGTTCATTCATTGTATCGGACACAAGAGAGGTAAAATATGCAAGCTTCTCGCCGCCTATATTTTTCTTCCCGATTCTTATCCGCTCATTAAAACTGATAATATACGGGGAAGTAAAAACGCCTGTTTTATACCCTGCCTCGGTCAGAATTGAGCCGAGCATTGCGGCGGCAGAGCCTTTGCCGTTAGTGCCTGCAATGTGAATGAATTTCAAAGCGTTTTGAGGATTCCCTAAAACTGAAAGAAGCTTTTTAAAATGTCTGTTTCCAAGCGGATATGTAAGCTTGGGCAGAGCGAGAATATAATCTAAAGCCTGATTTTCCGTCATCACATACTCCTCGACTTTTCTACACAAGCTTTAACTGCGTCCATTACAGCGGCTCTTAAGCCCTTTTCCTCAAGTATCTTTACTGCTTCAATGGTAGTTCCGCCCGGTGAGCAGACCATATCCTTAAGCTCAGCAGGGTGAGTGCCTGTTTCCAAAACCATTTTAGCCGCACCCAAAACCGACTGAGCAGCAAAGATGTAGCTTTTATCCCTTGGCATACCTGCCGCAACTGCCGCATCGGCAAGAGCCTCTATAAACATAAACACATAAGCAGGTGATGAGCCTGATACGCCTGTTACTGCATCCATAAGATTTTCGGGCACGATTTCCGCTTTTCCAAAGCTTTCAAATATGCTGACAACGGCATCCATTGCCTCTTTATCGTCAGCAAGAAGTGCATTTGGCGAAAGGGCAGACATTCCCTCCCCTACTAAAGCAGGAGTGTTTGGCATAACACGCATCAGCTTAACAGGCTTATCAAAAGCCTTTTCCATCTTGTCTATACTCTGCCCTGCGGCGATTGAAACAACAACGGACTTGTCGGAAACGGAGTCTTTAATTTCTTCTATAACAGAATAAAGCACGTTTGGTTTAACTGCAAGAATAATTATATCTGCTGATGCTGCGGCCTTAATATCGGCTGAAGAGGCACCATATTTTTTGGCGGCATTTTTTGCAGATTCGGTATTTTTATCATAGACATAAATTGTGCCAGAAAGACCTTTTGACGAAATGCCTCCCATTATAGCACCGCCCATATTGCCTGCTCCGATAAATCCTATGCTGTAATCCATTTTAATCAATTCCTTTCGTTTGTTTGTGCTGCAATCAGCACGTTTATTTCAGCTCCGAAGAGAAAAATTATCATACAAAAATACAGCCACAGCATCATAAGCACAATCGCAGCAAGACTGCCGTAGATGTAAGAGTAGTTGGAGAAATTTTCGATATATATTGAATATCCCAACGAGAATATCACCCAGCCGAGCGCTGAAAAAACTGCACCCGGTAATTGTTTTGAAAATGCCACCTTTCTCCCTGATAAAGAGCTGTAGACAAGCGCGAAAAACAGGCAGAAAACCACCAGAAACACAATTGCACGAAGCTTTTCGAACAGGGCAAAAACACCAGATAGAACAAGGAAATGCTCCGATAGAAACTCTACTATTGTCGGTCCGAAAACGAGCATTACCAGAGTAAGCAAAAGCATAGCTATAAAAATTATCGTATAAAGTGCCGACCATAGCACATTTTTAACAAAGCCACCGTTATCACTTGTGCGGTAGACGTGCCGAATACCGCGCGAAACTGCCGCTGCGCCTCTTGATGCTGTCCAGAGAGCTGTTATAGCTGACAAGGACAGGACACTTCCCGATTTTACAAAAAGCTCGGAGAGGGCACGGTATGCGAGTCCTCTTAAATTTTGGGGCAAAAGGGTATTTATAATTTCCATAACTCTTGCAAAATCAACAGGAATAAAGAACTGCATTGCCGCAAGCAACAGCATCATAAAGGGAACTGTTGCAATAATTATATAAAAGGATGCCTGCGCGGCATAAACTGTTACAAGGTCTTCTCCCACGCATTTGCGAAAAAAAGCGATAATACTATTTATTCTGTCAGTCAGGATAAATCACACCTTCCATAAAGACGGACTAAAGAGTGCGAGTATGGGGAAAAGCTCCAGTCTTCCCAAAAGCATATCAATTATAAACACAACCTTGGAAAAAGCGGATACCGCTGAAAAATTCCCCACTGCGCCCAATGACTCATAGCCCGGTCCTACGTTATTTATACAGGTTGCAACACCTGATATAGCCTCGGTAATAGTGAGGTTGTCAAAGGAAACGAGAATGACCGAGAGGGCAAAGGTTATCATAAACACAATAAAGTATGCACCAACACCACGTACTATCTCGGTATTGACTGCCTTGCCGTCTATACTGACAGAGCGGACGGTGCGTGGACTTCCTGCAAGCTTCAGCTCGTGAGATGCAAGCTTTCCTAAGATTAGAATACGAATGACCTTCATACCGCCGCCTGTTGAGCCTGAGCAACCGCCGACAAACATTAGTATAAGAATAATAATCTTTGCAGCTGTTGGCCACAGGTTATAGTCTGTTATAACAAAGCCTGTTGTTGTAATGGTCGCCGAAACGGTAAAGAAAGACTCTCTTATTGCATCTGCAATGTTTCCTACATAACCTAAGATTATCGCAGCAATTGCAATGGTTGACACTATTATAATTCCGAAATAATACCGCACCTCTTCGTTCTTCCATGCGTCCCTGATTTTTCCTGTGAAAATAAGAAAATAAACGCTGAAATTCACGCCGAATAGTAACATAAAGACACTTATCACATAATGAAAATAGGCATTGTCATATGCAGCAATACTCGCATTTTTTATAGCAAAACCACCCGTGCCTGCAGTTGCAAAGGCTGTAACGATTGAGTCAAAAAGGGGCATACCGCCTGCTAAAAGGAATACAACCTCCAAAAGTGTCAAAAGTACATAAATCAAATATAAAATACGTGCGGTGTTGCGGGTTTTTGATACAATTTTGCTTGCCTTGGGTCCGGGGGATTCGGCACGCATAATATACATATCCTTTGTTTCACGGTTTGAGTTGATGGCAAGTATAAAAACAAGTACACCCATACCGCCTATCCAATGTGTAAAGCTTCGCCAGAATAGTATCGAATGGGGGAGTGTTTCTATTTCTGTAAGTATAGTTGCACCTGTGGTTGTGAAGCCTGAAACCGATTCAAACAGTGCGTCAAGAAAGGAATCTATTGCACCTGAAAGGGTGAAAGCTGCTGCACTGAACAGGGAAATAAGAATCCAGGTTAGAGTCACAATCAGAAAACCCTCGCCTATGTATAAGCTTTTTTGCTGTTTTTTTGCCCGTGTAAGCAGGAACCCTGCTATAAGCATTATCGCCATAGGCAGAAGAAATGCCATAGCACAGCCGTCTTGATATATGAAGCTGACTATAATCGGAAGAAGAAACAACGCTCCGGTAATCAGCATAATTTTACCGATAATCTGGGAAACCAAGCCGTAATTCATTCTCTAAGCCTCCAATTATTCAAATAACTGAGATAAATCGTCAAAATGCGAGTTTTTAGCAACTACCATTACTCTGTCTCCAACATCAAGCATACTTTCGCCATTCGGAGTTATCAGGCGGTTGCCCTTTACAATTGCGGCGATAAGGACGTTTTCCTTTAAAGATAAATCCTTTAGCTTGATGCCGGTGTATTTTGCCTCCTCGGCAACACTAAATTCAAGTGCCTCTATAAGTCCGCCTGCAAGCTTATAGAGAGTTAAAACCTTACTTCCCTGTGCATTTTCTTTTGCACGGACATAGGTGTTTACTATGTTAGCCGCTACGTCCTTGGGTGTTATGATACTGTCAAGACCGAAGCTGTCGATAATCGGCAGAAGCATAGAGTTGTTGACCTTGGTGATAATCTTTTCCACGCCCTTTGCCTTTGCAAAAAGTGAAACGATAATATTCTCCTCATCAACACCGGTTAAAGACACCAGTGCATCACAGGAAAGAAGTCCTTCCTCTACAAGAACCTGGTGATTAGTGCCGTCTGCGCAGATGACGTCTGCTTTGGGGATAAGGTTGTTTATCCTCTCACAGTTTGCCATATCATTGTCTATTATTTTGACCCTGATACCCGATTCGCCCAAAAGCTTAGCTAAATAAAAGCCTGTCGCGCCGCAACCGATAATCATAACTGAGCGGATTTTTGATGTAATTATTCCTGATTCCTTCAAAAATGCTGCAAGCTCGGTATGAGTGGCAGTTAAGTTCACCCTGTCTCCTTCGCGGAGAATAAAATCGCCGTTAGGAATAACAATCTGCTCGCCTCTTTCCACCGAACAAATAAGAGCACTGCTTTTGATTATCTTGCCAATTTCACGAAGTGAGCGGTCTGCAAGCTCGGAATCCTCAGGGATACGAACCTCTGCCATTTCCACTCTGCCCTTTGCAAAGGTTTCAATCTTAGCAGCGGCGGGGAATTTAAGCATACGTGAGATTTCCCTTGCTGCCTCAAGCTCGGGGTTGATCATAAGACTTATTCCCATTTCCTCACGCATAAACCCTGTCTGCTTACGGTAGAGAGGATTTCTCACTCTTGCTACAACGTGCTTTGCACCCAGCTTTTTAGCAAAAAGAGCCGACATCATATTCTTTTCATCGGCAGCAGTTGTGGCAACAAAAATATCGGCACGTCCTGCACCTGCCTCGGTAAGAGTTTCTATATTCATTCCGTCGCCGATAATGCCCATTACGTCATAATCCTCGACAATCTTATCAACAACAGCGTCGCTTACGTCAATAACTGTTATATTGTGGTCCTCAAGGGAGAGCTGTTCGCATAAGGTTCTGCCGAACTTTCCTGCGCCTAATATTGTTATATCCATTTTTCTTCACCCTGTTATATAAAATTCTTTTAGCCTAATTATATACCAATCGCCATATATTGTCAACAAGACTCAGCACATCTCAAAACGGTAATTCCGATTTCAGGGCGGTTATAGAGTCTTGGAATAATCATAGGGTTACCAAGCCCGCGGTTTACTATCATTGTTGTGTTTTGATGCACAAAAACGCCTGAGCAATATGTGGGGAAAATAATCTGTTTTGAATCAGCAAGGCTTGATTTGGGCGGCATCAGTCCGCCAATTCCGGGGATACGGAACTGTCCGCCGTGCATATGCCCTGCAAGAATTAAGTCAAAGTCCTTGCCTTTAATGCGGTCAAACTGGTTTGCACGATGGAACAAAAGAAGCTTAAAACCATCATATTCAGGAAGCTTAGAAAAGAACTCGTCAAGATTTTTAACGATTGTATCGGTAGCCTTTGAGAACGGGTCTGCTATACCGAAAAGTCCGATTTCTCCGCCCTTATGCTTAAGGGGCAAAAATTTGTTGTCCATAAATATAGCTCCCGACTCCTCGCAAAGCCTTATAAACTCGTCAAAACGGGTGTTCCAGAGGTCGTGATTTCCCGACACCATATATAAGGGTGCAATATTTCTGAGCTGTTTTATAAGACGGACTGTGGGGAGAAAGGATTTGTCATTATCGTGAATCATATCGCCCGTTATGACAATAATATCAGGCTCTAAGCTTAAAATCTCATTTCTCAGTCCGGGTGCGGTATCTGAGTGAAGGTCGGATATGTGTACAATGCGAAATCCGTCAAACTCCTTTGGCAGACTATAAAACTCAGGCTCATATTGTGTAATCTCAATGCGGTTGTCAAGCCCCTTTGCCAATGCCAGTACACCTGCACCGATTAATGCTTTTGCAAGTAAATTCATTTCCCGAACACCCCTTATCTTCCAATTTAAGATTATTTTACCATTATAAACATAAAAAAACAAGACAGATATATTGTAATTTCTGCAAAATTGTGATAAAATATACTTTGGATTTGTATGCAGTGCACCTGCATTTTATTAAGAGAGGAATCTTAAAAAATGGCAAATTATATAAGTAAAGAGGAAATGAGCCGTGTTTCAGGCTTTTATGAGCTTTTGCGCCGTGATAATGCGGAGTTTGAAGCGATAAACGGCAGAAAAAGACGTGCTTTGGTTGAAACGCACGGCTGTCAGCAGAACGAAAATGATTCTGAGCGGATACGCGGAATGCTAAAAGAAGCAGGGTATGAGTTTTGCGCCGAGCTCAATGAGGCTGATTTGGTGGTGTTTAATACCTGTGCAGTAAGGGAAAATGCCGAGGATAAAATATTCGGCAGAATAGGCATATTAAAGCATATCAAGGAAAAGGAAAACCCCGGTATGACAATTGCTCTTTGCGGTTGTATGGTACAGCAGGAGCATATTGCCGAGAAGATAAAAAAGACGCACAGACAGGTTGATTTGGTGTTCGGACCTCATGCACTTTACCGTATGCCCGAGCTTTTGTATAATGCATACCAGAGCAAAAAGTCGGTTATTGATATAGAAAACACAGACGGTGCAATTGCAGAGGATATTCCTGTGCTTCGTGATACCGACCATAAGGCGTGGGTGTCGGTTATGTATGGCTGTAACAACTTCTGTACATACTGTGTAGTGCCTTATGTCAGAGGCAGAGAGCGGAGCAGAAAGCCCGAATGTATTCTTGCCGAGATAAAGGAATTGGCGGCGGACGGAGTTAGCGAGATTACACTGCTGGGACAGAATGTCAACTCTTACGGCAAGGATTTAGAACAGGACATAGACTTTGCCGACCTGATAAGAATGGTAAATGGGGTAGAAGGCATCGAGAGAATAAGGTTTATGACCTCGCACCCCAAAGATTTTGGCGACAGGCTGATTGATGCAATGGCGGAATGTGGTAAGGTCTGCCCACAGCTGCATTTGCCGTTTCAGGCAGGCAGTGACAAGGTTTTATCTGATATGAACCGCCGCTACACAAGAGCTGAATATTTAGAAAAGCTTAATAAGGCAAAGGCTCGTATTCCGGACCTTGCCATAACAACCGATATTATAGTCGGCTTTCCCACCGAAAGTCAGGAGGATTTTGAAGAAACGCTTACCCTTTTGAGGGAGGCGGAGTTTGATATGATATTCTCCTTCATCTACTCCAAAAGAGTTGGAACGCCTGCGGCTAAGATGGAGAGTGTTCTTTCGGAGGAACAAAAGCACAAAAACTTTGAACGTATGTTAGAGCTTCAAAACGAGATTTCAAGGAAGAAGAA
>JAXJXP010000002.1:0-13606 GCA_036307445.1 Clostridia bacterium
CACAATACGATAATCGATGTTCCCGCATATCCATTATAACAGATGCTTTGAATTCTGGCGAGTACTTTCTTTGTTTTTGTCCTTTTTTGCTCATAAAAATATGCACCTCCAAAAGTGTCTAACTTTTGGGGTGCATATCAAATAAACAGACTCTCTTTTTTAAACCAATGATGCTATTTGATAATATAGCACAGAAACAATCCATGCCACAGCAAACTGCAGTAAAATAACTTTAAGCGTAAATAAGCTTGACTGTGTTTCCTTTTTTATTATTGCAATAGTGGCGATACACGGAACGTATAGAAGGCAAAAAAGCATCATAGAGTAAGCATTAACTGCTCCAAAGCCCTCGTTTGCTAAAGCGGTACTTATTGCCGCCATTCCATCAGCGGATGTAACATTGGTTACGCCAAAAAGGACGCCAAGACTTGATACAACAACTTCCTTTGCTGCAATACCTGACAAAAGTGCAACCGCTATCTGCCATAATCCCAACCCAGCCGGGTTCAATAGTGGTGCAATAGTTTTTCCCAACATTGCCGCAAAGCTTGTGTCTATTCTTGCTGTCATTCCGTACATATTAAAATTTAGTACAAACCACAGTATTACAGAGGCAATAAATATAGTTGTTCCAGCCTTTGCAAGATAGTCACAAACCTTTTCCCACACATAAATAAGAACTGTTTTTAAGCTTGGCATCTTATATTCCGGTAGTTCTATCAGCAGGTCGTTATCATCCCTTTTCTGTGGCATAATCACCAAAACGCCTACCGCCACAAATACGCCGATTATGTACATAGAAAATGCCGCTACCGCCGCAAATCTGCCAAAGAAAATATCAGAAAGCAAAATATAAATAGGCATTCTCGCACTGCAGGACATAAAAGGAATAACAGCCATAACGCGCCGTCTGTCTGATATATTATCAAGAGTTCTTGTTGCCATTATTGCCGGAACAGAGCATCCAAATCCAAGCATCATAGGTATATATGCTCTGCCCGAAAGTCCAAGCCTACTCATAAATGAGTCCATCACATACGCAACGCGTGACATATATCCGCTATCCTCAAGTACCGCAAGTAATAAAAAGAGTATAAATATATTAGGGAGAAATGTCAAAACTCCGCCAACACCCGAAATTATTCCGTCTGTTATAAGAGAAACAGTCCACCCGCTCGCACCCAAACACCTCAATAGTTCCCTGACTCCTACCGAAAAACTCTCAAGCCACCCTTCAAAATAACTCTTAATCATACCTCCAACAGTAAAGGTAAGAAAAAACACTGCAGCCATAACAAATAAGAATATCGGCACACCCAAATATCTGTGCATCAGTATTCTGTCTGCTTTGTCTGTTGCAGTGTTTTCAATGCCTTTCTTAATAGTTATTTCAGGCAATATTTTATCAATAAATGTATATTTATTTTCCCTAAATATTTTTTTTACTTTTGTACCACATAAGCTAACTGCTGTCCTTAGTAAGCTTTTAAGCCCTTCTCCCGTCCTGGCAGAAACAGCTATAACAGGAACACCAACAATGTCGGACAGCTTATTTATATCAAGCTCTGTTCCTCTTTCGTATACAATATCCATCATATTAAGTGCAAGCACCATAGGCTTTCCCAGCTCTCTTAACTGAAGAGTAAGGTAGAGATTTCGTGCAAGATTAGAGCCGTCTGCCACATTCACTATTACATCGGCTTCATCACCCAAAAGATATTCTCTTGTAACACGTTCCTCTATTGTGTATGCATCAAGTGAATACACGCCCGGCAAATCCACCAAGGTACATATATTCCCATCAAAGCTTACCCTGCCCTCTTTTTTCTCAACCGTTACACCCGGCCAATTAGCAACCTTTAACTTTGCACCTGTATATGCGTTAAACAGAGTAGTTTTTCCGCAATTCGCATTACCAGCAAAGGCAATACATATTTTCTTATTCATACACCACCTCGATATGAATACCGTCGGCCATTTTTCTGCCGATGGCAAATCTCGTTCCTCTGACCTTTATTATAACAGGTCCTTTTCTCTTTTTGCCAAGAATAATAACCCTTGCCCCCTTTACAAGACCAAGGACTTCAAGGCGGTGTACTATCCGCGGTGCAAGACAAATATCTGCCACCGCGTATTCTCTGCCGTATGTGCCGTCTTTAAGCAACACTGAGCAGAACTCCCTTCTTTATTCCACATCTACCGAAATTACTTCACCGTAACTCTGGGAATAACCATTGTTTATGTTAATTATCTCCCCTGCCATAATCTGTCTGCCCGAGGATGTATAATATGCATCATCGGTTTCTGTTCCCTGAGCTTTTACGGTAAGGATTAAATCATTTCGATTTTCATATTGTGTCATAACAAAGCTACCGTCATTCTTCTGCGAAAGCACTCGTGCAGGCATCACCTCAATATCCGTAATGGTACCAATAACTTTTTTGCTTTCTGCGTCTGTAATATTCTCTAAATTACTGTTTATCGCATCTACCGAAACATCACGGACATTTTCAATAAAAACCTTGTAAACAATTACTCTGTCGCCACCGCTTACCGACTCAGCCTTTTTAAGCTTTAAACCTACGGCACTGATGCAGGCAATTACAAGCAGTATAACAAACAAGTCTACTATTGAGAATTTTCCGCCAATTCTTCCCTTTTTATCAATTAACTTCATAAAGCCATACACCTCCTGTCAGTTTGCATTGGAAACAGCCACAACAAAACCGCTGCCCGAAAAATGCTTTGTAATTACACTTAGCTGTTTGCCCACATAAACCTCAGCCGAGCCGTCTATTTCCATTGTAACATAAACATCTTCTCTCTCTGGTATGTTTATAATCGCTGCTTCTCCCGTTATACGGTCATAACTATTCTTTTCAGCAGGACGTGCTTCAACACCGGTTATCTTTCCTATCTGAACTTTTTTAACCTTCTCAGTTACTTTATCACCGACTATAACATTCTTGGAAAAACCGACACGCTTTTCCACAAGCTCTAACGTTACAGTCTTAGTATTCTTCTCCATATCAGAGCCGCCGCCCGACTTTAAAACAACTGCTGCAGCAACTGCCAAAATAATTACAGCAACTATTATCACATCTATTATATTAAATTTCTTCATACTTTTATTCACCCTTTCTTGAAGATGCCGTCTCTTCGTACAAAACAGTAAGCTTATAGCACATCTCGGACGGAAGGAATTTTTCCTTCGCTATTCTCATTCCTTCTTTTGCGTATTCTGACATAAGCTCAGGGTCTGAGGCAAGTCTTAATATTGCTGCAGTAAGATTTACCGCATCGCCAACAGGTACCACAATGCCGCTTTTGCCGTTTTCAACAACCTCTCGGGTACCGCCAGCATCTGTGGTTATGCATGGCTTACCGACACTCATACCCTCAATAAGCGAAAGGCTAAGTGCCTCTCGGTCTGATGTAAGTACATTTATATCAATTGCATTCATTACCTCTGTGGTGTCCTCAAGGTAGCCCGTGAAGATAACAACATCTGAAAGGCCCCGTCTTTCAACCTCAGCTTTGAGCATTTGCTCCATACTGCCATCGCCGACAATTACAAAACGGAATTTGTCATTGAGTTCATACACAGCAGCAGCCGCTTCTAAAAATAGCATATGATTTTTTACAGGCTCAAGCCTTGCCACAATGCCTACCGCAAGACTTCCCTCCAGTCCAAGTTCCGCTCTCACTCTTGCCTTTTCGCTATCAGCAAGAATTTTAAGTCCCGGTACACCGTTATAGATAACAGTTACCTTATCAGCCGCCATTCCGTCTTCAACAAGATTTCTATACACAGCCTCCGATACCGCAACCGCTCTGTCGCTAAGGGTGCGGTTAATGATTCTGTACGCCATTCTGACAAGCCCGTTTTTCTTTGGTTCTATACAATGACGTGTGTTTATAACCGGAACCTTCAACATTTTTGCGGCAATTCTTGCAGAAAGACTTGCATGCGTGTGCACAACGTCAGGGTTTTCCTCTTCGATTATATCCTTTAGGGTTATAATACCTTCCTTGGAAAAGGACTTGTCCGCAATATTTTCAGCCTCAATGATTTTTACATCAAGAGCCTCAATCCTTGCCTTTAGCATACTATCAGTGGGGATAACCACTATTACATCAAGCTTTTCACGGTCATAATATTCAAGGAAATTCAAAAGCCATATCCCTGCCCCGCCGATATTTGTATCGGTCAAAACCTGCATAACCTTTATCATAATCTACCTTCCTCCTTATCGAGTCTTGCTCCGCTTACAATAAATGCCATAACAATCCAAAACATCAACGACATTCGCATATTATACCAAAGGCTCTCCGCAACCCCCTGAAACAGATATCCTGCAAGTGTTCCTGCAAGAGCAAGCGAAATAGTTTTTATCATCTGGTTATTTTTAATCGATGCAATTTCACGGTATGCTGTAAGAACAATCAGAATATACGCAATCAGTCCGCCTATTCCCACATCAGCAATAAACTGAATGTAGAAGTTATGCGAATGAAGTGCATATCCTGCACCATTTAGCGCATAAGTAGAATAAACCGCCGCAAAGGCTTCCGAGCCATAACCAACGCCCAACATCCAGTAGTCAAGCGCCATTCTTGCCGATGCAATCCATACAGACACACGGTACGCCGTTGATGAATCGCCTGTATTGCCTATGCTAAGAAGTCTGTTCATTATGCTCTGTGGCAACACAAAAGGTGCCGCCAATAATGCCAATATACCAAGCACAACCCATCTTCTGTCCCTTATAAGCAAAAACACTCCAATTCCCAGTACTACTCCAACCCACGCACCTCTTGACCAAGTGTACAAAAGACAGAGAAAGCTTGCTGCAAATACTCCGAGCCATGCGGTTTTTTCAGTTAGCTTTTTTGAGTATACAAAAAGCGAAAATATAATCGGAATAGTAATTATAAAATACTGTCCAAGAACGTTAGGGTTATCAAAGGTCGCATAAACTCTTATCTTTATATCCTCAAACATCTCGGCATCTACCCAGCTTTGAGTAGTTGCATCCATAGTAAAGTTCTGCACTATACCCAAAAGGGCAATCAATAATGCTCCGAGCGCAAAGGTTACAACCGCCGCACGCCATTTTGCTGTTGTGTTAAGTGTATTTGCTATTACCGCATAGGTCGCAATAAATACAAGATACACCACAAATACAAATGCACTTGACGAGATATTAAAGCTTGTTGCAGTAGAAAAAATTCCAAGCATAACATATATTGCAAGAAGCGGTGCAATAGCAGTCGGCTTCAGGTTTTTAATCCTGCCCGCAAAAAGTGCCGCACCAAATCCGAGTATAGTCAACACTCCCAAGCCTGCAACTGCCGCAGTGGGCAAAAATGCCGCCAGAAAGAGTATTGAAAAAACACCAATCTCAAATCTTGCAACAACCACTGCCGCAAAAAGTATTCCTATAACCGCTATTGTTACCAAAATTGGACTTACCGCACCGGCAACTGCACCGATAAGTGCCGCAAAAATCAAAGCAGGAATTATATCTATCTTTTTCTCCACACTTTCCTTATACTCTCCCGCATAAAAAAGCCTGCCTATAAATCCTAAAAAACCGCTGCCAAGATAAAGCGAATACAAGCTTTTTGAAAAGATAAGACAAATCATCGCTACGGCAATCAATCCTACACCAACAACAATGTTAATCACACTAATGTTGGAGCATAAATACGAAATCGCAAGCATTACAAGCGAGTATGCAAGCAGTATTATTCCAATACTGCGAAGTGGGATATTAAATACACTTAAAAGACCATCAAGAATAGAGCTTTTCAGATTGAGCGCAGTCTTTCTCCCCGACAGCAACAATGTCATCAGGCGGTATGCTGTGCTGTTTTTCCACCATTCGCCGCCAAATGCTCCATGCCTGAAAGCCTTAACCGCAATCGAGCCATCAGCATTCTTTATAAAAAAGGAGCAGACAGCATTTATTGCCGTGGAAATAAAGCTCTCTTCATACCAGCAAACAAGTGTTTTCCACAAAGAGATAACAAATGCGATTATTTTACTTTCTGCCACCTAACACACCTCCAACCGCATTTTTGAAGCTTTCTATACCAATAACATACGCCAACACAAGATAAACTACAAGTCCTACACCGCCACACAATGCCCCGTGGAGTATGTATCCAATTACATTTTCCGCAAATATTTTGTCGGTAATTACTGAAACCACAATTACCACTATTGCCATTGCAACACCGCACACAAATGTCTTTACAATATCGGAGAGGTCAGCTTTTTCAAACAATCTGCCCTGTTTTCTTCTGTATGCTATAAAATTAAGTGCAGCATTTACTGTTGAACCGCCTGCTGTTGCAAGCGCAAGTCCACCGACACCGATTTTCGCATAAAAAACATATGCCATAATAATATTTGCAGCCATAGAAATCAACGCGCTTATCATAGGTGTTTTGGAATTCTTCATAGAAAAGAAAGTCTTAGTCATAATCTCATTATAGGCAAGTCCTATCATTCCCACCGAATAGCAGGACAGTGCAATTGCTGTTATTAAGGTCTTGTCGTGCGTAAACTTTCCGTGCTCGTATATAATGCCGATAACATCCTTTGATAGCAGAATGAAAGCCACCATAACAGGTACAATTACGAGTGTTATGGCTTTTAGCGAACCTACAACAATACTCTTTGACTCGTCGGTTCTATCTGCAGCATTTGTACGGGACAGCTTCGGAAATATAAGATTTGTAACTACAAAAGAGAAAACTCCTGTCATAACAAGATATAATCTGTTAGAGCAGTTAAGCACCGATACTACACCGTCTGCTCCTGACGCAATTCTTGTATTGACGAGCGAATACAACGGCTGCACCCACGTGCTTATCAGCATTGGGAGTGCAAGAGAAAGCGCCTGAAGAATATATTTATCTCTAAGGTCAATACAGGGTCTAAATTTATACCCCGTCTTTTTTAAAGACGGAATCTGTATCATAACCTGCAAGCTCCACGAAAATAAAATCGCAACCGCTAAGCCGTATATTCCAAACCTTTTGC
The DNA here is from genome assembly GCA_036307445.1 of Clostridia bacterium. GTDB lineage: Bacteria > Bacillota > Clostridia > UBA1381 > UBA1381 > HGM11525. Next base: position 7,055 of record JAXJXP010000002.1, read on the forward strand.
CAAATAAGGGAAAATACAGAATTACTGCGACATTGGAAACAAGACTCATTATAGCCGGAATATTGAACTCGCCAAACGACTGCAAAATTCCTACGAATGAGAATGCAAGACCGGTAAAAATTACCATCGGGAACATTATAGATGAAAGCTTTGCCGCAAGTGCCGCCGTTTCATTTGTAAATTCCGGTGCAATAATTCCTGTAATAAGCTGCTCTGAAAAGATAATTCCAACAACCGACAAAAGAACTGTTGCAAGAATTATCATACCGATAAACTTATTTGCAAAATTCATTGCATTATCCTTGTTTTCCTTCTCATAAATGCCATTAAAAACAGGGATAAACGAAGCAGAAATAACACCACCGATTACCATATCAAAAAGTGTAGTAGGAAGCTGCGATGCCGCAAAATAGGCATCAACAGTATTCCCCACACCAAAGAATGCCGTTATTAAAGATTCTCTTACAAGTCCGCAAGCCTTTGCAAGAAATGTAGCTATTGCCATAAAGCTTGCCGTTTTGAGCATCTTATTTCCGCCGCTCACTTGCTTTCACCTCCCAAAAGAAGGTCTATTGCAAGTTCAGCATTTCGTTCTGCTTTTTTTCTTAATTCTTCCCTTTTATTTAAAAGTACTGATTTCTGTTCTTCACAATTGCTCATACCGAGGTCTATTGCCTCTTTAAGTTGATTAAAACTAACCTCTCTGGCATCTATATAATTATCATTTCCTATATAGTCAAGAAATCCGCTGACCTTAGGGTCATAAACCAAGCCCACAAGAGGTACACAGCTCACTGCAGAATAAATCAGGGTATGAAGTCTCATCCCGACACAAAGACTCATATCAGAAAACAGCGAAAGAAGCCTTTTTATATCATAATCCGCACCAATAACCACAGACTCCGACTTCATCAAGGAGCGTATTTTTTCTGTTATTTCACGGTCATATTTCTGCTGCATAGGCAAAAATGCAACCTTCAGCCCATATTCCGAATTGGCATAATCACATACCTTTGCAATAACATCACAAAAATCAGACGCAAGCTCTTTCCACGGTCTTACGGATACAAGCATTGTTTTCTCCGGCTTTTCGGTATCTTTTGCATCATAGTCAAACTCAAGTCTAAATGCAGGGTCTGCTGTAATTTCAATCTTAGGTGCTTTGACCCCTATTTCCTTAAGCTCAACAAATGATGTCTCATCTCTTAACGTAATTACATCAACCTTATCAAGCACATTTTTTGTACGTTTTCTGTTTGCTTCTGATTTTAAAGGACCGATACCGTTTGCATAGAGCATTACCTTTTTCCCAAGCATAGATGCCGCTTTTATTATTGACAGATAGTACAGAAGCGACTTTGTGCTTGTTCCGTCCTGTATCAGAGTTCCGCCGCCTGAAATAAGCATCTTTGTGTTCCTAAGCTCTTTTAGAAGTTTTAAAACATTCTGTCTGCTGACTGCACGGACGTTATATATTTTTTTCGTTTCTGCCGGATTCTTCGACAGAACAACTATATCTATATCAGGCTTTTTCGCCTTTAAATCATTTATTATGGACATAAGAAGCGCATCGTCGCCGTTATTACGGAAGCCGTAATAACCTGAGATTACAACATCACTCATTATGATTTCCTCCTTTTTGTAAAAGTACGGACAATGTCTCTTATATTCCTAAGACTTTCTTATAAACACTTTCATTATCGTCGGTCATTCTCTTAACCGAATAATTTTTCAAAATAAGATTTCTGCCAAACTGTCCAATCTTGTCCCTGTCCTCCTGCCACATACCGAAGAACTCACCTATATCCTGAGCAAGCTTATCAGCAGTTGAATCTCCACAACCACGACAACAGAAGTTTGTGTCGAGCGCCACCTGCAGCTTATCTTCGCTGAATGTTCCGATATAACCCTCATTACCTGCAACTATAACAGGCTTAGCCTCCGCCATAGCCTCTAAGGCAGCTCTTGAAACACCTACAAACAGCTTGCACGGTGCAATAAGGCCTGCTATATCAACTCTTGCACCAGCAAGCATTATAGCTTCTCTTCCAAGCTCGCTATTTACTGTCTCTGCCTCTGCCTTAACATTAGCAAAGTCATCACCGTCGCCGACTATGACTGCTTTAAGATTTTCAACAATCGGGTCAAGTCTTTTTACCGCCTCTATAAGATGATGGGCTACAAGCGAGCGTGATTCGTCCATTCTGCTTACATACACAATGGTGTTATCGCTATCATTAAGTCCAAACTCCTCCATTGCAGGCTTTCTGTCTGTTTCGGGAGAAAATTTGTCAGTGTCAATACCGTTTATGGTAACAGTAATATCACTCTCAGGTATCTTATAATTAACCATCAGATACTCTTTTATATCTTCACTGACTGCAACCGTTTTCTGTCCCCAGTCTGTAATATACTTAAGACCATATTTGGTAGTAAATACCCAATGCGCTGTCGTAACAAAAGGAAAGCCCATCTTTTTATGCAGCTTACCGAGAATAAATGACGGTATGCGCGCATGCGAATGAACGATATCAACCTTTTCATCTTCAATTATTTGTTTTAAAAGTCTAAATGCCTTCATAACATTCTTCGGGTTTTTGTTCTGCAGAGGAACAGAATAGTGCTTTATTCCAAAATCTTCTATTTCCTTTACAAACGCTCCGCCGTTAGAGGTGACTATTACCTCCCACCCACGACGGTGAAGCTCCTTTGCAAGCTCAATAACGTGTGTTTCTGCTCCGCCTATATCAAGTTTCATAAGTGATAACAGTACTTTCATTTGCTATATTCCATTCCTTTCATTATTCGTCATACAATATTTCACTTTATATTATACTTTATCCTGCCTAAAATAGCAAGTAAAATATGGTATATCAATTCTTTTTGTATATAAATTTTGACAAAACTGTTACAAATTTGTTATGGAAATAAACTGTCATATATGATATTATGGTATACATGGGGAATACAAAAGGGAGCAAAATGTATGAAAAAACTTTTAATTTTAACCGCTGCAGTAATTACAGCATTAGGGATAAATGTACAAGCTGAATCGGATATTGCAATAAAAGTAAACGGGAATATTATTACTCCTGAACAGCCTCCTGTGGTTATGAACAACAGAACATTAGTACCTGTTCGTGCTGTGTGCGAAGCCTTGGGGCTAACTGTTGAATGGCATCAAAAATATCATGAAGTCGTAATTAAAAGAGACGAGGATTTCGTTAAATTAGGTATCGGATACCACACTCTTAATGTGAATAATTTTCTCAGCTACATAGATACAGCACCGCAGATTGTAAATGGTGTTACCTGTGTTCCGATAAGATATGTGGTAGAGCCATTTGGTGCAATGGTGGATTGGGATCACAACAGCCGTACCGTTATTGTTCAGGAACATATTCCTGATGAACCGGTCTCAACCCCGATTCCAACCACTAAGCCAACAGCAAAACCGACACCAACACCCACTCCGACACCTGATACAGAAACAAATACAGAAAATAATAATCCTGTAATCTCTAACCCTCCTAAACCATCACTTGGCGAAAAACCTTTTACCTTCTACTATCAAAGTCAGGAAGATTGGGCATTTGAATCAAACGGAAGAGGCTATTGCTGGGTTTGCTCATACGCAATGTTGATTACTGACACACTAGGAAAAAGGGTAACACCTTTGGACATAGCAGCTTATAACATAGAAAAGAGTGAGGGCAGCTCAGGAAATTATATGGCAAGTCATTTTGGACTTGCAGAAAGGTACGGTTTCGAGTTCGTACCTGCACTTTCAGAGGATTCGGAATATTTTGACAGTTTTGAAACGCAACGACGAGGGGCAACATATTTTAAGACGGAAACAGACGAAGATGTTACCAATGCACTTATTGAGGCACTTGACAGAAATCCACATGGAATAATGGTTCGTTTTGAGGGATATCCACATACTCTTGTAGCTACCGGATATTATAATGGAGAAGTGTATTTCAATGACCCAGGCTCTCCTGATATGGAAAACGTTACATTTGAAGATACCTGTCTTGGCAGAAATTATAAGCTTACGGACCTTAGCTTTGTTCAGGCAATTGCTGTAAAATAACAAACGTAATAGTGAAAGGATAAATTAATGAAGTACGAAAAGTCTTGCGGCGCAATCCTTTGGCGCAATAACAATGGTAAACGAGAATACTTACTGGTACTCAACAGAAAGGGAAATGCTTTGGGGCATTGGGGGTTCCCGAAAGGACACGTTGAAGGAAACGAAACGGAGACTCAGACGGCAATCCGTGAAATTTATGAAGAAACAGGGCTCAGGGTAACATCTTTTGCAGATGGATTCAGGGTTGTTAGCAGATATAATCCGGCATCAGATATCGAAAAAGATGTAGTTTATTTCCTTGCGGAGATAACAGATACCAACATAGTACTGCAGCAAAGCGAGGTTGCTGAATACAAGTGGCTTGACTATGATGCAACAAAACAGCAGTTAAGCTATGATACAAGTTTAATCGAAAAAGCGGAAAGCTTTCTGTCTTTTGGAAGACACGAATGATGCATATAAAAAGCTTTGCATAAGCAAAGCATAAAATGTTATATATTTTCACTCATTTAGTATTCTATTTTTAATAAAAGAAAAGTATGAAGATAAAAAGAATATAAAAAATAGACAAAAAATAATCTTTGAGCAAAAAATAGTTGTATGCGGTAAAAAATATGTATTTAGAAACAGAAAGGTTAGTTATTCGCAGTATAAACCTTGCTGATGAAAACGCATATATAAAAATGGCTTCGGACGGAAGCCTTGATAAGGATATTTTTTATGGACGTAGCAGGGAATACCATGAGTGGATGAACAGATGGATAAAAGAAGCTATAGAGGCAGAGCGTAAGGATAATATTAAAGAATGGATGGCATATACAATAGAAGAAAAGAAAAGGGGAATTCCCATTGGTTCTTTAGGATGTACTTATTACGAAGACCTTGAACAAACAGGACTTGTATATTTTATTGGTGCAGAGTACAGAGGAAACGGATATGCAGCAGAAGCCGTTGTTGCTTATGTAAAGTATTTCATTGAACGTTACAATGAATCTAAAATTATAGTTAATATAAGAGCAGAAAATAAGCCGTCCTGCAGAACTGCCGAGAAAGCCGGTTTTTTATTAGGCGAGACAAAAATGTATAAGGATTTTAGCGATGACGAAGCAATATTATATAATTTTTATGAAAGGAGAAAATGAAAAAACTGTTGTATTTTAGGAAGAGCAAAACGAGTTAGATGCCATTGTTTTAATTAAATGAAGCATTTGTCTTTGAGCAAATATGAAGCAGTAGCTTTGCCACTATGAAGCAAAGCGTTCCTTAATGTACCGCAGATACACTTCATTGCCGCAAGTCAATTTCATTATCGATAGCGACTTCATGTTCCTGAAAGGAACGCTTCATTGAAAAAAGCAGAACCATTGAGATATTTTAGTTTTATTTGCGATATACTCGCTCACGCTCGCCGCGATATATTTGCTTCACAAATTCAATATAACTACACTTTATATCATTGCGATATGATATAATTTCCTTTTCTCGTTGCCACAAGGCAACATATCGCATCCATCGGGATATCGCACCGAAGGTATATCTCAAATTCCGTCAGAAATTTATATCGTTGAAAAAAAGACATTTTCCAACAAAGGAAAATGTCTTTTTTCTGGTGGGCCTTCGGGGACTCGAACCCAGGACCGTCCGGTTATGAGCCGGATGCTCTAACCAACTGAGCTAAAGGCCCTTATAAGTTGAGCCTTCTTAGTAAAAAGAAGGCTCTTTTTGGTGACCCGTACGAGAGTCGAACTCGTGTTACAGCCGTGAAAGGGCCGTGTCTTAACCACTTGACCAACGGGCCATTAATTTTGTTTAAGGTGAGTTTATCCCAATTGAATTGCAATTGGGATAAACTACTTAAACTGTAGTTCCGGCAACTATCTACTTTCCCGGGCAGTCTCCCGCCAAGTATCATCGACGTTAAGGAGCTTAACTTCCGTGTTCGGGATGGGAACGGGTGGGACCTCCTTGCTATCGTCACCGAATATTGAAAGTATTACACCTTCAAAACTAAATAATGCTAACTCTGATTTTCTTAAGCGTCTTCTCCTTACCTATGCGTATACCTTAACCTTCTTGGTTAAGCCCTCGGTCTATTAGTACCGGTCAGCTAAATACATTACTGCACTTACACCTCCGGCCTATCAACCATGTAGTCTTCATGGGACCTTACTACCTTGTGGTATGGGAAATCTTATCTTGAAGGGGGCTTCACGCTTAGATGCCTTCAGCGTTTATCCCGTCCGTACTTAGCTACCCTGCTATGCCCTTGGCAGAACAACAGGTGCACCAGCGGTACGTCCATCCCGGTCCTCTCGTACTAAGGACAGCTCTCCTCAAATTTCCTACGCCCGTGATAGATAGGGACCGAACTGTCTCGCGACGTTCTGAACCCAGCTCGCGTACCGCTTTAATGGGCGAACAGCCCAACCCTTGGAACCGACTACAGCTCCAGGATG
>JAXJXP010000003.1:0-5342 GCA_036307445.1 Clostridia bacterium
GCACTGGTCATCAAATGCCTGTTCAACCATTTCGTCAAGATTGTCGAGGAATACTTTTTCATCAATGCCGTAATCTTTAATTGTTTCTTTTATACCAACATTTGCTTTAAGGTCGTTAATTGCTTTGATAAGGCCTTCAAGTTTTTCTTCATCAGAATTACCCTTAATACCAAGGTAATCTGCAACTTCAGCGTAACGAGCAAGTGTGTGCGGATGGTCATACTGTGAGAATGTACCCATCTTTGCAGGTGCTTCAGCCGCGTTAAATCTTAAAACTTCTTCAATCATAAGAGCGTTTGCAACACCGTGAGGCAAGTGGTGGAATGCACCAAGCTTGTGAGCCATAGAGTGACATACACCGAGGAATGCGTTTGCAAATGCCATACCTGCCATTGTAGCAGCGTTAGCCATCTTTTCTCTTGCTTCTACATCTGTCTGTCCGTTTTCGTAAGCTCTCGGTAAGTATTCAAATACTGTCTTAAGAGATTTAAGAGCAAGACCGTCTGTGTAGTCTGTTGCAAGCATTGCAGCATAAGCTTCGATAGCATGCGTTACTGCGTCGATACCGGAAGCAGCTGTGAGTCCCTTAGGAGCTGACATGTGGAAGTCTGTGTCAATGATTGCCATATTAGGCATAAGTTCATAGTCAGCCAGAGGATATTTAACACCTGTAGATTCATCTGTGATAACTGCGAAAGGTGTAACCTCAGAACCTGTACCTGCAGATGTGGGAATTGCGATGAAATATGCTTTTTCGCCCATTTTCGGGAAGGTGTAAACTCTCTTTCTGATATCGATAAATCTCATAGCCATATCCATGAAGTCTGCTTCAGGATGTTCATAGAGCACCCACATAATCTTTGCTGCGTCCATAGCAGAACCACCACCGAGTGCGATGATTGTATCCGGCTTAAATGCTGCCATCTGTGATGCACCGTTCTTTGCATTGTTCAGTGTAGGATCAGGCTGTACATCAAAGAATGTTGTATGAGCTATACCCATTTCATCAAGTTTATCAGTTATCGGTTTAGTATAACCGTTTTCATAGAGGAACGTATCTGTTACGATAAACGCTCTCTTCTTACCCATTACATTTTTAAGCTCATCGAGAGCAACAGGCAGACAGCCTTTCTTAATATATACCTTTTCAGGTGCACGGAACCAAAGCATATTTTCCCTTCTTTCAGCTACAGTTTTGATATTGATAAGGTGTTTTACACCAACATTTTCAGATACGGAGTTGCCACCCCAAGAACCACAACCAAGTGTAAGGCTTGGTGCAAGTTTGAAGTTGTAAAGATCACCGATACCACCGTGTGAAGAAGGTGTGTTAACAAGGATACGGCATGTCTTCATTCTTGCAGCAAAAGCATCTAATTTTTCTTTTTCGGTTACCTCGTTGAGATATACAGAAGATGTATGACCGAAACCGCCGTCTTCAACAAGTCTTTCAGCTTTATCAAGCGCTTCTGTGAAGTCCTTTGCCTTATACATTGCAAGAACAGGAGAAAGCTTTTCGTGTGCAAACTCTTCTGAAAGTTCTACACTTTCTACTTCACCGATAAGAATTTTTGTTCCTTCAGGGACTTTAACACCTGCGAGTTCTGCAATTTTAGCTGCCGGCTGACCAACAATTTTCGCATTGAGTGCGCCGTTTATGATAATTGTCTTTCTTACCTTTTCTGTTTCAACAGGGCTTAAGAAGTAGCATCCGCGTGTTGCGAACTCTTCTTTTACAATGTCGTAGATATTTTCAAGAACAATAACCGACTGTTCAGATGCACAAATCATACCGTTATCAAATGTCTTTGAGTGAATGATTGAGTTAACTGCAAGAAGGATGTCTGCACTATCATCGATGATTGCAGGTGTATTTCCGGCACCAACACCGAGAGCAGGCTTACCGCTTGAATATGCAGCCTTAACCATTCCGGGACCACCGGTTGCAAGGATGATGTCTGCTTCTTTCATTACTGTGTTTGTCATTTCCAGGCTCGGAACATCAATCCAGTCGATGATACCTTCAGGAGCACCTGCTTTAACTGCAGCTTCCAAAACGAGTTTTGCGGCTGCAATTGTGCAGTTCTTTGCTCTTGGATGAGGAGAGATAATAATCGCATTTCTTGTCTTAAGAGCAAGCAAACATTTGAAAATTGCTGTAGATGTAGGGTTTGTTGTAGGAATAACAGCTGCGATTACACCGATAGGCTCTGCTATCTTCTTTATTCCATAAGCCGTATCTTCTTCGATAACACCGCAGGTTTTTGTATCCTTGTATGCATTGTAAATGTATTCAGAAGCATAGTTGTTTTTAATCACCTTGTCTTCTACAATACCCATACCTGTTTCTTCAACTGCCATTTTTGCAAGAGGGATTCTTGCTTTGTTTGCAGCAGAAGCAGCAGCTAAGAAAATTTTATCAACCTGTTCCTGTGTGTAGGTTGCAAAAACCTTCTGAGCTTCTTTTGTGCGCTGTATAGCTTCTTCGAGCTTTTCAACGCTGTCTACAATTTCGTAAGTCTTGTTTTCCATGATTTATTATCCTCCTAATTTTGATTTACTAATTGATTATTTAGGTGTGCAAGTGATAAGGCCAGGTTCTCTTGCTGTAGCAATATTCCTTCGGGAACATTCAGTTTAACCGGTGAGAAATTCCAGATTGCGCTTATCCCGTTCTCTATCATCAAGTCACAAATTTGCTGTGATGATTCTTTATTTACCGAGATGATTCCGATTTTAATGTTATTCTCTTTACAAAATATACTGAACTCTTCCATAGGAAGTATCTGTTTTTGGTTTGATGTCTGTTTTTTGGCTTCTATATCAAAGCCTGCCATTATTCTCACACCAAACTCTTCGAATCCTTCGTAGTTCAGAAGTGCCTTGCCGAGTTGTCCCGCTCCGACTAACACCGCATTTGTGAGATTGTCAAACCCTAACACTTTTTCGATGCTTTTAATCAGTTCTTCAACCTCATACCCTATCTTGGGCTTCCCGGCACCGCTTACTGAGTTAAGGTCTTTTCGGACCTGAACCTCTCCAAGCGCCAGGCTTTTTGCAATTGAGGTTGCGGAAATGTATTCATCATTGTTTTTGAACACTGTACGAAGATGTTGCAAGTAGTGCGGCAGTCTGCCGAGAGTTGCTTTTGATACAGCGATCTTTTCCATACTGATACCTCCCATCTCTTGACTTCGTTAATATTTTAACATTCTTTTTTATTCTTGGGAATTCTTAAAATGTTTAATCGGTATTATCAATATCGATAACCCCTTTATCGAATGGCGGAATAAATCAAAAAAATAAGCCTGACCTTCGAAAAAGTCAGGCAAAAAAATTTTTTAGTTAAATATTTTTCTCTTTGTTTCACACAGTTTTGTTATGAATCTGCGGTCAAGTTCAGTTAATTTATATCCCTTTTTATAGATTAAAACATCTTTATATAATTTTTTGTTTTCTACACATTTCTTCTGAACGAGATTGTATCTTTCAAGCAAGCTCTTCGGAACAGGAGATACCCACATAAATGTTTCGGGGTTTTTATCAAGTAAATCAAACTGACTTGCTCTTTCGAAAATATAAATTCTTCTATCGATATTATCCGGCAATTCTTCCTTAACAACTTTTGATAAAGGCATAGAAGGAACAAATGGGTCTGCGTGAGCAATTTCTATGTAGTCAGTCAAATCATCAAAAGTTATTTCTCCTTTTTGTGCAAGGGGATTATCTGCACTCATAATAAGTGAATAGCTGAACTCTGTTACAAGCTCATATACAAAACCTTTTTCATCGAGCATTGATTTAAAATACTTATCATAATTTTCTGCGTATCGGATAATCCCAAGCTTGTAATCATGGTTAAGCATGTTATGAATGGTTCTCTGAGAATTTGTTTCCTTATAAAATATTTCGGCCGAATCCTTTGTTAGCATTCGTGAAAATTCAGCAAAGGCTTCCGATATATAAGAAGCACGTGGAACAGAAATAGAGAATTTCTGTTTATTCGGAGCACCATATTTGTAATACTTTTCAACAGATTCGATTTGGTTCAGTATCCCTTTAGCAAAATTCATAAATTCTTCGCCTTCATGTGTTAAGCACATGCCTTTCGTTGTCCGGTCGAAAATTGTTATTCCCAAATCCGCTTCAAGTTCCTTAATCGAACGACTGATATTAGGTACTGCAATAAGCAAAGTTTCTGATGCTTTGTTGAGAGAACCTGCCTTTGCAACCTCAACTGCATATTTCATATGTAATATATTCATAATAGCACCTACCTTCTTGCTATTTGATTTTTTATATTATATCATATTTGTATCTAAATTTCAATCTACATAATATATTTTATTTTACATTGCTTTACAAATACAATTTCTTATATCCGCCCTTTGCGCACAAGTAACTATTTATATTACCGGCCAAGTTAAATACTTAGCCGGTCTGCGAAATCATTCAGTTATCTAATGCCGTACTTTTCAATGATATAATCCATATCCTTATCACCTCTGCCAGAAAGATTGATAAGGACAGAGCCTTTGCCCATTGTCTTTGCAAGCTTCATACCGTAGGCAACAGCGTGAGAACTTTCGATTGCAGGAATGATACCTTCCATTCGAGAGAGTTCAAAGAAAGCATCAATGGTTTCATCGTCAGTTACCACATCATACTTAACTCTGCCGATGTCACGCAAAAATGCGTGTTCAGGACCGCTTGACGGATAATCAAGACCGCTTGCAACAGAATAAACAGGTGCAGGCTCTCCGTTTTCATCTTTCAGCATGATGCTGTTAAAGCCGTGCATAATACCCTCTGTTCCGTAGGTAAGACTTGCAGCGTGGTCACCGAGCGCAGTTCCGCGTCCTAATGGTTCAACACCATAAATGTCAACGGGATCATTTAAGAATCCCGAGAAAAGTCCCATAGCATTTGAGCCTCCGCCAACACAAGCAACAACGCTATCTGGAAGTTCTCCTGTCATATCAATAAACTGTTCTCTTGCTTCGATACCTACAACACTCTGAAAATCTCTTACCATCATCGGGAATGGATGTGGTCCAACAACAGAGCCGATACAATAAATTGCATCCTTATATTCATTGCAGTATGCCATAAATGCCGCATCAACCGCTTCTTTGAGTGTCTGCAGTCCGTCAGTTACTTCAATTACTCTTGCACCGAGTATTTTCATTCTTGCAACATTCGGTGCCTGCTTTTTAATATCAACAGCACCCATATAGATGTCACATTCAAGACCGAAATATGCCGCAGCAGTAGCAAGTGCAACACCGTGCTGACCTGCGCCTGTTTCTGCAATAACCTTTTTCTTACCCATATATTTTGCA
>JAXJXP010000004.1:0-1614 GCA_036307445.1 Clostridia bacterium
TATATGCAGACACACCTACTGTAGCAATCAAGCGAAGGCAGGTATGATGTTGTATAAATAAAGTTGACACCCTATTCTCAAGGATTTTGATATATAATCAATAGAGAATAGGAGTGAAAATTATTATGTCAACAAAACGTATGCAAAAATCTTATGATAACGAGTACAAAGCACAAGCTGTAAAACTTGCCCAAGAAATCGGTGGGCATAGAGCCGCTATTGAATTAGGAATTCCTAAGGGTACTATGTACACCTGGATAAAAGCATTCAAAGAAGGACACCTCAGCGCAAATGAAGCGGTTCATACACCTAAGAATGCATTATCCCTTAACGATGAACTTATTGAACTCAGAAAACGCGTTAAGGAGCAGGATAAAGAAATTCGTCGTTTAAAAGAAGAAAATGAATTTCTCGAAGAAGCAAGTGCTTTTTTCGCAGCCAGCCGTCGGAAGTCAGTAAAAAACAGAGATTAATGTTTATTGCAATTAAAACCGAAGACGGCGTGATTAAGGGCAAAATTTCTTTTTATTGCAGAGTACTTAAAGTATCCAGACAGGCATTCAACAATTACCTGAAAACGAAAGATTCTCCATGGAAATACCAGTCTTTGGCAGATGCTATGCTGGATATCTGCAAGGAAGATGAATGTAATGATACTTATGGAAGAATCCGTATGTATCAAGCATTAAAGCTTAAACAGCCCGATGGTGTACATATTCCCAGCGAGAGAACTGTTTATCGTGTAATGGAAGAAATAGGTCTTAATCATAAACCTAAGCGTAAGCCTAACGGTATTACAAAAGCTGATAAAGAAGCCCGAAAATCAGATGATCTAATTAAGCGTGACTTCACAGCCCAAAAACCTCTCGAAAAATGTGTTACCGATATGACTGAAATAAAAGCTTCTGATGGAAAATTATATGTTTCAGCTATCTTTGATTGCTACGATTTAGCAGTGTTAGGTCTTGCCATGGACACAAACATGAAAGCAACCCTGTGTGAACAAACCTTAAATAATGCTTATAAGGCATATCCGATGCTCCGGGGAGCTATTCTTCACAGTGACAGAGGTACACAATACACAAGTGAGTTATATCGTAAGGCAATCAATAAATATGGCATTCTCCAGAGCATGAATAGTGCCGGTGGCAGATGCCATGATAATGCCAGATGTGAAAGCATGTGGGCAAGATTCAAAGAGGAATTACTTTATGGACGTTACGATACCACCACTATGACGGTAGAGCAGTTAAAAACTCTCATCTGGAGATATTTCATCAGCTATTGGAATAACAGAAGAATCTGCTCTGCAAATGGTGGTCTGCCTCCTATGGTTAAACGACAGCAGTATTATGCTTCGTTACAAGAGGCTGCATAGGTCGAACATCCTTGAGAAAAAAGTGTAAAGTAATATTGACAACATCACCATTATATCTGTAGGCGAGTCGCCGCCACCCCTCAAAGGGGTGGCTCGGGGCGCTGGGTGTAACCCCTTGACACCGGACAGCGTCTCAAGGCGCCTTGACTTTCTCTCTGTTCAAGTCACTATTGCACTTGACGCGTTGCTTATGCCCCTAAAGGGGCGTCCGTACTACTTCGACTTAACCCTTAAAA
>JAXJXP010000005.1:0-71764 GCA_036307445.1 Clostridia bacterium
CGATGAATTGAAAAGATATATTGATTACTACAACAACGACAGAATTTCTATGAAATTAAAAGGAATGAGTCCGGTACAATACCGAACTCATTCACAAGCAAGTTAATATTTAATTTTGTCTAAACTTTGGGGTTCACTTCATATTATATTAAAGAGTATAATCTCTAATTTATCGGCTAAAAAGAATGAGATGCACAGACAAAGATGCTAAGATACGCATCTTTGTCTGTTTTTTATTAATTAAAATAAAAAAATCTGTGTTTTTGTTATTTTTTCTTTGAAAACTATTGATTTTTTTCTTTAGTTGGTGTATTATATAATTATCATAGTAGGAGGGGTTTAAGATGAAGAAAGTTTATACAGCTGAAATTCCAAAAACTAAACGTATTCAGAAGCTAATAGATGACCTCTATTCAGGTACACCGACCATTGAATCTACACGTGCCGAGATAATTACAGAGAGTTTTAAGAATACAGAAGAGCTTCCGGTATATTTAAGAAAATCACATGCGTTCAAGGCTCTTGCTGAGAAGCTGCCTGTTGTGATAAGTGATGATGAGCTAATAGTTGGATGCAACACCGTTGCAAAACGCGGTTGCCCGACTTACCCTGAGTTTTCAAATAAGTGGCTTGAGGATGAGTTTGAAACGGTTGCTACACGTAGCGCTGACCCGTTTTACATCTCTAATGAAACTGCGGAAAAACTAAGAGAAGTACATAAATATTGGCAGGGTAGAACAACAAGTGAACTTGCTACGTCTTATATGGCACCTGAGACTCTTACTGCTATTGAACATAATATATTTACAGTTGGTAACTATTTCTATAACGGTATCGGTCATGTGAATCCTGACTATGCTAAGGTTATGAGAATAGGTTATAACGGAATATATGCTCAAGCAAAAGCAGAAAGAGATAAGTGTAATGTTTATGACGGCGACTATCAAACAAGATACTATTTTCTGACATCTGTTATGGAAAGCTGCGAAGCTGCCATAATTTTTGCAAAACGCTATTCCGATACAGCACGTAAAATGGCAATGGAGTGTACGGACATAAGCAGAAGAGAAGAGCTTTTGACAATAGCTGAAATTTGCGCAAAAGTTCCGGCAAATCCCGCAGAAAGCTTCCACGAAGCTTGTCAGGCGTTCTGGTTTGTGCAGCTTTTGCTTCAAACGGAGTCAAGCGGACACTCAATTTCGCCCGGCCGTTTTGACCAGTATATGTATCCGTACTATGTAAAAGACCTTGAAAGCGGAAAACTTACAAGAGAGCAGGCTCAGGAGCTTATTGACTGTGTCTGGGTTAAGCTTAACTGTCTTAACAAGTGCCGTGATGCCGTATCTGCTGAGGGTTTTGCCGGATACAGTATGTTCCAGAATCTTATTGTCGGCGGTCAGGATAAGGACGGTATGGATGCTACTAATGATTTGTCGTATATGTGTATTAGTGCATCAATGCATGTAAACCTGCCTCAGCCATCTTTGTCAATGAGAGTGTGGAATGGTACACCGCATGACCTTTTGGTTAAAGCTGCTGAATTAACAAAGACAGGAATAGGTTTTCCTGCATATTACAATGATGAAATCATAATACCAGCACTTATTTCGAGAGGTCTTAGTCTTGAAGATGCAAGAGATTATTGTATTATTGGCTGCGTTGAGCCACAAAAGGGCGGTAAGACTGACGGTTGGCATGATGCTGCATTCTTTAATATGTTAAGGCCGATGGAGCTTGTTTTCTCCAATGGTAGTGATAATGGCACTCAGGTTGGTCTTAAAACTGGTGAACTTTCTGAGTTTGATACATATGACAAATTCTTTGAAGCTTATAAGAAGCAAATGGACTATGCTATCAAGTTGATGGTTAATGCAGATAACGCAATTGACGTTGCACATGCGGAACGTTGTCCGCTTCCGTATCTCTCATCAATGGTAGATGATTGTATCAGCAGAGGTAAGTCTGCACAGGAAGGCGGAGCTATATATAACTTTACTGGTCCTCAGGGATTTGGTATTGCCAATATTGCAGATGGTCTTTATGCTATAAATGAATTGGTATATAAAACGAATACTGTTACTCTTCAGGAGTATGCGGATGCAATGAGAAATAACTTTGGTATGCCTCATACCGACTCATATGCTAAGAATTTGACTGTTGACGTTGTAAAATCTATTGTTGAACAGGGTTATCAGATAAATGATAATCAGGTAGCTGAAATATTTATGCAGATTAAAGAGAACAACATCGACCCAGCAAAACAGAAGCGATATCAAAGCTTACTTGAAAAAATCAAGGCATTACCTAAGTTTGGAAATGATATTGACGAGGTTGATATGTACGGCAGGGAAGCTGCATACACGTACACTAAGCCTGTTGAAAGGTACACAAACCCACGAGGCGGAAAGTATCATGCAGGTCTGTACCCGGTATCTGCAAATGTACCGCTTGGACTTCAAACGGGCGCAACTCCTGATGGTAGATTGGCAGGAACTCCGATTGCAGATGGGGTTTCTCCTGTTGCGGGAAGCGATGTAAACGGTCCAACGGCAGCAGCAAACTCTGTCGCTAAACTAGACCACGGTATTGCCTCTAATGGTACATTGTTTAATATGAAATTCCATCCGTCAGCACTTAAGGGTGCTTCGGGTATAGAAGGTTTTATATCGCTTATACGTGCATTCTTTGACCAGAAGGGTATGCATATGCAGTTTAACGTGGTGAGCCGAGAGACTTTAAGAGAGGCACAGAAGCATCCAGAGAACTACAAGAATCTTGTTGTTCGTGTTGCGGGTTACAGTGCATTGTTTACGACTCTTTCAAGGTCTTTGCAGGATGATATCATCAACAGAACAGAGCAAGGGGGCTTTTGATAGAGTATGACTGATTATTTGAACACGTCCGGAAGGATTTTCGATATTCAGAAATTCTCTGTTCATGATGGACCAGGTATAAGAACAATTGTTTTCTTAAAAGGCTGTGCTTTAAGATGCAAATGGTGTTGTAACCCTGAATCGCAAAGCTTTGATATCCAGAAGATGCTTCAGGGCGGCAAAGAAAAAACTGTTGGCAAAGATATTACAGTCTCTGATGTTTTAAAGATTGTGAAGCAGGATATGCCATATTACAGACGTTCCGGAGGCGGTATGACCTTGTCCGGCGGAGAGATGCTTTGCCAGAGTGAGTTTGCATATGCACTTTTAAGGTGTGCTAAAGAGTCCGCCATTAATACAGCAGTTGAAACTACTGGTTTTGCATCATACGATGTTATTGAAAAGATGCTGCCTTATATTGATACAGTACTTATGGATATAAAGCATACAAATAGCAAAAAGCATATGGAATTTACAGGTCAACCAAATGAGTTAATTCTGGAAAATGCTGTAAAAATAGCCCAAAATGCATCAAGCCTTGTTGTTCGAGTACCTGTTATACCCACATTTAATGATACAGAAGCGGAAATTGCAGATATCGCAAAGTTTGCAGCGTCATTAAATGGTGTTAATGAAATCAATCTGTTACCTTATCATAGATTTGGTAAGGACAAGTATGACGGACTAAACAGAGAATATCTTATGGGAGATTTGCCGTCTCCGACAGATGAACATATGGATAAGCTCAAAGCTGTTGCTGAAAGCTATGGCTTAAAATGTAAGATAGGAGGTTAAGATTATGAGTAATGAAATTTCACTTCAGGACAAACTCAGGATTGTTCAGGAGCTTGTTCCTGGTAAACAGATTACCATAGCTCACATTATAGCAAATCCTGACGACATTCTTTATAAAAAACTCGGTCTTGACCCTGCAGTTGATTATGCAAGAACTGCCATTGGAATTGTTACGATGTCGCCGGCTGAAACGGCAATTATTGCAGGAGATATTGCGATAAAATCTTCTGGTGCGGAGCTTGGATTCGTTGACAGATTCAGTGGTACATTAATTGTAACAGGAACCGTGTCAGACGTAACTGCCTCACTTAATGCACTAGTTGATTACTGTAGAGATATACTCGGATTTACAGTTTGCCCGATAACCAAGACATAATGAAAAAACTAATTTTGATGGGCAGGAGCGAGAGTGGTAAGACAACTCTTACTCAGGTACTGCGTGGTGAAGAAATCAGTTATGACAAAACACAGTACATAAAATTTGAAAACTGTCTTATAGATACTCCGGGAGAATATGCACAGACGCATCATTTGGGCAGAGCGCTTGCATTGTATTCCTATGAAGCAGATATGGTAGGATTGCTTATCAGTGCAACCGAGCCTTATTCGCTATTTCCACCGTGTGTAACCTGTATGGTTAATCGTGAGGTGATAGGAATTGTTACAAAATCCGAGGAAGAGGGGGCAAACCCCGACAGAGCTGAAAACTGGCTCAGATTAAGCGGTTGTAAAAAGGTATTCAGAATTGATTCTGTAACAGGATATGGTGTAAATGAGCTTATATCCTACTTAAACCAATAAATAATTAAATTTTATATAGGAGGAAAATGTTATGAACATCAATTCAAAGGACGTTGAACAAATTGTAAAACAGGTTCTCCAGGAAATGAAGGGCACACCTGCTGCATCTAAGGCAGCCAACAGTGCTATACCTGCCAAGAGCCGTGTGGCAATGCTCACCGCATTGGAGCATTACGATATTAAGGAATTCCCGATTCCTGAGCTTGGTGATGATGATATTCTGGTAAAGGTTGAAGGTTGTGGCGTTTGCGGAACAGACGCACACGAGTTTAAGAGAGACCCGTTCGGACTTATTCCTGTTGTACTTGGTCATGAAGGAACAGGCGAGATTGTAAAAATGGGTAAGAATGTTAAAAAGGATAGTGCTGGAAAACCCCTTAACATTGGCGACAAGGTTGTTACCTGTATGATTTTCAGCGATGACCCAGATATTACAATGTTTGACCTTAACAAGCAGAATGTCGGTTCTGCTGACGTTTACGGACTAATCCCTGACGACGATATTCACTTAAATGGTTGGTTTGCCGATTATATGGTTATAAGAGGCGGTTCAACAGTGTTTAATGTTAGTGATTTAGGTCTTGACGAAAGAATACTTATCGAGCCGTGTGCCGTTTTAATTCACGCTGTTGAGCGTGCAAAGACAACAGGCATCCTTCGATTCAACAGTAGAGTTGTAGTTCAGGGCTGCGGACCTATCGGTCTTATCTGTATTGCAATTTTAAGAACAATGGGTGTTGAAAACATTGTCGCTGTTGACGGTGAAGAAAAGAGACTAAATTTCGCAAAAGAGATGGGCGCAACTGCTACTGTTAACTTTAAAGACCATAAGGGTATTGAAGCTCTTACAGATGCAGTTAAGAATGCGTTTGGTGGTTATTTGGCAGATTTTGCGTTCCAGTGTACAGGCTCGCCTGTTGCTCACAGCAATATCTATAAGTTTATTAGAAACGGCGGCGGTTTATGCGAGCTTGGATTCTTCATTAATGGTGGAGACGCAACAATTAACCCGCACTTTGACATTTGTTCAAAGGAAATTACAACTGTTGGTTCATGGGTATATACACTTCGTGATTATGCAACAACATTTGATTTCCTTAAGAGAGCTAAGGGTATCGGTCTCCCTCTCGAAAAGCTTATAACACATAAATTCCCTCTTTCTCAGATTAACGAAGCACATGTTACTAATCTGAAGATGGAAGGTTTAAAAATAGCAATCATAAACGAATAATAAAAATTTTAGGAGGAAAAGAAAATGGTACAGGAAGCATTAGGAATGGTAGAAACAAGAGGTTTGGTAGCATCTGTTGAGGCTGCTGACGCAATGGTAAAGGCTGCAAATGTTGTACTTATCGGTACTGAAAAGATTGGTTCAGGTCTTGTAAGTGTTATGGTTCGCGGCGATGTTGGTGCTGTAAAGTCCGCAGTTGAAGCTGGCGCTGCTGCTGCATCAAAGCTTGGTGAGCTTATCGCAGTACACGTAATACCCAGACCCCACGGCGATGTGGAGAAAATCCTTCCCAAATTCTAATAGGCGGTGATGGAAATGGCTGAGAAGAAAACAACAGCAAGAAAAACAACCACAAAAAAGACAACGGCAAAATCTGCACCGGCTGAAACAAAGTCAGCAGTTATAACAGCTCCCGTTGAAGAAATAAAAGAAGTTAAAGTTATCAAGGAGGAAAAGATAATGACACAGGAAGCATTAGGAATGGTAGAAACAAGAGGTTTAGTAGCTGCAATTGAAGCTGCTGATGCAATGGTAAAGGCAGCAAATGTTCAGCTTATCGGTACTGAAAAGATTGGTTCAGGTCTAGTAAGTGTTATGGTTCGTGGCGATGTTGGTGCTGTAAAGTCTGCAGTTGAAGCAGGCGGTGCTGCTGCTACAAAGCTTGGCGAAATTATTGCTACACACGTAATACCCAGACCACACGGTGATGTTGAAAAGATTCTCCCTTCGATCAAATAATTATCCTCCGCTAAATTTGTACGGTAGGTGATTTGGGATGATAGTTGGAAAGGTTGTTGGCAGCATAGTTGCCACACGAAAGAATGAAGGCCTTTTAGGCAATAAATTCCTTATTGTAGAGCCCTATGAAAATATGGCTCTTCAAGGCAGAATAGTAGCTATTGATAATGTCGGAGCTGGAATTGGTGAGGATGTATTGGTAGCTATTGGCAGTGCAGCAAGAATAGGCTGCAATGCAGAAGGCTCTCCTGTTGATGCTTCAATTGTTGGTATAATTGATGATGCAATAGGACTTTGATTAAAGAATAAGGCAGACGGGCATCGTCTGATGTGGCGATGCCATGGTTCTGCTTAAACGGCAGGAAGTGAGATTATGGTAAGAGCGATTGCGATGGTAGAGTACAGTACAGTCCCGACAGGAATTAATGCAGCTGATACTCTTGTTAAAACTGCGAATATTGAAATTATTGAGGCCAAGGTTGTGTGCCCTGGCAAATACATAGTTATCATTACCGGCGATTTAAGCGCTATAAAAGCTGCTGTTGATGCAGCAAAAGCAAAGTTTGACGAAAAACTTGTGGATTGTTTTGTACTCGGAAATATTCACGAAGAAGTTCTTCCTGCTATTTATGGTACAGTTAAGGTCGAAAACCCTCGTGCAATGGGTGTTATTGAAACAAACACAGTTGCGTCAGCAATTGTTGCCGCTGATACTGCGGCTAAGAGTGCAGATGTTACTCTCGTCGAGCTTAGATTGGCAAAGAGTATGGGTGGAAAATCCTACTTGATTTTAACTGGTGATGTTGCGTGCGTAAGTGCGGCTATTGAAAATGCAAGAGCTGCAGCCGAGGATAAGGGGATGTTTATAGATTCTTCTGTAATACCTAATCCTGACCCTGAAGTTTGGAAAAGAATACTTTGAGTAGTTGATATATAATTTAGAGAAAGGCGTTGAATCACTGTGAATATTGATGAAAGACAGATTGCAGAAATAGTAAAGAATGTCCTCAACAATGTTAAGTTGGAAGAAGTCGCTCCTTCACATAAAGGTGTTTTTGACAGTATGACTGACGCATTAGAGGCTGTAAATAAGGCCTACAAGCTTTACCGTTCATATTCGATTGAACAAAGAGAGCAGATTATTGCAAAGATAAGACAACTCACCCTTAGTGAAGCTGAGGAAATGGCAAAGCTTGGTGTTGCAGAAACCGGAATGGGACGCGTTACTGATAAAATTATAAAGCATCAGCTTGTTGCCAACAAGACTCCGGGTACTGAAGATCTGAAGCCTTCTGTTGTAACCGGTGATGATGGGTTAACGCTTATCGAAATGGCTCCTTACGGTGTTATTGGAAGTATTACACCATCAACTAACCCAAGTGAAACGGTTATATGTAACTCAATAGGAATGCTTGCAGGCGGAAATGCTGTAGTGTTTAATCCGCATCCAAATGCTTGTAAGACCGCTAACTATGCTGTTGATTTGATAAACAGAGCAATTCTTGAAGCTGGCGGCCCTGAAAATCTTGTTGTTTCTGTATCTAAACCAACAATGGATACATCAAATGAAATGATGAAATCGCCAATTGTCCGTATGCTTGTTGCAACCGGCGGGCCTGGAGTTGTTAGAACTCTCTTATCTTCAGGTAAAAAAGCAATTGGTGCAGGAGCTGGAAATCCTCCTGTAATTGTTGATGAAACTGCAGATATTAAAAAGGCTGCAAGAGATATAGTTGCCGGAGCCAGCTTTGATAATAATCTTCCGTGTATAGCTGAGAAGGAGTGCTTTGCGGTTGATTCAATTGCAAGTGAACTTATTGCAGGTATGCAGGAAGCAGGCGCATATCTTATAAAAGGCGAACAGATAGATAAGCTTGCTAAGATTGCTCTTGTAGAAAAGGACGGCAAATATTCTATAAATAAAAAATGGGTCGGTAAAGATGCCGGTAAGTTCTTAAAAGAGCTTGGTATAAACTCTGATGCACGTTTAATTATATGTGAGACAGATGCACTTCACCCGTTCGTTCAGGTAGAAATGATGATGCCGATTTTGGCAATTGTTCGTGTTGCTAATATTGACGAGGCTATCGAAAAGGCAGTTGCGGCAGAACATGGAAACAGACATTCGGCGCATATTCATTCTAAGAACATAGATAATCTTACAAATTTTGCGCGTGCAGTTGAAACGACAATATTTGTTAAGAATGCACCGTCATATGCAGGTATTGGTGCAGGCGGCGAGGGTTACACAACCTTCACAATAGCAGGTCCTACAGGCGAGGGATTAACTGCGGCACATTCATTTACAAGACAACGTCGTTGTGTAATGGTTGACGGACTTCACATTGTATAATTTTCTTACGGAGGGAAAGTATGAACGCATTAGGATTACTTGAAGTATATAGCTTTACAACCGCTGTATATGCAGCTGATATTGCTGCAAAAGCTGCTGATGTTAAGGTTATTGCTTTTGACAGAAACAGACCAAAGAGTGAGGCGGCACCTGCTCCGTTGGTTATGGTAATAAAGATTGAAGGCAATGATGCTGCTGTGAAAGCAGCTATTGAAGCAGGCAGAGCATATGCTGAATCAGAAGGTAAGTACATCGTATCTCACGTTATCCCAAGACCTGGCGAAGATGTTGATAAGATGGCATATCTTCTCGATATAAACAAGGATAAATATAACAAAAAGCTTCCTAAGAACTTTTTGGGCAAAGATGTTGATTTGCCCGAAACTGACTTTGCAATTGGTTTATTGGAGATTACAGGGCTTGTTGCATCTGTTACAGGACTTGATGCAATGCTTAAAGCCGCTGATGTAAGACTTATTCATACAGAAAAACGACTTGGCGGCAGATTAGTAACATTGATTGTAAAGGGAAGTGTTTCAGCAGTTATGGCAGCTGTGGAAGCAGGTGCTGTTGAAGCTCAACCACTCGGTAAAATGTATGGAAAAGCAGTAATTCCGAACCCTCATGGTGAGATTATGAAGTTCTTTGATTTCGAGACAGATAATTAAATAATGAGTATTTTGTCAGAAACGGAGGAGCGAAATGCTTGCACTTGAAAGACAAAAAAGAATACTGGAAATTCTCAATAGCGAAGGTTCTGTATTGGTTAGCAGACTAAGCAGTGAAATGGGAGTTACAGAAGAAACAGTAAGGCGTGATTTGGAAAAACTTGAGGCGAAAGAGTTTTTAAGGCGAACCCACGGTGGTGCACTTCCTATTAGCGAGGGAAGTTATGAATTATCTCTTGAAAAGAGAAAGGTGCTAAATGTGGAAGTAAAACAAGCACTTGCACGCAAAGCTGCCGAATCAATTGCGTCCGGCGATACCATATTCCTTGATGCGGCAACAACCACCTTTTATATGGCAAAAGAAATTAAAAGTATGAATAACGTAACTGTTATCACCAACTCTATAAGAGTTATCAATGAGCTTGCCGGTGTTGACGGAATAAAGCTCGTTGCAGTTGGCGGTATGGTTAGTAATAATCAATCCTTTGTCGGTGCTATGACAGAAAATTTTATAACCGATAACTATTTTGCAGATAAGATGTTCTTTTCGAGCAAGGGAATAGGTGATAATTCCATTATCCTTGAAGGGAACGAGCAGGAGTGTTTTATTAAACAAAGAATGCTCAAAAATGCAAGAAATGCCTATTATCTGTGTGATAAGTCTAAGATTGACAGAGTAGGCTATATGAGACTTGCATCATTTGAAGATATAGATTATCTTGTTACTGATGCTGACGTTAACGGACACTTAAAATTTGCACTTGAAGAGGCTAATGTAAAGGTAATTAAGGCTTAGCATTGTTATAAAATATTGGAACAACAATAATATCTGTTGTTATGAAAACTACTTCTGAAGTTGCTAAATATCTTAAATTATAATGCATATAATAAATAGGACGACAATGTATTGCCGTCTTATTTTTCTGTTATTTTTTGTAAATTCTTGTTGATATATTCTTATTTTAATGTTATAATACATAGTGGGAATTATTTGAAATATATATGCGGAGGACAATATGGATATTTTCAGCATTTTAGGACTTATAGGTGGATTGGTGTTATTTCTTTATGGTATGGACCTTATGGGCGATAGCCTTAAGAAGCTTGCTGGCGGTAAGCTCGAATCGATACTTGCAAGACTTACTTCAACAAGATGGAAGGGCTTTTTACTTGGTCTTATCGTAACAGCTGTAATTCAGTCATCATCAGCAACTACCGTAATGCTTGTCGGATTTGTAAATTCAGGCATTATGAATTTAGGACAGACCATCAGTATTATTATGGGTGCAAATATTGGTACTACCGTAACGTCATGGCTTTTAAGTACCGCGGATATTAATGGTACAGCGATGATAATTAAGCTGTTTAAGCCGGAATCATTTACGCCAATTCTTGCAGCTATTGGTTTGATAATGACAATGACTGCAAAGGTCGATACCAAGAGAAATACCGGTACAATTCTTATAGGATTTGCAATCCTCATGTTTGGTATGGATGCGATGAGTTCGGCGGTTGAAGGTCTCAGAGACAACGAAGCATTTACCAATATTCTTACAATGTTCTCAAATAACCCTGTAATGGGCATATTGGTAGGAACCTTGTTTACTGCTATTATACAGTCTTCATCTGCATCAGTTGGTGTGCTCCAGGCTCTATCGCTTTCTTGTGTTATTCCATATTCCACAGCGATTCCTGTTATACTTGGACAAAATATAGGCACAACAATTACTCCGATAATTTCATCTATCAGTGGAAATACAGAGTCAAAGCGTGTAGCACTTTCATGCCTCTATATCAAGATGATAGGTGTTGTTGTGGTTGCAGGACTGTTCTACTTACTAAATAGTCTTGTTGGCTTTGGATTTATGACAAATAAAGCATCTGCAATTGATATTGCTGTCATTCATACGTTGTTTAATATATTGTCAACCATTATACTTATGCCGTTTTGTACGCTTATCGAAAAACTTGCAATTAAAACAATTAAGAGCAAGCAGAACGAGCATGAGCTTGATGTATTTGACACGCTTGACGACAGATTTTTGAATATGCCTGCTTTTGCTGTTGAAAAATGTAAAGACCTTGTATGCGATATGGCAAAAATTTCACTTGAAACATATTTAAAGGCTGTTAAACTTATTGATGATTATTCAAGCGAAAAGTATAATGAAATCGTAAAGCTTGAAGGTACTGTTGACAAATACGAAGATAAGACAAGCACTTACCTTGTAAAAATTACAGCAAATCAGATGTCTTCCAAAGACAGCAAGGTTGTAACAGAGCTTTTGCACTGCATTGGTGACATAGAAAGAATTTCCGATCATGCATTGAATATTGCCGAGGCTGCAAAAGAAGTAAATGATAAGAATATTACTTTTTCCGACAAGGCAAGAAAAGATATTACAATTATATCTTCTGCTGTTACTGAAATCCTTGAACTTGCCACCAAAGCGCTTGATGCAGATGACATAGATATTTGCAAGCAGGTTGAACCGTTGGAGCAGGTTATTGACAGACTTAAGAGAAAGATTAAGAATGGTCATATATCCAGACTTAGACAGGGCGATTGTACGATGGAACTTGGTTTTATTCTGTCTGACCTTCTTACAAACTTCGAGAGAGTTGCAGACCACTGCTCGAATATTGCAGTTTGCATTATTGAAATAAATCACGATTCTTTTGAAACTCATGAGTATTTACATCAACTCAAGGATTCAAATGAAAAGGAATTCACAGATATGTACGAAGCGTATAAGCAGAAATATTATATAGAATAATCCGGATACAATAGTTACAAACAGACTTGGGAGTATTCCTTAGAGCGATATTTTGTTATTGACAGTGGAAATGAGCTGGCAGTGTGTACATATCTGTCCTTCTTGTCAGCGTCTTCATATTCATTGTTTGATATGCTGCTTAATTACAAAATAGAAAAGTAAATATATTTGAAACAGATTATAAATAACTCTTGACGTATTACTGAAAAAGTTATAAAATATAATCTGTTTCCATGCCCCTTTAGTTAAATGGATATAATAAACCCCTCCTAAGGGTTAGTTGTGAGTTCGATTCTCGCAGGGGGTGCCAGATAAACAGACACCTTAATTTGAAATATGAATATTCAAATTAAGATGTTTGTTTTTATTTTTACAACAAAAATAAAGTTTTTATTGCAATGGTTTCTATTTGTATCACCAAATTGACGTAAATTCAAAAAAAGTATGATTATCCACTTGAAATAAATGCCGAATTATGGTAAAATGTTTCAAGAGGTGGAGTATGAAAAGACTATTTATTGATTTTGTTAAATCGTCATTTGGAATAATATGTACGATTATTACCTTTCTTCAGTTTTTCCTTGGAACAAGCACATATAAAGAATTGAAAGAAACATATAATTTACAACCTATATCAGATAATATAAAAAAAGTATCATTAATTATTGCTTTCTTATTGATTTTCGCATATAATATAAGTGAGTATAATAGAAAATCAAAAGGTGCAAAAATTAGTGCTGAGAAAATTCATTTGTTTCAACATGAACTTCGCAATCAAATATTCGCAATGAGAGACCTAAATAGTAAAAGTCCTACAATGGATCATATAACTTTTTACAGGCACATTAAAGACAAATGTTATATACTATGTGAATTTATACATGAATATTTATTTAATAAATTTAATAAAGATTTCTCCATTTGTATCAAGATGATAGATGATGCGTCAAGCGATGGTCAAATGAATTTAGATAAGATAAATGTTTTTACACTATGCAGGGCAGGAGCAGAACATAAAAAAAGAGAAAATAATGAAAAAGAAAATCATTTAAACGATGTTGGGATGTCAGGACAAATATATGTTCCGGTAAAAGGGAATTCTGATTTTTACTCAATTTTAAGTAATCAAAAAGAGCATATAAAGACAACATCGTTTGCATGTTCAAATTTAAAAATGATAAAGCTGTTGTCTAAATTTTCAAAGAGTTTTAAATACGAAAATACAACGCCTGAATTTTGGAAATATTATAAAAGCGCAATAGTAGTTCCTATTAGAATCGAAAAGAGTTTCTTAAGTACAGCGAACCCCAAGACTAAAAACGGCACATATCAAACGATGGGTTTTTTATGTGTTGATTATAAAAAACCTATATCAAAAGCAGAAAAAGAAGAAATAGTGGGATATATGAAAAGCTTTGGAGATTCTTTGTATGATTTCTTTTATGAAATATCAATTATGGACCGTGCTATTCAATGTAATGAATCTGTAATAATTTAGGAGTGAAATTAAAAGTGATATTGGATATATTTTGTATTATAATCTCGATTGTAATTAGTGCTTTAGGCAACAATGCATTTACAAAAAAAGTTGAAAAGCAGATTTTAGAACGATATCTAGATTTGGGAGAAACTGATGAAAAAAAATCAACACAAGTATATAGTGTTTTTAGTGATAAAGAAGCCATAGAACAAGTTTTTTCGCCAGAACAAAGTCTTGATGTTTAATAAGAACTACCGTTAGAACTTAATCTGCATTTAGAGGTAGATGATTCTTGAATGATTGCAAACTTATAATGTTTTTGTGTTTGCAAGGGTGTAAATAGGGTATCTATATCGACATAAAAGTCAGAAAGCATCGACAATAGTCGGTGCTTTTGCAATATTTGTATTGTTCTATTTTTGTCCTCAAATATTGACAAAGTATGTAATATTTGATAGAATAGAAATATTGAAACATAATGGGAAAGGATTGATTGAATTGTCATCACCGAAGGTAGCTGTCATAATGGGTAGTGATTCAGATTTTGACAGAATGAAAGGCTGTATAACACGCCTTAAAGCATTTAATATAGAACCTGTAGTCAGAGTTATTTCTGCGCATAGAACACCATATCAAGCAGAAGAATTTGCTAAGAATGCTGAAAAGAACGGAATTGAAGTTATTATTGCTGCGGCTGGTAAGGCTGCACATTTAGGTGGCGTTTTGGCGGCATTTACAACACTTCCTGTAATAGGTGTTCCTATAAAGTCATCGACGATGGATGGTCTTGATTCACTTCTTTCTATGGTACAGATGCCAAGTGGAATTCCTGTGGCTTGTGTTGCTATTGACGGAAGTGAAAATGCTGCTATTCTTGCGGCACAGATGCTTTCACTTAAATATGATTATTTGAAGGAAATGCTCTATGATCATAAAAAGTCGATGGTAGAGGGAGTAATGAATAAAGACGAAAAACTTCAGCAGCTTGTTGCTGAACTTTAATATAGGAGGATACATAAAATGGCAGAAGCATATAAAGCAGCAGGTGTAGACGTAGAGGCAGGTTACGAATCTGTCAGACTGATTAAGGATCATGTGAAGAGAACGACAATTCCTGGCGTACTTGGCGGTATTGGCGGTTTTGGCGGTTTGTTCGAAATTCCGTCAGGCTACAAAAATCCTGTACTTGTATCAGGAACAGACGGTGTAGGTACAAAGTTAAGAATTGCGTTTTTAACTGATAAGCACGATACAATAGGTCAGGATTGTGTTGCAATGTGTGTAAATGATGTTGCTTGTTCTGGTGCAAAACCGCTCTTTTTCCTTGACTATCTTGCCGTGGGGAAGAACAAACCGGAAAGAATTGCTGAAATCGTTAAGGGTGTAGCTGATGGTTGTGAATTGGCAGGCTGCGCACTTGTAGGTGGAGAAACTGCTGAAATGCCCGGTTTTTATCCTGTTGACGAATACGATCTTGCAGGCTTTTCTGTTGGTATTGTCGAAAAGGAAAACATTACTGACGGAGCAAGAGCAAAAGCTGGCGATGTTCTTATAGGTATTGCATCAAGCGGTATCCATTCAAATGGTTACTCGCTTGTAAGAAAGCTTTTTGACCTTAACTCTGACGGAGCTGCTGATAGAATTGCTAAGTACTCTGATGAACTTGGAAAAACTATTGGTGAAGAGCTTTTAACTCCGACAAGAATATATGTAAAGCCGTTGCTTTCGCTTATCGAGAAGGTTGGCATAAACACAGTATCGCATATTACAGGTGGAGGATTTATCGAGAATGTACCCCGTATGCTACCTGATAACTTAAATGCTGTTATAAGAAAAGGAACTTGGGACGTTCTTCCTGTGTTTGATATGATGAGAAAGCTTGGAAATCTTACTGAGATAGATATGTATAATACATTCAATATGGGTATTGGTATGATTTGCGCTGTTGACTCTACAAAAGCTGATGAAGCTATGAGAATCCTTGCAGATTGTGGCGAAAAGGCATATATTATCGGAGAACTTAAGGCTGGAAACAAAGAGGTAGAAATATGCTAAAGAGAATAGCTGTACTTGTTTCAGGTGGAGGAACTAATCTTCAAGCACTTATTGATGCTCAAAAAAACGGAATTATCAAAAGTGGCGAAATTGTTTGTGTTGTTTCAAACAAGCCTGATGTATATGCACTAAAGCGCGCCGAAAATGCAGGCATTGAAACGGCTGTAATAACAAAGAAGGATTACGGTGAAAGCTTTGATAATAAGCTAACTGAATACCTTACCGAGCGCAAGATAGATGTTGTTGTTTTAGCAGGATTTCTTGCTATTATCAAAAAACCGCTTTTGGATGCATTTCCTGACAGAATAGTTAATGTACATCCGTCATTAATTCCGGCATTTTGCGGTGATGGATTTTATGGACTTAAGGTTCACGAAGCGGCGTTAGATTACGGTGTTAAGGTAACCGGTGCCACTGTTCACTTTGTTAATGAAATTACCGATGGTGGAAAGATTATTATGCAAAAAGCTGTTGAAATAAAAGATGGCGATACACCGGAAGTATTACAGAAACGAGTTATGGAAGAGGCTGAATGGAAGATTTTGCCTGAAGCAGTAGAAAAGCTATGCAGCAGTTTATAAGGAGGCTGAATTATTTGAATAAGTTGAATATTTTTGATGAATTAAAGAGTAATGCTTATCCCGGACGTGGTATTATAATTGGCAAATCTCCCAATGGTAAATTTGCTGTAACTGCATATTTTATTATGGGTAGAAGCGAAAACAGCCGCAACAGAGTCTTTGTTGAGGATGGTGATGGCATAAGAACTCAGGCTTTTGATCCGTCAAAGCTTTCCGATCCACACCTAATTATATATGCTCCTGTGCGTGTTCTTGGTAATAAAACGATTGTTACCAATGGAGACCAGACTGATACAATTTATGAGCTTATGGATAAACAGATGACCTTTGAACAGGCACTTCGTACCCGTGAGTACGAAGATGATGCACCAAACTACACACCAAGAATTTCAGGTATAATGCATATTGAAAAAGATGTTTATAACTATGCGATGTCAATTCTAAAATCAGCAAACGGAAATCCTGATTCCTGCAGAAGATATACATTTAGTTACAATAATCCTATTGCGGGTGAAGGACACTTTATTCATACATATATGGGAGACGGCTCACCGCTTCCAAGTTTTGAAGGAGAGCCTAAAGAGATAGAACTGTATGATGATATGGACTCGTTTGCAGACGGTCTTTGGAATTCGCTTAATGAGGATAACAAGGTTTCCTTGTTTGTAAGATACATTAACTTAGAAACAAACGAAACCAAGAGTAAAATTTACAACAAAAACAAGTAAGGGGACAGGAATAATGAAAGAAATGCAGTTAAAATATGGATGTAACCCCAACCAGAAACCTTCAAGAGTATATATGAAAGAGGGAGAGTTGCCGATTGAGGTGCTAAACGGTAAACCTGGCTATATAAATCTACTTGATGCCTTTAACGGATGGCAGCTTGTTAAAGAGCTTAAGAAAGCAACAGGACTTCCTGCAGCTACTTCTTTTAAGCATGTCTCTCCTGCAGGTGCTGCTGTAGGCTTACCGCTTTCAGATACACTTAAGAAAATTTACTGGGTAGATGATTTAGAGCTTACACCGATGGCAAATGCGTATGCAAGAGCAAGAGGCGCTGACAGAATGAGTAGCTACGGAGATTTTATAGCTCTTTCTGATACTTGCGATGTTCCAACTGCAAAAATGATTGCAAGAGAAGTTTCTGATGGTGTAATTGCTCCTGATTATGAGCCTGAAGCTCTTGAGATTTTAAAATCAAAGCGCAAGGGGACATACAATGTAATCAAGATAGACAGAAACTATAAGCCTACTCCGGTTGAAACTAAAGATGTTTTTGGCATAACATTTGAGCAAGGCAGAAATGAACTTGATATTAACGAAGAGCTTTTGGCAAATATCGTTACAGATAATAAAGAAATGACGGCAGATGCTAAACGTGATTTGATGATTGCACTCATTACACTTAAATATACACAGTCGAATAGTGTTTGTTACGCAAAGGATGGTCAGGCAATAGGTATAGGAGCAGGTCAGCAATCAAGAATTCACTGTACAAGGCTTGCAGGCAATAAGGCAGATATTTGGTGGCTCAGACAGTCTCCAAAGGTACTCGGTCTTAAGTTTAAGGATGATATCAGGCGTGCAGACCGTGATAATTCTATTGATGTGTATATTTCAGATGAATATGAAGACGTACTTGCTGAAGGCGTATGGCAGACAATATTCACCGAAAAACCCGAGCCATTTACAAAGACAGAACAGAAGGAGTGGCTTGCAAAAAATACAAATGTTGCACTCGGCTCCGACGCATTTTTCCCGTTTGGCGACAATATTGAAAGAGCTAAAAAGAGTGGTGTTAAATATATTGCACAACCAGGTGGTTCTATTCGTGACGATAATGTAATTGAAACCTGCAATAAATATGGTATGTCTATGGCGTTTACCGGTATCAGATTGTTCCATCATTGATTTATTACGAAGCCTCTCCTTAAACGGAGAGGCTCTGTTTTCTTAAGGAGTAAGCTATGAATAAAGGACTCTATGTTCATATTCCGTTTTGTGTACAAAAATGTAAATATTGTGATTTCGTCTCATATACAGGCTGTGATTACTCGCAGTATATTGATTCATTGTGTAATGAACTCGATTTATGGAAGGGTGAAAATATTGATACAGTTTTTATTGGAGGGGGAACACCAACCATTTTACCGCCAAAACTGATTGATAAGCTTTTCACGCATATCAATCGTACATTCAAGCTTGATCAGAATACAGAATGGACGGTAGAAGCTAACCCAAAAACAGTAGATACCGAAAAGCTTATGCTTATGAAATCCCTAGGAGTTAACAGAATTTCGCTTGGTGTACAAAGCTTTAATGATTATGAGCTTAAAAAAATAGGAAGAATACACACATCAAAAGAAGCTCAAGAGACAATCTTACTTATAAAAGAGTATTTTTCTAACTTTAATTTAGATATTATTTCAGCCCTGCCTGACCAATCCTACGAAAGCTTTATAAGGACAATCAAAACTGCAATTAGTTTTGACCCTACACACATTTCCTGTTATTCTCTTATTCTTGAAGAGGGAACTCCGCTACACGCAGAACACAAAAAATCACCACTAAATTTACCCGACGAAGACACAGAAAGAGATATGTATAACAGTATGATAGACATTCTCACTGACGGTGGCTATCATCAGTACGAGATATCCAATTTTTCTAAAAAAGGGTATGAGTGCAAGCATAATCTGAAATATTGGTGTTGCAGAGATTATATTGGCGCAGGTATTGCAGCTCATTCACTTGTAAACGGAGTGAGAAATGAGAACACTAATCAGCTTGAAAAATACATAGTAGGTTCTTATAGTGCTGGAACAACAGCATTAACCAATTCAGATAAAATCTCAGAATATATCATAATGTCCTTCAGGTTAAGAGAGGGCATTGATGAAATAGAGTTCAATAAACGATTTTCTAAGGATTTTTCGGCAGAATATAAACCGGCACTGGAACGGTTTATTTCGATGGGACTTATTGAAAAAACCTCATCAGGATACAGACTTTCTCGTGAGGGAATAAATGTTTCAAATTCGATATTATGTGAATTTGTTTGAGAGATTATGAATAATTTGTAAAAATACCAATATTTACTTGACAAATAGAGTAAATAGTGGTATTTTATTATTGTTAGCACTCGAGCGGTTTGAGTGCTAACAACTCTGTAAAGGGAGAGGGTGGTAAGGTGGATTTATCTGAAAGAAAACAAAAAATTCTTCAGGTCATTATTGACGAATATATTGGTACCGCTGAACCAGTTGGCTCCCGCGCAATTTCTAAACGTGATGAGCTTGGTTTATCGAGTGCCACCATCCGTAATGAAATGGCTGACCTTGAGGATATGGGTTATTTAGTAAAGCCTCATACATCTGCGGGCAGAGTTCCGTCTGATATAGGCTACCGTTTTTATGTCAATTCTCTTATGCAAAAGTACCAGCTTGGAATGGAAGCGATAGAAGTATTGAGAAGCGGACTTGCCGAAAGGGTAAATCAGCTTGACACGCTCATTAAAAAGGCAAGTATGATAACATCAGCACTTACAGAGTACACAACTGTCGTAACAGCTCCTATGCTTAGTCGCTCTGTTATTAGAAAGATTGATGTTATAGCAATGTCGTCAGGGACTGCGATGCTTATTGTTGTTACAAAATCAGGTCTTGTTAGAAACAGAATGATAGCAGTCGATATTTACGAAAAGGATGCTACAAAAATTTCAGAACTTCTTAACAGGTTCTTTGTCGGGGTTATTACTGACTGTATTACAGAGGCTGAAATTTCCGAGCTTGCGATTGCGGCAACACAAGCAGGCTTGCCGACAGCTGCGATTAAAGTTGTTTTGTCGAGTGTATATGAATTTATAACTAATATAGATGAATATGATGTATATGTCAATAACGCGAGGTCAATACTTCAATATCCGGAGTTTGCAGACGTTGACAAAGCTCGTGAAATGCTTGATTTCCTTGAAAACAGAGATAATTTGATAAAGATAATTGACAGTGGGCATAATATTGACGGTGTTGGTATAAAAATCGGAACGGAAAACAATGCTAAGGAACTTGAAAATTCTAGCCTTGTAACTGTTGACTATAGACTAGGCTCAAGGACTTTAGGTAAAATAGGTGTAATCGGACCAAAGAGAATGAACTACGCAAAAGTAATTGCAAGTCTTGACCTTATATCCGACCACATAGATAAAATTTTAGAACAGCTTTACAGTACAGAAGGTGAGGGTTAGTATGAGTAAGGAAAATACATCTGTAAATAATGAGGAGATTATAGAAGACGTTTCTGAAGAGGTTGTTGCCGAAACCGAAATTGAAGAAGCGGATGATACAACAGCAGAAGATAAGTATAGTGAACTCGAAGACAAATATATGCGTCTTCTTGCTGAGTATGACAACTATCAGAAAAGAACAACAAGGGAAAAGGAAGCACGTTACAGCGATGCAGTTATTGATACCGCTGCAGCATTCCTTCCGGTTATGGATGACCTTGTAAGAGCTTTGGAACTTGAAGTTACAAGTGACGAAGCTGTCAAGGTTAAAGATGGGATAGAGCTTGTTGCTAAGAAGCTTAAAGATGTACTCAGTAAGCTTAATATTGAGGAAATAACTGCTGTTGGCGAAGAGTTTGACCCGAATATTCATAATGCAATTCAACACGTAGAGGATGATACGGTTACTGAGAATACTGTTGTTGAAGAGTATATGAAAGGATACATTTATAAAGGCTCAAGAGTCGTACGCCATTCGATGGTAAAGGTGGCAAATTAAGTGCAATAGATGCACATTAACATATATTATTCATAAATATTGGAGGAACTTATTATGGCAAAAATTATTGGTATAGACCTTGGTACAACTAACAGCTGTGTTGCAGTTATAGAGGGTGGTAATCCTACTGTTATTGCAAACTCAGAAGGCGGAAGAACAACTCCGTCAGTAGTTGCATTCAAAAAGGATGGAGAAAGAATTGTAGGTCAGGTTGCAAAAAGACAGGCAGTAACCAACGCAGACAGAACAATTATGTCAATTAAGAGAGAAATGGGTAGTTCTTACACAGTTTCTATTGATGGAAAAGCATATACACCACAGGAAATTTCAGCAATGATTTTAACAAAGCTTAAACAGGATGCTGAAAGCTATCTCGGTGAAACTGTTTCTCAGGCAGTAATTACCGTTCCCGCATACTTCTCTGACTCACAGAGACAGGCTACAAAGGATGCAGGTAAGATTGCAGGACTTGAGGTTTTGAGAATTATTAACGAGCCGACTGCAGCTGCTCTTGCTTACGGTATGAATGACACAGACCAGAAGGTGATGGTTTATGACCTTGGCGGTGGTACATTCGACGTATCAATACTCGAAATAGGTGATGGAGTATTTGAAGTTCTTTCTACAAACGGTGATACAAAGCTCGGTGGAGATGACTTTGATGACAGAATTATCAAGTATCTTGTTGATGAATTCAAAAAGGAAAGCGGAATAGATCTATCAAACGATAAGACTGCTATGCAGAGACTTAAGGAAGCTGCAGAAAAATCAAAGATTGAGCTTTCGGGTATGGTTACATCAAATATTAACCTTCCGTTTATCACAGTAGACCAGGATGGTCCTAAGCATATGGATATCACTCTTACAAAGGCTAAATTTGATGAGCTTACTTCCGACCTCGTGCAGAAGACTATTGTATGTATTAGAAACGCTATGAATGACGCAGGACTTTCGAAGGGCGATATTGATAAGGTTCTTCTTGTAGGTGGTTCTTCAAGAATCCCTGCAGTTCAGGAAGCTGTAAAAGCAGAAATGGGTCAGGAGCCGCACAAGGGAATTAATCCTGATGAATGTGTTGCAATTGGTGCTGCTGTTCAGGCGGGCGTTCTTGGCGGAGACGTAAAGGACCTCCTTCTTTTAGACGTTACACCGCTTTCGCTTGGTATTGAAACAATGGGTGGAGTATTTACAAGACTCATTGACCGTAACACTACAATTCCTACTAAGAAATCCCAGATTTTCTCAACCGCTGCTGATGGTCAGACAAGTGTTGAGGTCCACGTTCTCCAGGGTGAGAGAGATATGGCACAGTATAATAAGACACTCGGACGTTTTAGTCTGACAGGTATCGCTCCTGCTCCAAGAGGTGTTCCTCAGATAGAAGTAACTTTTGATATCGATGCAAATGGTATTGTTAAGGTTTCTGCTAAGGATATGGGTACTGGTAATGAGCAGAAGATAACAATTACATCTTCAACAAATCTATCTGACGAGGATATCGATCGCGCGGTAAAAGAGGCTGAAAAGTACGCTGAGGAAGATAAGAAACGTAAGGAAGAAGTAGAAACAAGAAATAATGCCGAAAGCATTGTATATCAGTGCGAGAAGACCCTTGGTGAGCTTGGAGATAAGATCGATGCAAACGATAAGTCTGATATCGAGTCTGAGATTGCAAAGGTGAAAGAAGTTCTCGGTGGTACAGACAGCGAGGCTATAAAGAGTGCAACAGAGTCGCTGCAACAGAAATTCTATAAAGTTTCAGAAAAGCTATATCAACAGGCAAACCCTCAGGGTGCACAGGGTTTTGACCCTAATAACTTCCAGGGTGGCGCAGATACAAATGCAGCCGGAGCAGATAATGTCTATGAGGCAGATTATCGCGAGGTTGAAGAAGATAAGTAATCTTTGGGGGGCTGTCATATTGACAGTCCCTTGATTTTGAAAAAAATTACAGTAATGTATTTACAAAGCACGCAGTATTTGATATAATTACTGTGTTTGAGGTGAATTTTAGTGGCAGATAAAAGAGATTATTACGAAGTTCTTGGCGTCGCCAGGGGCGCAAGTGACGATGAGATAAAGAAAGCATACAGAAAAGAAGCAAAAAAATATCATCCTGACCTGCATCCAGGGGATAAAACTGCTGAAGCAAAGTTTAAAGAAGTAAACGAAGCATATGAAGTTTTATCTGATTCTGACAAGAAAGCACGTTATGACCAATATGGACACGCAGGAGTTGACCCTAATTTTGGGGCCGGTAGTGCTGGCGGAGGCTTCGGCGGTTTCGATTTTAGCGATATTTTTGATATGTTTGGCGGTGGCTTCGGCGGTTTCGGAGGCAGCAGCAGAAGAAATGGCCCTATACGAGGAAGAGATATAAGCCGTGATATCACAATTAGCTTTGAAGAAGCTGCATTTGGCTGTAAAAAGAAGCTAAATGTTACGCGTGATGAACCTTGCGAGGCTTGTGGCGGAACAGGTGCAAAGGCTGGTACGCAGCCCGAAACATGTTCTAGATGCGGTGGCAGAGGTCAGGTTCAGACACAGACCAGAACACCACTTGGTTATATGACTAATGTAACTACTTGTCCTGAGTGCAGAGGTAGCGGAAAGATAATAAAGGAGCCTTGCAGAGAATGCAGAGGAAGTGGCAAAGTTAAAACTCCTCGTACCATTGAGCTTGATATACCGGCAGGTATCAATCACGGACAAACAATGCAACTATCCGGCAGGGGAGAACCAGGAGAAAGAGGCGGTCCGAATGGCGACTTGCTTATAACAATCAGAATCAAGCCTCATGAAATATTTACTCGTGAGGATTATGACGTATATATAAATTTTCCTGTTACGTTTGTTGAAGCAGCTTTGGGTGCAACAGTGAAAGTGCCCACACTTGATGGTGTCGTAGAATATGATATTCCTGAAGGTACTCAGCATGGAGCAAGATTCAGGCTCAGGGAAAAGGGTATTCCTTATATAAGAGGCAGAGGAAGAGGAGACCAGTATGTAATTGTAGAGGTCGAAATTCCTAAGAATCTGACTGGTAAGCAGAAGGATATACTTAAACAGTTTGATTCTGAAACAGAAATGAAGAACTACAAAAAACAGAAAAGTTTTTTTGACAAAATGAAAGATTTATTTAAGTAAACTTTGGAGGTTAAATAATGCAGCCTAATGTATACAAATTATCAGAAATGACTGATAAAGAAAAAGATTTTATTCTAAGACGTGCAGAGCTTGACATCACTGAGCAGATGAAGGTCGCAACAGAAGTGTCAAACGATATCAGAGCAAGAGGCGATGCAGCAGTTTTGGAATACACTGAGAAGTTTGATAAAGTAAAGCTCACGGCTTCACAGATGAAGGTGACTTCTGAGGAAATTGAGGCTGGGTACAATAGACTTGATTGCGAAACAAGAAAAGCTATTGAATATGCTTATAAGAACATCTATGATTTCCACGAAAAACAGATGCCTGAAGAAATGTGGTTTACAATGGTAGACGACGGGCTTATGGTCGGCGAAAAGACCACTCCGATTGTCGATGTATGCCTTTATGTGCCGCATGGCAAGGGTAGTTTCCCTTCTGTTCTTTGTATGCTCGGTATCCCTGCAGTTGTTGCAAAAGTGCCCAAGATTGTTGTTGTAACACCGCCTAACGAAAAGGGCGAGGTTGATGATGCAATACTTGCTGCAGCAAAGATTATAGGAATTACTGAAATTTATAAAGTTGGCGGTATACAGGCTGTTGCAGCAGTTGCATACGGCACAGAGACAATCCCTAAGTGTCATAAAATAATCGGTCCCGGTAATAGCTACGCCACTGCTGCAAAGAGAGTTCTTGCAAGCTACATAGATGCAGGACTTCCTGCAGGTCCAAGCGAAGCAATTATACTTTGTGACGAAAAAGCTGATCCTGAAAAGGTTGCTCTTGACTGGATGATAGAAGCTGAACATGGTCCGGATAGTGCTGCGCTTCTTGTTACTCATTCAAAAGAGCTTGTAGACAAGGTTATTCCGATCGTAAACAGACAGCTTGAGAAGATTTCTGACAAGAGAAAGGAATTTGTATCAACAAACTTTACAACTTACGGTGGTGTGATTCTGACAGAGTCGCTTGACGAATCAATTGATTTTGTTAATGAATATGCTCCTGAACATATGGAAGTAATGACAGAAAAGCCTTTTGAAACATTACCTAAGATTAAGAATGCAGGAGAAATTCTACTTGGAGATTATACTCCTGTAACACTTTGTAATTTCGTTTTAGGTCCAAATGCAATTTTGCCGACGGGTGGCTTTGCGAAGACATATTCAAGCGTTTCAGTAAACGATTTTCTAAAACGCTCATCAGTTGGTTACGCATCTAAGGACGGATTTGAAAAGGTCAGAGGATATGCTGCTCGTTTTGCTGATGTTGAGGGCTTTGACACACACGGGTTAGCCGTAAAGGAGAGAAAATAATACAAAACAAAAGGGGGGTCCTTATGGAGAGAATAGAGGTAACAAGAACCACCACAGAATCCGGTATGTCTGTTATTCTTGATTTTTCACCGCTTTCTGATGATTACAGAGAAAAAATCAATACGCCGCTTACATTTCTGAATCATATGATTGAACACATTGCTTGGCGTAGTGGCATCAACATTACTGCTGAGGTAAAGCTTGATAAATTCACTCTTACTCACGTAATTTGTGAAGACTTGGGCATCGCCTTAGGTAAGGCTATTGCTGAGTATGTGAAGAGAATGGCTGTTAAAGGCGTTGTTGGTTATGGCGATGCTTATGGTATTATAGACGAGGCAAGGGCTCATTCTCTTATAAGCTTTGAGAGCAGAACTTATTTTGATATAGATTATAACGGAATTGCTATATCTGATGAGGTTGAGGGTATGTACAAGGAAGACCTTGAAACCTTTTTGCTTGGCATTGCACAGGGAGCAAACTGTACCTTACAGGTTGTACTTGAAAAGGGCGAAAACGGACATCACATCTGGGAGGCAATTTTCCGTAGCTTAGGATGTACTTTAGCTAATGCACTTTTGCTTGACGAAAGACGAATTGGAAAAACTGCCGGTGTTGCTGGTGCGATTAACTGGGATATTAAATAATATACATTGCCGGCTTTACTGCAAAATATGCTTGTAAAGTCGGTTTTGACATAAGGAGAAATAGATGGCAAAGCTTGCGAAATTTCTAGATAAATATGATTCGGTTATATTTGATATGGACGGAGTTGTAACAAGCGAGAATAACTATTGGACTGCATCAGCGTTAACGGTATGGGAGTATTTGTTTCCTGATTCTTCTGTAAAAGAAATTGCTGATAACGCAAAACAAATACGTAAGACAGTTATGTGTAACGACAAGCTTATTTCACTCTTAAAAGGTAAAGGTGTAAATTCAAACTGGGATTTAAGCTATATTATTTATGCTGTATGTAAAATCTATGATACAACAGATTTTAATACTGTTATGGATATTTGCAGTTCTTTTAGCGATAATATTCTTGATGAATATGCTATAATTGGCGATAAGCTAACTGACGTTACCGGAATAGACGGTACACGAAACGGTAAGCTTTGGACAGATATGATGATGTGTTTTCAAGAATGGTTTTTGGGTGATGATTTGTATTTCTTAACCTATAAACAACCGACTAAAAATCCTGGTAAAAAAGGCCTTATAGAAGATGAAACACCTATTGTTGATAATGACTGTTTAAAAGAAATATTTAACAATCTTAAAAATAGTGGTAAACGTATTGCTACAGCAACAGGAAGACCATCTGCTGAAATTACAAAACCTCTTAAAGACTTCGGAATCTATGATTGTTTTGATGCCGACGGGCTGATAAATTATGACTATGTTCAGTTTGCAGAGGAGGCACTCGGCAAAACATTATCTAAACCTCACCCATATATTTTTATAAAAGCTATGATGGGAAAAGATTATCCTGACAACGATATAATTAATGATAAATATGATAAAGATAATATAAGAAGAACCCTTATAGTTGGTGATGCAGGAGCAGATATTCTTGCTGCAAAAGCTATTGGAGTAGATTTTTGTGCAGTACTGACCGGGGTATCGGGGAAAGCTGCTAAAAGCTATTTTGAAGAACTTAATTCAGAATATATTTTTGATTCGTTGGAAGATTTTATTGCGTAAGGCAGGTAATATGAGATGAAAGTAATCACACCACCTCTTTCAAAAGAGGTTATAAATACGTTAAAAGCAGGGGAGAGTGTTCTTATCACAGGTGTGATATACACCGCCCGCGATGCAGCACACAAAAGAATGTGTGATGATTATGAAAAAGGAATACCATTTCCTTTTGATTTAAAAGGGCAGTTAATATACTACGCCGGACCATGCCCGGCAAAACCGGGGGAGGTAATTGGTTCGTGCGGACCTACCACTGCAGGTCGAATGGATGCGTATGCACCTTCTTTGCTTGATAATGGTCTTAGTGCTATGCTTGGAAAGGGTGCAAGAAATCCTGAAGTAATTGACGCAATGAAGAGAAACACAGCCGTATACCTTGGAGCAATTGGCGGTGCTGGAGCCTTGATCACCGGTTCGGTTAAAAAATCCGAAATAATTGCTTACCCTGAACTTGGAACCGAAGCAGTACGCAAATTAGAAGTCGAAAATTTACCGTGTGTAGTCCTTGTTGATTGCAACGGCAATGATTTGTACGAAGAGGGACAAAGAAAATTCAGGAGGATATAAATATGAATATAGAAAGCTTTATAGATTATGCTCTTTCAAATGAAATATCAGACCTTGTAATCAAAAATGCAAAAATCGTAGATGTATTTAATGGAAAAATAATATATGGTAATGTAGCTGTTTCTAGAGGTGTGATAATCGGAATTGGAGATTATGAAGGAAAGAGTGAATATGATGCCAACGGTGCATACTTAATGCCAGGTTTTATAGACTCTCACATTCATATTGAATCGTCAATGGTTACACCTGCGGAATATTCAAAGGTCGTTATGCCAAAAGGTGTAACAACGGCTATTTGCGACCCTCACGAGATTGCAAATGTTTGCGGCATAGACGGAATTCTATTTATGATGGAAAATGCAAAAAACTCTCCACTTGACTTTAAATTTATGCTGCCTTCGTGTGTTCCGGCGGCTTCTTTTGAAGATTCTGGCGCGGTAATTGATGCTAAAAAAACCAAAGAATATATGGAAGAATATGATTTTTTTGGTCTTGCTGAAATGATGAATTACCCAGGACTTTTATTTAAAGATAAGGAGGTCCTTGACAAAATTAGTTTTTCTAAAGTTATTGATGGACATGCTCCGTCTGTCAGTGGTAAAGACCTTTGTGCATATGCAGGCTCAGGAATTCTTACAGACCACGAATGTACATCTGCAAAAGAAATGGAGGAAAAAATATCTTCCGGTATGTATGCACTTTTAAGATGCGGAAGAATGTCAAA
The DNA here is from genome assembly GCA_036307445.1 of Clostridia bacterium. Classification (GTDB taxonomy): domain Bacteria; phylum Bacillota; class Clostridia; order UBA1381; family UBA1381; genus HGM11525. Next base: position 28,595 of record JAXJXP010000005.1, read on the forward strand.
GGAATTTTCTGAAATGGCTGCTTCAGTCAATAGATACAATGCCTCAAGAGTAGCATTTTGTACTGATGACAGAAATCTTTCAGATATTATTGAGCGTGGGACGATACAAAACTGTATTGTTACTGCAAACAATGCGGGAATGGATATATTTGACGCGATACGAGCAGCATCATTAAATGCAGCTATGTGCTACGGTTTTAACAATGTTGGTGCTATAGCACCGGGTTATGTCGCTGATCTGGTTCTTTCAAAAGATATTTGCCCTAAAGAAATTTTAGCAGTATGGAAGGCAGGGGATTTGGTTGCCGAACACGGTCAGTCAAAGTTTGAAACAGGAGATATTATACGCGCAGACTCTGTCTATGGAACAGTAAATATTGCACCGTTTAAGGCTGAGGACCTTATTTGTGAATTTTCCGCTGATACTCCCGTTATATCAATTGATGCAGGCTCATTGCTTACAAAGAAGATTCTTTGTGATAGCAAAGAAGGTCTTTCTCATTTAGCCGTTATCGAAAGACATAAGTCAACAGGAAAAATAGGGAGATGTTATCTTGATAATTACGGGATAAAAGGCGGAGCTATCGCCTCTTGCATAGGACACGATTCGCATAACATAACAGTGGTAGGTGATAATGCAGATGATATGGCACTTGCTGTAAATTCCTTGGGTAAGGACGGTGGCATTACGGTTGTTTCAGACGGCAAGCTTGTTGCTAAGCTTGAACTACCCATAGCAGGACTTATGTCTGACAAAAGCGCAGAAGAAGTTGTTCTTGCACACAACATTATCGAAAGAGAGGCTAAAGAGCTTTCAATAAATCCGAATATAGACCCATTTATGACACTGGCTTTCTTGTCGTTGCCTGTAATACCTGAATTGAGACTTACTGCAAGAGGATTGTTTGATGTAGTTAAGTTTGACTTTATATAGAATTTTGTCAAAATAATCTCAAAAAACTATTGACAAAATTAAATTTTGCCGTTATAATTTATAAGACGGCTTGGCCCGGTAGTTCAGTTGGTTAGAACGCCAGCCTGTCACGCTGGAGGTCGTGGGTTCGAGCCCCATCCGGGTCGCCAAATATAAAGGGTACCGTTAGGTGCCCTTTGTTTATGCCATTTTATATTATACATAAGGGGATTGATTTATTATGAGTACGTTATTATCTGTGTCTATTGCATTACTTGCAGGACTTTTGATGACAAGAGTTTTTAAGCCCTTTAAGTTGCCATCGGTAACGGCATATCTTATTGCGGGTGTTATAATAGGACCATACTGTCTTGGTAATCTTGGGATTTCCGGACTTGGCTTTAGCTCATCTGAAGCTGTTGAAGCACTTGGACTTGTTGCAGATGTTGCATTAGGCTTTATTGCTTTTTCTATTGGCAGTGAGTTCAGACTTGAAGACCTTAAAAAGACCGGTAAGCAGGCACTTGTTATAGGTATACTTCAGGCTTTGGTTGCAACAATTTTTGTTGATATAGCATTGTATGTGATTCATCTTATAATGCCTGATAAACTTTCCCTGCCACAAGCAATTGTTCTTGGCTCGATAGCTACTGCGACTGCACCCGCTGCTACTTTGATGGTTGTACGTCAATATAAGGCTGATGGTCCGCTTACAAGATTGTTGCTTCCTATTGTAGCACTAGATGATGCGGTAGGACTTGTTGTATTTGCGGTTTCCTTCGGTATTGCAAAAACAATGATTTCCGGAAATCTTGATATGGTTTCAATTATAGTAAATCCGATAGTTGAAATTATATGCTCGCTCGGGCTTGGAGCTATAATGGGCTGGTTTCTTACACAGCTCGAAAAATTGTTTAATTCAAATACAAATCGACTTAATATGACAATAGCGTTTGTATTTCTTACTGTTGCACTTTCAATGCTTGATTTCCATATCGGGCAGGTGCATATTAGTTTTTCATCGTTGCTTGTATGTATGATGCTTGGTACAATTTTCTGCAATATCTGTCCATTGTCTCATGACCTTATGGAAAAGTCAGATAAATGGACATCACCATTACTTGCACTGTTCTTTGTTATCAGCGGTGCTGAACTTGAGCTTAACGTATTTGTCGATATGTCAATCGTTATTATTGGAATTACTTATATTATTTTCCGTTCTCTTGGTAAATACTTTGGTACGTTTGGTAGTGCAAAGCTTGTTAAGTGCGAATCTAATATATGCAAATACCTAGGTATTACACTTTTGCCGCAGGCGGGCGTTGCTCTTGGTATGTGTGCATTGGCGGCAGCATCACCTGAGATGGGCTCACAGGGTGCACTAATAAGAAATATCACATTGTTCGCTGTACTGATATATGAACTTGTCGGTCCGCTTCTTACAAGACAGGCACTTACTGCTGCAGGTGATATAAAGCCTATACCGCACGAGGTTAAAATGCGCCGTCAGAACAAGCTTGATTCAGCAAAGAATGCAGACAATAAATAATCTTATGAAAGGATGATCTCTTGATGCAATACATAAAGTTGTCTTTTGACTATTTAAAAGCATTAGCTAAGTGGATTGTCCTTTCATTAATTGTCGGTTTAGTCGGCGGTGCGATAGGCAGTATTTTTCATATTTGTGTAGATTACGCAACAGAACTCAGAAAAGAAAACAACTGGCTTATTTTTCTTCTGCCTGTCGGAGGGGCGATAATAACTGCGTTATATTCATCGTTTAAATATAAAGGAAGACTTGACACCAACCGAGTTCTCGAAGCTGCTACTCAAGAGGAAAAGGTGCCTCTTGTAATGGTACCGTTAATATTTGTCTCAACAGTAATTACACATCTCCTTGGTGGCTCGGCAGGCCGTGAAGGTGCAGCATTGCAGCTTGGTGGCAGTCTTGGATATAATATTGGTAAAGCCTTCAGACTTAACAAGAATGATGTTCATACTTTAGTTATGTCCGGTATGAGCGCAGTATTTTCTGCGTTATTTGGAACACCGGTAACAGCAGCTATATTTGCAATTGAGGTTCTAAGAGTAGGCGAAATGCACTACGGAGCGCTTGTTCCTTGTGTTGTTTCTGCTATGACTGCATTTTATACGTCAGGAAGCTTTGGGATTTCGCCTGTTCGTTTTGGTGATATATCTTTAAGTGTCAATAATCCTGCAACTCTTGGTCTAATTCTTTTTCTTTCTATAATGTGTGCAATTGTAAGTATATTATTTTGTCTTTCTATAAAGTACTGTGAACATTATTCAGAAAAACTGATAAAGAATAACTACATCCGTGCATTTTGCGGCGGTGTAATTATATTGTTACTGACCTTGTTACTTGGAACAACAGATTATAATGGCGCAGGAATGGATATTATATCTAATGCTATGTCGGGTAATGCAAGGTTTGAAGCCTTTATACTCAAAATTCTGTTTACTTCTATTACAATTGCTGCAGGTTTCAGGGGCGGGGAAATAGTACCGTCGTTCTTTATAGGCTCGACTTTTGGATGTATTGCGGGTAATATTATTGGTATTGATGCTGGTTTTGCAGCGGCTGTTGGATTTATTGCAGTATTTTGCGGTGTAGTGAACTGCCCTGTTGCTTCCTTAATTCTCGCATTAGAAGTTTTTGGGTCTGAAAACATTCTCGTTTTTGCGTTAGTATGTGCAATTAGTTATATGATGTCTGGCTATTTTGGACTTTACAAAAGTCAGAAATTTGTATATTCTAAGCTTTCTGAGGCGCACTTTAATAACTAATTCTACCTAATGCAACAAATGTTTTTGATTTTCTGCAATACCTCCTATTGACATAAAATTTATCACGAAATATAATTATTGTACAAATTAATTTTCGGAGGGTTTTATGGCAGATGCATACGAATATTCAAGAAGCGCTCAGGCAAAGTATGACAAAACTCATACTACCTATATCGGTTTAAGGATTGAAACAGGGAAGGATTTTGATATTCTAAAAGCGTTAAAGGACAAGCCTGTGCAAACAGAAATTAAAAGACTTGTACGACTTGCAATTAAAAAACTTAATAACAAATAAGGATACGGATGCATTACATCCGTATCCTTATTCTGTAATATAAGCATATAGAATAGATTTTTTTATTTCCGTGGGAATAACGTGTCTGTATTGACCTGTAAGTTCCTCATCAGTTTTAACATATACAGTACAATAATTTTCTGTTTTACCCTCCATATAATCACCGTTTCTTGTTTCAAATAAAACCTCTGTTCTTTTATTTAATTGAGAGGCAAGAAACTGATTGTTGCTCTCAAGTGTAAGATTGATTAATTGTTTGCTTCTTTTTTCCTTAATTTCTGGCGATACCTGATCAGGCATTTTGTCTGCAGGGGTACCTTTACGTCGTGAGTATTTAAAAATATGTGCTTCTGCAAAACTGATTTCTTTAACAAAATCTAATGTTTTATAGAATTCATCGTCAGTCTCCCCAGGAAATCCGACCATAATATCTGTTGTTATTGCACAGTTATCAAAGTATTTCCTTAATCCATCTGTAATTTCCTTGTACTGCTCAGTTGTATAACGTCTGTTCATACGAGACAGGGTAGAATTGCAACCGCTTTGAAGTGAAAGGTGGAAGTGTGGGCAAAGCTTTTTACAATCTTTAATTTTTTCGCAAAAGCTCTTATCAAGAGTCATAGGCTCAATTGAGCTTAAACGTATACGTTTAATGCCATCAATACTGTTAAGTTTTACAATCAACTCGGCTAAGTCACACTCTTTTGTATCGAGTCCGTAAGATGCGACATGAATACCTACATAAACAATTTCACTAAACCCAGCCGCAACGAGTTGTCTGCTTTCTTCGATTATATCCTTAACAGGTCTGCTTCTGATCGGACCTCTTGCATAAGGAATAATGCAATAGGTGCAAAATTGATTGCACCCTTCCTGCACCTTGACGTATGCTCTTGACTTTCCGCTGTGGTTATTTATAGAAAGCTGCTCAAACTCGTGTGTGCGAGATATGTCATTAACAACCACTCCTCTAAACTTCTTCTCAATGTAGTTAACAATATCTTTATGCTGATTAGTACCCAAAACCAAATCAACATCTTCAATTGATACTACGGCATCAGGAGAGGTTTGCGCATAACAGCCACATACTACAACAAATGCATCGGGGTTCAAACGTTTTGCTCGTCTAATCATCTGTCTTGATTTTCTATCGCTCATTGAAGTAACTGTACAGGTGTTTATAACATATACGTCAGCAAAATCATCAAAGTCAGCCACTTGATATCCGACATTCTTAAAAAGCTCAAGCATAGCTTCGGTTTCATACTGGTTTACTTTGCAGCCTAAAGTGCAAAATGCAACACTTTTCATATATACCTCCAATTTGGTAAAAAGTTAAAATTTAATTACATTTAAAAAAAGATATTGACTTGTATTCATAAATGGTTTATTATAAATTTGTAATTTTTTATTACATATATTTGGAATAGGAGTTGTATAATTATGAAAACATTCAATCTTATGATTAACTCAATCAATGATGTAAAGGATTTTGTCAATATTGTATCTAAGTATGATTTTGACGTCGATTTATCATCAGGCAGATACATAGTTGATGCAAAATCAATTATGGGTATATTCAGCCTCAATCTCTCTAAGCCAATTAAAGTTGAAGTACACAGTGATGACTGTGACGAATTTATGGCTGAACTTAAGAGATTTATCGTTGATTAAACATTAGCGGCAGAAATTAAACTGCCGCTTTTTTATTTATTCAATTGGCGGTAGTTCCAAAGTAACTCTACCGATTTTTGCAGCCCTGAACTCGTCTAAAACAATATTAGCGGCTCTTTCCATATCAATCTCACCGCCTGAAATTACCAGCCCTCTTCGCTTTCCTATAATTTCCAATATTTCATAACCTTTCTTTTCGTATAAATCGTCAGTGATTTTATATCTCGTTTTAAGCTCGTCCTGATAATTGTCTCTCAAATATTCTAAAAGTTCGTAGCACAAAAGCTCTGTTTCGAGTATTTCATCTTTTATTGCTCCAGTAAAAGCCAGTCTTTTCGCAACACCCTGTTCTTCAAATTTAGGCTGAAGTATTCCCGGAGTATCGAGCATTTCAATACCATCTTTAAGACGTACCCATTGTTTTTGGCGAGTAACACCGGGACGGTCTCCTGTTTTTGCTATTGCGCGTTTTGAAATTCTGTTTATAAGGGTTGATTTTCCAACGTTTGGTATTCCGATTATCATTATCCTGATAGGTCGTGATATGCCACGTTCTTTGTCAAGCCTGATTCGTTCTGCAAACATTTCATTAAGTGCAGGTATTATTTTGTTAATGCCATTATTGGTTTCACAGCTAATTGATATGACCTTTATATTATGTTTTGAGAAGTATGCACACCATTTATCCGTTTTTGTTGGGTCTGCCAAGTCTGATTTATTCATAATGATTAGTCTGGGCTTGTTTTTAATCATATCATCAAAGCAGGGATTTCTGCCTGAAAAAGGCATACGAGCATCAATGATTTCTACCACAGCATCAATGTATTTAAGATTTTCTTCAATTAGTCTGCGAGTTTTCGCCATATGCCCCGGATACCAGTTAATATTGTCCATTATGTTATACTCCATTTCTAAAAAATAACGGCAGGAGGAGAACTCCTGCCGTGTATAATCTTAATGCTTAAGTACTCCGATAGAGTCAAAGGGGAAGAGTCTGAACACACATTTACCAAGTATTGCTTCAATAGGCACTTCTCCCAAGTCAGAAGAACGAGAATCTTTACTTTGTGGACGATTATCACCCATTACAAATACTGAGCCTTCGCTCACAGTGAATGGGAATGAAACATTGGAGTCATACTCATAGGTCGCCCCATTATAGTATCCGCTTTCGTCAAGCGGTTTTCCATCGACATAAACCTTATTGTCAATTATATCAACGACCTGACCTGGCATACCAATTACTCTTTTAACATAGTATTTGTGTTTTAACCCTGCGGGAAGACTAAAGTATTCAAAGAATTTTTCGACAGGATTTAGTTCTCCTAATTCCTCGTAATAATCATTCCTATTTTTATATGCCGAATCAAGTACTATAATATCCTGAGACTCAGGTTTGTAATTCAGCTTCGTAATAATGAGTCTGTCGCCGTGAACAAGTGTCGGATGCATTGATGGTCCATCTACTACTACAAAATCAAACAAAAAGGTTTTTATAACAAAAGCTATAATAATTGCAATGATTATTGTGTAAAACCATTCAAAAACTTCTTTCTTTAAATTAAAGCTTTCTTTGGTCTCTGTCTGAGTGGTATTAGTTTGTTCACTATTCATTCAAGGTCATTCCCTTCAAATATAAATCTTTATATATTATATCACATCACAAAAATATATGCAACGAAAATTTTTGGATAGCAAAAGAGGGACTTAAAAGTTTTAAGTCCCTCTGCAAAACGTCAGATTCTTTCCTTAACTTTTGCAGCCTTACCAACTCTGTCGCGAAGGTAATAAAGCTTAGAACGTCTAACCTTACCCTTTCTCACAACTTCGATTTTCTCGATGTTAGGTGAGTTTACAGGCCAGGTCTTTTCAACTCCTACACCGTAAGAAAGACGTCTTACAGTGAAAGTTGCAGCAATGCCGCCGCCCTGCTTTTTAATGATTGTTCCCTCGAACATCTGAGTTCTGGTACGGTTACCCTCTGTAACCTTCTGATATACCCTTACGTTGTTACCGATAACAAGCTCAGGTAAATCTGTTCTGATTTGGTCTTTTGTTAAAGCGTTAATGATTTCGTTAGCATTCATCATTAAGCCCTCCTCTCATACATAGGCGTTCATACCGACCAAGATAGAGGACCGCCCGAAATAACTTATATATAATACCATACATTTTTTCAAAAATCAAGTACTTTTTGCATTTTTTTCAAATGTAATATTTATGAAATAAATTTAATAATATAGTACAAAAACTATAAAGGAGAAAGAGATATGGGTATTTTTAGAAAAAAAACCATGAAAACATTTGTTTTAAGTAAAAATACCATTGACAATACAATGTATTTATTTATCAGTATTATTACTGTTGTTATAATACTAATCATTACATCTGTTTGCAGCAGCAAAAAGAGTTTTACAAACTATATTTTAGATAGATTTATCGGCAGAACAACAGCATATGCCGAAATTGCAGAAATCTTTACAGATGATAAGGGTCGGGTTAATGCAATACTTGGCGGATATACTATGTTACTAGGGAAAGATGGCAAGGAAGTCAAATCTATTGAACCTCTTGACACACCTGCTCCGACTGTCCCCAAGCCGACAATTATCGAAAATACAGCATCTTCTGTTTTAGAAATTAAAAATCAATCAGGAAAGAGTGTAGATTGTGAAAAACTTGTTTCTGAGCCATTAAATTTTATTAAAAAAGGTCAAAAACCGCAGGTTTTGATAATACATACACACACGACGGAAAGTTATTTTGATAAAGACAGAAGTGTTGATGAGAACAAAAATATGATAGCTGTAGGAAAGGTTGTAAAAGAGAAACTTACTGATGCGGGTATTTCAGTAATTCACGATACGACTGTACACGACTATCCATCATATAACGGCGCATATACGAGAGCTGCTGCAACAACTAATAAAAGACTTTCAGAAAACCCGGAAATTAATATTATATTAGACATACATCGTGATGCTATTGCATCAAACGATGGAAGTAAACTAAGCCTAGTAACAGAAATTAATAAAGAAAAGACGGCGCAGCTTATGTTTGTTGTCGGAACCGATGCACAACTTTCTCACAGTAAATGGCAGGAGAATATGAAGCTTGCACTAAAACTACAACGAAAAGCAAATGAGCTATATCCAACTCTTATGCGTCCGATAAACTTAAGAGAACAAAGATTTAATCAACAGCTGTCCGAGGGGAGTATTATACTCGAGGTGGGAACAAACGGAAATTCTATAGAGGAAGCTAAGCGAGGTGCAGTGTATATTTCTGATGTAATTGTAAAAGTACTTAACAATAATTAAAAAAAGTAATGACAAATTCTTACTTTTGTGATAGAATATAATAGTTATCAAACTATTTTGAAATTACGAGGTACGAAATGCAGGATAAAATCAGAAATTTTTGTATAATTGCACATATTGACCACGGAAAATCAACCCTTGCTGATAGACTATTAGAGTTGACGGGGGAGGTTGCTGAACGTGATATGGAAGAGCAGCTCCTTGATGATATGGATCTCGAACGAGAGCGTGGAATTACTATCAAAGCACACGCTGTAAGACTTAAATATAATGCTAAAGACGGCAATAATTACACCTTTAACTTAATTGATACACCTGGACACGTAGACTTTAACTATGAGGTTTCACGTTCTCTTGCAGCTTGTGAGGGTGCAATTCTTATAGTTGACGCATCACAGGGAATAGAGGCTCAAACACTTGCCAACACCTATCTGGCTATTGAGCATAATCTCGAAGTTGTTCCTGTTATAAACAAAATCGACCTTCCTTCCGCTCAGCCTCAAAGGGCTATTGATGAAATAGAAGATATTATAGGAATACCCGCGGAAGATGCTCCTTTAATTTCTGCCAAGACAGGACAGAATGTTTCTGATGTACTTGAAGCAATTGTCGAGAAAATACCCGCTCCGTCAGGTGATAGCGACGCACCTCTTGCGGCACTTATCTTTGACTCGTATTATGACAGCTACAAAGGTGTAATTGTGTATGTTAGAGTTAAGGAAGGAACATTGAAGGCTGGAGACAGAATCAGAATGATGGCAACAAAAGCAGAATTTGACGTGGTTGAGGTTGGCTATATGCACCCAAGCGGTCTTGTTTCTTGCGACAAGCTGTCGGCGGGCGATGTTGGTTATATTGCTGCAAGTATAAAGTCTATCCAGGATACACGCGTAGGTGATACTGTTACATTGGTTTCAAACCCTGTAAAAGAGGCGTTGCCCGGCTACAAAAAAGTTAATCCTATGGTCTATTGCGGTATTTATCCCGCAGATGGTGCACAGTATGAAGATTTGAAAGAGGCGTTGTCCAAACTTCAACTAAACGATGCCGCTCTGCTGTATGAGCCTGAGACGTCGGTTGCTCTCGGATTTGGTTTCAGATGCGGTTTTCTTGGCCTTTTGCATATGGAGATAATTCAGGAAAGACTTGAAAGAGAATATAATCTTGACCTTGTTACAACAGCACCAAGCGTTATATACAAGGTATATAAAACCAACGGCGAGCTTGTAATGGTTGATAACCCTACTAATCTTCCGCCTATAGTCGAAATCGAGCATATGGAAGAGCCGATGGTTAATGCGGATATTATGGTTCCTACCGATTATGTAGGAAATGTTATGGAGCTATGTCAGGAAAGACGAGGAGTCTTCAAAAATATGACATATATGGAAGAAACAAGGGCACAAATTCACTACGAGCTTCCGCTTAACGAGATTATTTATGACTTTTTTGATGCTTTAAAATCACGCACAAAAGGTTATGCATCATTTGATTATGAGCTTTCATGTTACAGAAAATCTGACCTTGTAAAGCTTGATATGCTTTTAAACGGAGAAATGGTCGATGCACTCTCGTTTATTGTGCATAAGGACAGCTCTTATAAGAGGGGCAGAAGAATGGCGGAAAAGCTTAAAGAAGCAATTCCCAGACAGCTATTTGAAATTCCTATTCAAGCAGCAATTGGCGGCAAGATTATCGCAAGAGAAACAGTCAAAGCTCTTAGAAAAGACGTTCTTGCAAAATGTTATGGTGGTGATATTACAAGAAAGAAAAAGCTTCTTGAAAAACAAAAAGAGGGCAAGAAGCGTATGCGACAGGTTGGTAATGTAGAGGTGCCGCAGGAAGCGTTTATGTCCGTTCTAAAGCTTGATTAATAGAATAAATCTGCAGATTTTTGTATATAAATTATCTGCAGATTTTTTTATTTTTGAGGTAATAGTATGATTAAATTATCAAAACACTTATACATACATTGGCTTACTGTGCTGTTTTTTGTATCAGCTTACATTTCACGAACTCTTGAAATAACGTGTATAATGTACTCGGTTATGCTTTTGCACGAACTGGCTCATACAGCCGCTGCGTTTTATCTGAAGCTAGGAATATCTCGAATTATTCTATACCCTTTTGGCGTGAGTCTTACTGTGAGAAGCAGAATATTATGTTCGTTGAGTGATAGCCTAATATTATACCTTGCAGGGCCTTTTGTTAATGTGGTAATTGCCGCTATAGCGGCTGTGTTTGGTGTTTGCAATCTGTTTACTCTAAACAATATAGCAGTATTCCTGCTTAATATTTTACCGATTATACCCCTCGATGGAGGACGAATTGCTGAAGCTGTGTTAATCAGAAATGTAGGAGAGAGAAAATGCAGAATTATTATGTCAGTTATTTCTGCGTTTCTTTCTGTAGTTTTAACTGCAATATTATTTTTGTCAGGCTCTCTTAATATTAACTCTGCCACATTTGTTGCTTTTCTTCTTGGGGGGTGTATTATGCAAAAGCCCAAATATAACCGTGATTTAATAAGAGAAATTACACTTTCGAAAAAAAAGACTATAAAATCCAATATTTATGTCATTGATGATGATATACCAAAAAGAAAGATTGTAAGCTATTTTAACCCCAAAAAACGCTCTATAGTTTTTATATGCGATAAGTCTGGTGCGGTAAAAGAGATAAAAACAGATACAGAAGTTATTTTTGATATATTAAATTGATATATTTTTTTCAAATTTAATGACTTTTAATATAGACAAAAAGGGAAAAATAAGGTATAATAGATAATAACCTTTTATTCTGGGGGAAAATGACATTATGAAAAAAGATTTACTCGGACTGCAATATCTTGAAGCTGATGAAATTATGCATATATTGAATAATGCAGTCAGAATGAAAGAAGTTGTCCTTTCCGGCAAAAAGAAAATCAATACGCTTGAAGGAAAAACAGTTGTAACACTTTTTTACGAAAACAGCACGAGAACAAGACTTTCATTTGAGCTTGCAGCTGATTATATGGGGGCACACTCAGCTAACATTACTGCATCAGGTTCAAGCGTTGCCAAAGGCGAAAGTCTTATCGATACCGCTAAAACTATCGATGCGATGGGAACGGATATACTTATTATGCGCCATAGTGCAAGCGGAGCACCCAATCTTATTGCGCCATTAGTAAAGGCATCGGTAATCAATGCAGGAGATGGTATGCACGAGCATCCGACTCAGGCACTTTTGGATTTGTATACAATCCTTGAGAAAAAGGGAAGAATAGAAGGATTGAAGGTTGCTATTGTTGGTGATGTGTACCATTCAAGAGTTGCGAGAAGTAATATTTTTGCACTAAAAAAGCTTGGTGCTGAGGTTTCAGTAGGAGGTCCTGCAACTCTTCTTCCAAGAGGGCTTGAGAAAACCGGCGCTAAAGTCTTTAAGAGTGTTCAAGAAGCAATGATTGATGCAGATGTTGTTATGGGACTTAGAATTCAATTGGAAAGACAGAAGAGCGGCTTGTTCCCGAGCCTTGGCGAATACAACAGATTCTTTGGCGTCGATGATAAGAGAATGTGCTTTGCAAAGGAAGATGCTATTGTAATGCATCCCGGTCCAGTAAACCGTGGTGTTGAATTTTCATCAGAGCTTGTAGACGGAGCTTCCAGCTACATAAATGAGCAGGTAACAAACGGCGTTGCAGTCAGAATGAGTGTTATGGAATGGCTGCGCGGATGACGTTCGGAGGTAAATAATGAAACTTTTGATTAAGGGCGGTCATGTAGTTGACCCTAAGAATAGTATTGATGAGGTATGTGATATATTCATAGACAAAGGCATTATATGTGATGTTGGTGAAAATATAGAGTTAGACGATGTTGACGGCGTTGAGGTTATTGACGCAAAGGGTATGTATGTAACACCCGGTCTGGTTGATATGCACGTTCATTTAAGAGACCCCGGTTTTTCGTACAAAGAGGATATAGAAACAGGCACCAAAGCCGCTGCAATAGGTGGAATTACATCAGTTGCGTGTATGCCAAACACTAATCCTGTCTGCGACAATGTAACAGTTGTTGAATATATCAAATCGAAAGCAAATCAGGTTGCTGCTGTCAATGTTTATCCCATCGCTGCAATAACTAAAGGCTTAATGGGTGAAGAGTTAGCACCTATTGGTAGCTTTAAATTTGCCGGTGTTGTTGCAATTTCTGACGATGGTAAGCCTGTAAAGAGTGCAGGTCTTATGAGAAGAGCATTGGAATACGCGGATATGTTTGACGTTACTGTTATATCTCATTGTGAAGAGATGAGTATAGCAGAAGGCTCTATGAATGAAGGTGCTGTTGCAACCGAGTTAGGGCTTAAAGGTATCAGTAACTGCGCTGAAGAAATAATGGTAAACCGAGAGATTAATCTTGCAGAGAATACAGGAACGGCAGTTCACATTGCACATATCAGCACAAAAGGCTCTGTTGAAGCTATAAGACAGGCAAAGAAAAGAGGAGTTCGTGTAACTTGCGAAACATGCCCGCACTACTATACGCTTACAGAAGATAGTGTGAGAGGATATAATACAAACGCAAAAATGAACCCGCCGCTAAGAACAGCAGAAGATGTTGAAGCAATCAAACTCGGTCTTGTTGACGGCACTATTGATGCGATTGCAACAGATCATGCTCCGCATCATTCTGACGAAAAGAACTGTGAATTTGATGTGGCATTAAACGGGATAATAGGTCTTGAGACTTCGCTTGGACTGTCAGTTAAACATCTTGTAAAAGAAGGTGTTCTTTCTATGAGTGAGCTTATAAGAAAGATGTCATTAAACCCTTCAAATATTTTGGGATTGAGCAAAGGCAGCTTAAGTATCGGTACATCTGCTGATGTTATCATATTTGATGCAGACAAAGAATATACCGTTGATATAACCAAATTTCAATCAAAAAGTAAAAATTCGCCATATAATGGATATGTTCTTTGCGCTAAGCCGGAATATACAATTGTTGGCGGTGAAATAAGAGTAAACCGAGGGGAGTTAGTTTAAATGTCAGTTGATAAGCTTGTAGCAAAAATCAAAGAGAAAAATAATCCGTCTATCGCAGGTCTTGACCCAAAGATAGATTATGTTCCAAAGTTTTTAAGAGAAAAAGCGTATGCTGAGTTTGGAAAAAACCTTAAGGGTGCCAGTGAGGCTATATGGCAGTTTAATAAAGGTCTTATTGATGCACTTTATGATGTTGTTCCTGCTGTAAAGCCCCAATCTGCATTTTATGAGATGTATGGTCTGTGCGGAGAAGAAGTGTTAGCAAGAACTATCGAGTATGCAAAACAGAAGGGGCTTTATGTAGTTCTCGATGTCAAGAGAAACGATATTGGTTCTACTGCTGAGGCTTATTCAGCTGCATATCTTGGTAAGGTTGATATTGATGGTACTGAGGTAGAGCCACTACCTGTTGATAGTGTTACAGTAAACCCATACCTCGGAACTGACGGAATTGCACCTTTTGTAGCTGACTGTAAAAAATATGATAAATCAATCTTTGCACTTGTTAAAACCTCAAATCCATCATCAGGTGAGTTACAGGATATATCTGTTGGTGATGAAAAGATTTATGAAAAGGTTGCTGCACTTGTAAATAAGTGGGGAGAAGAAACAGTAGGCGATAGCGGTTATTCTGCTGTCGGTGCTGTTGTAGGCGCGACATATCCCGAACAGGCAAAAATCCTCAGAAAGCTTATGCCAAAAGCATATTTTCTTGTTCCAGGCTACGGAGCCCAAGGCGGAAATGCAAGCGACGTAAAGTTCAGCTTCAATGATGACGGGCTTGGTGCAATTGTAAATTCATCAAGAGGAATTATGTGTGCGTATAAAAAAGCAAACGCTCCTGAAGAAAGCTTTGCAGAAGAGGCACGTAAAGAAGCTATTAGAATGAAAGAAGAACTTTGCTCTATACTTTAATTTTGAAAGGGATATTTCATGGAAACTAACTATTTGTGTAAACTTGAAAAGAAGGCTGAAATTGCTGACGGGATTTTTGACTTTACAGTAATTGCTCCAGAAATTGCTAAGAACACTATCCCCGGCCAGTTTCTTCACGTTCTCTGCGGAGATAAGGTGTTTTTGAGAAGACCTATAAGCATTTGTGATGCCTACGATGACAAGCTCAGATTTATTTTCGAAGTTAAAGGCGAAGGAACAGCTGAGCTTTCTAAAATGAAGATCGGTGATGAAATCGATATAATGGGTCCTTTAGGAAACGGCTTTATAGATAAGCAGTATAATCACCCTGTTATAATCGGAGGCGGAATTGGTGTTTTTCCGCTTTTTAAGCTTGCTAAGGTATATGAAATGGTTAATGTTAAACCTGAGATTTTCCTTGGCTTTAGAAGCAAAGACAGAGTCGTAATGGAAGATGAGTTTTCCTCTATTGCTAATACTCATATTTCGACCGATGACGGAAGTTACGGCTATAACGGTTATGCGGCTGCTATGATGGAAGAGTACCTTGACAACAATCCTTGCGATGTAATTTTCTCCTGTGGGCCTACACCGATGCTTAAGGCGATTAAGAATATAGCTGAAAAGAGAAACATACCGTGTCGTATATCTCTTGAACAAAGAATGGGCTGTGGAATAGGTGCGTGTCTTGTATGCAGTTGTGAAACGCTATTTGTGGGAACCCATAAATATAGACGTGTATGCAAGGACGGCCCGGTATTTAATGCGAGTGAGGTAAAGCTTTGATATGAATACTAAAATTAACTTTTGTGGAATTGAATTTAAGAACCCTATTGTAACAGCATCCGGCACATTTGGATTTGGTGCAGAATACGGACAGTATGCAGACCTTTCTGAATACGGCGGTTTTTCTGCTAAAGGTCTGACAAGACAGGGAAGAGAAGGAAACCCGCCTCCGAGAATTGCGGAAACACCATCAGGTATATTAAACAGTGTAGGTCTTCAAAACCCCGGTGTTGAAGTGTTTAAAGAGTATATAATGCCAGAGCTTGCTAAGCTTGATACTCATGTAATAGCCAATATGTCAGGTAATACTGTTGAGGAATACTGCGAAATGGCAGAGATTCTTTCTGACAGCGAAACTGCAATTATTGAAATGAATATTTCCTGCCCTAATGTAAAGCAGGGAGGCTTGGCTTTTGGTACTGACCCAAAGACTGTTGAGCATCTTACGTCCGAGGTCAAAAAGCATTGTACCAAACCTCTTGTTGTTAAGCTTTCGCCAAATGTAACATCCATTACAGATATTGCAAAAGCAGCGGAAAGCGGCGGTGCAGACGGGTTGTCCTTGATTAACACTTTACTGGGTATGGTAATAGATGTTGAAACTAGAAAACCAATTCTTGCAAACAATATGGGTGGTTTGTCAGGACCTTGCGTAAGACCTGTGGCAATCAGAATGGTTCATCAGGTCGCTAATGCTGTTAAGCTTCCGCTTATTGGTATGGGCGGCGTAATGAACGGCAGAGATGTTATCGAGTTTATGCTTGCGGGTGCTTCTTTGGTTGCGCTTGGAACAGGACTTTTTGTTAATCCGAAGATGATTTATGAGGTTAAGGATTACATCTCCGATTATATGACACGTCATAATATAGATGATATAAACAATATAATAGGTAAGGTAGAATTAAACTAAGACCAACAGACAAAGCCAAAACAATGGTTTTGTCTGTTTTTGGCAAAGAAAGGACTTAAAATTATGTATATCTTAGCATTAAACGGCAGCCATAACAATGATGGTAACACTGCTTTTCTTTTAAAAGAAATTGCGAAACACCTAAATAATCTTGGCGCAGAATGTGAAATTGCATCTGTTCACGATGCGGTTATGAGTGCAAAAATCCCGTTTTGTGTATCCTGCCAGTCTCCATGTCAGAAAGTATGTTATAAGGATACGTTACTTGACGAATTATTCTGCAAGGTAGAAAAAGCAGATTTTGTTATATTTGGTTCACCTGTTTACTTTGGCTCGATGAGCGCGCAGATGAAAGCTTTCTTTGATAAGACGAGAGCTCTGCGAGCATCAAAAGCATGGCTTGGTAAGCCTATGGCAACTGTAACTGTCGGTGCTACAAAATACGGCGGTCAGGAGCGGACTGCAGACCATATTCAAAGTGCCGCACTTGTTTCAGGAATGAATATTGTCGGTAACGGCAGCGAACTTGGAATGGGACATTTCGGTGTTTCAGCTCAAAGACCCAGTAATGAAGATACATATGCAATTAAGCAATGCGAAAGCTTGGCATCTGCAATTGTCAAATTACTTTCAAAGGAATAATTTTCTGATAATTGGTAACATTAAAGCTGAATGTCGAAAAAAATAGTTTAAAATTAAAGGAATTTTTGAAAGAATGTCGAATGTATAAGTAGGGAAAGGGGTGATAACACTTGCCAAGATACAGCGACCAACTGATAAATGAAGTTATCGGCGAAAATGATATAGTCGATTATATATCACAGTATGTCCGATTAAAGCAGTCTGGACGAGATTATACCGGCCTTTGCCCCTTTCATAAGGAAAAGAGTCCGTCATTTCACGTAAATCGTGATAAGCAGGTGTTTCACTGCTTTGGTTGCGGAGCAGGCGGAGGTTTGATGCAGTTTGTAATGCGTGTTGAAGGTCTGGATTTTGTGGAAGCACTAAAGCTTCTTGCAGACCGTGCAGGTATTATTTTACCCGAAGACGGTGATGTTACAGATAATGATGCTAAATATCGCCAAAAACAACGTATATACGAAATTAACAAGCTTTCTGCAAGATTCTTT
Source organism: Clostridia bacterium (assembly GCA_036307445.1). Lineage (GTDB taxonomy): Bacteria > Bacillota > Clostridia > UBA1381 > UBA1381 > HGM11525. The sequence goes on from JAXJXP010000005.1 coordinate 46,378, forward strand.
TATGATACTCTTACAAAGGCACCAGAAGGAAAGGTTGGTCTTGAGTACTTATATAACAGAAAAATTTTACCGCAAACTATTACTAAATATGGCCTTGGATACGCTCCGGATAAGTATGATGCACTGCTTGGTTATTTGAGAAGCAAGGGCTTTTCTGAAAAAGAGCTTTTAGATGCGCAGGTAATAGGTCAGAAAAACGGCAAAATATTCGACTTTTTCAGAGGAAGAGTCATATTTCCGATTATTGACCTACGTGGGAATGTGATAGGTTTTGGAGGAAGAGTATTAACCGATGCTAAACCCAAATACTTAAACACAACAGCATCACCTGTATTTGATAAAGGAAGAAGCTTGTTTTCGTTAAATTTGGCAAAGAAAGCTAATGAAAACAGATTAATTCTTTGCGAGGGGTATATGGATGTTATATCTGTTTATCAGGCAGGGATAACAAATGTTGTTGCAACACTTGGTACTGCACTTACAGAAAATCAGGCTAAGCTTCTAATGAAATATTGTCGTGAAATCCTAATATGCTATGACTCTGATGAAGCAGGACAAAAGGCAACAAGGCGTGCAATTGATATTATCAACTCAGTTGGCGGCAAAGCAAGAGTAATAGAGATGCACGGAGCAAAAGATCCTGATGAATACATAAAGGCTAATGGTGTTGAGATGTTCAGGAATCTTGTAGACAATGCACCTCTGTCGAGCGATTATCTTATAAAAAATGCCAGACGAAGCTTTAATCTTGATACTGAAGAAGGTAAAATAGGGTATGTTTCTTCTGCTGTTGACTCTTTAAAAGGAGTCCGTGATGATATCGAGGTGGATGCATATATAAACAGAATTTCAAAAGAAAGCGGCATAAGTGTTAATGCTATTTATGCCGAACACAGAAAGAAATCGGTAGAATATAAAAAAGAGCAAAACAGAGCAATAAGACCGCCATCAGTCAGTGTTGTTGCAGCGCACAAGAAAAGCACTTCAAAGATAGAACAAACAGAAATTCTTTTGCTTAGCCTATGTTGCAAAAGCAAAAAACTCTACAAGCTTATCAGTAACGAGATGACGAAAGACGACTATTCTTCGCCAATACTTATAAAGCTTGCAGATTTAATATATACATCATTTGAAAAAGGCAATTTGCCTGACTCGTCAGCAATAATTAATAAACTTGAAGAGAATGAGATTATTGTTGCATCAAAAGTCTTTTGCCTTGATGAACAATACCAAGATGCAGAAAATGCTGCATTAGAGCTTATCAGAACCATTAAAAAAGAAAAAATTGAGCAACTGCTCGAGGGGGAAAAAGATCCCGCAAAAATTCTTGAACTTATAAGAATGAGGGACAAGCTTGGGAGGAATATGTAATGTCAGATTTAGAAACAAAAAAAGCCACTATTAATGCCTTGTGTGAACAAGGCGAAAAACATGGTGTTTTAACAAGACTCGATGTTTCAAAAGCATTAGAGGGCTTTGAAATAACACCAGAAGAAATAGAAACAATTTATGACCTTTTCGAAAAGAAAGGCATTGAAGTTGTTGACGATATGGATAAAGAGCTTGAAGAAATCGAGGTTTCTAAAGAAGAGCTCGAAGACTTGTCCATTCCTGAGGGTATAAACATTGACGACCATGTAAAAATGTATCTGAAGGAGATTGGTAAGGTAAATCTTCTTGATGCAGTTCAGGAAAATGAACTTGCTCAAAGAATGGCAGCAGGCGACGAAGAAGCAAAAAAGAAGCTTGTAGAAGCTAACCTTAGACTTGTTGTAAGTATTGCAAAAAGATACGTTGGCAGGGGTATGATGTTCCTTGACCTTATACAGGAAGGAAATCTTGGACTGATAAAGGCAGTAGATAAATTTGATTATACAAAGGGATTTAAATTTAGTACCTATGCAACATGGTGGATAAGACAAGCCATAACTAGAGCTATTGCAGATCAGGCTCGTACTATACGTATTCCTGTTCATATGGTTGAAACTATAAATAAGCTTGTGAGAGTTTCAAGACAGCTTGTTCAGGAGCTTGGAAGAGAGCCAAAACCTGAAGAATTAGCAGCAGAGCTTAATATGACAGTTGAAAAAGTTCGTGAGATTTCCAAAATTTCTCAGGAACCTGTTTCTCTCGAGACACCTATTGGAGAAGAGGAAGATAGTCATTTAGGCGATTTTATCCCAGATGATGATGCTCCTGCCCCCTCCGAAGCGGCAAGCTTTGTACTTCTAAAAGAGCAACTTGTAGACGTTCTTAAAACTTTGACGCCCCGCGAGGAAAAGGTATTGAAACTGCGTTTTGGTCTTGATGACGGACGACAGAGAACTCTTGAAGAAGTAGGTAAGGAGTTTAATGTAACACGTGAGCGTATTCGTCAGATCGAGGCGAAAGCTTTAAGAAAACTGCGCCATCCTTCAAGAAGTAAGAAACTTAAGGATTATCTTGACTAATCGGAGAATGCTATGGAATGGATTGAAGCAACTATATATACATCAACAGAGGGAATTGAACCTGTAACAGGTAGATTATATCAGCTTGGGATTACAGGCGTTTCTATTGAAGATGAAACTGATTTTAATGATTTTCTTGAAAATAACAAAAATCTATGGGACTATGTTGACGATGACCTTGCAGAGAAGATGCGCGGTGAAACAAAGGTTATATTTTACATTCCCCACAGTATCGACGGTATAGAAACTCTATCATCAGTAAAACAGTCAATGTCAGAGCTAAAAAATCTTGACAGCTATAATATTTACGGAAGACTTCAAATTGATACAGGAAGTCTGTCTGAAGAAGATTGGACTAATAACTGGAAGCAGTATTTTCACACACTAGAAATTGGGAACAGAATAATTGTTCAGCCTGAGTGGGAAGAGTATAAAGCTGATGACAATAAAATTGTTTTCAGAATTAATCCCGGTATGAGCTTTGGAACAGGCTCTCATCATACAACAAAAATGTGTATAGAAGCACTTGATAAAGTTGTAAAAGAAAATTCTGAAATTCTTGATTTAGGTTGTGGTAGCGGCATATTATCACTTATTTCAATTCTGCTTGGTGCAAAAAGTGCATTTGCTATTGATATAGACCCTCTCGCAGTTGATATTGCGTATCAGAATGCCGGATTAAACAATATACCCCACCAAGCTTTCTTGGCTAAAGCAGGTAATGTTTTAGATGACGATAGCCTTGTTGATGAAATATTGTCAAAAACTTATGATGTTGTAGCTGCTAATATTGTGGCAGACGTAATTATACCACTTGCTCCTCTTGCATACAAAGCTGTTAAGGAAGATGGTATATTCATAACATCAGGTATTATAGAAGACAGAATTGACGATGTAACTTCTGCTCTTATAAGTACCGGTTTTGAAATTATTGAAATGAAAAGAAGTGCAGACTGGGCTGCGTTTGTTTGTAAAAAGAAATGAGGAGATTCCTATGGTTAAATTAACAGAAAATATATATTATGTTGGTGTTAAAGACCCTGATTTGAAAGTCTTTGACATCATTATGGATACAGAATTTGGTACAACATATAATTCTTATCTCGTAAAAGGCGAGAAGACAGCATTAATTGAAGCGGCACACGACAAGCTCTTTGACGAATATATCAAAAACATAGAAGAAGTTATGCCGCTAAATAAAATTGATTACATTATTTGTAACCATACCGAGCCCGACCATACCGGTGCTTTAGAAAGAATTTTAAAAGTTAATCCTGATGTTACTGTTGTTGGAACTATTGCTGCTCTTAAGAACCTTAAAAACATTACTAACGCTACATTTAAAGAGCTTTTGGCAAAAGATGGCGAAACACTTGACTTGGGCGGATTAACTCTTAAATTTATTATCGCCCCAAATCTTCATTGGCCTGACACAATGATGACTTATTGTGAAGAAGAAAAGGTATTGTTCTCATGTGATGTATTGGGCGCGCATTATTGTTTTGATGGTGTTATAGATAGCGATATATCAAACAAAGCTGATTATGAAAAGGCAATGCAGCATTACTATAATTGCATAGTTTCACCGTTTGCCACTTTTGTTCAAAACGGCCTTAAGAAGATAGCGAGCCTTGATATCCAGCTTGTTTGTAATAGTCACGGCCCAGTTTTGAAAGATTACATCGGCGAAGGTATAGAAAAGTATAACTTGTGGTCAAGTCCTAAGGTGAATAATCCCAAAAAGGCAACCATATTCTATGTTTCGGCATATGGGTATACTAAAAAACTCGCAGATTGTGCTTACAACGTTCTCAAATGTTCAGGGATTGATACCCAGATTTTTGACCTTGTAGAGAGCAAGGGACCTGATGTAGACAATGCAATTCACAACTCTGATATGATTTTGCTTGGAACGCCGACAATAAACAGAAATGCACTGAAACCGATATGGGATATTGTTTCATCTCTAGATGTAATAACAGCTAAAGATGTTAATTTTGCAGTTTTCGGTTCTTATGGATGGAGCGGCGAAGGTCCTATACTTATCAACAACATACTTAAGAATTTACGTCTTAAAACACTTGATGAGCCTTTCCGTGTTGTATTCAATCCTACAGAAGATGACATTACCAAAATGGAAGAATACGTTCGCAATTTTATAAAAGCTTGCTGTGGTGAATAAGTATGCCTAAGTTTTTTGTACCACCTGAAAAAGTATCCGGAAATAGAATCATTATTGATACTGATGATGTGTCGCATATTAAAAGAGTTCTTAGATTGACAACAGGCGATGAAATCACAGTATCAGACAGTACAGGTACTGACTATACGGCCAGGATTTCTGTTATTGAAGAAAAATGTGTTATATGCGATATAACAGGTTCTGTTAAGAACAATACAGAACCCAATATATCAGTAACGCTATATCAGGCACTTCCTAAGGCTTCTAAAATGGAATTTATTATCCAAAAGACAACCGAGCTTGGGATTATCAGAATTGTTCCTTGTGCATTGTCCAGATGTGTTGTAAAGCTTGATGGCAAAGATGCAACAAAAAAGGTTGAACGTTGGCAGAAGATAGCTGACGAAGCTGCTAAACAGTCGGGAAGAGGTGTTATTCCTCAAATCTCACCGGTTATGAACTTTAAAGCCGCTGTTGAGGAAATGAAAAAGTCCGATATGTGCTTTGTTCCGTATGAAAGTGCAGAAGATACAAAACTTAAGTCTGTACTAAACTCAAATCAGGCTAAGGAAATATCTTTTATGATTGGTCCTGAGGGCGGATTTACTCCTGAAGAAGCGGAATATCTTAAAGCAACAGGCATTCCACTTGTAACGTTAGGCAAACGCATTTTACGCACAGAAACTGCAGGTATGGCAGTACTGTCTATGGTAATGTACGATATCGGAGATATTAATATATAATCTTTGCGGCTGTGGGTTTACCTGCAGCCGTATAATCAATTTGAAGGGAGGCAATGATATTGGATAGATTTGAACTTGTTGCGGATTTTAAACCGACAGGAGACCAGCCGCAAGCTATCAGAAAGCTCGTAGACGGTTTAAATGACGGTCTAAAATATCAAACCTTGATGGGTGTTACCGGCTCAGGAAAAACATTTACAATGGCTAATATCATTGCTGAGGTAAACAAACCCACATTAGTCCTTGCTCATAACAAAACACTTGCCGCACAGCTTTGCAGTGAATTTAAAGAGTTTTTCCCAAATAATGCGGTAGAGTTCTTTGTGTCTTATTATGACTATTATCAGCCTGAGGCTTATATACCCCAATCTGATACATTTATAGAGAAAGATGCTTCAGTAAATGACGAGATTGATAAATTAAGACATTCCGCAACTTTTGCACTTTTTGAAAGAAAAGACGTTATTATAGTTTCGAGCGTCTCTTGTATATACGGTCTTGGCGATCCTGAGGACTATCAGAATTTAATGATTTCTATCCGTGTGGGGATGGAAAAAGGTCGAGACGAAATCATAAAACGCCTTGTAGATATTCAGTACGAAAGAAACGATATAAATTTTATAAGAAATAAATTTCGTGTGCGTGGGGACGTCCTTGAGATTTTTCCTGCTAATAACGGCGAGCAGGCAATTCGCGTTGAATTCTTTGGCGATGAAATAGAAAGAATAAGCGAAGTAAATGTAGTAACAGGCGAAGTTATTGGGTATAGAAACCATGCTGTAATTATGCCTGCTTCACACTATGTTACAACAGGCGAGAAGATGCAGCTTGCCATTGCGGCAATACTTGATGAGCTCTCAGAGCGAATTAAATTTTTTAAAGAAAGAGATATGCTGATTGAGGCACAGCGAATAGAACAACGTACAATGTACGATGTTGAAATGCTTCAGGAAATTGGTTTTTGTCAGGGAATAGAAAACTACTCACGGGTAATCAGTGGAAGAAACCCCGGCAGTCCTCCTTATACATTGCTTGATTATTTCCCTGATGATTTCCTAATGTTTATTGACGAATCGCACGTTACTGTATCTCAGGTAAGGGCAATGTACAACGGTGACAGAGCAAGAAAAGAATCTTTAGTTGGCTATGGTTTCAGATTGCCCTGTGCATTTGATAACAGACCGCTTATGTTTGATGAATTTGAGAGTAAGCTTAATCAAGTTATTTTTACATCTGCAACACCAGGCGAATACGAAAAACAACATTCGGAAAGTACTGCAGAACAGTTTATCAGGCCTACAGGATTATTAGACCCCAAAATTTATGTGCGTCCTATAGAAAACCAGATTGATGATTTGATATCAGAAATTAATATACGTGTGGAAAACAACTCCAGAGTTCTTGTTACTACACTTACCAAAAAAATGGCAGAGGATTTGTGCGATTATTTAAAAGGAGTAGGTATTAAGGTGCGTTATATGCACTCGGATATTAAGACAATAGAAAGAACAGAAATTATCAGAGATTTAAGAATGGGAGTATTTGATGTTCTTGTAGGCATAAATCTATTGAGAGAAGGTCTTGATTTACCAGAGGTGTCCTTAATAGCTATTCTTGACGCCGATAAGGAAGGATTTTTAAGAAGCGAAACTTCACTTATTCAAACGATTGGAAGAGCTGCAAGAAATGCTGATGGTGAGGTTATTATGTATGCAAATACAATTACAGGCTCAATGAAACGAGCGATAGACGAAACCAATCGCCGCCGCAGTATGCAGGATGCGTATAATAAAGAACACGGAATTACACCTAAAACGATACAAAAAGACATTAGAAATATAATAGAATCAATGAAGCCCGCTGGCGATAACAACAGCGATAATAACGTAGATATAAGTGTAATGATTGAAAATCTTACAGACGAAATGCTCGCAGCTGCTGAAATGCTCGAATTTGAACGTGCAGCCGAACTTCGTGATAGAATACAGAGATTAAAGGAACAAAACAAATGAATAAGTATATAAAAATTAAAGGAGCGAAGGTTCATAACCTGAAAAATGTCAGCATAAATATTCCCAGAGAAAAGCTTGTTGTCCTGACAGGGCTTTCCGGTTCGGGCAAGTCCTCGCTTGCGTTTGACACAATCTATGCCGAGGGACAACGCAGATATATTGAATCATTGTCAAGTTATGCCCGTATGTTTTTGGGACAGATGGATAAGCCTGATGTTGAGAGCATAGAAGGGCTTTCCCCTGCAATTAGTATAGACCAGAAAACAACATCAAAAAATCCGCGTTCGACTGTCGGGACTGTAACCGAGATTTACGACTACTTAAGGCTTTTATATGCAAACATCGGTATTCCTCATTGTCCAAAGTGCGGCAAAGAGATTAAAAGACAAAGCATAGACCAGATTGTAGACAGTATTCTTGAACTTGATGAGGGTACGAAAATTCTTGTGCTCGCACCAGTGGTTAAAGGTAAGAAGGGTGAACATAAAAAGATTTTTGAAGATGCTAAAAAATCAGGTTTTGTCCGAGTAATTGTCGATGAAATTCAGTATGAGCTTACAGAAGAGATTAAGCTCGACAAAAACATAAAGCACACAATTGAAATAGTTGTTGACAGACTTATCATCAGAGAGGGAATAGAAAAGCGACTAACAGATTCTGTAGAAACGTCAGCTAATCTTACTGGAGATATAGTAGCAGTCCAGGTTCTGGGCGGTGAAACTATAACCTTTAGCCAAAGCTACGCCTGTGAAGATTGTGGTATAAGTATTCAGGAGCTAACACCCAGAATGTTTTCGTTTAATAACCCTTACGGCGCTTGCCCTGAATGTGACGGAATAGGATTTATTTCAAAAATAGACCCCGAGCTTATAATATATGATGATACTAAATCACTAATTGAAGGTGCTATCTATGCGCCAGGATGGGCAGCACCTGAAATACCTGACAGTATGGCTCATATGTATTATTGCTCAATTGCAAAGCATTATGGCGTCGATATTAACACACCCTTCAAAGACTTACCGGAAAAGGTAAGAAATGTTGTTCTCTTTGGTAGCGGTGATGAAAAAATCAAAATGGAATATACCAGAAACTATGGTTCTGGAACATATCTTGCTCCATTTGAGGGTGTTGTTATATGTTTGGAACGCCGATATAATGACGGAAAATCCGATTGGGCAAAAGCTGAGCTTGAAAAATATATCAACACGATTGGTTGTTATAAATGTAAAGGAGCAAGATTGAATGACGAAGTTCTCGCTGTAACAGTAGGAGGTAAAAACATATATGAGCTCACCTCTATGTCTGTACAAGATGAAATGGAGTTTATAAACAACCTTAAACTTTCAGAACGAGAAGAAATTATTGCAGCACAAATATTAAAAGAAATTAAGGCTAGACTTCAATTTTTGCTTGATGTCGGTCTTGATTACCTGACTCTCTCTCGTTCATCCGGCACGCTTTCTGGCGGTGAGGCACAAAGAATACGACTTGCAACTCAGATCGGCTCAGGACTTACAGGGGTGTTGTATATTCTTGATGAGCCAAGCATTGGCCTGCATCAGAGGGATAATACACGTCTAATAGGTACACTGCAGAATTTGCGAGACTTAGGTAATACCGTAATTGTTGTTGAACACGACGAAGACACTATGATGGTTGCTGACCATATTGTAGATATAGGTCCCGGAGCAGGAGTGAATGGCGGAAATATAATTGCAGAGGGAACTGCGGAAGAAATCATAAATAATCCCGACTCAATCACAGGAATGTACCTCTCCGGAAAGAAGAAAATTCCTATTCCTGCTGTAAGGAGAACACCTACCGGCTGGCTTAAAATTTTAGGTGCCAAAGAAAACAATCTTAAGGATATTGATGTAAAAGTACCTCTTGGTGTATTTACTTGTGTTACCGGTGTTTCAGGCTCGGGCAAATCTTCGCTTGTTAATGAAATTCTCTACAAACAGTTAGCCAAGGATTTAAACAGAGCGAAGACTCACGCAGGTTCCCATAAGGTAATTAAAGGTCTTGAACAGCTTGATAAGATTATTGATATAAATCAGGCACCTATTGGAAGAACACCGCGCTCTAACCCTGCGACATATACAAATATTTTTAACGATATTCGTGAAATTTTTGCTCAAACAAATGATGCAAAAATGCATGGATATAAAGCCGGACGTTTCAGCTTTAATGTAAAAGGCGGCAGATGCGAAGCTTGTCAGGGCGACGGTATTGTAAAGATTGAAATGCACTTTTTATCTGATGTTTACGTTCCTTGCGAGGTATGTAAGGGTAAACGTTATAACAGGGAAACGCTGGATATTCATTATAAGGGCAAAAATATATATGATGTTCTTGAAATGACAGTCGATGAAGCAATAGAGTTTTTCTCTGTATATCCGAAACTTACAAGAAAGCTGCAAACTCTTCATGATGTAGGACTGGGATACATTAAGCTTGGCCAAAGCTCAACAACGCTGTCTGGTGGCGAAGCTCAAAGAGTAAAGCTTGCTACAGAATTATCAAAGCGAAGCACCGGAAAGACTATTTATGTACTTGATGAGCCTACAACTGGACTTCATAATGCAGATGTACACAGACTTGTTGATGTTTTGCAAAAATTAGTTGAAGGTGGCAATACTGTCCTTGTCATAGAACATAACCTACATGTTATTAAAGCGGCAGATTATGTGATTGACCTAGGTCCTGAGGGCGGTGACGGCGGCGGAAGAGTTGTAGCAGAGGGAACGCCGGAAGAAGTATCCAAATGCAAAAAGTCATACACAGGTCATTTTCTTAAAGACATTCTTGAAAATGACAAATAAGTGTAACATAAATCACTTGACTTTTATGCTTAAATGATGTTATAATCTAATAAAGACTATGAAAAAGACAGTAGCTGTCAAGGTAAATCAACAAGAGAGGGGAAGCCCAGGGCTGTAAGCTTTCCTTTGATTTATGACAGTGAACACCCCTTTGGAGTTGCGTGCTGAACGGTTTTTAACTTAATAAGCATTGCCGTACGCTTACGTTACAAGCATAAAGAGTGATGGTTTATGCCATAATTAGGGTGGAACCGTGCATGTATTTTGCACCCCTAAGAATACCTGTTTTTTTGGGTTTTCTTAGGGGTTTTTTCTTTATATGCATCCCTTGACAATATTATATTTATATAGGAGAGTGTAAAAAAATGGAAATGAATGAATTACAAACACTGCGTCATTCCGCATCGCATGTACTTGCTCAGGCAGTAAAGCGCTTGTATCCAGATACCAAGCTTGCTATTGGACCTGCTATTGACACGGGTTTTTATTATGATTTTGATACAGAGCACACCTTTACTATGGATGATTTGACCGCAATTGAAGCTGAAATGAAGAAAATTGCAAAGGAAAATCTTAAAATTGAAAGGTTTGAGCTTCCAAGAGAAGAGGCACTCGAGCTTATGAAGGACGAACCTTATAAGATTGAGCTTATAAATGAGCTTCCTGAAGGTGAAGTAATCTCTTTCTATAAACAAGGGGATTTTGTAGACCTTTGCGCCGGTCCTCACATTAATTATACCAGCAAGGTTAAGGCTTATAAGCTGTTAAGTGCAACAGGTGCATATTGGCGTGGAAACGAAAAAAACAAAATGCTACAAAGAATTTACGGCACCGCATATCTTACCAAAGATGAACTGGAAGCTCATTTAGAGCGATTGGAAGAGGCAAAGAAGAGAGACCACAACAGACTTGGTCGTGAACTCGAACTGTTTACAACATCTGATGTTATCGGACAGGGACTTCCAATACTTTTGCCAAAAGGTGCAAGAGTTATCCAAATGCTCCAAAGATTTGTTGAGGATGAAGAGCAGAGGAGAGGTTGGCTCCTTACTAAAACACCGCTTATGGCAAAGAGCGACCTCTACAAAATTTCAGGACACTGGGATCATTACAGGGATGGAATGTTTGTTTTAGGTGACCCTGAAAACGATAAAGAAGTATTTGCACTTCGTCCGATGACCTGCCCGTTCCAGTATCAGGCATATTTGAACCGTGGACGTTCGTACCGTGATTTACCGATGAGACTTGCTGAAACATCAACACTTTTTAGGAACGAGGCATCAGGTGAGATGCACGGTCTTATCAGAGTAAGACAGTTTACGATTTCTGAAGGACATCTTATGTGTACGCCTGAACAGCTTGCTGACGAGTTTAAGGGTTGCCTTGAGCTTGCAATATATATGCTCAAAACGCTCGGCTTGTATGAGGATGTTTCATATCGTTTCTCACAGTGGGACCCCGATGATAGAGAGAAGTATATAGGAACAGACGAACAGTGGTCAGAGGCCCAGGATATGATGAAGGATATTCTTGATAAGCTCGAAATTCCATATGTAATTGGTGTCGGCGAAGCTGCATTCTATGGTCCTAAGCTTGATATTCAGATTAAGAATGTACACGGTAAAGAAGATACTCTTATTACTTTGCAGATTGACCAGATGCTTGCTGAAAAATTTGGTATGGAGTATGTTGATAAGGACGGTACTAAAAAGAATCCATATATTATTCACAGAACATCTATCGGTTGCTATGAACGTACTCTTGCACTGCTTATCGAAAAATATGCGGGAGCATTCCCATTATGGCTTGCTCCTGTACAGATTAAGCTTTTGCCTATTGCTGACAGACATCTTGACTATATATACGAGGTTAAGAGAAAACTTGAAGCATCAGGAATTATTCGTGTGGAAATTGATGACCGTTCAGAAAAGATTGGATACAAGATTCGCGAAGCACAGCTTGAAAAAGTACCATATATGATTCTTGTCGGCGATAAGGATATTGAGAATAATGTTATCTCTGTACGTTCACGCAAGCAAGGCGACATTGGAAGTATGACTGTTGAAAGCTTTATAGAATCTGCACTTGAGGAAATTAAGGAAAAAAGACTTTAATCATAACATGCCCTCAAATCGCTATGGGTTTGAGGGCTTTCACATATTTTACTCCTCATGCATAATTTGCTAAGAGAAGGTGAAAATATGCGTTTAGGATTATGTAGAAAATTCCCGTATTTTAGAGTACTTGTTCTGTTTTTAATAGTTGCTGTACTTGTGCTGATATTTTGCTTCTTTGTAACCAGAGCTGAACCAATCTTCAGGGAACGTGCATCAGATGCATCCGCACAAGTTGTAAGAGCTGCTATAGACGAAATATCGAACGATGTTCTAAAAGAATTTTCGGTGTTTAAAGATGATGATTCTTCATTTAGCGAAGTGTTGGTTGTTGATATGAATACTGCACAAATGAATGAAATAAGAACTAAGTTTTCTGAAGAACTTTCAAAGAAATTATCTGAGACGCATATTGCAAAAATTCATATTACAGCAGGCAGCTTATTAGGATATCCAGCACTTCAGGGATTAGGAATTCAAATTCCGGTTAAAATATACTTTGGTGCAATATCTTCTGTTGATATTAAAGATAGCTTCTCATCAGCAGGTATTAACCAGACAAAGTACAGAGCAAGTCTTGAAATCAATGTCTCATCATCAGTTGTATCCGCATTTATGAGCGATAGCAGAGAAATTAGTTATTCGTTGCCTATTTGTGAAAGAATTCTTATCGGAAATGTACCTAACTACTACATTCCACGGAAAGGATAATATAATGAACAAAACTGAAATTAAAGCTAAAATCAACTATTTAAGAGAACAACTTGAGTATCACAGCAGAAAGTATTATATTGACGATGCTCCTGAAATATCAGATTTTGAGTATGACAAAATGCTAAGGGAACTGGAAATTTTAGAATCCGAAAACCCTGAGTTTTATTCGCCGTTATCTCCAACAGTTCGTGTAGGTGGCGCTCCTGTTGATAGTTTTAATCAAGTTGTTCATAATGTTAAAATGGAAAGTCTACAGGATGCCTTTAGTTTTGATGAACTTGAGGAATTTGATAACAAGGTAAAATCAATTTCAGCTTGTTCTTATGTTGTTGAACACAAAATTGACGGACTTTCAGTATCTTTAGAATACCGAAATGGTGAATTTGTAAGAGGGTCGACACGCGGAGATGGAACGATTGGTGAGGATGTAAGCGAAAATTTGAAAACAATTGATTCTGTACCTCTTAGACTAACAGAGCCTATTGAGTTTATAGAAGTCAGAGGCGAGGTATATATGCCACGCAAAAGCTTCATTGAATTAAATAATCAAAGAGAAGAAAACGGAGAGCCTTTGTTTGCTAATCCTCGAAATGCCGCTGCAGGCTCACTCAGACAGCTTGACCCTAAAATTGCTAGAGAAAGAAAGCTTGATATTTTTGTATTTAATATACAGCAAATCGAAGGTGTTGAGGTAAATACGCACATAGAAGGTCTTATGCTCCTTAAAAAGCTTGGGTTTAAAACAATTTTAAACGATAAGGCTTTCCCTGACATCAGCTCTGCTATTAAGGAAATCAAGTCAATAGGGGAAAGTAGGGGAGATTTGCCGTTTGATATAGACGGCTCTGTTATAAAAGTAAATGAGCTTGATGTAAGAGAGCAGCTAGGCTCAACATCGAAATTTCCTAAATGGGCAATTGCATACAAATTCCCGGCTGAAAGAAAAACAACCAAAATTCTTGATATTACCGTACAAGTTGGAAGAACAGGCGTTATCACTCCGCTCGCATACCTTGAGCCAGTACGAATTGCCGGCTCCACAGTTTCACGTGCAACACTTCATAATTATGACTATATTGTCGAAAAAGATATTAAAATCGGAGATACCGTTGTAATTGAAAAAGCCGGCGATATTATACCTGCAGTCGTTGAAGTAGTAGAAAACGAACGCACTGGGACTGAAACAGACTTTAATATGCCCGAAAATTGTCCTGAGTGCGGTGCGCAAGTAATCAGAGAAGACGGAGAAGCCGCATACAGATGTACCGGAATAAGCTGTCCTGCACAAAGAAAACGCAACATTATTCATTTCGTATCAAAATCAGCTATGGATATAGATGGTCTTGGACCTGCTGTTATCGAGCAGCTTTTGAACAATAGACTTATAGAAACTGCAGCTGATTTATATTTTTTACAAAAAGATGATATATCAGCTTTAGACAAAATGGGCGAAAAATCAGCAGAGAATCTTTTATCTGCATTAGAAAAATCAAAGAACAATGAGCTTTCAAGGCTAATTACGGCACTTGGAATACGTCACATTGGTGAAAAAGCAGCTAAGGTTTTAGCTTCTGAATATAAAAGTATGGACAAGCTTATTAACGCTAATTTCAATGAGCTTACTTTAATTGACGAAATAGGTCCTGTTATGGCAGAAAGTATAATAGAGTTCTTTTCAAGCAATCAAAATATTGATTTTATCGAGCGTTTAAAGCTTGCAGGAGTGTCTATGAACACAATTTCAAAGACCGGTGAAGATAATAGATTTTCCGGGAAGACCTTTGTACTTACCGGAACATTAGAAAAATATACAAGAAGTGAAGCAAGTAAGCTTATAGAGAATTTTGGCGGAAAAACTTCATCATCTGTATCTAAAAAAACCGATTTTGTCCTTGCAGGAAAAGAAGCAGGGAGTAAGCTTGATAAAGCTAATACACTAGGTGTACGGGTAATTTCCGAAATAGAATTTGAGGAAATGACAAGATGAAATATTTAGAAAATCCTAATCTTCCAAAAGACAATGTAACTACTGTTATAGCAAGCGGAGAAATCAGCTTAGAATCAGAATATATGCTAAACTCGTTTGGAATAGATGTTATAAAAACAAAACCACATCGTAAGCTATATAACGCAGTTGCATATCATCCTGATATGCAACTGCATCACATTGGTCATAACAATGTTATATGTGATTCTGAGGCCATAATTACGGCTAATCAGATATTCGACACTGAGAACATATGTTCGGGGAATGATATTGAAAATAAATATCCCTATGATATACGCTATAATGCAGCGAGAGTAGGACAGTTTCTCGTTTGTAATAGAGACTTTACCGACAAAAACATTATAGAAGATGCAGAAACTAAAGGCCTGGAGATAATAGCTGTCAAGCAAGGCTATGCAAAATGTAATCTGTGTATTGTAAATGAGAATGCTGTAATAACATCTGATAAAGGAATAAAATCAGCTCTTGTAAACTTTCCTATTGATGTCTTATTTGTTGAGGATGATTCTATTTTATTAAAAGATTTATCGCATGGGTTTATCGGCGGTTCAACAGGTAAAATTGCACCAGATAAATTAGTTATTAATGGAAATATTATATTTCACAAAAACTATTCAGAGATATTAGATTTTACAAAAAAACACAATGTTGAGATTATTTCTCTAAATAATAATTTTATAGAAGATATTGGTTCAATTCTGCCAATTTTAGAAAAATAACACTTCTAAGTCATATAAAGAGTAATTTATACGAATTAAAACTGTTTTTTGATTATTCCCTACAATTAAAGAAAGGATAATAAGATTATGAATAGAATAATAGGAATTGATTATGGCGATAAACGTGTTGGTATCGCGGTAAGTGATTTGTTGGGTTTTGGTGCACACGGAGTTGGAACAATAGAAAATAACGGCTTAAATTCCCTAATTTCTGAAATTATGAAAACGATAGCTGAATATTCCCCTGAAAAGATTGTTGTTGGAATGCCTCTAAATATGGACGGAACCAAAGGCTTTCGCACAGAAGCAACCGAAAAGTTTATTACAAAGCTTTCTGAGCAGTTTCCCAAAGAAATAATCAGGTGGGATGAACGACTTACCACTATGGGTGCCGCACGATTTCTCAACGAAACAAATACTCGCGGCAAAAAGAGAAAGGATGTAATTGACACTGTTTCAGCTTGTCTTATTCTCGACTCCTACCTATCCTCTACTAAAAACAGTTGACAAATCGTCGCATATATTATACAATATAGTTAATACTAATACTAAGGAGAGATAATACAATGGAAGATAATATAATTATTCTTGAAGATGATTTAGGTAATCAGGTTGAGTTTGCTGTAATTGATGTGTACGAACTTAACAACAACACCTATTTTGCAATGGTTGAGGTTGTCGAGGACGGCAATGAAGAAAGCGATGAAGTTCTTATTATGAAAGTGGATAAAATAGATACTGATGATGCTGAGCTTATTACAGTAACAGATGAGGACGAGCTTCAATCTGCATTTAACGAATTCCTTCGCCGAGATGAAGAGGGCTTTGAGGAATAATTGTTCCATCTAAACTTTCGATATTTTCCCTGCAATTCACGTATGCGGTCATTTTTTTACCAACACTTCTTAATACGGATGCCAACTCTTTGTGCGGCATATACGCCTCCTTTCCCTATCGGGACTGCCAGTGGACATATAATGTACGAAGGCGCATCCGACCTGTTCAAACAGGTAAGAAACTTGACTTTTAAGTACGGTCTGTGTGGGGTATTTTTTTTTACAAATTGTAGCGTATTGATTTAGCGCCGAATGTTTATTCCTGAACAAAATGGATAATATACTGTATCGGAAAATACAGAGCTTATCATATATGAAGTCTGAACTTAAAGAATATCTCATTTTGATGAGGTATTCTTTTTTTATGTATGAATAAATTTTGTAATATATGCAAAAATAGTATCAGCTATCATTATTTGAAGGGAGCTTCTTATGAGTATTTGTGATTGCATAGAAAAACACATCAACAAACAAATTGAGGATTGTTCTAACGAAGAAATTTATTATGCATTGCTAAAGGTTGTTTTAGATTATAGCCAAAGCTTAAAAGTTAATCGTAAAGGTAAAAAGTTATATTATATTTCTGCAGAATTTCTTATAGGTAAGCTTCTGTCAAATAATTTAATCAATCTTGGAATATACGATGAAGTTAAAAAACTGCTTGAAAAACACGGGAAGAACCTTTCCGATATTGAAGAAATTGAGCCAGAACCTTCATTAGGAAACGGCGGTCTTGGCAGACTCGCAGCCTGTTTTCTCGATTCTATTGCAACTTTAGGTTTAAACGGAGACGGAATCGGTCTTAATTATCATTTTGGATTATTCAATCAAAAGTTTATAGATAATCAACAGGTAGAGCTTCCGGATAAATGGATAGAGGATAAAAGCTGGTTAATTGCAACAGACAGAAAATATACGGTACAGTTTGCTAACACCTCTGTTGAAGCTAAAATGTATGACATTGATGTTATAGGTTATAACAACAATGTTAACAAATTGCATTTATTTGACCTCGCTACAATAAATGAAGAATTAATAGGAGAGGGTATCTCATTTGATAAAACCAATATCGAAAACAACCTTACTTTATTTTTATACCCTGATGACTCTGATGAAAAAGGAAAGCTGCTTAGATTATATCAGCAGTACTTTATGGTAAGCTCTGCAGCACAGTTTATAATTGATGAATGTATTGAAAAAGGTGGAAACCTTGAACAGTTAAATGAATACGTTGTAATTCAAATAAATGATACCCACCCCACCTTGATAATTCCTGAGCTTGTAAGACTATTAGTTGAGAGAGGAATTTCGTATAATAACGCTATAGAAATAGTAAAGAAAACCTGTGCGTATACAAACCATACTATATTAGCAGAAGCTCTTGAGAAATGGCCTATTGATTATGTGGAAAAGGTCGCACCGCAATTAGTGCCGATTATTGAAATTCTTGATAATAAAATAAGAAGAGTATACAACAAAGCTGAATTAAATATAATTGATGAATTTAATTATGTTCATATGGCTAGAATTGATATACACTATGGCTTCAGCATAAACGGAGTAGCATCTTTGCACACGGATATTCTAAAAGAAAACGAGCTAAACGCATTTTATAAAATATATCCTGAGAAATTCAGTAATAAAACAAACGGTATAACCTTCAGACGATGGCTATTAAAAGCAAACCCTCTTCTTTGTGAGTATATTACAGGTCTTATCGGAGATGGTTATAAAAGGGATGCTTCGGAGCTTGAAAAGCTTTTGGAATATGTTGATAATGATGATGTTCTGGAGTCTTTGATTGAGCTAAAGCATCAAAACAAATTGAGATTAAAGCAATATCTCAAAAAAACACAAAATATTGTAATTAACGAAAATTCAATATTTGATATACAGATAAAAAGACTTCACGAGTATAAGAGACAGCAAATGAATATACTCTATCTTATAGTCAAGTACCTCGAAATTCATAATGGTATACTCCCCCCTACCCCAATTACTGCAATCTTTGGTGCTAAAGCTGCCCCTGCGTATCAGATTGCACAGGATATAATACACCTTATTCTATGTCTGTCAAAAGTAATTCAGGAAGATGCAATTGTCAAAAAACATCTTAATGTCGTTATGGTGGAAAACTATAATGTTTCAAAAGCAGAGGTTCTTATCCCTGCCTGCGACATTTCCGAGCAGATATCATTAGCATCTAAAGAGGCAAGCGGAACAGGAAATATGAAGCTTATGTTAAATGGTGCAGTAACGCTTGGTACAAGAGACGGAGCAAATGTGGAAATCGAAAACCTTGTCGGTGATGAGAATATCTATATTTTTGGAAAAAGCAGTGATGATGTCATCTTACGATACAAGACAGGAGATTATAGAGCAAGGGATTACTACGAAAACGACAAGGATATTCGAGCGGCTATCGATTTTATAACTTCTGATAAAATGCTTAACGTCGGCAATAAAGAAAGTCTTGAGCGAATTAAGAATGAAATTATTTCAAAGGATTGGTTTATGACCTTGCTCGATTTAAAAGCGTACACTCTGGCGAAAGATAAAGCAATTTTGGACTATAAAGATAAGACTACTTGGGCAAGAAAAATGTTTATTAACATCGCAAATGCAGGTTATTTTTCCTCGGACAGAACTATAAAAGAATATAACCGCGATATATGGAAATTAAACTAAAGTCAGGAGAATTTTAATGAAAAACAAAGTGAAACACTACGACATAACTGCTCCCTTGAGCGGAAAAGTAGTACCTCTCGACGAGGTTGCGGACAAAGTATTTGTAGACAGAGTGTTAGGAGACGGAGCAGCAATTATTCCTAAAGACGGAAAAATTGTAAGCCCTGTTGACGGAGTTTTGACATCAGTTCCTGACTCAAAGCACGCATTCTGCTTTCGTTCTGACGATGGACTAAATATCCTTGTTCATGTTGGCTTAGACTCAGTATCCTTAAAGGGTAAAGGATTTACTGTTCACACAAAAGAGGGTGAAAGGGTTAGAGCGGGGCAACTAATTGCAGAGGTAGACCTAAATGTATTTAAAAAAGAAAATATAAATCCAGTTACCCCAATACTGATCTGTGATGCTCCTGAAGGGATTGGATTTAATGTTTCAAACGGAGATGTAGTTGCAGGTCAAGATACAGTTTTTTCAGTATACGACCAGGTCGCTGAAGAAAAATTAAATACAAAAAAAAGAACCTTAAACTTTGACCTACTGCAAAAGCTCGGGAAGGTTCTGATGGTTGTTATCGCAGTTATGCCTGCAGCAGGTCTTATGATAAGCTTAGGTAAGCTTGTTGCAATGTCAGGCGGTAATGCAGGTATTATTGCTACTGCAGGCAGTATAATAGAAAATCTTGGATGGGCAATTATAAGTAACCTTCATATCCTTTTTGCAGTTGCAATTGGCGGCTCATGGGCAAAAGAACGTGCCGGAGGTGCGTTTGCAGCACTACTTGCATTTATTCTTATAAATAACGTTACTGGTGCAATTTTCGGAGTTACAAATGATATGTTAGCAGACCCTGAAGCAGTAACACGAACTCTGTTGGGGCAGGAAATATCAGTAAATGGCTATTTTACGTCTGTATTAGGCTCGCCGGCACTTAATATGGGTGTATTCGTCGGTATTATATCCGGTTTTGTAGGAGCAATTATATTTAATAAATACTATAATTACAGAAAGTTACCTGACGCACTTTCTTTCTTTAACGGCAAAAGATTTGTACCACTTGTAGTAATTTTGTGGTCTTTAGTTGTTGCGATAGTTTTATCTGTTATCTGGCCAATTGTACAAATGGGTATAAATGCATTCGGCGTGTGGATTGCAAGCTCATCCTCAACATCTCCCGTTCTTGCACCGTTTGTATACGGAACTCTCGAAAGACTGCTACTCCCCTTCGGACTTCACCATATGCTTACAATACCGATGAATTATACATCTTTTGGAGGCACATATGTAATCCAAACAGGTACTAACATCGGTACAACCGTATTTGGTCAAGACCCGTTATGGCTTGCGTGGATAACTGACCTTATAAACTTTAAAAATGCTGGCAATACTGAAGCTTATCAGGGACTCTTAAACGGTATTACACCTGCAAGATTTAAAGTAGGACAAATGATTGGTGCCACGGGATTGTTGCTTGGAGTGGCTCTTGCTATGTACAAACGAGTAGATAAGGATAAACGCCAAAGCTATCGCTCAATGTTTGTATCAGCCTCGCTTGCAGTCTTTCTCACAGGTGTAACAGAGCCTCTTGAGTTTATGTTTATGTTCTGCGCAATACCTCTTTATATAGTATACTCAATTCTTCAGGGACTTGCATTTGCATCTGCAGGAATAATAAATTTAAGACTTCATTCATTTGGTAACATCGAATTCTTGACAAGAGTGCCAATGTCCATTAAAGCTGGTCTTGGCGAAGACATTATTAACTTTATAATAACAGTTGTCATATTCTTTGTTATAGGATACTTTGTTGCATATTTTATGATTGGAAAGTTTGGGTATGCTACCCCCGGACGTATGGGGAATTATACCGAAGGAAATAATGAAGACAACGACATTGCAACATCGAACAGAAATACAAACACAGACAGTCAAGCAGAACGAATCATTGGACTTTTAGGCGGAAGAGAAAACATTGTTTTTGTAGATGCGTGTATGACAAGACTTCGTGTTACTGTAAAAGATTCCAGAAAGGTTGCAGAGCAGGATAAATGGAAAGCTGAGGGCGCTCTCGGTTTAATTAAGAAGGGCGATGGAATACAAGCTGTTTATGGACCTAAAGCCGATGTATTAAAATCTGATATAAATGATATTCTATGAAATTATTAACTCTAAACACTCACAGTATTATAGAAGAAAACTATCAAAAGAAACTCTTATACTTTGCTGATGTACTCTGTGATATCCAACCTGACATTATCGCTTTACAAGAGGTTAACCAGACTTTGAATTCAAAGTGGCTCCCTCATACGCACTTAGAAGGTTATGTTGATGGCACTAACACTGTGGATTTAAAAGAAGATAACCATATAGCCTCAGTTAATACTATTTTAAGAACAAGAGGTATAAACTACAACTGGTCATGGATCCCTATTAAGAATGGTTATAATAAGTTTGATGAGGGGATTGGCATTTTATCCCTATCCCCCATCATAGAAACAAATTCTATCCTTTTGAGTAAGGACGATAATTATAATAATTGGCGAACAAGAAAGGCTTTTGGCATCAAGACATCTGATAATAGCTGGTTTTACACTGTACATTTTGGTTGGTGGGATGATGAATATGAGCCTTTTAAATATCAATGGGAAAGATTTGTAGAATCTGTTGACACAAATGCTGATATATGGATATTAGGTGATTTTAATTGTACTCCAGATTCCCCCTCTTATAGTTTGATAACCAATAGTGGATGGTATGACTGCTATAAACTTTCTTTGGAAAAAGATGACGGTGTTACTGTCGCAGGTTCTATCGCAGGTTGGGATAATAATACGTCAAAGAAAAGAATAGACTATATTTTTACAAATAAAAAGAAACGAATCAAATCAACCAAAGTGATTTTTAACGGCAAAAACAAAGCAGTGGTTTCTGACCACTTCGGCGTTTTGTCAGAGTTCTAAGGAGGCTTCTGTTTGAAGAGATCAGCTGGAATTTTATTATCTGTAACAAGCTTACCATCAGAATATGGTATAGGCTCGTTTTCAAACTGTGCATATAAATTTATTGACTGGTTAAAAGATGCGGGACAGACGTATTGGCAGATACTCCCTTTAGGTATAACCGGCTTTGGTGATTCACCATATCAGTCGTTTTCTACCTTTGCAGGCAATCCATATCTGATAAGTCTTGAAGAATTAATCGAGGAGGGTTTATTGAGTAAAGACATATGCAATGAAATTGATTTTGGTGACAAAAAAGATACAATTGATTACTATAAATTATATCGTGAAAGATACAAGATTTTACGAATAGCATATGAAAATGATAACCTTCAAAATGAAAGCTTCAGAATTTTCGAACAGGAAAACAGTTTTTGGCTTGAAGACTATTCTCTATTTATGGCAATTAAGGACCATCAAAACGGAAAACCTTTTTTTGAATGGGATAGTAGGCTTAAGTTAAGAGACCCTGAAACACTTGAAGATTGCAGGAAACAATTATCTGACGATATTTTGTTCCACAAATATATTCAATACAAATTTTATTACCAATGGAAGAAACTAAAAACGTATGCTAATTCACGCGGAATTAAAATAATTGGTGATATTCCCATATATGTTGCTCACGACAGCGCAGATGTA
Organism: Clostridia bacterium; assembly: GCA_036307445.1. Lineage (GTDB taxonomy): Bacteria > Bacillota > Clostridia > UBA1381 > UBA1381 > HGM11525. The sequence continues at coordinate 69,311 of JAXJXP010000005.1, forward strand.
TGGGCTAACCCTGAGCTTTTCTATTTAGACAATAATATTACACCGAAGACTGTAGCTGGATGCCCCCCTGACGGGTTTTCCGAAATAGGTCAATTATGGGGGAATCCGTTATATAATTGGGACTATCACAAGAAGACAGGCTATAAATGGTGGAAGTTAAGACTTAAATACGCACTTCAAGTTTATGATGTGCTGAGAATTGACCATTTTAGAGGATTTGAATCATTCTACTCTATCCCCTATGGTGAAATTACTGCTGAAAACGGCAAGTGGGAAAAGGGTCCGGGGGCAGAGTTGTTTATGGAGGCATCAGACATAGTCGAAAGAGATAAAATTATTGCTGAAGATTTGGGATATATGACAGATTCTGTTAAGGATATGCTAAATAAGTGCGGCTTTCCGGGAATGAAGGTTTTACAATTTGCTTTTGATTCAAGAGATCTCGGTGGGAATAATGAGCATCTTCCCCATTTATATAAAAGAAATTCTGTCGTATATACAGGCACACACGATAACCAGACGATTGTTTCCTGGTACAAAACAATTTCAGAAGAAGAAAGAAATAATGTAAGAGACTATCTCTATGAATACAATATAAATGATGACTGCATATATAAATCACTTATAGTTCTTGCTATGAGAAGCGTATCTGATTGTTGTATTATACCAATTCAGGACTGGATGGGTTTGGATGACATCGCAAGGATAAATACCCCATCTACAACAGGTAATAATTGGAAATGGAGATTGAATGAAATGCCATCCATCGAACTTGCAGAAGAAATAAGAAAAATCTCATCCATATTTGGCAGAGTCTAATTTAAAAGAGAACAGAAAATATTTTCTGTTCTCTTTTAACAAATACAACAATACAAAATATTTTAGTCAAGAAAATTTCGTACACATTTCTGTCATTTTTTTTAGAAAAAAGTATGTACATATCAGCAAATTTATGATAAAATAATTTCATTCAAAATATAAGGAGTGTTGTAAATGAAAAAAATCTACGAAGGTAAAACAAAAGACGTATACTCTCTCGAGAATGGTAATGTTATGCTTAAGTTTAAAGACGATTGTACAGGCAAAGACGGAGTTTTTGACCCGGGCGAAAACACTGTTGGTCTGACTATCGAGGGTATTGGCAAAGCTAACCTTGAAACATCAATCCACTATTTTGAATTGCTTAAAACCGCTGGCATTAAGACTCATTATGTTGGTGCAAATATTGAGGACGCAACTATGGAAGTACTCCCCGCTACTGTATTTGGACACGGACTTGAGGTTATTTGCCGTCTTGTTGCTACCGGAAGCTTTATTCGCAGATATGGTGAATACATAGAAGATGGTACTGTTTTAGAGGGCGGTTATGTTGAATGTACTTTCAAAAATGACGAGAAGGGCGATCCTCTTGTAACTGGCGAAGGTCTTGCAGCTCTTGGTGTTATGACTCCTGCTATGTTTGAAAGCATGAAAGAACAGACTTTAAAAATCACAAAAATTGTTGCCGATGACCTTAAGTCTATCGGACTTGATTTGTGGGATATAAAGTTTGAATTCGGTTATAACAATGATGAAGTCATACTTATTGATGAAATCGCATCAGGCAATATGCGCGTTTATAAAGACGGAAAAATCGTTGATCCTGTAGAACTTACAAAGCTTATTCTGAACAGATAAAATTTTAGCGGCAGTCTTAAATAGACTGCCGCTGTTTTAGGAATATATTATGAAAAAGAGACACAATAAATTTATATATGCAACTGCAGTAATTATACTTATTATTGCATGTTTTAAATTAGAGTCCGATAGAAAGCCACATTTTAAAGTTATTCGAGGAAACTATATTCAGACAGACAATATTGTTAAAGAAAACAAAAAAGTTAATATTAATTATGCGTCAATTGAAGACCTTGATAAATTGAAGGGAATCGGCCCAACTATTGCTGAAAGGATTGTTGAATACAGACAGAAAAAACCTTTCCTATCTATAAATGAAATAATGAATGTAAAGGGTATAGGAAAAAATAAGTTTGAAGATATTAAAGATTATATAACTATAGAAGAAAATTGAGTGGTTATTCATCTTGACAGTTTAATAATTGAGTGGTATAATATATATGTTGTGATTTTGTATATATTCGTATATGGAACGGTATCTATGTGATCATAACGAAGTGTACTCGAAATCCCCTCGGTTACACTGTAACTATACCCATACAAATGGCTTAACCACGCGGGTTTAAGCGAGGTTCAAACTAGGTTTATACTGCTTTATCTAGCGGTTTTTCTATCCATTTCTAACAAAATTCTATAATTTGCTTGTTTTTGCTCCCTAAAAGAGAGCATTAACATATACACGGACAGGTATCGAAGTGGTCATAACGGGGCTGACTCGAAATCAGTTTGTCGGTATTCAATCCGGCACGTGGGTTCGAATCCCACCCTGTCCGCCAA
>JAXJXP010000006.1:0-126306 GCA_036307445.1 Clostridia bacterium
CGATGAATTGAAAAGATATATTGATTACTACAACAACGACAGAATTTCTATGAAATTAAAAGGAATGAGTCCGGTACAATACCGAACTCATTCACAAGCAAGTTAATATTTAATTTTGTCTAAACTTTGGGGTTCACTTCACTAATTACAAGATACCTCTTTTATAATTATTTGTGTAGCATATATATTATATCACCAATCAAGATAATTTACAATCATTTTTTTGCTTTTAATACCACTACTCAAAAAAGCAAAAACCACACCAATAAAATGGTGTGGTTTTTATGTGTCATCACACGGGATGAGTCATTTCGTCTCTGTCAACTAAATCAGGATCGATTTTGTACTTTTCAGCCTGTCTTTGCTGGAAGAACTTCTCTGCAACCTGACCGAAGAGTGCATATGAAAGCACGTCCTCGTCCTGCTCAATCCACTGGGCACACTCTTTCTTGAGTGTATCAAGCTCAGGCTTGATAAGGTCCGCAGGTCTGCAGGTGATTCGCTTATCGTTGCCAATAATCTTCTCAACAATTTCCGGCTTAATTTCAACCGGAGTCTTGCCGTATTCGCCCTTTACGATACCCTTTGTTTCCTTGGAAATCATCTTGTATCTCTCGCCCATAAGCACATTAAGTACAGCCTGAGTACCTACAATCTGGCTTGACGGAGTTACAAGCGGCGGGAAGCCTAAGTCTTCTCTTACACGGGGTACTTCCTTAAGCACCTCATCAAGCTTGTCCTCCTTGCCCTGAGCCTTAAGCTGAGAAACAAGGTTTGAAAGCATACCGCCCGGTACCTGATAACGAAGTGTGTTTACGTCAACACCCATCACCTTCGGGTCCATCACGCCACTTGCGAGATATTTCTCACGGATGGGCTTAAAGAAGTCTGCAATTTCTGAGAGCAAATCAAGGTCAAGACCTGTATCATACTCTGTTCCCTGCAAGGTTGCAACCATCGGCTCGGTAGCCGGCTGGCTCGTACCCATTGAGAAGGGCGACATTGCACAGTCAATGATATCTGCACCTGCTTCGATAGCCTTCATATAGGTCATTGAAGCAACACCCGATGTGTAGTGTGTGTGCATTTCGATAGGAATTTTAACATTCTCTTTAAGAGCCTTAACCAAATCATATGCAGTGTACGGAACAAGAAGTCCTGCCATATCCTTAACGCAGATTGAGTCTGCACCCATATTCTCAAGCTCTTTTGCGAGCTTTACAAAGCTTTCAATATTGTGAACAGGGCTGATGGTATAAGAAAACGCAGCCTGAACGTGTCCGCCCTCTTTTTTGGTTGCATTGATTGCAGACTTTAAGTTTCTTACGTCGTTGAGTGCATCGAAAATTCTGATAATGTCGATACCGTTTGCAATAGACTTCTGTACGAAGTATGCAACAGTGTCATCTGCATAATGTCTGTAACCGAGGATATTCTGTCCGCGGAAAAGCATCTGCAGCTTTGTATTCTTTGCCTTGTCCTTAATCTTTCTGAGTCTTTCCCAGGGGTCTTCATTAAGGTAACGAAGGCACGAATCGAAGGTTGCACCGCCCCATGCCTCGAGTGCATTGAAGCCAACCTTGTCAAGCTTTTCAACTATCGGGAGCATTTCCTCGGTAGTCATTCTGGTTGCGATTAGCGACTGGTGCGCATCTCGCAATATAGTTTCGGTAATTTTTACCTGATGTGCCATAATATTTTTCCTTTCTGTGCTTTAGCACTTTTTAAGGTTTATAAATACTTCTTTATAATGTGTTTTATCTCATTCATATTTTGCTTAAGGCTGAGGAAATTTTTTGTAGATTGCTGTTTTGAACACCGACGGCGTATGCTGGTACGTCGTGGTGTGAAAAATAGTAAGATACGGAAAATTAACCAGCCAACATCTTATGCAAACATTGAAAGGAAAACACCTGCTGCTACTGCTGAGCCTATAACTCCTGCTACGTTCGGGCCCATAGCGTGCATAAGGAGGAAGTTGGAGGGGTTCTCCTTCTGTCCTACTACCTGAGATACACGAGCTGCCATAGGAACGGCAGAAACACCTGCAGAGCCAATAAGCGGATTAACCTTACCCTTAGTGAGTACATACATCAAATCGCCAAGTGCAAGACCGCCAATTGTTGAGAAGCAGAATGCGATAAGACCAAGGACAACGATACCGATTGTCTCGCCCGAAAGGAAGCTGTCTGCAGTAGCAGTAGCACCAACAGTTACACCAAGGAATATTGTAACAATGTTCATAAGCTCATTCTGAGCCGTCTTGCAAAGTCTGTCGCAAACACCTGATTCCTTAAATAGATTACCAAGCATAAGGCAGCCAACAAGTGATACTGCATCAGGGATAATAAGTCCTACAATTATTGTAACAATAATCGGGAAGAGAATTTTCTCTGTCTTTGAAACAGGACGAAGCTGGTCCATAACTACCATTCTCATCTTCTTGGTTGTCATAAGCTTCATAAACGGCGGCTGAATAATCGGGATAAGCGCCATATATGAGTATGCCGCAACAGCAATTGCCGGCAAAAGGTGCGGAGCTAGTGTTTTGGTAACATAAATAGCAGTCGGACCGTCAGCACCGCCTATGATACCGATTGATGCTGCTTCCTTAACGCCAAAATTGATACCGGGAAAAACTGCACCGAGTACAAGCGCACCGAGGAAGGTGAAGAATACACCAAACTGTGCTGCCGCACCAAGAAGAATACTCTTGGGGTTAGCAATCAACGGGCCGAAATCGGTCATACAACCTATACCTATAAAGATAAGAGGCGGATAGATACCAAGCTTAACACCTAAGTACAACAAATCCAACAAGCCGCCGTGCCTGCATATATGCCCGACATCTATATACTTGCCGTCAATCATATACTGAGGGTCGGTAAAGAACTCTGTGTGCATCATAATCGCGCTTGAGTCTTTTAGCATCGGAAGGTTGGTAAGTAACATTCCAAACGCAATGGGAAGGAGCAGCAAGGGCTCAAATTGCTTTACTATTGCAAGATACAGAAGCACGCAAGCTATTGCAAGCATTATGATAATTTTTACAGCCGGAATCCATCCGTCCTGAAACAATGCCATAGCTCCTGTAGTCTGCAAAAAGCCTACTAAACTTTCTAACACTTTATTTCACCACTTTCTAGTAATATTCCAAAGCGGTTTAGCCTATCGAAACAATAGCATCGCCTGTATTTACGCTTGCGCCAGCCGAAGCATTTACTGCTACAACCTTACCGTCCACGTTAGAGAAGATTTCGTTTTCCATCTTCATAGCTTCCAGAACTGCAACCAAATCGCCGCTCTTTACTGTGTCGCCAACGTTTACCTTAACGGAAACGATTGTTCCGGGCATAGGAGCATCTATTGTTGATGCGCCAGCCGGTGCTGCAGCAGGGGCTGCCTTGGGAGCTGCCGCCGGAGCAGGAGCTGCTGCTGGAGCCGGAGCAGCTGCAGGTGCCTGATATACAGGAGCTGCAGTCGAAACACCGCCAACTTCCTCTACATCAACTTCATATGTAGTACCGTTTACTGTAATATTAAACTTTCTCATATCAATTATTCCTTTCTAAAATCAATATCTGCTGTTGATTGTTTCGGTTACTCCTGCCCTGTTCCATGCAGGCTTTTTGTTCTCTATTCTACGATAGGACTTAATCTGAAGATTATAGGTCGAGGTATTAAGGCTTGCCGCAATTGCCGCAGTAAGAACTGCTATAAGCTCGCCCTCGTCAACCTTTGCTACCGGCTCCGGAGCCGCAACCGGTGCTGCCGCCTTTGCCTTTGCAGGCTCCTTGTAGAATATCTTCTTCATCAGCATCATAACGAGCATCAGTATTACAAGAACTGCAAACACTATTGCAACACCTACTCCTGTTACACTCAAACCCTGTGCTAAAGCTTCCTGAACTGTCATTCTAAAAGCCCTCCTTATACGGGGATATTACCGTGCTTCTTGGACGGTCTTGTTTCACGCTTTGATGCAAGCATCTCAAGAGCAGCAATAATTCTCGGTCTGGTAGAATCAGGCTCTATTACGTCGTCTACAAAGCCAAGCTTTGCAGCCTCAAACGGATTTGCAAACTTATCTCTGTATTCCTGAATCTTCTCATTTCTTGTTGCAATCGGGTCAGAACTTTCTGCAATCTCATTTTTGAAGATGATATTTGCCGCACCCTCAGGTCCCATAACTGCAATTTCTGCAGTAGGCCAAGCAAATACTGCATCTGCACCAAGGTGCTTGGAGCTCATTGCGATATATGCTCCGCCGTATGCTTTTCTCAAAATTACATTTATCATAGGAACTGTTGCTTCCGAGTATGCGTAAAGGAGTTTTGCGCCGTGTCTTATGATGCCGCCGTGCTCCTCGTGAACTCCGGGAAGATATCCAGGAACATCTGTAAATGTTACAACAGGGATATTAAAGCTGTCGCAGAAACGAACAAATCTTGCAGCCTTATCAGAAGCATCTACGTTGAGCGCACCTGCCATAACATTCGGCTGGTTTGCTACAATACCAACTGTTGAGCCGTTCATTCTTGCAAGACCGATTACAATATTCTTTGCAAATTCGCTCTGTACCTCCATAAATGAGCCGCCGTCAACAACCTCTGCAATAACTTCCTTTACATCGTAAGCCTTATTGGGCTCGTCAGGTACGATTGTTGTAAGCTTTTCAGAAAGTCTGTTGATGGGGTCCTGAGGCATCTCGAAAGGAATATCCTCAAGGTTATTTGACGGGAGATAAGAAATGAGCTTCTTAAGCTTCTCGATACACTCATCCTCATTCTTTGCAGTAAAGTGAGCCACACCGCTCTTTTCTGCATGAGCTACTGCACCGCCAAGCTCCTCGCTTGTAACGTCCTCACCTGTTACCGACTTGATAACAGCCGGGCCTGTAATAAACATCTGGCTTGTCTTCTCAACCATAAATACGAAGTCTGTTATAGCAGGTGAATAAACTGCACCTCCTGCACACGGACCCATAATAACTGAAATCTGAGGTACAACGCCTGATGCAAGTGTATTTCTCTTGAAAATCTCGCCAAAGCCTGAAAGAGCTGCGATACCTTCCTGAATTCTTGCACCGCCTGAATCGTTCATTCCGATAATAGGTGCACCCATCTTAACTGCCATATCCATTACCTTACAGATTTTCTTTGCGTGCATTTCACCCAAAGAACCGCCTATTACTGTGAAATCCTGTGAGTAAACGAATACAAGTCTGCCGTCTACTGTACCGTATCCGGTTACAACGCCCTCTCCCGGTGCTTTGGTTTCTGCCATATTGAACTCATTTGAGCGATGCTCAACGAATGCGTCAACCTCAACAAAGCTTCCCTCGTCAAGCAAAGCCGCAATTCTCTCACGGGCAGTTTTCTTACCGGCGTCGTGCTGCTTTTTGATTTTAGCTTCACCGCCGCCGGCTTCAACAGCTGCTCTGCGAAGCTGCAAATCATTAAGTTTGTCAACTGTTCCCATACTACAACCTCCGTTATAATTTGTTATTGAAATCTTTCGATTTCAAGGAAATTTTATATATAAAAAATCTTTTTTTTCAGAAAAGATTTTTTCAATTTTCCCTCATTTTACATTATACTCCAACCAATTAATTTTTGCAAGACATTTATACATTTTTTTACATCGAAAAAACCCAAAATTTCTTTTGGGTTTTTTGTACAGCTTATACAACCGCAAAGCCGTCATCATTTATGTCGACAGTTATGCTGTCCCCCGCCTTAACTGCACCCTCTATAATCTTTTCAGAGAGCATATCTTCAATCTTCGATTGAATGGCACGTCTTAGCGGTCTTGCTCCGTAAGTGGGGTCATAGCCGGCTTTGGCAATTGCCTCTACCGCCTTATCACTAAACTCAGCATTAATCTCATTATCTGCAAGACGCTTGGAGAGCTCTTTTAGCATCAGCTTTGCTATTTCCTTTACATTATCTTCATTAAGACGTTCAAAAACAATAATCTCGTCAATTCTATTTAAGAACTCAGGGCGGAAGGCACGCTTTAGCTCTTCCATTACACGTTCTTTTATAACTGTATTTTCCTCTTTCCCATCCTTTTGAACATTGTCGCCCGCAAAGCCAAGCTTTGTTCCTGTGTTTAAAATCTGCTTTGCACCAAGGTTTGAGGTCATAATAATCACAGTATTCCTGAAATCAACCTTTCTGCCCTGCGCATCTGTCAGCATACCGTCCTCAAGTATCTGCAGAAGAATATTAAACACATCAGGGTGCGCCTTTTCTATCTCATCAAACAGAAGGACAGAATACGGCTTTTTGCGAATCTTTTCAGTAAGCTGTCCGCCCTCATCAAAGCCGACATAACCCGGAGGCGAGCCGATAAACTTTGACACCGAATGCTTTTCCATATATTCCGACATATCAACTCTCACAATAGAGTCCTCTGTCCCGAACATACTCTCCGCCAATGCCTTCGAAAGCTCGGTTTTTCCTACTCCCGTAGGACCTAAGAAGATAAACGAGCCAATCGGACGTTTAGGGTCTTTTAATCCCGCTCTGCCACGTCTTATCGCTCTTGCCACAGCGGAAACAGCCTCACTCTGTCCGATAACTCTACCGTGCAGAACACTTTCCAGATTTTTAAGTCGTTCCGACTCCTCCTCTGCCAGCTTCTTAACAGGAATTTTCGTCCAGTCGGACACAATATCAGCTATATCACTTTCACCAACAACCTGTTCACCCGAATCGGTATTCTCTTTCCATTTATTTCTTCCAGACTCCATCTGCTGACTAAGCGTCTTTTCCTTATCACGAAGCTCTGCCGCCTTTTCGAAATCCTGTTCTATAATAGCCGCCTGCTTATCAGCAGAAAGCTTTTCAAGCTCCTTTTCAAGCTCTTTTATATCATCAGGTGCAGTCAGCAACGACAGTCTTTTCTTAGATGCCGCTTCGTCCACAAGGTCAATTGCCTTATCAGGCAGAAAGCGGTCGGTAATATAACGCATAGAAAGCTTTGTCGCCGCAACAATCGCATCGTCAGTAATTTTTACTCCGTGATGCGCTTCATATCTGTCTCTTAAGCCCTTTAAAATTTCAATCGTTTCCTCAACCGATGGTTCGCCTATCATAACAGGCTGGAAACGTCTTTCCAGAGCCGCATCCTTTTCAATATATTTTCTGTACTCATTGACAGTTGTCGTACCGATAAGCTGAATTTCGCCACGAGCCAATGACGGCTTTAAGATATTTGACGCATCAATCGCGCCCTCCGCCGACCCCGCACCTACTATCGTATGAATTTCGTCTATAAAGAGTATGACATTACCTGCAGAAGAAACCTCCTCGACTGCCTTTTTAAGTCTTTCCTCAAACTCGCCACGGTATTTTGCACCTGCAACCATTGATGACAGGTCAACCGAAACAAGCCTTTTATCCTTTAGTATCTCAGGTACATCACCGTCTGCAATCTTTTGCGCTAAGCCCTCCGCAACCGCCGTTTTACCAACACCCGGCTCACCGATAAGACAGGGATTGTTTTTGGTACGTCTTGATAAAATCTGCAGAACCCTTGCAATCTCACAATCCCTCCCGATTACAGGGTCAAATTTCCCCTCTCTCGCCTGAGCCGTGAGGTCTGTTCCAAACTGGTCAAGGGTCGGCGTTTTAATATTCTGCTTATAAGTCCGCTTTTCAGCCGTACTTGCTACAGCCGCATCCCCCGTCATATTAGACATAATATCACGGTAAAAATCGCTCATCCTGATGCCCTCTGCTGCAAGGATCTGAGCTGCAACACCTTCCCCATCTCTTACTATTGACGCAAGCAGATGTTCTGTTCCGATGTAACTAAGCCCCAGCTTTCTTGCCTCCATAGCAGCCATCTCAAGAATTCGTTTTGTTCTCGGTGTTAGAGCAAGCTCGGTATTTTTGTCCATAGGCTCGCCAACACCCAACGTACCCTCTACCCTCTTCCTCAAAGAGTCATAGCTTATACCTTTGTCGGCCAGCGCCTTTACACCCACACCGCCGTCAAGCTTTAATATTCCAAGCAAAAGATGCTCACTGCCTATATAACCGTGTCCCATTTCACAGGCAATATCATGCGAATTCTGGATAGCCTCTCTCGCCCTTTCAGTAAAATTAGAAAATGTCATAGTTAATCCTCTCCTTTAAACAGAGCTCCTTACTATTTCCGCTCTTTTAATATCCCTCTCAGCCGCACTCAGATCCGCACCGCCTGCAATTTTTTCTATGTTAGCAGGCTCGGTAAGTACCATAAGCTCAATCGGGCTTTGTTTTATCTTTTCATCAATTATTCCCATACCACTTCCGAGGATATAGTCAGAGAGCAAGGTCTTAGCCTCTCTTGAGGTCAGGCTTCTTGCATATCTTAAAGTACCAAGACTTCTCCACAAGCGGTCAGCAACCTCATTTTTATCCTTTATTGCAGCTCTCGCCTCTTCCTCACGGTTTTTAATCTGTCCTGCAATATTCTCAAGCTTTTCTATGATTTCCTCATCAGAAAGTCCAAGTGTTATCCTGTTTGAAAGCTGATACAACGAGCCGTATGCCTTTGATCCCTCGCCGTACAGACCTCGTACCTCAAGTCCGAGATTTGACGCTGACTTTATAATCCTGTCAATATTCCCCGTCATTGTAAGTGCCGGCAGGTGCATCATGACAGACGCTCTCATACCCGTTCCGGTATTTGTAGGGCAGGCTGTAAGGTAACCGTACTTTTCAGAGAATGCAAACTCCACGTGCTTTTCAATAGCATCATCAGCCTTGTTAGCAAGCTCATATGCCTCTCTAAGCGCAAATCCGCCCATAATACTCTGAATTCTGATATGGTCTTCCTCCATAAGCATTATACTAAGCTCCTCATCAGCAGAAACAGCAACCGCAGAATTGTTTCTCTCCACAAGCTCCGAGCTGATTAAATGCCTTTCCATCAACACTCTTCTCTCAGACATATCACTGTCTGCCATTTCTATAAAATTAAGTTCTCCAAGCGTTGTCTTTTCACTCTCAAGCGCGGTAACAATTTCCTTTTTTGCACTATCTATATCCTGCTTAGTCATCACATTTGGAAAAGGGTACTTCCCAATATTTCTTGCAAGTCTGACTCTGGTGCTGACCATTATATCATCCTGATTATTCTTCTTATACCAAATCATATTTCGTACCCTCCGTTATCCGTCTATATTTTTAAGCTCTTTATGGAGCGAGGCAGCCTTTTCGTAATCCTCCGCCGCAACAGCATTTGCTATCTCCGCCTTAAGAGCTTCTATTCTCTTTTTCTTCGAAATTCCGACACCGGCAGAAACAGGTATTTTCCCCTTATGCTCGTTGTTGCCGTGTATGCGTTTCAAGGTTACATCAACAGGTGCAGCAAACACCTCGTAACATTCGTCACACCCAAGTCTGCCTGATTTTTGAAAATCACTGTATGTTCTTCCGCACTTTTTGCATCTCGCTTCCTGGCGGTAAACAGGATATACATCAAATCCCTCAAAAAAATCCGAAAACAAATCGTACATATTTATTCCTCCCTTTACATCAAAGCCTTTATCATAGATTTCATAACAGATGCTTTCTGCTTCTCACCAAGCGACACTTCAGACACCGCCGCCAAAGCAAGCGTTGCCATACGTTCATCAAATATGCCCGCATCAAGTGCAAGCTGTATTATTTTATTCGCACCGCCTTCGGTAAGACTCTCAGGTACTACACTCAAAACATCCTCGGCATCCACCGAAATTCTCCTGATTTTGATATACCCACCGCCACCTCGCCGAGATTCAATAACATAACCCCTCTCAGGTGTAAACCTTGTCCTCATAACATAATTTATCTGCGACGGTACACAGTTAAATATCCCGGCAAGCTCATTCCTTCCAAGCTCAACCCAACCGTCATCGTCCTTTATAAGCTGGCATATAAACGCCTCAATCTTATCCGATATGCCCATTTCGTTCACCTCATTTTGACTTTGACTTTCTTTGACTTTCAATCACATTATAACACTATATATTATATTTGTCAATTAAGAAAATATAAACTAAATTTGAATATTTTGTGAACCTATTGCTCATTTTTGTTTTTTAGTGTATAATTTATGTAAATATTTAGAAAGAGGACTGATTGTTATATCCACTCCTACACTTAACAAAGAATATACGTTGAATATAGAAGCACAAGGCAGCGAGGGCGAGGGCATTGCAAAGCTTGACGGGTACGCTCTTTTTGTAAACGGAGCAATAACCGGTGATACCGTTCTTGCGAAGATTACAAAACTTAACAAGAGTTACGGTTTTGCAAAGCTCATTAAAATCCTAACCCCCTCCGCCAACAGAGTAGAGCCAATATGCCCGAAGTTTCACGAGTGCGGCGGTTGCCGGATTATGAATATGTCCTACAAGGCTCAGTGCGAGTTTAAAAGGCAGCTTGTTTATGATGCACTTAAGCGAATAGGCAGCATTGAGGCTGAGGTAGATTTTGTCGGTGCAAAGGAGCCTTTAAGATACCGCAATAAGATGGTTTTTCCATTTTCGGAAAAGGGCGAATGGGGCTTTTATAAAGGCGGTACGCACGAGGTTGTCCCCTTAAAGGATTGCCCTTTAGGCGATGTTCTAAACATTGCAGTTTTAGATACCATCCGTGATTTTTGCAAAAATAATCATATTTCATCTTATAATGAAAAGAACCACAGCGGTGTTTTGAGACGTGTTTTTACAAGAGTTTCTGCCGAAACAGGCGAAATGATGGTGGTTATATCGGTCAATTCCGACAAGCTGCCAAACTCTGAAAAGCTTGTCGCGGCTCTTTTAGAACTTTCACCAAGAATTGCGTCTGTCATACTGAATATAAATAAAAAACGCACGAATCTCGTGCTTGGCGATAAGAACAATACCCTTTGGGGTAAGGATACTATTTCTGATAATCTGCTTGGGTTTTCGTATGAGATTTCACCGCATAGCTTTTTTCAGATTAACCACGCACAGACAGAGCGGCTTTATAATAAGGCACTTGAATATGCACAGATTGATGAAACTAAAACAGTTTTTGACCTTTATTGCGGTATAGGCACTATTTCATTAAGTGCCGCAAGACTTGCAAAAAAGGTTATTGGTGTTGAGATTGTACCGCAAGCGATTGAGAACGCAAAGAAAAATGCCAAAACGAACGGAATAGCCAATGCAGAATTTTACTGTGCTGCAGCCGAGGATATTACACCCAAACTGATAGAACAGGGCATTAAACCCGACACGGTAATATTAGACCCACCAAGAAAGGGTAGTGATGAAAAGACCTTAGGTGCAATCGTATCCGCAAAACCGAAACGCATTGTATATGTGTCCTGTAACCCCGCAACACTTGCACGAGATGTTAAGTTTCTGACAGAAAATGGCTATAAAACAGAAAAGGTAACCGCATTTGATTTATTTCCACAAACCTCTCATATAGAAACAGTCTGCAAAATGACAAAAAGATAAAAGACTGCATCTACGATGCAGTCTTTGCTCATATTTGCTTCCTTACAATTGTGTACTCATCTCCCTGACGATAGTACGGGCATGAACGTGTCCGTCCCATAATAAATCCCGCGTATTCATCCTCATCTAAGTCTATGGCGCAGGTCATACATTCGTATTCATCGTCATAGATGTAGTTTATACAAAATTCACAGTTGCTTTTCATTCTTTATCTCCTTTAGATTCGCGTGCCGTCAAAGCCATTTGGGGCAGATTATATTTGTGTGCTATCTTATTTTACATCTCTGCGTGTTGCTTTCTTTAATTAAACTAAGCTGATTATAATATAAAATTTACCATAATATTTTTGATAGAGCTATCCGAGCTTCCAACTATTTAGGAGGTTGCAATGACATCCCGCAAAGCAATGCTATGCCTTAGCAGAAACTCTTTTTCCCTCAACCGTAACAGGCGTATCACACTCAAAAACCGCTTGCTGTGTAATTTCATCCATACATTAGGCGATGCGAGAGATACACTTGCATTTACACCGATTATATGCTTATGGTACCATACTTTTATAAAATTTGCAATTGGCAATAGTGAGAAATATATAGTCTGAATTTCAGCACCCTGTAACATAATGTTTAAATTAATTCAATATAAACATACCAAAAAAAAACGTTAAATGCCGTCTTTTTCAAATCCCCATACTTTTCAAGCAGCAAAATCTTTGATAGCTCCAGTTAATTCTTTTCAAAAATAATACCCTTTACCTTGTCCATATCTTGCCTCCTTAATAATACAGTAATATAAACATCCGCAAGTCCATTATTACACATCATCTCCTTTTCTCACATTATATTGCAACTTTAAAAAATAATGAACAGACCATTAAAAGAACAGTTTCTTAAAGAAACTGTTCTTTTGTCGTTATTAACTTATCAAGCTCTATTTTGTCAGTAATCACTCTAATTAAAGCTCTTAATCCAGGTCACCAGAGAATTATGATAAACATTTTCTATTACATCTTTTCGCATTTGGTCTGTAACCGGTCCGTTGCGTTTCATTCTTTCAAGTATCGCCTCTTGAAGCTCTTCCACAGTCATTTCTTCAAATATTTTATCCGTTTTTAAGCCTGTGCTGTTTTCGTTTATTAAAACCTCCTCTTTTACAGCTTCAGGCGGTTTTTCTGTAATTACTGCCTCTGTTTCCTTTACATCAATATGAAGCTCAAGCGGTTCAGGTTGTTTTTCAACCGTACCTGACGGTAACCAGATTTCACCCGAATTCGCCTTTATATTCACGGATACATAGCCGTCTTTTACACATACCTTCGCACCCGAGAGCCCTCCGACATATTCACTTGCATTTGCGGTCGGCAAATTAAACACAAAATCAGCATCACTGTTATTAACTGTAATAAGCACGGTCTGTCCGTTATAAATTCTTGCAAACGCATACTGCCCTGTCGTCAGAAACAGTTCTTTATATTCACCGTAGGATAATGCCTTAGACTCTAAACGTATCTTTCCCAGTCGGGAAATAAGAGCAGCAAACTCGTTCCCGTCAACGACATTTCCATACTGTTCATACGAAATCGCCGGTCTTAACGAATCATCGGATCCGTGTTCTTTTTGTCCCTCAATTCCAAGCTCCGAGCCATAGTAAACAGACGGGACACCCGGCAAGCTATACAACAATATGTGAACAGGTACAAAATGGCTTTTATTATTCAGCTTGGTACAAATTCGCTCTACATCGTGATTGTCAACAAAATTATACAGCTTTAGCCCATCTGGTCTGTTGCCGCCCATCTCATACAAGCGTTTTACTGTATGGGCAATTTCAAAATAGTTATGGTCGTTATGACCTGAATACAGTGCCTTATGCAAATGATAGTTCGTAACAGAATGTAATGTTTCACCATTTACCCAACGTATATAATCGCCATGAATAACCTCGCCCATAAGCCAGAAATCAGGCTTTACCTCATTTGCTACCTGACGCAGCATCTGCATATAGCCAAAATCCAGCACATCTGCCGCATCCAGACGTATTCCGTCAATATCAAACTCTTTCACCCAAAAGCGAATGACTTCACATATATACTCTCTGACATCATTATTATGCTGGTTCAACTTGGCAAGAAGGTTATATCCGCCCCAGTTTTCATAGGAAAAACCATCATTATATTCATTGTTGCCGCCAAAATTTACATTGCAATACCAATCTTTGTATATTGACGCTTCTCTATGACACTTAATGTCCTTAAATGCAAAGAAATCCCGTCCGGTATGGTTGAATACACCATCTAAAACCACTCGTATTCCTTGGTTATGGCACTCTTTGACAAAGCTTGTCAAATCTTCATTTGTACCAAGCCTTGAGTCCAGTTTTTTGTAGTCGGTTGTTTCGTAGCCATGACCTACCGACTCAAACAATGGTCCTATATATAATGCATTAAAACCGAGATTTTTAATCTTCGGAATAAAAGGGAGCAAGGTGTTTAATCTATGCTCCTGTTCGCTATATGTGTTTTGTTTGGGTGCTCCCGTCATTCCTAACGGGTATATATGATAAAATATAGCCTCATCATACCAAGCCATATCTGTTCCTCCTCGTCAAACGTTAATTTATTATATAAGGTCTACTTTGCGATACCTATTGTCATGCCAGAGTTAAAAAAATTTATAATACACCATTACGCACAAAGTGTCACAAACACTGAAATTATATCATTTACCACAAAAATTAGCAATACTCCCTAAAAAAATATATTCCCGACGTTTATAAAAAACTTGGTTCAATACTATAATGATATGCACCCCAAAAGTTAGACACTTTTGGGGTGCATATCATTTTAAAACAATTTCGTTATTTATTATATTTATTTATG
This sequence comes from Clostridia bacterium, assembly GCA_036307445.1. Taxonomy (GTDB): domain Bacteria; phylum Bacillota; class Clostridia; order UBA1381; family UBA1381; genus HGM11525. Next base: position 14,349 of record JAXJXP010000006.1, read on the forward strand.
CTTTTTTAGCCTTCTTCATAAGAACTGCCAATATTGCAATAAGCAATACAGCACCTACAGCAAGACCAATCCAACCATTTACCGTAACTCCTGCCACTACATAACCGATTACACAGCAAAGTGAAACCACCATTGCATACGGAATCTGTGTAGAAACGTGGTCAATATGGTTACAGCAAGCACCTGTCGATGACATAATCGTTGTATCGGAGATAGGCGAAATATGGTCGCCGCAAACTGCACCTGCAAGTGTAGCTGCTACCGAAAGAACGAGCATATCGTATGCCTCTGCACCAAATACTGCAACTGCAATCGGTATAAGAATAGCGAATGTTCCCCAAGAAGTACCTGTTGCAAATGCAAGACCAAGGCTGATTGCGAAGAATGCAGCAGGAAGAATGAAGGAGAGGGATGTATGCTCTGAAAGCACTCCTCCAACATATCCGCCTATATCAAGATAATCTGCTGAGCAGATACCTGAAAGTGTCCATGCAAATGTAAGAATAAGGATTGCAGGAACCATTGCACGGCAACCCTCTGCCAAAGCATATGTAAACTCTGAGAACTTAATAACCTTACGCGGCAAGTATAAAAGTGCAGTAATTACAAGAGCACCTACACCACCGAGTACAAGAGAAAGTGCAGAACTGCAATCACCGAATGCTGTGATAAGTCCTATTCCCTCACCCGAGAAGAATCCGCCTGTATAAAGCATTGCAAGCACGCAAAGCACGATAAGTGAAATAATCGGGATAAGAAGGTCAAATACCCTGCCCTTTTCGTTTGTTGAAACCTCTTGAACACCTGTAAGCTGTTCAGGCTCATTCTCATACTTTTCGATATACGCCTTCATTCTTGAGAAATCAAAGTTACCAATTGCCACAAACAAAAGCATCAAAAGTGTCAGGAGCGCATAAAGGTTAAACGGAATTGTCTGCAAAAACAGTGAGAAACCGTCAATTGCGCTTCCCTCGGGAAGTGATGACGAAACAGCTGCCGCCCAAGAAGAAATTGGTGCAATAATACACACTGGAGCAGCAGTTGCATCTATAAGATACGCAAGCTTCGCCCTCTTGATGTTATATCTGTCTGTTACAGGACTCATAACAGTTCCTACTGTAAGACAGTTAAAGTAGTCATCTACGAAGATAAGGCATCCCAGTGCAATAGTTGCAAGCGACGCGCCTCTCTTTGTCTTGATTGACTTAGCAGCCCATTTGCCGTATGCGGCAGACGCACCCGATTTGCTTATTAGAGCAACCAGCATTCCCAAAAGAACAAGGAATATAACTATATTGAAGTTATCCCCAACCTTGACAGCCATTATGTCAAACATAGTTTCAAGTGCAGGGATAAGACTTCCGCTTGTCCAGAACATTGCGCCCGCAAAAATTCCAAGCAGGAGCGAGAAATAAACCTCTTTTGTGATGAGGGCAAGTCCGATTGCGATAATCGGCGGTAATATCGCCCAGATAGTACCTACGAATGGTGATAATGTTTCCATATATCTTCCTCCAAACATTTATAATTATATAGAGTATATCATATAAATTTTACAATTTCAACAATTATTTACTAAATTACGACCATAATTTAGCAAAATTTTACATTTATCAGATAATTAAACCGCCATTCGCACCTATTACTTGACCGGTTATGTACTTGGCAGCATCGGAGCATAAAAAGGACGTAACCGATGCAATTTCGTTAGGACTTCCTATTCTGCCAAGCGGAATTTCCTCCAAAAGCTCCGAAACAGTCTGTTCATCAAGCCCTTTATTCATCTCGGTGTCAATAACACCCGGAGTCACACAGTTTACAGTAATACCCGAAAGGGACAGTTCCTTTGCCAAGGCCTTGGTAAAGCCGATAAGCGCCGCCTTAGATGCCGAATATGCAACCTCCAAGGAGGCTCCGACCTCTCCCCACATTGATGATATATTTATTATTTTTCCATACTTATTTGAAACCATATGTCCCATAGCGGCTTTGGTTACAAGGTATGCACCTCGCATATTTATTCCGAAAATCCTGTCCCAGTCTTGAGGCGTTGTATCGCAGAGCATTTTTATCATAGCAATTCCCGCATTGTTTACAAGAACATCAACGCCACCCTTTTCATTTTCAATTCTCTTTACCATATTCGTTACTGCCGCTTCGTCAGAAATATCAGCACAAACAGCCGCCCCGCCGATTTCCTTTGCCAGCTCTTCCGCTTTTTCACGGCTTTTGCTGTAATTTACATATACAAACATTCCGTCTTTAGCCAGAGAACGTGCAATTTCTGCACCAATACCCCTTGACGCACCGGTTACAAGTGCTGTTTTCATAGATAAAAACTCCCTTTATTACGTTTTGATACCGACAGCACCAGACCAATCGCAATAAGATTAGTCAGCATAGAAGTACCGCCGTAGCTGAAAAATGGCAGAGGAATACCTGTTACCGGCATTAAGCCGATACACATTCCAACATTCTCAAGTGTGTGAAAAAGAAGCATCGCCCCAACACCTGCGGCAATATAACGTCCGAACTTATTCTGCGAGCATACTGCCACCATAAAGCAACGGGATATAATAACCATAAGCACCAAAACCACCATAACTGCACCTATAAAACCAAATTCTTCTGATATGGTTGAGAAAATAAAATCGGTATGCTTTGCAGGCAGAAAGCCCATCTGGTTTTGCGTTCCGTTTAAATATCCCTTGCCGAACAGGCCGCCCGAGCCAACTGCAATTTTGGACTGAATTACGTTATACCCCTTGCCCAAAGGGTCAAGCTCAGGGTTTAAAAATACCTGAATTCTATGCTGCTGATAGGGGCTTAAGGCAAATTTGTATATAAATGGCAGCGAAGCCGCACCCACAACTATCGCAGGGACTATAAGCTTAAGAGACAAGCCCGCCGCAAACAAAAGCACAATAAACACAAAAACGAACACCATTGCACTTCCCGCATCAGGCTGAAGCATTATAAGCGCAAGAAAAATTAAAAGATGTGCCGCAAGACCGATAAGAGTGGATAGCTTGTTTATAGTTTTTTCCTTTTTGGAGAGGTGATAGCCAAAGGTTATGATAAATCCTATCTTTGCAATTTCAGCTGGCTGAATGCCAACAGGTCCGAACCTTATCCAGCTTTTAGCACCGACCTCATCTGCACCTGTACCTATTATAAGCACAAGCACCAAAAGAAAAATACTAATCACAAAAACAGGCATAATCAATAGATTAAACTGCTCATAGTCAAAACGGCTCAAAAGAAGCATAAACACCACACCCACAAGGCACGCACCTGTCTGCACCGCAATACTTGTAATCCCGCCATAAGAGAGAGTTGCAGAATAAACCGCAACAAGCCCCATTACTGCAGCAAGAAACGTAAAATACATTAAAATTCTGTCAAAGCCGCTTCTTTTTGAGCGAAGCTGCCACGCAAGTGAACCCATTTTCCCAATTCACTCCTTTTATCTCGGATTTTCACAGGCAAACCACAGTCTTTCGGCATCTTCTTTTTCGGGTGCTAAAGACGTAGAAGAATAACATTCCACATTTACAAAGCCTGCAAAAAAAAGTATTCTCTTGATTTCGTCAGCAGATCTTGCTCTTTGCATCTGCCTTTCAGAAATTCTTTTGTAGCCCTTTTCTGTTTTCTTAAAGAAATTTATAGTCATATCACAGAGCTTTTTCTTTTTGTAATATTTATTTTCCCATACATAGAAAATATCGTCGGTATCATAAACAAAAGTCTTGTCGCCGTGGATATTTTTAAGCTTATGCTCAGACGAAACATCAAACACAAGCACTCCGCCCTTGTCCATAAAACAGGTACGAAGTCTGGTAAGTGCATTTAGCAAAATCTTATCTGACAGTATGTAATTAAACCCGTCGGTCATACAAACCGCCGCACCGACACTTCCGTAAAGGTCAAGGCTTTCAATAGACTGGTTAAGAAAGAGAATTTTATTATCCTTGTCCTTTCTTCTTGCAATATCAAGCATATCAAACGAGCGGTCAATGCCAATCATATCATAGCCTCTTTCGGCAAGAGGAAAGGTAACTCCGCCCGTACCGCAGGCAAGGTCTGCTACTATTGTCGGTGAAATACCCTTAAGTGTAAAAATGTTCTCTATAAAATCGCAAATTCTGCCATAATCGACATCTTCCTTTATAAGACGGTCATAAATTGAGGAAAAAGCGGTGTAGCTCATTCTTCATCCTCCTCTAAATCTTCCTTTCCTTCGGATGGTGTCATCGCATAGAGGATGGTCTGATAAATCTCGTCCTGCTTTTCCTTGAAATGACGCACCATTTGAGATGCCATCTTTCGTGTACCTGCATAGAAGCTAAGCTCCATAAGAGGTGTTTTGTTATCGTATATACCGCACTGTACCATAAATTCCTGCTCATTTATGGGCATTATCTCGGCACGGGTACTGCTTTTTCTTATTTCTTCACGGAAAAAGGGTGCAATATACGCAAGAATCTGCTCCCTTATATAAATAGGGATAGAACGATAGAAAAAGCCGTTTGCTTCCTTGCCCTTTTCAGTAAGCTCGTAGATGTGCAGATTTTCCTCAGGCTTGTATCTCGCCATCAAGCCAATATTTATAAGATTGTCAAGTGCAATGGTAAAGTCGGTAAAGCTGATATTGCATTTATCGAGCACAAGCGAAGTAAGCTGATTGTGCGTCAGGGTACGGTCAGCCGAAGTCATCGTAAATAAAATTATATACTGTATAAGTACCGGGTCTGTTATTTCTCTTGTATATGGAACCATTATTTTTTCCTCCAAAGCAAAAAAATTCAAAATAATTATAGCATATATTTATAAAAAATGATATACTATTTTTATAAAATTTTTCAGAGGGGTGAAAAAAATGCCGAAAAGGACACCCGAAGAGGAAAAAGCACGTTTTGAAAACCTGCTTTTGAGGGAAAAGGAACTGAGAAAAGATGGATACTTACATATTGCAGGAGTTGACGAGGCAGGCAGAGGGCCTTTAGCAGGAGCGGTTTATGCGGCGGCGGTTATTTTGCCCGAGGATATTTTTATAGAAGGGCTTGATGACTCGAAAAAACTTTCCGAAAAGAAAAGAGAACAGCTTTTTGACGAAATATGCGAAAAGGCTGTCGCATATTCGATTGCATATGCAACCGAGTCTGAAATTGATGAGATAAACATCCTAAACGCAACCCATCTTGCAATGAACAGAGCAGTTGACGGGCTTTCCATCCCTGCCGATTACTGCATTGTGGACGGGAATTCGATTAAGAATATGTCAACTCCACACGAAACTATGGTTAAGGGCGATGCAAAGAGTGCCTCGGTGGCAGCAGCATCAATTCTTGCCAAGGTTACAAGGGACAGGTATATTACCGAGCTTGCACAGAAGTATCCCGAATACTGTTTTGAAAAACACAAGGGCTACGGAACAAAGGCACACACCGATGCGATACTCAAATACGGTGTTCTGCCCATCCACAGAAAGAGCTTTCTTACCAAGATTATTAAATGAGGTACGGATATGAAAAAGGACATCGGAAACTTTGGCGAGCAGGTAGCGGCAGATTATCTTGAAAGCAAGGGTATGAAGATAATTAAACGAAATTTTTATTGCCGTGTCGGAGAGCTTGATATAATTGCAACCGATGGTGAATACACTGTCTTTGTCGAGGTTAAAACAAGAAAATCAGCACAGTACGGTAGAGCGTCGGAATTTGTTGACTTTAGAAAACAGCAGAAGATTATAAAAACCGCACTCTATTATATCGGTGCAAGTGATACGGCTGTGCGGTTTGACGTGGTAGAGGTTTATTATCACGAGAAGAGCGAGGAACGTGTTGTGGATAGTATAAATCATATTGAGAATGCGTTTTGTTAATATTTATATATCTGCGTGCAGCTAAAATTGACGTACCCTACAAGCCCTTTAAATTGTCCCTTTAGAGCAGCAAGACGACACACAGGCGGTGCAATACACGATTTTGATTAAAAAAATAACCTGCATCTGCAGGTTATTTTTTGTTAGTTAATTGTTACTGTTTTTGTACTCTGTTCCCAGCCGACTATCTTACCAAACACCTCAGCTGCAACTCTTGCAGGAACTAAAGTTCTGCCGTTTATAGCCTTGGCTGAAACATCGGATACTGTATAGAGCGAACCGTTCTTATAGACATTCTTATCGCCTATTTTCATTGTTACAACGTCTGCTCCACGGGTTGCGGTAACGGTCTGTGTTGCACCATCCCAACCGACAGTTGCACCTACCGCCTCAAATATTGCACGGACAGGAACAAGCGTTCTGCCGTTTATTGCCATAGGCGGCTGGTCAAGACCGCCAAGCACATTTCCGTCAACTTTTATTTTTATGCTGTCTGTTACATTGAAAGCAACACTTCTTGAATGAAGTCTGCCAAAGCTGTCTGTTACATTATATCTTAATGTATGACTACCCACAGCATACTTTGAGAAGTCAATATCGCAGGTATATGGAATTGCACTTGAGCCTCCAACCCACACGTCGTCAATAAAGTAGTCAACCTTTTCGCTCTCAGAGCCGTAAATTCCGGCATAAATACTAAAGCTATTAACCATCTGTGAAACGGTAAAGCCATTATCGCAGTTTACATAGCCTGCTACATTATCGTTGTTGTATTTATCCTGAATAAAGTGCGGCTTCTTAACCTGAGAGTTATAGAAATCCTTCATTGAAGAATGATTTTTAAGTGAATAGTCATCATTCTCAGGAGCAACGTACTGGTCAAAGTAACCTATCATTTTAATCTGCGGATACTTCATCGGGAGATAATTGAGTATTTTTGCAATATGCCTGTTAGCCCAGCCCTCTGAATATTCTCCAAGTCCTACGGTATGACCTGTAGCACCCGACTCAAATATCATAATCGGCTTTCTGTCGCCAAATGTTCTTACAATTTCATCCATCATATGTACAGGCTCGGCACTCTTGCCGCCATAGAACATTACCTCGTCAATGCTCTCTCTGAAGGTTGTAACAGGATAGCCTCTAAAATACTTTTTACAGTAAAGCGACACACCTACCCAGTCAACATACTCATCACCCGGGTAATAGTCAGTGTACTTGGTGTCCCAGGTTGATACAAAGTTAAGTCCGTAAACCATTGCTACATTAGGGCATTTTGAACGCATAATATTTGCTACTGTTCTGAAGGCATTTTTATAGTCCTCGGCACCGGGCTTTACCTCCCACTCATTAACCTCTCCCGCAAATCTTAAGTAAATAGGCACATCGGGATATTTAGCAAGAATGTCCGCAAAATTAGATATTGTCTGCGATGACATATTTATCATACCTATATCGCCCGCACCGTTTACGTTATATGCAAGTTCAACGGCTTTGCCCTTTTCCTGTGCTTCTTTAAGGAAATTCTCGTAGAAAAGGTTAAAATCTCCGCCGTGCATATGATAAATAAGTGTCATCGACTCATTTTTTAGCTGACTTCTCGTCGGTGAGTCAAAGGCAATGCCTGTAAGCACGCCAAGCTCATGCTCATTTTTAGCATGATAATTAACCTGTGTATCATAGGTCTTCTGATAGAGATTAAGCTCCGTTGTAAACTGTTTTGCTTTTTCCTTTGAAATACGAACTGCATCAGCAAAGCCCATCGCTTCATTAGGTGCAATTGCACGGTTAAACCAGATTGCAGCATTGTCATATTCACCAAGTCTTTCGTATGCTTCGGCTATCAGGTATGTTTTAGTTGCTTTAACTGCGATTGTGTCGCTGTCTTCCGGTGCAGCCGCTACCATATTGTACTGCTGCTCAGCAAAATTTATTATACCTCTGTCATCGCCTGTCGCTATTGCACTGTCAAGTCCCTCCTGTAAATCAAAGAACGATTTTTTGAAGGTGAACGCATTGCAGACTGTGCTTGCTATAAGTGCAATGCACATAGTAAGTGCCAGAATTTTTGACATTTTTCTCATTTATATCTCCCCTTATTTAATAATTAACCCAGTTTATAACCGTATCCTCTGCCAAGCCGTAATACATTTTATAATAATACTGATGATAGCTGCTCTGATAAGGCATTGACCAACAGTGGTCGGGATACGGAAGTTTATATTGCTCAAGCTCTCCCGTCGGATTTTTGAGATATTCCTCTATTTTTACCTCATTTTCCGCCGTTACGGGATAGTTGGCTTTATACCCTGTATATGTATCTACGTATGTATTTATTCCATATCTTAAAAAGAGTAATGCAATAAACAAAGCCGTTGCGTTGTACCATTTTCTATCCGATACCATAGACAGCAGACCTATATCGAATATCACCAGATTGAATACTCCGCAAAGCATTGTCCTTGGCCCCGAAACGGGTGATGCGGACATCATAAGTTGTGAGCCAATTGCAAGGATAATCGCCGCACAGGCGGTCAGATAACCCTCATTTCTGTTCTTTACAAACTTTACAAAAATAAGTATCAAATTTACTCCAAAAAGCACCGTCAACACCGCAAATGCAATAGCGGTTTTTACTGTAGCATATATGTACGGAGTTCGTGAGATGTAAACCGCAAGCAGTATTGATACCACATTCAGCAAGGCAACAATTCTCTGCCATACCTTATCCGAATATTTAAACAGCCACAGGCCCATTACCGCAAAATTCAAAATTATGAACGGCAGCATAAATTTCTTAGAAATAAAGTTATAGTACAAAAGCGGCAGCTGCTCCGCCATAACCTCAAGCATACCCTTTTCAGTTTCGATACCATATCTAACAAAGGTGGCAGGTGCAAGATATACTGTACAAAAGCCGATAACCGTCGGAATTAAAAGACACCAGATTTTTGCCGAAAGCTTTTCCTTTCTTATAAGCTTGGCATCGAGTATGTAAATCACAGTAACACCAACTGTCATCATACCGTTTTGCTCGGTAGTTGCCGCCGAGAAAAATCCCAGCAGATATAAGAGAGGCACAAATTTCCCTCTTTTAGAATAAAGCAAATACCAAAACATCATCAGAAGTGCAAACGGGTACACATAATTAAATGAGCCTGTAAGCCAGTAAACACTTTCCCTTGTCATATCCACCATAAGTGCAGGTATCATCGAAAATGCGGTAAATATCACTGCATAGATACCATTGTTTGCCTGAAAATGCTTTGCCGCAAGGGTTGCAATTATCGCAAGAAATGCCGAGTTTACAATCTGCCAAAAAATTGGATTTATCGATATAAAAACGGTAGCGAGAAAATGCACTATTGCTCTGCCGTTTGCAAGCATATAATGTTCAATATGCTTATCCCAGAAGCCATCGCCCCAAAAGGTCGTGTAGTAATAGTCATCGCCGAAAAGAGGAATATTCCTCATAACAGCAAATGCAAGGACAAAAACAGATGCAAAAAGCCCAAAATACCACAGCTTTTCCTTTTTATTTATCATACTCTTCCCCCAAACTTAACCGCTTATGTTAGTGTCTGCTATAATATACTGCGGTCTGCTCTTTGACTCAACAAAAATCTTGGCGATATATCCGCCGAAAACGCCTAAAATCATAAACTGAACACCAAACATAAAGAGTATCAAAAGTGCCAGTGCCCACACAGCAGGAACCGCCACGCCCGAACAATGCAGTATCAGGGCAATAACAATCGCCAATGCTGAAACACCAGTAAGAGCTACTCCTGCAATAGCAGGGATATATAGCGGAAGATGTGAAAATGAGGTAAAACCCTCAATGGCATAGAGCAAAAGCTTGCCAAATGACCATTTAGTCTCTCCTGCCGCTCTTTCTATATTCTCATATTCAAGCCATTCTGTCTTAAAACCAACCCATGAGAAAATGCCTTTGGAAAAACGTCCGTGCTCAGGCATCGAAAGTATTGCATCTACCATTCTTTTGGTCATAATACGAAAATCCATCGCGCCGTCTACCACATCAAGGCCGCAAAGCTTATTAAACAGCTTATAGAACTTATGCGCAAAAAAACTTCTTATAGGCGGCTCGTTATCTCTTGATATACGGCGTGTTGCAACACAGTCGCAGTCAGATTTGATTATACGCTCATACATATGGGGAATGAGTGTCGGCGGATGCTGCAAATCTGCGTCCATTACAACGATATACTTCCCGCTTGCGTATTCGAAGCCTGCAAGCATTGCAGCCTCCTTGCCGAAGTTTTTGGAGAAGCTTATATATCTTACCCTCGAATCTCGGCCTGCAAGTGCTGTAAGCTTTTCATAGGTTTTATCCTTTGAGCCGTCATCTACAAACAAAAATTCAAACTCTGCCGCTACGTTTTCCACCGATTTTACAAGCTCGGTATAAAACATATCAATTACCTTCTCCTCGTTATAGCAGGGAACTATTATCGAAATTTTATCCATTGTACCTTACCCCTCTTTTTTCTTAAAAATCCACAGCTTGCTGACTACATAATTGAAAATTATTACAAACACGCTTGCAAGCGCCTTTATAACAAAGTGGCTTAACCCAAGCCTTTCCACAAATATGAATATGCTTGCTATCTGAATTACACTCGACACCACTCTTGCACCAACAAACTCTGAAAACATTTTAAGCTCGGACATCACACTGTTCGGCTTTGTTTCAAATACCCATCTGCTGTTTACCGCATATGCAAAAATTATAGACACGATTATCGCAATTACATTGCTTACTGTGGGCGGCAGCCATATATCAAGCATAAATGTAACCACCCAGTCAATAGCTGTTGTCAAAACACCTGCAATAAGATATACTATAAGTTCACGGCTCAATTTGCCTGTTAATATTCCTTTGATTTTATCTATCAATGTCTTCCCCTCCGTGTCTACACTATTACCCTTATTATATATTACAAATTATAACATTTACCATATTAAATGTCAATGCCCGTTTACCGCATACAAATCAGTATCAAAAATGTAAAAATGTCCCGCATATACGGGACATTTTTACATAAATAATTTTATGCAAGTGTAATCTTATGATAAACCTTCTTACCCTTTTTAACAATCATACCATTCTCAGTGAACATATCAGCAGTTACAACTGCGGCAGGGTCGGTAACTTTGACATCATTTACCGAAAGACCATTCTGCTGCATAAGTCTTCTGCCCTCGCCCTTTGACGGGATAAGCTTAATATCGCAAAGAACGTCCAAAATCGGCCTTCCTACTGCATCAGCAACAACTGATGACGGCATATTATCAGAAACACCGCCGTTTGCAAAGATTGCCTCAGCAGCCTCCTTGGCCTTTTTGGCCTCCTCCTCACCGTGAACAAGCTTTGTTACCTCGTATGCAAGACGCTGTTTAGCTTTATTGAGATCCTTACCCTCCCATTTAGCCATTTCTTCAATCTCTTCCATCGGCACAAATGTGATAAGCTTTAAGCAGTTAATTACATCATCATCCTGAACATTTACCCAGTACTGATAGAAGTCGTATGGCTTACACTTTTCCGCATCAAGCCACAAAGCACCCTTTGCAGTCTTGCCCATTTTCTTGCCCTCAGATGTGGTGAGAAGTGTAAAGGTCATACCGTATGCCTGAGTCTGATCCTTTCTTCTGCAAAGCTCGATACCGCCTAAGATATTTGACCACTGGTCATCACCGCCAAGCTCGATTTTACAGCCGTACTTGCGGTTAAGCATCAAAAAGTCGTAGCTCTGCATAAGCATATAATTAAACTCTAAGAATGTAAGTCCCTTTTCAAGTCTTTGCTTATAGCACTCAGCCGTAAGCATCTTATTAACAGAGAAACAGGAACCTATATCACGCAAAAACTCTACATAGTTAAGGTCCAAAAGCCAATCTGCGTTATTTACCATTATAGCCTTATCATCAGAAAAATCAATAAGCATTCCAAGCTGCTTTTTAAACTGCTCACAGTTATGCTGGATAATTTCCTTAGTCATCATTTGACGCATATCCGTTCTTCCAGAAGGGTCACCAATCATAGCTGTACCCCCGCCGATAAGTGCAATCGGACGGTGTCCGGCATCCTGCATATGCTTCATAACAACCATCTGCAGAAAATGACCTACGTGCAAACTGTCGGCAGTTGGGTCAAAGCCGATATAGAATGTTACCTTCTCCTTTCCGAGAAGCTCTCTGATTTCTTCTTCATGGGTAGTCTGCGCAATAAGTCCGCGCTCTTTGAGTATGTCATATACGTTTCTTCCCATACTTCCGTTCCTTTCCGTGCAGTCTGCACAAATATTTCTTGTACTCATTCAACAATTTTTTATTCTATCATAATTTCTGCCAAATTGCAAGCACTTATCAACTTTTTGCTTATAAAAATGTGTAATTGGGTAATATTTTTTTAAAAAAAAGCTTGACAAAGGAAAATAATACTGATATAATGTAGCAGTCAAAACAAGCAGAGCTGTCCGCTCTCACCGTACGACGAAGGTTTTGCGGTAAATAATCATTGCGCATTTTTTTGTGCGGTGTTTATGTATGCGGATGCTTTGTGCTTCCGTTTTTTTGATGCAAAAAGCATAGCAAAAGGAGTGAACTGTCATAGCTAACAAGGATTTGCAAATCAACAACGAAATCCGCGAAAAAGAGGTCCGTGTTGTTTCATCTGACGGAGAACAGCTTGGTGTTATGTCCTCAAAGGACGCTGTAGCACTTGCTGAGTCAAAAGGCTTAGACCTCGTAAACATCGCACCGACGGCTAAACCGCCCGTGTGCAAGATTATGGATTACGGCAAGTACAAGTTCGAGCTTCAAAAGCGCGAGAAGTTGAACCGTAAGAACCAGAAGGTTGTCAATATCAAAGAGGTACAGCTTTCACCATCTATTGATACTAATGACTTTAACACAAAATGCAATCACGCCAAGAGATTCTTAAAAAGCGGCGACAAGGTTAAGGTTTGTGTTCGGTTCCGCGGAAGAGAGTTGACACATTCCGAGATTGGCGAGGCACTTCTTAAGAGATTTGCCGAAAGCTGTCAGGAAGAAGGCTCTGTTGAGCGTCCTGCTAAGCTTGAGGGCAGGAATATGACTATGTTTCTTGCACCTGTAACACAGTAAATTTGAAATTTGGAAGGAGAGAACAGTTATGCCTAAAATAAAGACACACAGAGGCGCAGCTAAGAGATTTAATCTTACTAAAAAGGGTAAGGTAAAGATGAACAAGGCATTCCGCCGCCACATCTTGAACAAGAAGTCAACAAAGAGAAAAAGACACCTAAGAAAGCAAGCTTATTGCTCAGCTGCTAATGCTGCAGTAATCAAGAAGCTCATTCCTTACAAGTAAGATTGAAAGAGAGGTAAATACAAATGGCAAGAGTTAATGGCGCTTTAAATACAAGAAAAAAGCACAAGAAGATTTTGAAGCTTGCTAAAGGCTTCCGCGGCGGCGAGTCAAAGCTTTTCCGCGTAGCTAATCAGGCTGTTATGCGTTCAATGCAGAACGCTTACATCGGCAGAAAACGCAGAAAGAGAGATTTCCGCAGAATGTGGATTGCAAGAATTTCTGCTGCTGCTAAGATGAACGGTATGAACTATTCAACATTTATGAACGGTCTTAAGAAGGCTGGTATCGAGATGAACAGAAAGATGCTTTCTGAAATAGCTATCGCAGACCCTGCAGCTTTTACTGCATTGGTTGAAAAGGCTAAGGCTGCAAGATAATTACGCATAAAAACAGTAATTTAAAAAGGCAGAAACGATTTATTTCGTTTCTGCCTTTTGTCGTACGGACCGTCATCCCCAAAGGTCCGTACAAAATCTTTAACCACGCAATTTTATTCAGACTTTCTCTTTCAAAATCTCCAAAGACCTCTCTGCTATCATTCTGTATCGGTCAATTTTATTTTTTACTCTTTGGTCAAGTCCCTCTATAATACCGAAATTTGCATTCATCGGCTGAAGCTTTTCTGCTGTTGTTATATAAATCGGCAAAGAGCCTATCGCCGTCTTTATATCAGGCTCAAGCATTTCTTCACCATTTAAGAGCCTCGCAAGGTTGTATCCCGCCATAAGTCCTGATGACGCAGACTCAACATAACCCTCGACACCGGTTATTTGTCCTGCAAAAAATACCTTTGGATGCTTTTTCATCCGATAAAACCTGTCTAAGACCTCAGGCGCGTTTATATAAGTATTGCGGTGCATAACACCGTAGCGAACAAACTCCGCATTCTCCAAACCGGGTATCATCGAGAAAACCCTCTTTTGCTCGCCCCACTTAAGATTTGTCTGAAAACCGACTAAGTTATATATTGAGCCTGCCATATCGTCCTGGCGAAGCTGTACAACTGCGTGAGCATCATCCTTGCCCGTTTTGGGATTGACAAGTCCCACCGGCTTTAACGGACCGAAAAGAAGTGTCTCCCTCCCTCTTTTTGCCATAGTTTCAACCGGCATACATCCCTCAAATACCTTTTGATTTTCAAAGGCTTTCAACGGTGACGTTTCCGCCTCCACCAACGCATCGTAAAATGCGTCATACTCCTCTTTGGTAAAGGGGCAGTTGATATAATCATCCGTACCTCTGCCGTATCTCGCACCGTAGAAAACACGGTCAAAATCAATGCTTTCCTTGGTAACTACCGGTGCCGCTGCATCATAAAAATACAGGCTTTCTCCACCGCACAGCTTTTCAATAGTACCGCATAGACCGTCCGACGTTAGCGGACCTGTAGCTATTATGGTATATTCATCGGTATCTATTTCGGTTACCTCGCCGTACTCGACGGTTATATGCGGATTAGTCTTGATTTCGTCAGTAATTATCTTGGAAAAGACCTCTCTGTCAACCGCCAGAGCACCGCCTGCAGGAACTCTTGCCTTATCTGCCGCACGCATCGTAATTGAGTCAAAAAGACGCATCTCTTCTTTTAGTAAACCGCAGGCATTTTCTATTCTGTCCGCCTTCAATGAGTTAGAACAGACAAGCTCTGCAAATCCGTCCATAGAATGAGCAGGCGAATACTTTTGTGGCTTCATTTCGCACAAAACCACGTCTATTCCGCTCTTTACAAGCTGATGTGCAGCCTCGCACCCAGCAAGACCTGCACCTATAACCCTGACCCTCATTTCTTGGATTTCCTTTCGTACTTACAAGCTTCATTACTGCAATATATTTTTGCACCTCTGCCCTGCTTTTTCATCAAAAGCCCGCCGCATTCAGGGCATTTCTCGTCCGCAATCGGCATATCCCAAGACATAAAATCACATTTGGGGAATCCCTCACAGCCATAGAACACTCTGCCACGCTTGGAGTTCTTCTCCACTATTTCCTTACCGCATTTAGGACATACTGCACCCGTTCCCTTTTTAATGGTCATTGTATTCTTGCACTCAGGATAACCGGGGCAGGCAAGAAACTTGCCGAATTTGCCTATCTTATACACCATCTTACGACCGCATTTATCACAGACAACATCCGATTCCTCGTCTTTTATCTTAATTTTCTCAACTGCAGCCTTAGCATTTTCGAGATTTTCCGCAAACCCCGGATAAAACTCCTCTAAAACGCCTTTCCATGCTATCTTGCCCTCGGCAACATCATCTAGCTGCTCTTCCATTCCAGCAGTAAACTGCACGTCTACTATATCTTCAAAATTAGTCTTTAAAAGGTCGGTAGTAACCATACCAAGCTCGGTAGGAATAAGCTGCTTTTTGTTTCTTGCGACATAGCCTCTTGCGGTAATAGTTGTAATTGTCGGAGCATAGGTACTCGGTCTGCCGATACCCTTTTCCTCCAGCTCACGCACCAATGTGGCCTCCGAAAAACGTGCAGGCGGCTGTGTGAAATGCTGATTGGCATCTATATCCTTCAATGCAACCTCAGTATTCTCCTCGAGTGCAGGTAGCTTTTTAGCCTTTTCCTCAGCAGTGTCGCTTCCCTCCTGATAAATTGCCGTAAAGCCCTTGAATTTAAGCTGCATTCCATTTGCTCTGAACTCGTGCCTTCCTGCCATTATTGTAACTGCTGTTGTATCAAATACTGCAGGCATCATCTGGCTTGCCACAAAACGTTCCCAAATCAGCTTATACAGCTTGAACTGGTCGTTGGTAAGCTTATCCTTAACCAACTGCGGTGTGAGCGTTACACTCGTTGGACGGATTGCCTCGTGAGCATCCTGAGCATTGTTCTTTGTTTTGTATTCACGGACTCTTAAGTTCTCTTTGCCGTAATTCTCTGTAATAAATCCTGCAACCTCTGCCTTTGCATCGGCTGAAATTCTTAAAGAATCGGTACGCATATAGGTAATAAGACCTACAGTGCCGCCAAGTGCAGAGCCGAGATTTATACCCTCATAAAGTGCCTGTGCCGTCTGCATAGTCTTATATGGTGAAAAGCTTATTTTTCTTGATGCATCCTGCTGCATTGTACTTGTAGTAAACGGTGCAGGCGGATTTTTAACACTTTCGCCGTGCTTTATTTTAGAAACGATAAATTTTTCTTTCTGTACCTCTTGTATAACCTTATCAGCAACCGCACCTTCGGATAGCTCTGTTTCTTTTGAGCCTGTACCATAGTATTTTGCAGTAAAGCTCTTTTTAGATTTACTGTCGGTAAGGTTTGCTTCAACTGTCCAGTATTCCTTAGGGATAAAGTTCTGGATTTCTTCCTCACGGTCGCAGATAAGTCTTGTAGCAACCGACTGAACTCTTCCCGCAGACAAGCCCTTTTTAACCTTTTCCCACAAAATCGGGCTTAACTTATATCCGACAACACGGTCAAGAACGCGTCTTGCCTGCTGTGCGTTTACAAGGTCCATATCAATAGCTCTCGGATTTTTGATTGCCTCTTTAACTGCTGTTTTGGTAACCTCGTTAAAGGTTACACGGCACTTTGAAGCAGGGTCAATTGAGAGTGCATTTGCAAGATGCCAGCTTATAGCTTCTCCCTCACGGTCAGGGTCGGTTGCAAGATATACTTTTGATGCAGCCTTCGCCTCACGCTTAAGCTTGGTGAGCAAATCACCTTTTCCACGGATTGTGATGTATTTCGGCTCAAAACCGTCATCAACATCTACACCGAGCTGACTTTTGGGCAGGTCGATGATATGTCCGACAGTTGCCATAACATTATAATCACTGCCAAGATATTTTTTGATTGTTCCTGCCTTTGCAGGGGACTCAACTATCAACAGCTTTTTTGCCGCCATATTTTTCTCTCCATTTCGTATATATCAATTACTATTATACATTGTATTTATATTGACTACCTGCAAGCTTTATTATATAACCTTCAATCTCAAGCATCGGCAAAATTCCGTTAAGCTCAGGTATTGTAAGGTTGCTGCGAGCCGCAAGCTCCTCTATGTGCATATCCTTTTCCTTAAGTAGTACTATTATTTTCTTTTCCGCAGCGCTCATACCATCAAATTCGTCCGACATATCCTCGGCAGGTTCACTCTTTGGTACAAAACCAATCTCAGGTGCAGTAAGCTTTTTTGCACGGACAGGAAATGCGTTCAATATATCCTCACCGCAGGTTACTGCACTTGCTCCCTCTTTGATTAGATTATTAGTACCAACCGAATTTTTGGCAAATATACTGCCCGGTACAGCAAACAAAACCTTGCCCATATCACGCGCAAGTCTGGTAGTAATAAGCGTTCCGCTCCTTTGGGGTGCTTCAACTGCAAGTATACCATCGGAAAGTGCGCTCACAATTCTGTTTCTCGCCGGAAAATGCTGTGGAAGCGGCGGAGCATACGGCGGGTACTCGCTTATTGCACAGCCATTCTTTATAATATCGTTCATTAAACTCTGATTTTCAGGCGGATATGCTTCGTCCAAGCCCCTGCCCATAACTGCAATCACAGACGCACCAACCCTTAGGGCTGATTTAAGGGCAAAGCTATCAATGCCCGCTGCCATCCCGCTTATAATAGTAACGCCTTTCTCCGCAAGCTCTCTGCTTATTCTTTCGGTGGCAGTCTGTCCGTATTCAGTATTACGGCGAGTGCCGACCACAGCAATACCCAAAATACTGTCCCAATCAGGCACAGTACCCATTGTATAAATAACCTGCAAGGGCATACTAATCTCCGTCAACACCTTCGGAAACTTTTCATCATCAACTGTAAGGATATCAATTCCAATCTCTTCGCAGTCCTTAATTATTTTAGTTGCTCCGTCAAGACCTTTGTCGCACAGCTTCGCTGCAACTGCCTTGCTCATTTCAGCAACCGTCATATAATCTTCCATTTTCGCATCATATACCGCCTCAATGCTACCAAAGCATTCCTCAAGCTGCATAGCACGCCATGTTGCACCTGCGGTTTTTGATGCAAGCCATATCCTAAGTAATCTTTTATCCATCAATTTTTCCTTCTATATATAATCATACTATAATAGACTACTACAGTTTTATTCTTTTGTCAAATATTTTAATTAAAATACAACCTGTACCAACACCATATACAAAACTGTTCCTGCTGAAATAGATAAAAGCAGGTTCCTTTTCCAAAGATGTAATGCAGTTATTACTGCAATTGAAATAAGCTCAGGAAGTCCGTGAGTACCGGAGAGAAGCTCAGTATCCTTAAAGCAGTATACAGCAAGCATCGCAAGTGCTGAGGTAGGCAATACCTTCCCGAGATATTTTACAAACTGCGGTGTTTTTCTTCCGCCGGAAAATACTGCAAACGGCAGAAATCTTGTGAGCATAGTGCCTGCCACCACCATCAGAATGGTTATTATTTTTTCTGTCAAAGACATTACTGCCCACCTCTTTTTACAAACATTCTTACCGCCATACAAACAAGTATTACCGCCATAGATGGCACGATAAAGCTCTCCGAGCCGAAAACAGCAAGGCAAGCCACCGTAGATAAAATACCTATTGCCGCACTTATATAATCCTTCTCTTTCATAATCTGTTCCAGAAACAGAACATACAAAAGTGCCGTCATAACAAACTCCAGCCCCTCAAGATTAAAGCTTATCACAGAGCCGATAATTCCGCCCATAGTAGCACCAAATACCCAATAGAAGTGATTTAGTAACGTTACAAAGAACATAAAAAGTCCTCTATCTATACCCTCTGGTATATTGGCAGTCAGGTTGATGGAAAAGGATTCATCGCACATACCGAAAATAAGATATGGCTTGAGCTTACCCGTTCCCCTATATTTATCCAGCATCGAAATCCCGTAGAAAAGATGACGCGCATTGACAAGAAGTGTCAACAAAAATGCACCTATTGGGTCAAACCCGCCCATAAGCAGATTAACAGCTACAAATTCCATTGAGCCGGCAAAGATAAACAGACTCATAAAAAGCGGATAGAGCGCCGGGAAACCCGACGCATTCATATAAATTCCATATGCCGTTCCGAGAAACAGGAATCCTGTCATAATCGGTATTGTGTACGGAAAGGCAGCCAAAAATGCACTGCGGTATTTCTTTTGCATATTGCCCTTCCTCCGATTATTCAAAAAGAGGTGTAGAAAAATATCTCTCAGCTGTGTCGGGAAGAACAGTCACTACCCTTTTGCCCTTGCCGAGCTTTTTTGCAAGGCGGATTGCAGCAGCAACATTTGTGCCGCTCGATATTCCGCACATTATTCCCTCTTTTGATGCAAGCTCCTTTGAAGTATGTATTGCTTCATCATCCTTTATGATACATATATCGTCATATATACCAACATTCAATATTTCGGGTATTAACCCGTCGCCTATTCCCATCTGAACGTGTGTTCCTATCGAGCCGCCCGAAAGGATTGCGGCGTTTTCAGGCTCCACCGCCCATATTTCCATATCAGGATTATGTGCCTTTAATACCTCACCTATTCCCGTTATTGTGCCGCCTGTACCAATCCCTGAGCAAAAACCGTGTATCGGGCCTCCCACCTGCTCCAAAATTTCCTTTGCCGTCTGTTCTCTTTGAGCAGCGGTATTAGCAGGGTTTTCAAACTGCTGTGGCACGAATACATTTATGTCCTCTCTCTGCATCTTAAGTGCCGTCTGCAAACATTCCTCAATGCACGCACCGATATTCCCCGAATCGTGAATTAAAATCACCTCTGCACCGTAATGCTCAACTAATTTTCTTCTTTCCTCGCTGACCGAATCGGGCATTATAATCTTTGTTTTGTAGCCTCTTACAGCTCCTACAAGTGCAAGACCTATTCCCTGATTACCGCTTGTCGGCTCGACAATTACAGTATCCTTAGTGATAAGTCCCTGCTTTTCAGCCTCAAGAATCATATTGTATGCGGTACGGGTTTTGATAGAGCCGCCCACGTTAAGTCCCTCAAATTTTACAAGTATCTCTGCACTCTCAGGATCGCCGAGTCGAGAAAGTCTTATCATCGGAGTATTGCCAAGTGCTTCGAGAATATTATTATAAACCATAAAATTACAGTCCTTTCAAGTTCATACTATTTCATTATATCACAGTTATCCTTATTTTGCCAACCCTGTTTTTATGATTACACAAAAAAATTAAGAGACGTATTGTCGTGCCTTAGTTTGCTATCATTATCAAAACCGCTCCTGTTATTATTTTATTACAGGAATTTGTATTTGGGGCGTATCGGTATAATCCTTAATAAAATTAGCACTAACCACAATTGCACTTACCTCCGCTGCACCCTTTTCGATAAGCTCTTTTGAGCAGGCTTTAATTGTTGCACCTGCGGTATAAATATCATCAACCAGCATTATCCTTTTGCCCGCAACAATTCCGTCTGCATAGAACGCTCCTTCAACATTCTTCTGTCTCATAGCACGACTAAGGCTTGCCTGACGTTTTGTATCACGGATTCTAAAAAGAACATCGTCATACATTGGAACTAAAAGCTTTTCCGACAAAGCCTCTGCTATAAGCTCAGCCTGATTGAAGCCTCTTTCCTTAAGTCTGTTGGGATGCAGAGGAACAGGAAGAAGCATATCATAATCCGAATATAAATAATACAGCGGCAGCACTTCTGCAACCAACTCGCCCAACGGCTTAGCATAAGCCCTGCACCCGCCGAACTTCAGTTCGAGAATAGCACGCCTTAACTCACCTTCATATATAAATGGTGCAAAAAGTCTTCTGACCTGTGACTTTGTATCAAAATAGTCTTTAATGCAGTCTTTAGCATACATCTCATAGCAGGAGGAGCAGATACCAACCCCATCGCCCTTGATACTGATATTACTTTTACGTCTGTCGCAAAATATACACTTTTCGGTATTCCCCTCTATATACTTTAGCAGTTTTTGTACTCCGTACATAAGACACCCCTAAATAGTATTCGACATAATTTTATCATTTTCGACAAGCTTTGTAAATACCATAAGGGGCAAAAAAAGGGGAAACCGCCTTGTCGGAGCGGTTGAGATTTCGGTTTGTGGGGAACCGAAAAGCACGCATATTCCGACAAAGCGGTGGATAATAGGGGGTATATAAAAAGCCGTGGGGCTCTTTAACATTATTTACATTTACATTATAATGCAGATTTTTACCGAAATCCACATAATATTTTCAGCTTTTGCGACCAGTCTTTACCCTTTTTGCACTAATTCGACATATAGTTGCCGTTTATATCATACTTCGATATCATATCCTCGTGAATTTTGTCATTTTTACTCCCTCGATTTTTCATATTTTTTGAAAAATATGCCTCATATTCGTCACTGTTTTCCGCATAAATCTCATCGTTAAAATAATCTCCCATACCTATCAAGCCTTCCTTCCTATCAGTCGATTACCTTAGCCAGAACCGAACCGCAAGCAGCTGTTGCAACCAGCTCCAAGTTTCCCATACATACACCGAATATTGCCAGAAGCAATGCCGCAAAGCCTATTCCCTGCGACAGCATCCTGAAATTCGACGCATTTTCCGCTGCGACTCTTCGCTCATAAACTGCTCTTGCAGCAGGTCTTTTAATCCAATAGCTTCTCTCTGACATAATCAAAACCTCCTTGTTTTGTCTTTTGTTTGTCTTGATTATATCTCTTTATGTGTACAAAAAAACTCCCAGATTTTGGGAGTTTTTTTACGCTATTCAACACTTTCCACCCTAAGCACCCCGCCATTTACCCTAAAACCAATCTCCAGTCCTGCAAACACGAAGCCATAACGTCGGCCATCATCAATGTAAGCAGGTCTTGGGTCCTGTTCGAGAACGGAAATCAATGCCGCTCTTTTTTCTGCAGGAACTTTTTCCAACATTTGAGAAGATACTTCAACCTCAAGCAAATTTTTATCTGGTGGAAGTGCAAAGCCTGATACCGCATCGGGATGCGAATCGGTATAGGCAATATATGGCTTGATGTCATACACAGGCGTATTGTCCATTATATCGGCTCCAGATATATAGAGGACTATGCCTTCTTTATCATTGTAGTCAACACGGTCAAGCTTTACCGATGAAAGTCCAATGCTGTTAGGGCGAAACGGCGAACGTGTTGCAAATACACCTACTCGTTTGTTACCTCCGAGCTTAGGAGGGCGGACGGTAGGCGACCATTCTTCTCTTACACTTCCCGAAAACTGCCACAGCACCCATATATGCGAATATCCCTCCAAGCCCCGAAACGCTTCTCTGACACTGTATTCAGGCTCAAATACTATCTTTGCTTTAATTTCAGGAGCAACTCCGCTTTGTCGTGGGATTGCAAACTTAGTCGGAAAATCACTCCTGACATATCCTATTATTCTCATTTTTCGTTACCTTTAATAATCTTCACTAATATATTCAGGCGGGTCCAAAAGCAATTCGGGCTTTTTCATATAATTCTTAAAAAGCTTGATTGATGATGCAAAATAGTAGCCGTCGCATATTCTCTCATCAAGCACAAACCTCGTATTGATAACATTTTTGCTTTTTACCGTTCCGTCACTATTAAGCTCCTTTACCACCTCTTTTTTGCCAATTGCAAGAAATATTGACGTTGTGCCAAATTCATAAAGATGATGGTATATTGAGTTAAGACCTATCGAGCCAACATTAGTTACAAAAACACTTGAATGAAACGGGCTGGCACGGTTTATAACCTTCGGCATCATACCTATTGCATCAAGATTTCTGACCATCCATACGAGGAATTTCTTTAAAAAACCGGGCAGAAGATTTACAAGAAATACCAAAACATCTGTATTGTTGCCCTTGGAATCATCATCCTGTCTTTTTGCCTCAAATACTTCTTCATTAAACTTTCTTGCAATATCAGCAAGAGTATCAGTAGGCTCAAATTCAGGCATAACAATCGATTCCTCAGCATCAATATCCCTGCTCTTTTTAACCGCTAAAGAGGCTCTTATATAGCTTCTGGCATAAATCTTTCTTCCGCTTACAAATCTGTTGAGCCTTGGTCTTTGTACCATTGTTCTTATAAGTGCCGCCACCATCAGATGATACATCGAAAGATTAGGAATATCCTTGCGGTTTTCCACTATAAACTCCCTAATCCCGGTTATGTCAATCTGCTCCTCAAAAAACACCTGACTGTCAAGACGTGAACGCATTATATGCGGAATTACATCAAACAGCGGGTCTTTTACCCTTACTCTGTACCCGTCATACCTGTCGCCGATGCGGCGCTTTCTTTCTGCTACCTTCTCCATATTTTACCTCCCACAATACCTTAATAATTTGTTTTATTATATCACACCTTTTTTGTTAACTCAACAATAATGAATAAGTACCGTTTTTTACCTACCTCTGTTACGCAAAATAAACCAAATTCCTTAAGTCTTAGTTGTACCTTATCGTTTATTTCGGATTACAGCTTTTACAAGCTTTATACCCACCATTTAGTAAATCCTCAAGATAACCGTGATAGCTTTTCCTGTTCTTTTCATTTATATCACCGACACTTGCACAGTCGGGCATATGTACTCGCTTTGAGTTTGTGTTGATAACATAATCACCCTGCGTATCACCGACTTTATATGTATTTATTTTCTCTGTATCTTTAGTGCTTTCGCCTGTTCTGTAGTCGATTTTTACGCCTGGCTGTACGTTGTAGCAAAAAACATTAAAGCAAATGCCATCGCCGCTATCCTCCATCGAAAGTGCCTCCATAATCACGCCGTGAGCAAGAAGGTTTTCGCCCTCGTAGACAGGCGTTACTCTCAGCAAAACGTGGTTTCCCGTTTTCTCTACATAGTCAGCTACCATATTCTCAAATGGCAGCATACCCTCTGTATTCATATACCGTGTCCCTGTGATTAAGTTTCTCTCGTTAGCATTTTCGCCTGTAAGCTGATAGCCCAAAAGATGACATCGGTTATATAAATACCTGCCGTCAATCCAATCGTATTTGACCGTATGCCATCCTGTCGGCTTAACCATTCCAATTGCGCCACGCTCTTCGGTGGGCATAATATCACGTCCGACAGATGCAATGGCAAAACCGCATCTTCCGAGATAGTCAAGGTTTGTATATGCCTCAAAGGACTCTGTTATATAGTCATCACCCGTAAAATACGGCATATTGCCGTTTAATTCCACATACGGCTCACCGCTGTATTCGGGTATGTCCTTTAACTGATATATCTGCTCAATGTATGTATACTGTGCACAACCGCTAAGCAGGAATGTAAGACACAGCAGTAATGATGTAAGTTTTGTTTTCATTTTTCGTCTACCTCCGTTTACCAATTTGAAATTTCGGCGGCTACTGGCGAACCGCCGGGACGCCGGACCCTACAAAATTCATTATAAAATTCATGCACAATTTAGATGCCACGCATTTTAGCTAAATTGTGCAACAAATTGCAAAGCTAAATTATTCCGATTCGCTCCATAGCTAAATAACTCTCTTGGAGTAGCTAAATTAAATTCGCCTTATAGCTGACCGAAGGTCAATTTAGCTACGAAGTAATTTAGCGTGCGAAGCACATTTAGCTCGCCGTCAGGCGAATTTAGCTGAATAGATTTAACCTCGTTAAATCTATTCTACCACCAATTCACACTATTTTCAATCAAATATTTCTTCTTGACTATATTTACTCAAATTCTATTGACAATTTATGGGCTTAACGATATAATTATTTCATATATTATAATAGGTACAATAGGTGTCTGATGTCTTATATCAGTTTTATAGACGTAAGGTAAAAAAAGGAGCTTGAAATATGTCTGTATCAGAAATTTTTGGCGAAAATGTATTTAATCTGTCCACTATGAGAGAGTGCTTACCAAAAGCCACCGTAAAATCTCTCGAAAAGACAATAAAGGACGGAACACCCCTTGACCTGACAGTTGCAGAGGTTGTTGCCAATGCAATGAAGGACTGGGCAATCGAAAAGGGCGCGACCCACTACACTCACTGGTTCCAGCCTATGACTGGCGTTACTGCCGAAAAGCATGACGCTTTTATTTCACCTGCCGAAGACGGCAAGGTTATAATGGAATTTTCGGGCAAAAACCTTGTAAAAGGCGAAGCAGACGCATCAAGCTTCCCCTCAGGCGGTATCCGTGCAACATTCGAGGCAAGAGGTTACACCGCATGGGACCCGACCTCTTTTGCATTTATTAAAGACGGAACATTATGCGTTCCGACAGCCTTCTGCTCATTCAGCGGCGAGGTTCTTGACAAGAAGACTCCGCTTATGCGTTCTGTTGAGGTGCTTTCCAAAGAGGCACTTCGCATATTAAAGCATTTTGGCTCGGATGCAACAAGAATTGAGTCATACGTCGGTGCAGAGCAAGAATATTTCCTTGTTGATAAGGAGCTTTACGAGCAGAGAAAAGACCTTATGCTGACAGGCAGAACACTTTTCGGTTGTAAGCCCGCAAAAGGTCAGGAGCTTGATGACCATTACTACGGTGTTATTAAGGAAAGAGTTTCTGCTTATATGAAGGTGCTCGACAACGAGCTTTGGAAATTGGGTGTTTTGGCAAAAACGAAGCATAACGAGGTCGCTCCTGCGCAGCACGAGCTTGCCCCCGTTTATGATACAACCAACATCGCCACCGACCACAATCAGCTCACAATGGAGATGATGAAGCGAATTGCTCAGCGTCAGGGGCTTGTGTGCTTACTGCACGAAAAGCCATATAACGGCATCAACGGCTCTGGCAAGCACAACAACTGGTCTTTGGGTACAAATACAGGCGAAAATCTTTTAAAACCCGGCAAAGACCCATTGCACAACAGACGTTTTCTATTGTTCTTGTCTGCTGTTATCAAGGCTGTTGACACATACGGCGATTTGCTACGTATGATTATTGCATCTGCAGGTAATGACCACCGCCTCGGCGCAAACGAAGCTCCGCCTGCAATAGTTTCAATGTTCTTAGGCGATGACCTTACATCAGTGCTTGAATCAATCAAAAACGGCACAGATTCCTATGACAGCATAAAGGGTGTTATTGAAACAGGTGTATTGTCCCTGCCATCAATCAAGAGGGATACCTCGGACAGAAACAGAACATCACCCTTTGCCTTTACAGGTAACAAGTTTGAGTTCAGAATGCCCGGCTCATCACAGTCGGTTGCTGATATAAACATCGTTCTTAACACGATTGTAGCAGATGCTTTGGCAGATTTTGCAGATGCATTGGAAACTGCCGCTGACCCGATGTCCAAGATTGACCAGCTCATCAAGGACACCGTTACCAAGCACGGCAGAATTATCTTTAACGGCAATTCCTACTCAGACGAATGGGAAGAAGAGGCAAAAAAACGTGGTCTGCCCATTCTCAGAACCACAGTAGATGCATTGCCGGTATTCGTTACAGATAAGGTTAAGAAGCTTTTTGCAAGACACGGGGTCTTTACCGAAATCGAAGTTGAGTCAAGATACGAAATTCTTGTTGAAAGCTATATTAAAACAATCAATATCGAGGCACTTACCACATTGGAAATGGCAAAACAGGAAATTCTGCCGTCCTGTCTTTCATACACAGACAGCGTAGTTTCTTCCGTTGCTATGAAGGAAGGCATAGGCATAAAAGCTCCTGCTACCAAGAAGCTAGCAGAAAAGCTTTCTGACGGAGTAGAAAAGCTCATTACAGCAATTGATGCTTTGGATAGCATTATATCAAACATTCCGCAAACAGCCGATATTGATACCGCAATCTATTACAAAGACACAGTTCTGCCCGCAATGGCAAAGGTAAGAGAAATTGCAGACGGTATGGAGTCAATCGTTGCCAGAGATTACTGGCCGTTCCCCACCTATACCGACCTTTTGTACAGAGTATAAAACAAAGAAAGTGAGATACAAATGAAGGGAAATCTTTTAGTAGGGCAGTCAGGTGGCCCGACGGCAGTTATTAACGCATCTTTAGCAGGTGTATTTAAAACAGCTAAGGATATAGGTATCAAGACAGTTTACGGTATGCGTTACGGCATCGACGGCTTTATAAAAGGCAAGTATATTGATATGTCAGAGTATATCAAAAGCGACCTCGACCTTGAGCTTTTGAAAAGGACTCCATCATCATTTTTAGGCTCCTGCCGTTATAAGCTCCCGCCGCTTGATGCTGACAGTCAGGACTATGAAATAATCTTCAGGCGTCTTAATGAACTTGATATTAAATACGTCCTCTACATAGGTGGAAATGATTCGATGGACACAATCCAAAAGCTTTCCGCATACGCTAAGAGAACAGGCAGCGACATTTCGTTTGTTGGCGTTCCGAAGACCATTGACAACGACCTTGCTGCAACCGATCACACACCCGGCTTCGGCTCTGCTGCAAAGTACATCGCGGCTTCTGTTAAAGAAATCATTCGTGATTCTAAGGTCTATGATATCAAATCGGTTACAATAGTCGAAATTATGGGCAGAAATGCCGGTTGGCTCACAGCAGCATCGGCTCTCGCAGAGGGCGAAGACAGCACAGGGCCCGATATGATATATCTTCCCGAAAAGAGCTTTGATCAAAATAGGTTTTTGGAGCGTGTAGATACTCTCGCAAAAGAACGTGATAATATAATTATTGCCGTTTCAGAAGGCATTAAATCGGCTGACGGCAGTTATATCTGCGACGGTCTTGACGGAACAAAGGGTGTTGATATCTTTGGTCATACTATGCTCGGCGGTACAGCGCTCAGTCTTTCAGGACTTGTAGGAAGTCAATTAGGGCTTAAAAGCCGTGGTATCGTTCTTTCGACACTTCAAAGAAGTGCGGCACATATTATGTCCGGTTGTGATATGTCGGAGGCATTTGCCGCAGGCGCAGCAGGTGTTAAAGCTGCAATCGACGGTATGAGTGGTATTATGATTACCTTTGAGAGAGTTTCCGACTCACCGTATCTTATGAATACAGGCACAGCGGATATAAACAAGATTGCAAACGAGGAAAGACTTGTCCCTGCCGACTGGATTTTAGAGGACGGATTGCTCAAAAAAGATGAGATTACAAAATATATCTCACCCCTAATCGCAGGGGACTACACACCAATTATGGTAAATGGAGTGCCTAAGCACTTAGTTATTGAAAGATAAACGAAAACGGATATGCTATATTGCATATCCGTTATTTTTTAATAAAACACTTTAAGAGCTCTTGCTGTTGAGCCTTCGCCATAGACCTTTATTTTATTGGATAGGTCAGCGACCTCAATCCCCAAGCTTTCATTTATAAGCTTTTCCGTTTCATCAAAATCGCATATATAATACCATCTTCCTCCTACATGCTGATCCTCGCCGGGTAGATGGTAGGAATTGATTTTCTCTGTAGAAAGATTTCCGAGATAACCTGCATACTTTGCTACATCAGCAACAGAAACATTGGTAGTAATATCGGTTTTTATCTGGCTAAAAATATCCGGTAATTTCCATAACAATGATAAGCCAAGCTTTTGTTCAACAATAGCTTTTATAACGTTTTGCTGACGTTCTGACCTTGCGTGGTCGCTGTCGCCCTTACGGTAGCGCATAAGCTGCAAAATCTGTTTGCCGTCTAGCTTTTGTACACCTGGTTTTAAATGAATATACAAATCTTGTGCAGGGTCTTCGTAGTTCATACCTCTGCCGCCGCCCTCAACGTCGGGGACATCATATGTAATCTTTCCTAATGTATTTAATATGTTCTCTGCAGCATCAAAGGAAAACTCAACATAGTAGTTAATAGGTATGCCCGTAAGCTGAGATACAGCCTCTGCCATACCGATAGGCCCTACAATAGTACCGTCGTTAGCCTTTGTGGTAATTGCGTGAACCTCGTTTATCTTCCTCGTCATACTACGATTTGATACATAAACTCTCGTATCTCTTGGAATTGACATAAGATTAAGCTCTGCTGTATCCAAATCAAATGACGCAATCATTATGGTGTCCGTTCTCAATCCATCCTCATCAACACCGAGTAACAGTACATTAACCTTACCACTTTCACGGTCAAGGGGCATAAGCAGGTCCGACTCATCTACAAAGCCATAGCCCATAAGCAGAAAAGCTCCTACGAATAATACAAGCATTATGCCTGCAAACCATTTTAATACTGTAGAAAACTTCTTTTTCTTCTTTGTCTTTTTAACAGGGGTTTTGCGAACAGGTTGTCTGGTTTTGGAAACCGTACTTTTTTTCCTTGCTCTTCTCACAGCAAATAACTCCTTTTATCATTTTTATCAGTCAAGTTGTATTACATCCGTTTGAGGTACAGGTGTCGGCTTGGCGGTTGGTTTCGGAGTAGAAACAGCCTCTGCCTTATCATTCTCGTTTCCCTTTAACGACTTGTCCTCTTTTTTATCCGGAATAGTTATATTATCCTCGTCATCAGGCTTTGGTGTACCGTTCGGTTTCGGGGTTGATGTAGGCTTTGGTGATTTCTGCACCTTATCCTCCGCTTTGGACGAAGATGCCTGTTTTGCTCTGTCCCCGCCCGGATCGGTTTTCCCCTTCACTCCGGTCATAATATTAGTTGCATCATAGCCAAATACAGTTTCAATCAAGCTTTTTAGCTCGGTCATATCAGCCAGCCAGTATGATGCCGTATATTCCGGACCGGAAAAATCACCCGGCAGCTGATACATTGTTATATCTTCCGAAGTTAGCTCTTTAAGGTTTGGGATATACTTAATTACGTCACCCACTGTAACGTTAGTCTTTATATCATTTTTCAACGAAGTATAAATATCATCAAGTTTTTTTATTATGCCTATGTTCAGCTTCTGCTCTGCAAGAGCCTTGATAAACTGCTGCTGCATATTTACACGGTCAATATCACCGCCCGGATATTTTCTAAAACGAATAAGCTGTTCTGCCTTGTCGCCGTCCAGAAGCTGCAACCCAGGCTGCAGGTTAATATCCAAATCCTGCACAGGGTCCTGATAGTACATTCTCTGCGGCACATTAAACTCCACTCCACCGAGTGCATCAATAGTGTTTCTGAATGCTTCACAGGAAAATTCAACATAATAGTTAATAGGTATTCCTGTAAGACGTGAAACAGCTTCAATAGTGCCTTGTGCTCCCTTTTTCTTGCCATTTTTTGAAAGGCTGTATGCACCGTTTATCTTCTGCCAGTTTTTTCCAATATACATTCTTGTATCTCTCGGCACAGACAGCATATTGATTTTACTGTTATCAAGGTCGTATGATGCCACAATAATAGTATCCGTTCTGAGTCCGTCCTCATCTACGCCCAAAAGCAGAACATTCGCCTTGCCGGTAGCCTTATCAACAGGCATTACATAATCTCCGTCGATTATTCCCGACATAGGAAACAGGACACCGTGAAATCCCAACATCAGAACAAAGACCGTACATACCGCAAGAAAAGACACCAAAAAGACCGTAAGTCTCTTTTTTGCTTTACTTTCCTTTGTTCTTGCTCTTCTCATTTCGCCATTGTCCTTTCATTGCATCACTATCTTAAATTATATCATTAAATTGTTCTTTATGTCAATATATTATGTCCGTCCAATATGTCAATTATGTTACGTCTATGTAAATTTTTTAAAAACAGAAAGCACCTGACCCTTTTCTGTCAGGTGCTGTATCGAATTAAATTTGTGTAATTTTATAAAGCATAGTAGCAGATTCTGCACGGGTTACGTCACGCTCGGGCATAAAGGTGTTATTGTCGCCGCCAGAGATAATTCCGCTCTTGTAAAGTACCGCAACATATGACCTCGCCCAAGAGGGAATACTGTCTGTATCTTCAAAAACAAGCTCTGCTTCCTCTGTCAAATGCGGCAATGCTCTGCCAATTATTGCCGCCGCTTCCGCACGGGTAATTTCATCTAACGATGCAAATTCTATACCATTTTCTGTCGGCTTACCGTTCACAAAGCCAAGAGAATAAAGTGCGTTTATACTCCCCTTTGCCCACGATGGTAATTCATCGTCAAATACAATCTCATCATTTTCGTAAGCCTTTGTGTCAAGCTCCATAAACCTTGCAAGCATAACTGCAAATTCCGCACGGCTTATACTGTTATCAGGCTTAAACAGAAGCCCCTCCTCCGTTTTATAACCACTTATAACACCTCTGTCTGCGAGCATCTTAATCATATCCCTCGCCCAGTGCTTTACAGTATCACTAAATATATATTTGTCATTGGTAACGGTTACAGGAATTACCTTTGTGCTTTTTCCGGCTGTTACTGTTATACTGCCCTTGGTCGTGATTTCTGCTTTGGCAGTAAATACGCCGTTTTCAAGAGTACCGATATCTCCCTCAACAGCAAAGCCAAACAGACTTTTATCCGCTATAAGCTCCGCAGAGCCTGCAAATGCCTTAGCCGACAAGCCGAAGGTCATACCGTCAGGTACGGTTATGGCGGGTACCTCTTTATTATCCATATACACCCTGATATCCGGCGTATCATAGACATAATGCTCGCTTACAGTTTCAACATCACCGCTTTTTGATGTAATTTTTACTGTACCGTTACCGACGAAGGTAACATTGTTACCATCAATAACACTTTCACCGTCTGCGGTATATTCCACTTCTTCCAAATCTGTCTTGTAATATGCCGTATCCACTCCTACACTCGAAAGCACATCGCTTGTGCCGCTTAAGTACTTTTCCTGATTAGGTGTTGTATAAATACTTTTAAGAATGTCTGTACGGGGATTGCTGTTTTTTAGGAAAATGAAATTGGCAACACCTCTAAGTTTTCCGTCAGACGGTGAATTTAAAACCGCAATCTCATCCGCACCGGGATACACTCCCGAAATGGATGTTGAGCCGCCTCCGTCTAAGTTTATCGCATCAACACATCCAAGCTCTTTCATTCTCTTAGCAAGAGTTTTGAGCTGAACACCATAGCTTAATCCCTTTTGTCTGCCGTCAATTACATAAAATACAATCTCTCCCTCACCTGTAATTCCTACTGCAGTACGGGGTGCTGCGCCTGTAGGCAAGGATGAGTTTATCTCTCCTGCAGAAATCAATGTTTCACCCACACTTGCAATTGCTTCTTGGGCATTCAACCATCTTTCATCGCCTTCTGCCGTGCAGGATATTTTTATTGTATCTCCCTCATTTAAGGCATTCATAAGGTTTCGGTGATATTCATAGCTGCCGTTTACATTGACAGTAAGTACCATCTCGCCCTC
The DNA here is from genome assembly GCA_036307445.1 of Clostridia bacterium. Classification (GTDB taxonomy): domain Bacteria; phylum Bacillota; class Clostridia; order UBA1381; family UBA1381; genus HGM11525. The sequence goes on from JAXJXP010000006.1 coordinate 46,782, forward strand.
TTTAAGCTCCACTCCGCCCGTATGCTGTGTTCTGCTTTTCACCTTAGCTTCAAATTCACTTCCTATTTTTAGGTCTTCCTCCGTCTCAACTATAACCGAAACAACCTCTGCCTCATTTTCTGTCTGTGCCGAAAAATCCGGAGTAAACAATGTTATACACGCAAGAGCTGCACCATTATACTTATTTACATTATCGACTCCAACATCGCCGTGCTCTGTTGACACATTTACCATAATGGCAAGCGGTGCAATAAAACCTGTTCCGTCTGCATTAAAGCCTATTCCCTGCAATGTGGTTGTGTCCTTGGACACAATTCTTCCCTCAGAAATAACGTGTCCCATTGTTACACCCGTCTGCAACGAGAAATATGCCGCATTTATGCCCATCATCGGACGCATACCGTTTTCTGTCATATATGCTGCCGCTTCTGCCGCAGTTTTCTTACCAAAAACACCCTTTCCGTTTATCACTACAGGAACGGTATCGCTATTTGGTGTATATAAAGCATAGTATTCACTTTGAAGCCCCACACCGCTCTGGTCGGACATAAACTTATTTTTATAAAGCATTGTCCCATCTGAAATATCATAATACTTTTGCGATACCGTTTCACTTCCCAGAACGGATGCAAATGCCGCCTGATGTAAAAACATAACCGACATCAGCGCTGCCAAAAACCTTTTTTTCATAAATAAACCCTTTCTATCGTTTGAACACTCCCTGATTTCTAACGCCCGAGAGAACAGGCAGATTGAATGCGTAATTGTTGGACTTTACCCAGATTTCATCTGACCAGCCCATTAACCCGCCTTCAAATAATGGCTTTACAAAAAATGCCGTATTGAGCCTTTTTTCTGAAATGGTGGTACCACCAAACGCTCCTTCGCCGTTGGAATTAATATCCATCTCTACGGCGTAATTGCCAAACATCTGCTCCTTTGCACCGGCAGGACAAATTCTTGCCACAACGCCGTAAGAGGATATACTTGGATTTACTGCAAAAGTAGACGATATCGTTCCATACTCATTATAACCGCAAATCCCGCCCGCATAGGAAATCATTTCTTTCTTTATTTCGGCATCATTAGTCTGTAAAAGAGAGCCTGCCGCATACCCATTCTGGATTATTGCCGCCTCATTATAGCCACAAATTCCACCAAGGTAACTTTTGAGTGTATATTGCTTAATATCGCACGTGGAGAAGGTATGCATAACAATCCCTCCTGCCGCCAGACCGCTGATACCACCGCTGTATGCAACAGCAATGGCTATACCGGGCTGTTCTGCTATAACATTACCTCTGCTCGAGCATTTATATATTTCGCCATCACTTTGAATAGCACAGATACCGCCTGAGTATATAGTTGTCGCCTGCTGTCTTATATCCGCCGAGGAATATGCATTATAAATCATACCCCCTGCATTGTAACCGCAAATTCCGCCTACAACAGATTCAGATACTCCGCCAAGCTTGCTTGTCCTTATTTTTCCTGTATATACCGTATCATCAATAAAGCCTTCATTATGTGCACAAATTCCGCCTGCAACTAGATTTTTTGTTTCCGACTCTATATTACCTGACGCATCAGAGGACCTTAATGTTCCATAGTTATAACCAACCATTCCGCCTGCATATGCACCTTCTCCTGTTACTTTTATCTCAAATCCATTTACGCTGCAGTTTTCGATAGTGCCATAATTGACAGCAGCTATTGAGCCTATAATCTCCCCGCTTGTATACTTCGGATTGTTAAGGTTTAAATTTCTGACCGTACCATTATAAATTATACCAAATAATCCGCAGTTCCCGCTATCTCCGGCTGTAACAGTAAGATTGTATATAGTTTTGCCACCGCCGTCTAAAGTACCGCTAAACCCCTCATCCTCAAACACGGCATCGGCAGCAACACGCCACTTTATATTACTGTTAAAATAAAGATTATCAACAAGAAGATAGTGCATATCAGGGTTGTCTATCATAGCAAGTAATTCTACCGATGTGCTTATCCTTACAGGCACATATTCTGTAATGCCTGCAAGGAACTCCGGCTCTTTTGTTAATGCAGGTCTTGGCAAAAGATATACCTCGCTTCTTCCTCCGCCTGTCCAATGTGATTTTTCCCAGCCAAGAAGCTCTAAAAGTCTGTCTCTGTTTATCAGCTCATCCCATAAAATATCTGCACCGTTGCCGTTATCGCTCAGGTTTATTCCTGATTCAGATGTTGTTATCATACCCGAATAGGCATAGTTGTTCCTTATGGTCGAGTCCTTTCTATTGGTCGTAATTCTTCCGCAGTTGCCAAGCAGCATATCGTAAACGTGGATGCAAGCCGCAACGGAGTTTTCTATTCTTCCTCCATCATTTACAGATGCAATGCCGCCTGCATAGATATCAGCAACAACAGTATATGCCGCAGATAAGCTGTTTTTTATAATTCCATAGTTCTGACCTGCAATGCCTCCTGCAAAGGAACCGGCCTCAACAATATATACTCCGCTGAGGCAGTTTTCTATTCTGCCGGCACTTTCACCGAAAAATCCACCCGCATTGTTTGTTACCACTCCCACTTTGCCCGAAACGGTACAAAACGAAATATCAGCATTCAAAAACTCACCTGCAATTATTCCGGCATTAGCTCTGGCAGTAATCTGTCCGTCGACTGTCAGATTTTTTATTTTTCCTCTTGTTACACGTTTAAAAAGACCTACACAGCTATCATCGGTATTTATTACAAGACCGTCAATCTTATAACCGGCGCCGTCCAAGCTGCCATAAAAATTTTCTATAGGCTCCCATTCGCCCGAAAGCGATATATCATTCTTTAAAACAAACGCCTTGTCCTGAAAATATCTCACCGCATCAAGATGTGAAGACGTATAAATTCCGTAAGGATTTTTCTCCGTTCCGTCGCCGTCTTTATACGGAAGAGGGGTTATATTTTCAAGCTTTACTATATTTGACTTTTTTCCCTCCGGAGTTACCGCCATAAGATATATATTATATCCCTTTCCTATATCTGCAGCAATATCTGCCACCTGCTGTCTGTTAGCAGACGTGATAACCGTAAGAAGCTTATTGATATTAAGCTCCGACGGATTACCCATCACACTCTTGCTCTGTACCATATAATATATATTACATGGCATATTAGTACATACTTCAAGCCTTATTGTTCCGTAATTACCTTTCTTTTCAAGTCTGGGATAACCCATAACAAAGCCAGGCGCAGTAGTTTCAAGCTTTCTTGCACCGCAAATAAGCACCGCCGCTTCTGCTCTGGTGAGTGTACTCTTAGGTCGTAGCGTTTTATCAGGGAAACCGTTTATAACACCCTTTCTGAGTGCATAGGCAAAAGCGCTTTTTGCGACATCAGCTATTGTATCCGCATCAGAAAATTCTTGACTGACGTTATATCCAGAAAGAAAACCGAATGCACGGGACAGTACCATCACCGCTTCCTCTCTTGTAAGATAGCTGTCCGGTCGAAAAGTGCCGTCATCATATCCCAATACTATACCAAGCTCTGCAGCGCGTATTATATACGGTGCATAAAAGCTGTTTTTGTCCACATCAGAAAATCTGCTTCTCCCCGTTGCCTTAATATCCGCACCCAGAGTGCGTACAGTTGCAACAATAAACTCAGCACGACTTATATTGTTATCCGGCATAAACAAATTCCCATCACCTGACATTATTTCGTCCTTTTGAAGCTCGGTGATATATTCCTTTGCCCAATGGTTTTCTGTGTCATCGAAAGCATATGCCGTTAAACACGAGAAAATAATAGTCAAAGCAAAAACAATTTTGATATATTTCAAAAAAGTTTACCCCCTTTCAAAAAGCTCATTTATTTATATTTTACCACTAAACACCTGAATAGTAAAGTATAAAAAAATTGCCTGCAAAAAACACAGGCAATCATATTTTATTCTTCTGGCTCTACCATATTGGGTCTGGTAAGTGAAATTGTAAATGTATCTTCGTCGTTTGTTACCTCAACCATAACCGTACAATCGAAATTCTCAGATGCTATTGCGGCTACGTCCTCGCCAAGAAATGCAGCTTCGTAATTATTGAGCATATAGTAAAGATAATTTTCTTTGTCTTCTGCAGGCTGGTCGCTCTTGTATGTGTACTCAGCCTTTGTAATAACTCTGCCATCTTCTGTTTTTGTCAGTTTTTCGGAAATAAGCTTACGGTCTCCCAACGCTTCGGTAAATGATATTACAAGGTCGTTATGAACACGGTAATTTTTTATCTCTTTTCCGCAAGCACATAACGCTATTATGCAAAGCAAAAGTGCTGTTATTCTGAATTTTCTCATAATCAAAGCTTCCCTTCTCAAAATTCCCCTTTGATATTTTCTTTATATTGAAATATTATTATTCATCAAATAACAATTCTATTTTACTATATTTTTCTAAAAAAATCTACCCATTTTACAAAAAAAGTGATATTTTACAAAAAAAAGTGCATATCTTGTGTGATATGCACTTGATAACTCTTTATCTATTTTCAATAGGAATATACTTAACGTGTTTTGCCACATTCTTGTATGCAGGACGTATAATCTTGCCTGCATTTACAAGCTCTTCTATACGGTGTGCGCTCCAGCCTGCAATTCTTGCAATAGCAAAAATCGGAGTATAAAGCTCTAATGGGAGTCCTAACATATCATATACAAAGCCCGAATAAAAGTCTACGTTTGCACTTGCGGCACGGTTGCGTTTGGAAAGAAGTGTCGGAGCAACTTTTTCCACCATTTCATACAGACGATATTCGTCCATTTTACCCTTTTCCTCAGCAAGAGGCTTAGCAAAGTTTTTAATTATCTTGGCTCTCGGGTCGGAAATAGAGTAAACTGCGTGTCCGATACCGTATATAAGTCCGCTCTTATCAAATGCCTCTTTGTCAATAATCTTCTGCAAGTAGGCTGTTACTTCCTCTTCGTTTGCCCAATCCTTGACGTTTTCCTTAATGTCATTGAACATCTCTACAACCTTTTTGTTTGCGCCACCATGCTTAGGACCTTTAAGCGAGCCCAATGATGCCGCTATAACTGAATATGTATCTGTGCCCGATGAAGATACAACATGAGTTGTAAAGGTTGAGTTATTACCGCCGCCGTGTTCTGCGTGTATTACAAGGCAAATATCAAGAAGCTTGGCCTCAAGCTCAGTGTACTTTCTGTTGGGGCGGAGCATATAGAGAATTGTTTCTGCAGTTGAAAGCTCCGCAGGCGGTGTATGTATATAAAGGCTGTCGCCCTTTAAGTAATGATTGCAAACCTGATAGCCGTAAACGGACAGCATTGGAAAAACTGCAATAAGCTGCAGGCATTGTCTTAAGACATTTGCGATTGATGTGTCATCAGCCTCTTTGTCATAGGAATAGAGGGTTAAAACACTTCTTGCCAAACCGTTCATCATATCTCCCGATGGTGCTTTCATAATTATATCACGGACAAAGCTATTGGGAAGTGCTCTGTACTCAGACAAAAGCTTTCTGAATTCATCAAGCTGTTCTCTGCTCGGCTGAATACCAAAAAGCAATATATAAGCTGTTTCCTCAAAGCCAAAACGGTTATCGGACGAGAAGCCCTCAACAAGCTCCTCTAAATCAACACCGTGGTAATAGAGCTTACCCTCACAGGGAATCATTTCACCATCATCGATGGTGTAGGACTTAACCTCACCAATCTCGGTAAGACCGGTAAGAACGCCTCTACCGCTTTTGTATCTTAAACCTCGGCGTACCTCATATTTGTCATAAAGCTCGGGGTCGATATAGCCGACCTCCTCGCATATCTTTGCAAGTTTTTCTACAAGAGGCCTCATTTCGTTGAACTTTTTAAACTCGTGCAACGTGTTCTCCTCCTTTCAATCTTTCGGATATTTTATATATAATAACACATTTTACATTAATTGACAAGCCCCGACAAGCCAAAATACTGTCGGGACTTAAAGCAATTTTTATTTATTTTTACTAATTCGGTATGAAAGTGGCATTACTTCTCACTCTCCGCATTGTCATCAAGAGCTTCGATATAAAAGCTTACAGGTTTGAACCCATCATTGCACGAAATTATTGCAGATTTTCGATTTTTCATCCAGCCATCGTAAAAGTTTTCACCGCTACTCGACAAGGCTAATACAAAAGGCGACATAACTTCCCATACACTGTCGCATAAACCATCAGGGATTTATGCTGATAAATTACACCAACCCAAAAAACTTCCGTATTCGCGAAACAAAGCCATAGGAATATTGTATCCCGGATTTGTTATATGTACCATTTCGCAAATTCTCGTGAAAAAGGTACTCTGCTTTGCCTCCATACATAGTTGTCCAACACAACTTGTATCTTGCAATACACTCTCCCCTTTCAACAATCATACAAAGAGGATTGTGCGGAGTTATACTCTCTATGACCTTAACAGTCTTATACTTAATACTGCCATCAGCGATGCTTTCGTCACTTACTCTTTTTATTTTTACTTTTTTTATTATGGTGTTTTGAGGTATAAAAAAGTTGACAGTTGGATAATTTGGTGCACAATTCGTATCCTTAAAAATTGTGGGATAAATACTTTTGCCCTCAAAAGCAAAATACTCATCGTAATCCACATCTTCATCATAATCCTCCACCAATATAGAAAGATTGTCTATCCACTCCGTACCGTAAGAAAAGAAGAGCCATATAAAACGAACTATCGAAACAACAATGCTTATGGCACCAATCACGCTAAGTAAAAACTCTAATTCTTGCATATTATAATCTCCTAATGTTTTAATTATGACGAATTTACCGTAATTAAATTTACAACAATGATTTATTTTAGAAAACCCTCTATAAAGACTGTATAATCTGGATGCCAATCTTTTTTTGACAAGTTCGTATTAAGTTAGAAATTAAAATTATTCTCCCAAATCAAACTCACAAATTTCCTCATTGTTACTTCCTTTATGTAATGTTATGACAACTTTCTTCTCTTTCCATTCAACATCATAATTACCTTGTTGAAAATCATGTACTGAATTTATGGGAAGACTGCCTATTTTCCTAATAAAAAAGATATTTTCTCTTTCATAAACTCTTACATCTTCTGTAATCAGGTGAGTCCATTCCTCAATAAGAATTGATTTATTCAAATTTGGAGAATAAAAACTATAGTAATCACCACCTGTTGTCCATGCACATATAAAAAGCGAAAAATTAAATGCGAACAAGGCTATAGCTGTAGTAATAAATATAATTACTTTCTTCTTGTGTAGAGTAACTGCAATAATAAAAAACAGACTAATAATTATTAATAAAGTACATATGAAGACAGCAATCGCTGTATCTACCCCCAAAAAGTAAAATTCTAAAGGAATACCATAATCTGTACATTTTATCACTTTCCATATTACTAACATAATAATAAGTATTGCATCAGCTATATAACATCCACATATTACTTTTCTTTTTTTGGTACTACTTTCAATCCTTGACAAAAAAACACCAACACTTCCTTCTCTATATACGATTGGAGCATAAATAATTAAGCATATTGAAATAAAAAGCAATACAACCAGGATATGCCATAGTAATTCACTTTCAAAAAAACCATAAAGCCATCTACTTGAATTCAAGTAAAATATAAAAATCACAATTCCGGTAACAGAGCAATCTAAAGATATTATCCCGTCATATTTCTTCTTATTTTCAGTTCTATCTGTATCAATCTTTTTTATTCTATGTATTATATTAAATCCATAAAATTTCATTGTTGCAATTATAATAAATAATATAGAAATAATTAAAAGCATTTTTACAGCTCCTTTCAAAGGCTCCCTTGTGTAAAGGGAGCTGTCAGCATAGCTGACTGAGGGATTGTTTTCTTTTTATACAACCCCTCCGAGTTACTTCGCAACCCACCTCCCCTTACACAGGGGAGGCTTTTTCATTTCGACAAAATTGGACACTCTTACTATAAAGACTGTGTAATCTGGATGCCAGTCTTTTATGTCATTGCGAGGCATAAGGTTTAGATGCAATCCTTATCAATCAAAGGTTTGTGTTGAGTGAGAACCAAAAAATCATTTTAATCTCTTAATTAAGTTTGTAATAACTGTTTGGTCGGCATTCATTTCAAACATAAGATAATTATTGCGAAAAGTAAAACCCAACTGCCCACTTATTTTCATATGTCCATACTTCGTCTTTTCAAAATATATAAATGAATCTGAATCCATATCTGAAAACCTAAATTCACCTTGTTCTGACTTATCTAACTTTTCCAAGGAAGATATATAATCTTTCAAATTGTTATCTTCTATACAATAAGCAAACTGTCCTGAAAAATCTTTCACTTTAACTTGTACCATTAATTCACCATTTTCAAGTTTATATATATCAAACAATTTTTCACCATTATGATATAAATAATCCATTATATATTTCTCCTTTCGTCAAAATTCGACATATCCATATTGCGATGCATAAGGTTTAGATGCAAACCCTTTTTGGTGTCAAGTTCATGTTTCGCTATGCTCATTTGTTTTCTTTAGATATTTTCTTGATCTTTTCTGTCTGCAAAAGTTGTATTACGAATGTAGTAATATGAACGATAAATCCAATAGTTGAAATAAGTTCTGCAACATTTAAAATTTGTTCGTCATGTATTAATCCCCAAAATCCATAGGAGTTAATATCACTTGAATCTGGCATAAACACATACGCTATTAGAAAAGTGAAAACAAAAATCACATTTAGCATCTTAACTTTTTTTGATTTGTCAAAATACTTTGCTGAATATAAGTTCATAAAAACAAATATAACACTATGCGGAATTACTACAGCCGACATAAAAAGACGCAACCAACCTAAATTAAACAACCAAGTAGAAGCAACAACTAATATACAAATTATTGACATGATGATGGTTAGTATCTTTTTATTGAATATTTTCATACAACTTACCCCTTTCGACATCTTTCGACATATCCATATTGCGAGGCATAAGGTTTAGATGCAACTTATTTTAGTTGCAAGTTCGTGTCAGGTTAGAACAAAAAATATCAACCACCTGTGCAACAAGGTATGTTTATTGCAACAAAATAAATTGTCAAACCAATCGCAAAAAAGAAAAGCGGTAAATACATTTTTAAAGGTCTATTTTTTACCAATCTTAACGTAAGAAAGACTATTGTAAGAATTACTGCTATAAGCCACGTTAAAACAACAAAGAACAAATATTCTTCGGTATGACTTTTTACCCATGCCTCAACGTTAAACAGACAGTACGCTAGATATATTAGTCCAAGCATATATGGAATTATATTTAAAAATTTCTTCTTCATTATTCTAACTCCTTTCGACATCTTTCGACATATCCATATTGCGAGGCATAAGGTTTAGATGCATCATCATAGCCTGGTGTGATGTTTACGACACCACAAACACAATGTGCTTGTTTTATTTTTTTAAGCATTTCGCAACTTGTTCGGAAATTTGTTTCATTCCCAACTCAGTAGGATGCCCATTTTCTTTGTCAATTTCTTTAAGACATAAATATCTGATTCCATTTTTTTCACAAATTTCTATAAACCCATCGGTAATTTCTTTTTTCAAATTAGTATTAATGATAACAACTATATTCTCAACAACCTTTCTTGCTGTGTTGATTAGATAACAAAATGCAGGTAATACATGCTTTAAATCATCAACAGTCCAGTCTGAATACTTAATGTTACCAACAGGGGCATCTATCCAAGAATCGTTTGTTCCTCCAAATATAAACAGTGTATTAATTTTATTTTCATCAAAAACTTTTTCGGTTATATATTTATCTATTCTGCTAACAAACGATGATTCAACTGAAAGGTTTTCTCTCACTGTATTACAAATTGTTGAACCTGAAAAACTATCATTAAGTATTATATTAAGGTTATTTTCTTTTGCAAGCATATTCCACCATGTTTTTTCTACGCCTCTGACAATGGGGTTTTCTTTTCTTTCATCACTATAATAGAAGTGATACCCTTTTGGAATATATCCCTGATAAGTTGAATAACTGTCACCCATTATAATTACATTATTTTTATACATTATTTTTACACCTTTCTTAAATTTCATTATATTTTCTTGACAATATTCGACATTCTTTACATTGCGAGACATAAGGTTTAGATGCAGCATGTTTTGGGAAAAAGTTCATGTTAAGTTAGATCCAAAAATTTACATTCCTAAAACAACACATCAAACGCAGCACCAAAAACACAAATTCCTAATATTATCATCACTACCGTATTAATGATTTCACCATATTCTGTTTCTCTTAAAAACCAATATATCGAAGGAAATCTCCATTTAAAAATTCCAGCATGGAGAAAAAGAACACCGATAATTAAAAGTGCAAGAAATTTTAAAACCGTTTCTATACTACTCATATATCCCCTACCCCATCCTTTCGACATCTTTCGACATATCCATATTGCTCGTGTCAAGTTAAGTCAACAAATCCCAATTAAAATACCGAGCGATTTTACTAATTTGGCTTAATAGAAAGTGCCATCCTGAGTACAAGCGACCGAAGGCTTACATAACGCCTTAGCATTTCCTCGGCAAGCATAATGCTTTCCAACGCCTTTACCGCCGCTCTTTCCTCAACTCTTGCCGCAACCTCGGTCAGCTCACGTTCATAATCGCCGTTGGTTATCAGCTTTACGCTACCCTGATGTATAAATATTATATCACGCATAAGTCCTGCCCAAAGCGACAAAACAAGAGCCGCCTTTTCCTTATTTTCCTCAACAAAATCTGCTAAATTATATGCCGTCAGCTTCCTTTGCGAAAACAAAAGCGGCAATCTCTTGACCGTTTCTGTTCTTATGTGGTCAAAGCTCTCGTCTTCAATTATATTCTTGGCATTTTGCGGAATACCTGCAGAATAACGTACAATAAAATCTCGTTTTGCATTACCGGGGCTGATGCTGTCCACATACTCCGCCATTTCCCCCTCAGAAAGAGGTGAGAAACGCACCTTTACACACCTTGAACGAATTGTCTCCAAGAGCCGTTCTGCGTTATCGCAAATGAGTATAAATACTGCATATTCGGGCGGCTCCTCGATAAGCTTCAATATTGCATTCTGAGCCGATTCAGTTGCAATGCCTGCATCGGCAAATATATACACCTTGCGTTTTGCTAAGAATGGCTTTACATACGCATCGGAAATCATTTCCCTCATCTGCTCAACGCTTATTGACTTTTTCTTATCCTCAGGCTTGATTACAATAATATCGGGGTTGCTCTCCACCTTTGCACTAACGCACGAGTTGCAGACACCGCAGGGGCTATTGTCTGCACTGCACGCAAGGCTTGCCGCAAAAAGACGTGCCGTTTCAAAAAGCCCGAGTCCTGCATCGCCCTCAAATATATATGCGTGCGGAGGATTTCCTCCTCTTACATTGGCAATAAGTCCCTCTGCAAGTTTTTCGTGAAATGTTTCATATCCGTACATAAAATGCCACCTCCCGTCTGTCACGTCTTTAATATTTTAATCTTCTCAACATATTTTCATCGTTAAATGTGTATTCGGCGGTATTAAGAGGAAATGTCATCTCTTCCTCATAATACCACGGGTCATTCTCGTGTAAGGGGTTTTTTATTATGTGAAACTCCTGTGCCGGCATATAGCCCTGTGCCAGCAAAAATGCCTTTTTGCCATCAGCTCTTTTACATACATCAACCACCATTACAACGTGTCCCGGACTACCGCCCTTTATTATAATATCGCCTGCATCAAGCTCATAAAGCGGTATCGTCTCTGCTTCAAGAGCTTCCATTGATGCTGTTCCTGCATAAGTAAATACCGTTTTGATATATTTTACAAAATTGTCATATGAGTTGTCAAGGTCTGTTTTTTTCTCCCATCTTGTAGCACTATTGCCCACAATAGGACGATATCCATCCCGCCACATCAAATACTCGCACAAGAATCCATCGGTAAAATGAAACGCTATCTTGTCCTTTTCCCCTGTATGCCAATAATATTCCGCATACATTCTCATTACCGAATCAGCACATTGCTGCAAATCGACATTTTCTATCGGCAGGTTGAAAACCGCCGTATGTGCGTTTTGATTACGCTTTTTTGTGCCATTGTATAAAAGTACAGGTGCACCATCAGGCTTTAGTTCATAGTTTCTCAAGAAAAACAGCAGACTTTTATCCTCTGCAAGCAACCTCTCATATCCGTCAGGCGCAGAAAATCTTGTTTCCAAGGTGTTTCCTGTCGGAGTAACAACACTTTTTTCTTCCGGTAACGGTTTACTCTTGCAGGAGCAGAGAGTACTTATTATTAAAATAAAAAGTATTAGCTTTTTCATATTATTACTCCTTTTTAACAGTTCCATTTTTTTGCGTACCATCCGGGAGTCTGGCCGCTACAATTTTTTTGTCTGCTTTGCAAATTTATTATACCACAGCCGTTTTCAATTCACAAGCGATTTATCACCAAAATAAGCCTTACTGCATAATTTATACCATCGAGATATAGCAAGGAAAGGATTTGATATATGTGTGTGCAATAGCAGGACTGATAAACTTCGGCGAAAATATGATGCTCAATGAAGCAGCACACCGGCTTACTGCACGGGAAATGGCTGAGACGATGACTCATCGAGGTCCCGATTCACACGGTGAATGGGTAGGCGAGCATGCGGCGTTTGCACATTGCCGCCTTGCCGTAATTGACATTGAAAATGGTATGCAACCAATGAAACGCACGGTCGAGGGCTACGAATTTGTTATATGCTACAACGGCGAGCTTTACAACACAAAGGAGCTTAAAGACGATTTAAGTGCAAGAGGCTACACCTTTACAACCGACTGCGATACCGAAGTCCTTTTGATGTGTTACATACACTATGGTGCAGACTGTGCCAAAAAGCTTAACGGCATCTATGCCTTTGCCATATGGGACAGTATGCGCCAGAGAGTCTTTATGTGCAGGGACCGTTTTGGTGTAAAGCCGTTCTTTTACAGCATCAAAAACGGCGAAGTGATATTTGCATCGGAAATAAAAGCACTCCTTGCCCACCCTTACATCAATGCTGAGGTTGACAAGGATGGATTATGCGAGCTTCTGGCAATGTCTCCCGCAAGAACGGCAGGAAACGGTGTGTTTAAAGGCATCTTTGAGCTTGAGGCTGCACATTCTATGATTATAACCAAAGGCGGTATCAGAAAAGAATGCTATTGGGAATTAGAGAGCCGTGAGCATATTGACGGCTACGAGGATACCGTAGCAAATGTACGTGAGCTTGTCTTAGACTCAATAACACGTCAGCTTGTAAGCGATGTGCCTATCGGCACACTTTTGTCCGGTGGACTTGATTCCAGCCTTATTACCGCTGTTGCCGCAAGACATATGCACTCTCAAAACAAGGAGCTTGCGACATATTCATTCGACTATGTCGGCAATGACAAATACTTCAAAAGCACCGCATTTCAGCCGGATAGCGATGCGCCGTGGGCAAAAAGAGTGTCCGAGGAGTGCAAAACAAATCATACTGTATTAAAATGCTCGCTCGACAACCTGTCTGATTTGTTATATCCTGCACTTTACTGCAAGGATTTACCGGGTATGGCAGATGTTGACGCATCACTTTACTACTACTGCCGTGAAATAAAAAAGAACCATACGGTTCTTCTGTCGGGCGAATGCTCGGACGAGATTTTCGGCGGTTATCCGTGGTTTAGGGACAAAAAGGCATTTGACGAAAGACGTTTTCCGTGGTGCTATGACCTCTCTTTAAGAAAGAGTGTATTAAAAGATGAGGTAAGAAACACCTTGGACCTTGACGGCTACTCATCAGCAAGGTACGAGGAATCTGTCGCCAAAACTCCTCGGTATAACGGCGACTCCGCCGAAGAGGCAAGAAGACGTGAAATTTCATATCTTAATATTGTTTGGTTTATGTCAAATCTCCTTGACCGAAAGGACAGAATGAGTATGGCAAGCGGTCTTGAGGTTAGAGTTCCGTTTTGCGATTACCGCTTAGTCGAGTATGTGTGGAACATTCCGTGGGAGTATAAAAATCGAGGCAATGTATCAAAGAGCATACTTCGTGAGGCGGCGAGAGGAATTTTATCCGATGAGGTATTATTCCGCAAAAAGAGCCCCTATCCAAAAACTCACGACCCACACTACGAGCGTGCCGTAAAAGCACGGCTTCGCGAGCTTATATCCGACCCGAACACACCGCTTACCGCTCTTTGCGACAAAAGAGAGCTTACTAAGCTTACCTATTCGGGTGCGTCCGATTACGGCAAGCCGTTTTTCGGTCAGCTTATGGCGATGCCGCAGTTTATCGGTTATCTTCTTCAGCTTGACGAATGGTTCAGGCATTATAAGGTACGTATTGTATAAAAAAGGGTTCGTCCGTGACACCAAACCCTACATTTTGCGTTGCCATTCTAAGAGATTAAAAAACATTTCGGCATAACCCCGCTAAAATACAAGAAGGACAGAACGAATTAACCGTTCTGTCCTTTTTTGTTGAGTACTAAAATAGCTCCTAAAATCAGCAACGAGCCGCAAAGTGCCTGAATACTCATCAATTCTCTGAATACCAGAACACTAGTCAAAGTTGCTACAACCGGCTCTACACACGCAATAACAGCAGCTTTTCCTGCAGATGTATATTTTAGTCCACCGGTGTAAAGTATGTACGGAATTACCGCAGTTACCACCGCAAATGCTATCACAAGCAGTACTGAAGACGGTTCGCTCTTTATAACCTCTGCCGCCTTGCTCCAGTCAGCAACGAAAATGCAGCCTGCCGACGAAAACAAAAATGTATATGCAGTAACAGTTATCGGAGAATATCTTTTAGCGGCAACACGGCCAAAAATACTGTAAAGTGCATAACAAAATCCCGACAAAAGTCCCGTCGCAATGCCAACCACCTTTATATCCGTGCCACCAAAACCGCCCGAAACGAGAGCTGTACCGCAGAGTGCCAAAAACAATGCCACAATTTTTGTTACTGTAATCCGCTCCTTAAAGAAAATTGCAGCCATAACCGTAACAAACACCGGCGATGTGTACAACAGCACTGCTGCTGTTGAAACAGACGTAATACCTATTGTGAAAAAGTATGCCCAGCCAAATGTCAGAAAGCTCACAACTCCTGTCCCGAAGAACATCCACAAATCTTTTACTCTTACCTTAAGCTTTTCACGGTCAAACAGAGCAAGATACAACACCAAGCCCGCCGCCGCAATTACACTTCTTACAAGCATCTGCTCCATAGAGCCTAATCCTAGCGCTGTAAGTCTTCGTACAAATATTCCTATTATTCCCCACAAAACTGCTGAAATAACAATGCACAATGCAGAGAATTTCTTATAAACCACTTCCATTGCCAAGCCGTTCCTCTCCTATAATATCCTTAAATGTCTGAAGCCTTTCGCAAAGTCCGGTAAATCTCGTATGCTGAGCGTTATTTGTTACCATTCTTTTTACCTCCTCACTTCTGCCGACAATTACCACCATATCTCTCGCTCTGGTGACTGCCGTATACAAGAGGTTTCGGTACATAAGCATCGGTGCATAGCTTGAAACAGGAATTATGACAACAGGGAACTCGCTCCCCTGACTCTTATGAACAGTTACAGCATACGCAAGCTCAAGTCTGTCAAGATTGGTAAACGGATACTCTACCTCTCTGTCATCAAAAATAATAGTCATTATCTTGTCCTTTAATGACATACTCTCAATAATACCCATATCACCGTTAAAAATCCCTGTTCCAATCTCGCCGTTTTCCCTTGTCCAGATAATATCATAATCATTCTTTATCTGCATAACCTTATCACCGACACGAAAGATAGTGTTTCCATAGCGGTATTCAGTTTTCAGCATATCGGGCGGATTCATAGCAAACTGTAGTTCTTTATTTATCGAAATTGTACCTGCAGGACCTTTCTTAGATGGAGATAAGACCTGAATTTTAGCAATCGGGTCTATCTGGTAGCTTCTTGGCAGTCTGACCTTATAAAGTTCTGTTACCGTCTGTGTTATTATATCTGGTGAGCGACGGCTTAAAAAGAAGAAATCCTTATCCTTTGCATCCAGAACCGGCATTTCTCCACGGTTTATGCTATGAGCATTCATTACTATAAGACTCTCCTGCGCCTGACGGAAGATATGCTTTAATGATATTGTTTTAACCGTTCCCGAAACTATTATATCCCTTAGAACATTACCCGGTCCAACCGATGGCAGCTGATCTGCATCACCGCAAAGTATCAGCTTTGCACCAGGCTTGATTGCACGTAAAAGTGCGTTAGCAAGCTGAATATCTATCATACTCGCCTCATCTACTATTACTACATCTGCTTCCAAAGGATTAGATTCGTCATAAGTAAATTTTGCCTCATTGTCGGAAGGCTTCATACCAAGCAGACGGTGTACAGTTTTCGCTTCAAAACCGGTGACCGCACTCATCCTTTTAGCCGCTCTGCCCGTAGGCGCTGCAAGTGCAATTTCCTGTGCCAAGGAGTGCATAACCGATATAATCGTCTTTATAATCGTAGTTTTGCCCGTTCCGGGTCCGCCGGTAATCACCATACACGAGTTTTCTGCAGCAGTCATAACTGCCGCTTTCTGCTCATTTGCAAGGGTTATATTTTCATTTTTCTCAGTTTCGGCTACTATTCTTTCCACATCTTCAGTTTCCGGCATATATTTAGGCAATGACAAGGACATTGACGCTAAGCGTCTTGCTACATAATTCTCAGCGGAATAGAAAATTCCAAGACTCACACGTCTGCCGTCGGGATAATCCTCGATATAAACGTTATGAGCTAGCACAAGTGCAGAAATACCGTCTTGTGCCTCTTCTTTAGTTACATCAAGTCTTTTTGCCGCCACTTCAACAAGCGACTTTTCCTCAATATAAGTATGCCCCGACGTGAATGCCGCATCAAGAAGCAGGTACTTTATACCGTGCTTTATACGGATTGGGCTGTTTTTAGGCATACCCTGAAAGAATGCAATCTCATCAGAGGTCTTAAAGCCTATGCCGTCCACCATATCGGAAAGAATATATGGATTATCCTTAATCCGTTCAACTGCATTTCTTCCGAGAGCTTTTTGTACACGCATTGCTACCGATGCCCCGATATTAAACTGCTGAAGATACATAACTATACCCTGCATAGACTGAAGCTCAAGAAATGCCGAGCTTATCTTCTCGGCACGTTTTGGGGAAATGCCTCTTATTTCAGCAAGACGTGCGGGGTTGTTTAACATTATCTCAAGCGTTTCAGACCCAAAATGCGCTACAAGATTTTTTGCCGTTGCCTCGCCTATTCCGGGTACTATACCGGATGACAGATACTTAAGAATTGCCGTTTCGTCGGTGGGAAGCAGTGTTTCATAACTCTCGGTCTTAAACTGCTCGCCGTAATCAGGATGCTCAACCCATTCGCCGGTAAGCTGAACACTTTCGCCCACGCTTAAATAGGGCATATACCCTGTTGCAGTAAATATGCCCTCGTCTTCATTTTCAATTTCGCATACGGTGTAGCCGTTATCGGGATTCTGGTAAATAATCTCGGTAACCGTGCCGACTATTCTTATCTCTTCCATCGTTTACTCCGCTATTACAGATACCATTATGTTATCAAGACCCTCAATCTCTGCACCTAGCTCTCTTATATGTGTAATATAATCAATTATTTCTCTTGTAATAACTTCTCCGTAGCATACCACCGCAATACCAGGCGGATATGCAGCTATATTTGTCCTTGCAATTCTGCCTTCTGCATTTTCAAGAGGGACCAATTCATACTTTGACCAAAATGCCTCTCTCGGTGGCATTACCCTCTCAGGCAGTACCGGAAGCTCAACACTCTTCCCCTTAAATTCCTCTGTTTCTGCTAAAATCTTCTTAATCGCATCAAAGAGTGAGTCAATTTCCGCAAATGTATTAGACGGCGTTGCAATACAAACAACATTAAATCTGTCCGACATCTCAACATCAATATTATACTTCTCCCTTAAAATATCCTCTGCTTCATAGCCGGTAATATTATAATTACCCAAACCGAACACAATTCTTGCAGGGTCTGTTTTTCCTATGGGATAAATGATTTTTGAACATTCCAAAAGTTCATTCTTCTTTGCCGTTATGTAATCGGAAAGTTCAAGCCACTTCTTACCCGACAGCTCCTCTACCGCCATTTCAGCAGACGCAACAATCGGATAGGACGGACTTGATGTAGCCGCCATTGTTGTAAGCGAACGGACTGTATCTAAATTTATAATACCACTCTTTATGTGAAGAAGTGCCGCCTGATTAAGTGCATTTAATGTCTTATGTGCACTCTGTACTGCCATATCTGCTCCACTTTTAATTGCACCCTTTGGCATACCAAATGCCGCAAAATGTGCTCCATGAGCCTCGTCAACCAAAAGAGGCAGATTATAGCTGTGGCACACTCTTGCAATCCCATCAACATCAGCAATATGACCGTAATAGTCGGGTGATGTTATCATCACTGCATCAATATTCTTTTCTCTTTTAAGTATGCAGTCTATTGCTTCTGCACTAGGAGGCATAGGGCAATTAAGACCTCTGTCAAGCTCCTGAGGTATAAACACCAAGTCAAACCCCGCCAGCACCGCACAGTTTATGACCGAACGATGACAATTGCGATTGACCAACAGTCTGCCGTTTCTGACTGCCGAATATACCATAATATGCACTCCCTCGGTCGAGCCTCCGGTCAAAAAATAACTTTCTTCACTTCCGTAAATATCCGAGAGCTTTTTTTGTGCCGTTTTAATAACCGATTTCGGTGCGTGCAGATTTTCGGTGTCCGACAGTTCTGTTACATCTATTTCTGCAATATGCTTTTTAAACTCCTTAAAAAGCCCTGCTCCGCCCTTATGTCCTGGCATAGCAAAGCTGATGCGGTTCTTTTTTGCATAGCTCAAAAGATGCTCAAAAAGTGTATTCATCGCCATCAATCCTTATATTCTATCGAGTCAAGTGTTCCTCTGAAATTACGTTTTACAAGCTCAATATATTCTTTTCTGAGTTCCGCCTGCTCTGTTTTTTCTTCCTCTGTCAAGCCCTCCGCCTTTGATTTGCGGTACAGCTCACCTATTCTGTCAAGCTTAGCCTTGTCCATAATCACAGTCCCCTTCTTGAAAAATCTACTACTATTATACTACCTTTGAAAGCAAATTTCAACTCTAAAGCAAAACAAAACGGCTTAAATTAAAGCCGTTTTGTTTTATTATATTCAGTTGATTTCGCTCTCGTCAACCTCATAGCCCTCGACAGTTATGCCTACATCTTTATATGCACGCATACCTGTACCTGCAGGAATAAGTTTACCGATAATAACGTTCTCCTTAAGACCCAAGAGATGGTCAACCTTACCCTTAATTGCAGCATCGGTAAGAACCTTGGTTGTTTCCTGGAAGGAAGCCGCTGACATAAAGGATTCTGTTGCAAGAGATGCCTTGGTAATACCCAAAAGCACCGGTGATGCAACTGCAGGTCTTTGACCTTCTGTAAGTGCCTCATTAGCTTCTTCAAGCTCGAACTTATCAACAAGTGCACCGATCAGGAGGCTTGTATCTCCTGCGTCTTCGACTCTTACCTTTCTGAGCATCTGACGTGTGATAACCTCAACGTGCTTATCGTTGATATCAACACCCTGCATACGATAGGTTCTCTGCACTTCACGGGTGATATAAACCTGTACAGCATGCGGTCCCTTAATATGAAGAATATCGTTGGGGTTAACTGAACCTACTGTAAGCTCATCACCAAGCTCAATAACGTCGCCGTCCTGAACCTTGATTGTTGAGCCGTAAGGAATAACATAAGTTCTTGCCTCGCCCAATTCATCATTGGAAACGGTGATTTCACGTCTTCTCTTAGACTCGGAAACAGTAACCTTACCGCCGATTTCGGAGATAATAGCAAGACCCTTAGGCTTTCTTGCCTCAAACAATTCTTCGATACGGGGAAGACCCTGTGTAATATCGCTGCCCGAAGCAACACCGCCGGCGTGGAAGGTACGCATTGTAAGCTGTGTACCCGGCTCACCGATAGACTGAGCTGCGATAATACCTACTGCTTCACCGACATTTACAAGCTTACCTGTTGCAAGGTTTCTGCCGTAACACTTAGCACAAACACCAACCTTTGACTTACAGGTTAGTACGCTTCTGATATAAACCTTTGTAACTCCTGCTTTTAAAATCTTATCAACGTCTGAGTCGTCCATAAGCTTATCTGCAGGCACTATAACTTCATTTGTTTCGGGATGAAGAACGTCTGCCATTGTTATTCTGCCGAGGATACGGTCTGCCAAAGGCTCAATTGTTTCGTTACCGTCCTTGATTTCAGCAACCCATTCACCAACTGTTGTACCGCAGTCCTTCTCTCTTACAATAACGTCCTGTGATACGTCAACAAGTCTTCTCGTGAGGTAACCTGAGTCGGCAGTTCTAAGCGCTGTGTCGGTAAGACCTTTACGTGCACCGTGAGAAGATATGAAGTACTCAAGTACGTTAAGACCTTCACGGAAGTTAGCACGGATAGGAATTTCGACTGTTCTACCCTGTGTATCCGCCATAAGACCACGCATTGCGGCAAGCTGTCTAATCTGGTTAACGCTACCACGGGCACCTGAGTCAGCCATCATAAAGATAGGATTGAACTTGCCCAAGTGGCTCATCATCGCATCTGTAACGTCTGATGATGCCTTTGCCCAGACTTTGATTACCTGCTCATAACGCTCCTGATCGGTAAGAATACCACGACGGAACATCTTTGTGATTTTTGCAACCTCTTCCTCTGCTTTTGCAAGGATTTCCTTCTTCTGTTCAGGAACCTCAATATCGGATACAGAAACAGTGATTGCACCTCTTGTTGAATATTTATAACCGGTTTCTTTGATAAGGTCAAGAACCTCGGCTGTTTTAGTTGTATCGTGAACACGGATGCAGCGGTCGATAATCTTACCGAGCTGCTTTTTGCCTACAAGCTCATTTATCTCAAGGTCGAACATCGTGTCAGGATTTGTACGGTCAACATAGCCCAAATCCTGCGGAATGTTGCGGTTGAAGATAATTCTGCCGACAGTAGCATCAATAAGCTTCTTATAGTGCTTGCCGTCAATATCTGCCTCCTGAAGCACCTTGATTGGTGTATGGAGTCCTACGCACTTATTCTCATAAGCAAGAATAGCCTCGTCAAAGCTTGTATAAACCTGCGGATGCCATTCGGTATCAGCATCTCTTTCGGGATAATCCTTACCGCCAATCTCATCATCCTTGATGAGTGTGAGGTAATAACTTCCCAAAATCATATCCTGTGTAGGAACTGCAACCGGATGTCCGTCCTGCGGCTTCAAGAGGTTGTTTGCAGAAAGCATTAAGAATCTTGCCTCTGCCTGTGCCTCAGGTGAAAGGGGTACGTGAATAGCCATCTGGTCACCGTCGAAGTCGGCGTTATACGCTGTACATACGAGCGGATGGAGCTTTAATGCTCTGCCGTCAACCAGCTTCGGCTCAAATGCCTGAATACCAAGTCTGTGAAGTGTAGGCGCACGGTTCAGAAGTACCGGATGCTCCTTGATAACGTCCTCAAGAACGTCCCAGACCTCAGGCTTAACACGCTCTACCATTCTCTTGGCACTCTTTATATTGTGAGCAAGACCTCTTGCTACAAGCTCCTTCATTACAAAGGGCTTAAATAGCTCGATTGCCATTTCCTTCGGCAGACCGCACTGATAAATCTTCATTTCGGGACCGACTACGATAACCGAACGGCCTGAGTAGTCGACACGCTTACCGAGAAGGTTTTGACGGAAACGTCCCTGCTTACCTTTTAAGAGGTCAGAAAGAGATTTCAATGCTCTGTTTCCAGGACCTGTTACAGTTCTGCCGCGACGACCGTTGTTGATAAGTGCGTCAACAGCCTCCTGCAACATTCTCTTCTCGTTTCTTATAATAATCTCCGGAGCGCCAAGCTCTAAAAGACGGCGCAAACGGTTATTTCTGTTGATTACACGTCTGTAAAGGTCGTTAAGATCGCTTGTTGCGAAACGTCCACCGTCAAGCTGTACCATAGGACGAAGGTCGGGCGGAATAACCGGAACAACCGACATAATCATCCATTCGGGGCGGTTGTTGGAAAGACGGAATGCTTCCACAATCTCAAGTCTTTTAATAATCTTGCCCTTCTTTTGACCCTGTGCATCTTCAAGCTCGGCTTTGAGCTCTTCCGAAAGCTCTTCAAGGTCAATTCTTGAAAGCAGCTCGTGGATAGCCTCTGCACCCATTGATGCAGTAAACTTATCTCCGTACTTTTCGTACAGCTCACGGTACTCGCCCTCTGTAAGAATCTGATTCTGAACAAGCTCTGTATTGCCCGGGTCTGTTACGATATAAGCTGCGAAATAAAGTACCTTTTCAAGCTGTCTCGGTGAAATATCAAGGATAAGTCCCATTGATGACGGAACACCCTTAAAATACCAGATGTGCGAAACCGGTGTTGCAAGCTCAATGTGTCCCATTCTTTCACGGCGCACTTTGGATTTTGTAACCTCAACGCCGCATCGGTCACAGACAACACCTTTATATCTTATCTTCTTGTACTTACCGCAATGACATTCCCAGTCCTTAGTCGGTCCGAAAATACGCTCACAAAAGAGACCGTCTCTTTCGGGCTTCAATGTACGGTAATTGATTGTTTCAGGCTTTTTAACCTCTCCGTGCGACCAGCTGCGGATAGTTTCGGGCGAAGCCAAACCGATTTTTATTGCATCAAAGCTATTAAATTCTAACATTTACTTTCGCCTCCTATTGAAAATCTTCCGCTGTGAGGATACTGCGTTCCGGCTCCTCTTCTTCAACTTCGTCCTCGTAGTAATCTTCTTCAAGGTCAAAGTCATCATCGTCGCCGTCCATATCCTCTATTGACATATCGCCGTCATCTGTGAAAATTTCATCACCCTGCATAGTATCAATCAAATCCTGTGTCGGAGCATCATCATCGTCATCAAGATATGCGTCAAGGTCAATCTCCTCCTTATCCTTATTAAGAATTCGGATATCAAGAGCCAATGACTGCAATTCCTTAACAAGTACCCTGAAGGACTCAGGAATACCTGAACGGGGGATATTCTCTCCCTTAACGATTGATTCGTAGGTCTTAACACGGCCCACAATATCGTCAGACTTAACGGTAAGGATTTCCTGCAATGTGTATGCAGCACCATAAGCCTCAAGTGCCCAAACCTCCATCTCACCGAAACGCTGGCCACCGAACTGTGCTTTACCACCCAACGGCTGCTGTGTAACAAGTGAGTACGGACCTGTTGAACGTGCGTGAATCTTATCGTCAACCAAGTGGTCAAGCTTAAGGTAGTACATAACACCGACTGTAACAGGGTTATCAAACTTCTCACCTGTTCTTCCGTCATATACAACCGACTTGAATGATTTATCAAGACCTGCAAGCTCAAATGCCTGAGACAAGTCCTCGTCTCTTGCACCATCAAATACAGGTGTTGCAATCTTAAGGAACTGACCATTTTTAAGGTTTTCCTTTGCTTCAAGTATTGTCTTCTTGTATGCCTCATCAACCGTCATAGCTTCAAGCTCACGGCGGCTCTTAAGACTGAGTGTTCTGTAAGCATAGCCGAGGTGCATCTCAAGTACCTGTCCGATGTTCATACGTGAAGGAACGCCCAAGGGGTTTAGTACTATCTGCAAGGGTGTTCCGTCTTCTAAGAAAGGCATATCTTCACGGGGAAGTACACGTGAAACGACACCCTTGTTTCCGTGACGACCTGCCATCTTATCACCGACAGAAATCTTTCTCTTCTGTGCTATATAGCATCTTACAACCTCGTTTACACCCGGAGACATTTCGTCGCCGTTTTCACGGGTAAACGTCTTAACATCAACAATAATACCGTTTTCGCCGTGCGGTACACGAAGAGATGTATCACGAACTTCTCTTGCCTTCTCGCCGAAAATTGCACGAAGAAGTCTTTCTTCTGCTGTAAGCTCTGTTTCACCCTTAGGTGTAACCTTGCCGACAAGAATATCTCCCGCACGAACCTCTGCACCGATACGGATAATACCCTTTTCGTTAAGGTCTTTTAATGCATCCTCCGACACATTGGGGATATCCCTGGTGATTTCCTCGGGTCCGAGCTTTGTATCACGTGCTTCACACTCATATTCCTCGATGTGAATAGAAGTGAATACGTCGTTCATAACGAGGTCCTCGCTGATTAAAACAGCATCCTCGTAGTTGTAACCCTCCCATGTCATAAAGCCGATGAGGATATTCTTACCCAAAGCAAGCTCACCGTTTGACATAGCGGGACCGTCTGCTATAATATCACCCTTTTCAACATGCTCGCCAACAGAAACAATCGGGCGCTGGTTAATACATGTTGACTGGTTGGAACGTGTAAATTTAACAAGCTTCTGAACGTGCTTTGCACCGGTTGCATCACCCTTGATGATGATTTCATCAGCTGAAACCTTAACAACAGTACCTGCTTCCTTAGCAAGTACAGCAGAGCCTGAATCACGTGCAACCTTATACTCCATACCTGTGCCGACAATTGGTGAATCGGTAGTGAGAAGAGGTACTGCCTGACACTGCATGTTAGAGCCCATCAGCGCACGGTTAGCGTCATCGTTCTCAAGGAACGGGATACAAGCTGTAACAACCGACACGAGCTGTCTGGGAGATACGTCCATAAAGTCGATACGGCTGCCGTCAACCTCAAGGATTTCATCACGGTAACGTGCTGCAACCTGCTTATCGAGGAAGTGTCCTTCGCTGTCCAACGGTTCGTTAGCCTGAGCGATAATGTACTCATCCTCTTCGTCAGCTGACATATATACAATCTCATCTGTAACTATACCTGTTGCTTTATCTACCCTGCGGTAAGGAGCCTCAACAAAGCCGTATTCATTTACACGTGCAAAGGTTGCAAGCGAAGTGATAAGACCGATGTTAGGACCTTCAGGAGTCTCAATCGGACACATTCTGCCGTAGTGTGAATAGTGAACGTCACGGACTTCGAAGCCTGCACGTTCTCTTGAAAGACCACCGGGACCGAGTGCAGAAATACGTCTCTTATGACGAAGCTCTGCCAATGGGTTCGGCTGGTCCATAAACTGAGAAAGCTGTGATGAGCCGAAGAATTCATTTATTGTAGCAATAATCGGGCGGATATTGATAAGTGTCTGCGGTGTAATAATCTCAAGATCCTGGATTGTCATACGCTCTCTTACGACTCTTTCCATTCTTGCAAGACCGATTCTAAACTGATTCTGCAAAAGCTCGCCCACGCTTCTTAATCTTCTGTTTCCGAGGTGGTCGATATCGTCGATACTTCCCACACCGTTAGCAAGGTTCATAACATAGTTGATTGATGCCATCATATCATCAACTGTGATATGCTTAGGTGAAAGCTCGTCAGCACGGCTTTCTATAATTTCATAAAGGTCGTCGCCGTCCTCGAGGTTGTTCAAAATATCCTCAAGTACCTTTCTTCTTACCTTCTTAAGCTTCAAATCGGAAACGTCTATATCAACATATTCCGAAATGAGTACCATATCATTGGAAAGAATACGGACTCTCTGCTCCTCAACAATAACATCAAGAGAGTTTACACCCACATTCTCCATCTTAAGAACTGTGTCATAAGTAAGCTCTTCGCCTGCAGCAGCAAGGATTTCGCCTGTTGACGGGTCGATAACATCATCAGCTGCAACCTTACCTACAATACGTGATGTAAGGGATAGCTTCTTATCGAACTTGAAACGTCCCACTCTTGCCAAATCATATCTCTTTGGGTCGAAGAACATATTTGTAATAAGTGATTCCGCATTTTCCACGTTAAGCGGCTCACCCGGTCTTAAGCGCTTATAGATTTCCAAAAGCGCATCATTTCTGTTATCGGTGGGGTCCTTTTCAAAGGTAGCTGTGAGTCTGGGGTCCTCACCGAACAGCTCTAATATTTCCGCATTGGTCTGAATGCCCATTGCACGGATAAGAATGGTTACAGGTATCTTTCTTGTTCTGTCAATACGCACCGAGAAAACGTCGTTTGAGTCTGTTTCATACTCAAGCCACGCACCACGGTATGGTATTACAGTTGAATTGTAAAGAGGTTTTCCTGTCTTATCACGGTCAAACTCGTAGTAAATTCCCGGTGAACGTGTCAGCTGGCTGACAATTACACGCTCAGCACCGTTAATAATAAAGGTACCCTGCTCTGTCATCAGCGGGAAGTCGCCAAGGAAAATCTCCTGTTCTTTAATTTCGCCCGTTTCGGTATTTATAAGTCTTACGCTTACACGAAGCGGAGCAGCGTATTTCGCATCTCGCTCCTTACACTCCTCTACCGAATATTTGGGGTTGTAATCAAGGCGGTAGTCAAAGAACTCTAAAACCAAATGTCCTGAGTGGTCTTTAATCGGGGAAATATCGTGGAATACTTCCTTCAAGCCCTCCTCTAAGAACCATTTGTAAGAATCCTTCTGCACCTCGATAAGGTTTGGCATTTCTAAAACTTCGTTGATTTTAGAATAACTGAGCCTGGTGTTTTTGCCCATATGAACCTGATGCACCATTCTTTTATCACCTCGTCTGAATTATTGGTATAAAACGGAAATATTATTTTTTGTAAGCTACTTGATTTTTGTAATTATATATGTTATAATCACATAAGACGCTAACGATGGCGGATAATATACCCATTTTATTACCATAGTACAATAAACTATATTATCATACATTTTTCAATATGTCAACAGGCATATTGGATTTTTTTTCAGATTTCAGAGGAAAATTTTTCAATAAGAGGAGTGTTGTTATGCCTTTTATCAGTAAAGCTTCCGACTTTGTAATGTTGGAGAAGGATTTTGTCCTTAACAAAATGCCGCTTGCAAATGCAGCTTATGTTAAGGTTTACTTATACATACTCGCTCTTTCGGGCAGTAATTGCGAATACTCTGCAATTGCCAATGCTCTTTCTATGCTCGAAAGCGATGTAGTAAATGCAGTGAAATACTGGACAGAGCAGGGTGTTCTTTCGGAGAATAACGGCACCCTTACATTTGGCAAAGCTCAACAACCACCTGCAGACGCACCCACACCGCCTGTACGCAAAGAAGAAAAACCGATAACCGTCAAAAAGAGCGATTACACAGCCTCTCAAATAAGTGATGCCGTAATTGCTATTCCTGCACTTCGTGATATGCTGGCTGTTTCGGAAGAGCTTTTGCAAAAACCTTTAAATCCGTCCGAGATGGAAACGCTATACTGGTTCTATGATGGTTTGGGACTTTCTCCCGAAGCTATTTTGATGCTGGTAGAATATTGCGTTTCAAAGGGTAAACCACGTCTTTCCTATGCCGAAAAGGTAGCACTTTCCTGGTGCGAAAGAGGACTGGTTACACCTGAGGATATAAGCAGATATTTAAGAGACAGCGAAAGAGCTGATGAGGATATCAAATATATTGCCGACAAAATGGGCATAGGCGGAAGACCTTTGGCGAATGGTGAGGAGCAGTATTTTTCAAAATGGATGGGTGAATTTAATATGAGCCGTGAAATGATTTTACTCTCTCACGAATACTGCCTGATGCAGACAGGAAAGCTCTCTTTTCCCTATATGGACAAGATTTTGGAGCGTTGGCACAGTCAAGATATATATACCACAACCGCAGCTGAGGAAGAACATACCAAACACAAGAGCAAACAAAAAAAGCCTGCATCAAACGGCAGCGAATACGAATACACCGACCTCGAGCAGATGCTTCGAGGCAAGTAATGTTTGACTTTGGTATATAATGATGATATAATAATATGTAGTCTTGAAGAAAGGAGCGGCAGAAGATGGCAAAGCTTGGCGAAAAGGATTATCAAATTCTTGAATTTATAAAAAAGCAGCAGGAAAGCCGTGGTTTTCCGCCTACCGTGCGTGAAATATGCACAGAAACAGGCCTTACCTCAACTGCTACTGTACACGCAAGGCTTAAGAAACTGGAACAGCACGGACTGATTGTTAAAGAGGGTGCAAAAAACCGTTCCATAAAGGTTGTTTCCGAGAATAGTGACAGCTTTGTTAAAATTCCTGTTCACGGAAAAATAACGGCAGGAGTTCCCATCACCGCAGTAGAGGATATCAGCGGCAGCTTCCCCATTCCATCGGATATGGCGGCAAACAAAGAGCTTTTTATGCTCAAAGTTGAGGGCGAGTCGATGATAAACGCCGCAATACTTGACGGCGATATGATAATCGTACAAAAACAGTCCACTGCTGACAACGGCGATATTGTAGTTGCGCTTTTAAATGGCGAGGATGCCACGGTTAAAACCTTTTATAAGGAGGATAACCATTTCAGGCTTCAGCCGGAAAATGATGCAATGGAGCCAATCATAGTAGATGAAGTGGAAATTCTCGGTAAGGTAGTGGGAGTTTTTAGAAAATTTTAATAAGTTACATAATTCTTGTATATAATTAGGAAGGAAGATACAAATGAGTAAAATGCTTTTTACATCGGAATCGGTAACAGAGGGACACCCCGATAAAATCTGTGATATTATATCCGATGCGGTTTTGGACGAGCTTTTAAGGCAGGACCCCAAATCAAGAGTGGCTTGTGAAACCACCTGCACAACAGGGATCGTGTCCATAATGGGCGAGATTACAACCAACGGCTACGCAGATATTCCCAAGATTGCAAGAAATGCAGTTCTTGAGATTGGTTATGACCGTGCAAAATACGGCTTTGACGGCACTACCTGTGCAGTTGTTACTTCAATAGACGAGCAGTCTCCCGACATCGCAATGGGTGTTGATGCAGAGGGCGCAGGAGACCAGGGTATGATGTTCGGTTATGCCTGCGACGAGACTCCGGAGCTTATGCCGCTTCCCATTTCACTCGCTCACAAGCTTGCAAAGCGTCTTACCGATGTAAGAAAGGACGGCACCTTGACCTATCTTCGTCCCGACGGAAAAACTCAGGTAACCGTTCTCTACGAAGACGGAAAGCCCGTTTCAATAGATACAGTAGTTATTTCAACACAGCACGCACCCGAGGTTGATATACCTCAAATTAAGGCTGATTTGATTGAAAATGTTATAAAGCCGATAATCCCCGCAGAGCTTTTAACCGAGGATACCAAATACTACATTAACCCCACAGGCAGATTTGTTGTAGGCGGACCTCAGGGCGACAGCGGACTTACAGGCAGAAAGATTATTGTTGACACCTACGGCGGCTATGCTCGCCACGGTGGCGGTGCTTTCTCGGGCAAAGACCCCACAAAAGTTGACCGTTCGGCTGCATATGCGGCAAGATGGGTCGCTAAAAACGTAGTTGCAGCAGGACTTGCAACCAAGTGCGAAATCCAGCTTGCTTATGCAATCGGTGTTGCAGAGCCTGTTTCTGTAATGGCTGACACCTTCGGTACAGGCGTTGTTTCCGACGAGGAAATTGCAAATGCAGTAAATAAGGTATTCGACCTTCGTCCTCAGGCTATTATTAAGGCTCTCGACCTCAGAAAGCCTATATACAAGCAGCTTGCAGCATATGGTCATATGGGCAGAGAAGATTTGGGCGTTTTGTGGGAGAAGACTGACAAGGTGGATGAACTTAAAAGAATATTCGGCAGATAATTTAAGGAGAAAAAAATGGCTGAACAGGCGATTAAAACTCTGGCACGGAACAAAAAGGCTCATCACGATTATTTCGTAACCGAAACATTGGAAGCAGGTATTGAACTGTTCGGAACAGAGGTTAAATCTGTGCGTGCAGGCAAGGTCAACCTGACCGATGCCTACGGCCGTGTTGATAAGGGCGAGGTTTTCATTCTCGGAATGAACATAAGCCCATACGAACAGGGAAACATCTTTAACAAAGACCCTCTAAGACCGAAAAAGCTGCTTCTGCACAAACGCGAAATAAGACGGCTTATAGGCCTTACCGCACAGGATGGATATTCACTAATTCCGCTCTCCCTCTACTTCAAAGGCTCAAGGGTGAAATTGGCCTTGGGCGTATGCAAGGGTAAAAAGCTCTACGACAAGCGTGATGACATTGCAAAGCGAGATTCAAAACGCAGTATGGACAGAGCTTTTAAGGAGCATAACAACAGATTTTAACCAAAAATCCAAAAAAATCGCAAAAACCCCTTTTCAAAGAAGAATTTTTGTGATACAATAGCTTCAATAACAAAAAATTCACGGAGGTAAATACGATGACACACGTTAAGACTCTTAACAAGGCTGTATTAAAGGACAGCGTTAAGCGCGGTGCTTGCGGCGAGTGCCAGACATCTTGCCAGTCAGCTTGCAAGACTTCATGCACAGTTGCTAACCAGAAGTGCGAGCAGCTCAAGAAATAATTAAAACAAAATAAGATAGCTGCCTTGCCTTTTTTGCAGGGCAGTTGTTTTTATGACAGGATGGGAGTTTTTTAATTGATACATAAATATAAATTGATGGGGCTCGACATCGTTTTGGATGTTTACAGCGGTGCGGTTCATATTGTAGACGATATTTTCTACGATATATTAGACAAAATCGGAGACGATTTCGATAAAAATGCCGATTACTCAGGCATAATTGCCGAGCTTTCGGGAAAATATCCCGAATCAGATGTAAAGGAAAGCTTTGCTGAGCTTAAAAAGCTGGTTGACGAAGGACAGCTTTATACCGATGATTTCTATGCCGAGATTGCGGCTAAATGGAACAAAAAGTCGGTTGTTAAGGCTCTTTGTCTGCATATCGCTCACGATTGTAATTTAAGATGCAAATACTGTTTTGCAGGCACAGGCGAATATCAGGGACACCGTGGTATGATGAGTGCAGAGGTCGGAAAAGCGGCTATTGACTTTGTAATCAAAAATTCAGGTACAAGACGCAATATCGAAATTGACTACTTTGGCGGTGAACCTTTGATGAACTTCGGTGTAGTTAAGGAAATTACCGAGTACGCCAAGGAACAGGGTGAAAAGCACAACAAGAATTTCCGCTTCACCATTACCACAAATGGTTTGCTTTTAAATGACGAGGTAAAGGATTATGTAAACAAGAATATGTCTAACATCGTCTTAAGCCTTGACGGAACGAGGGAGACCAATGACAGAATGCGTTACCGTGTTGACGGCTCGGGTACATATGACACAATCGTGCCTAAGTTTATCGATATTGCAGAGAGCAGAAATCAGGACAACTATTATGTGCGAGGCACATTTACAGCAGAAAACCTGCACTTTGCAGACGATGTTATGCATATGGCAGACCTCGGATTTTTGCAGACAAGCGTAGAACCTGTTGTTGCGCCTGAAACAGAGAGCTATGCTCTTACCGAAAAGCATATAGACACAGTTTTAGCCGAGTATGAAAAGCTTGCCAAACTATACATCGACCGCAGACGCGAGGGAAAACCCTTTAATTTCTTCCACTTTATGATAGATTTAGACCAAGGCCCTTGTGTTGTAAAACGTCTTTCAGGCTGTGGCGCAGGCCACGAATACATTGCGGTAACTCCCGAGGGTGATATTTATCCCTGTCATCAGTTTGTAGGAAACAAGGACTTTAAGATGGGTTCTGTAATGACAGGCGAATTTGACGAGGAGATAAAGTCAACCTTTGAGAAATCTAATATCTACACCAAGCCCGAGTGCAGCAAATGCTTTGCTAAATTCTACTGCAGCGGTGGTTGCAGTGCCAATGCATATAACTTTAACAAGGACATTAACGAGCCGTATAAGCTTGCATGCGAGTTTGAACGGAAGCGTGTAGAGTGCGCAATCGCAATCGAGGCTATCAAGGCAATGGAAGGTTTGGAATAAATCAAAAATTCCCTTTGAATTAAAGGGAATTTTTTTGTTTTCTCTTTACCAAGATTAATGTAATTCCTGCCAAAACCGACAATATGAATGCACACATCGCCGTAAAGAGCGACGCCGCAAAAAATGCCCCCGATAAGCTATCACCTCTTGCAAACACAGGAGCAGTTACAGGGAAAAACCTAAGCATTATAGCAGTATAAACCGCCGCTAAAATTGAGTGCATAACCTTTCCTGCTATGTACGGCACAAGGCTGACCTTTTTCCCTGCTGCAACACTCATAACCTGCAAATGCACGCAAAAACCTGCAAACCCCGCCGCAGCTGAGGAAAGAATAAGCTTAGTGCCTGTTGCAACCGACATCTGAGATATTCCCCTTATCCCCGTTGTAAGCTCACTAAGCGCGACAAAAACCGTCCTTATTATCCCGTCAGGCAGTAAATCCGCTACAAGATTTGCCACAACCGAGAAAAACACCACCGCACCGCAGACGGTCAGAATACTCTTAATCGACCCTGAAAGAGCCAGACTGAAAATCTCGCCCATCGACTTTGCTTCCTTCTCGTTTCTTATCTCGCCAATTTCCCGTTCACCGCATTTATAAAACCTGAAAATAATCCCAACCGTAACCGCTGCCGCAATATGCGAAAGATATAGCATCATACCGACTCTGGGACTATGATATATTGCAACACCCACCGAACCCAAAATAAACAAAGGTCCTGAATTATTACAAAAAGCAAGCAGACGCTCACATTCTGTTTTTGACACAGATTTATTTTCATAAAGCTTTAATGCAGTCTGAGCACCCAAAGGATAGCCTGATATAATGCCTAAAATGAAAGCCGCCGCACCGCTGCCGTTTATTTTAAATAGAGGAAGCATAACCTTGCCGAAAAGCTTTGCCAGACTCTCGCAAAAACCCGAATAAATCAAAAGTCCCGAGCAAACAAAAAACGGAAACAGCGACGGAATAAGCACCTCCACGCAAAGAGTCATACCCGACGTTGCATAATTCATTGCATTTTGAGGATAGCAAAGTATCAACAATGTTATAAATGTAAAAATATAATATTTTACAAACTCACGCATAGATAGTACCTCTTTCGATAATTGCTTGAATTTATCACGCTTAATATGAATATGATAATTATGTGATAAATATGAAAAGAGGCAGTCTGAAATGAAAGAAAAGTCAAATTCAATCCTTGCCGCACCGCCGCTGATAACAATTTCGGGCAGAGAAAGCGTCAGGATAGAGAACACATACGGCATAAAGGGCTTTAATTCCGACTCAATAACAATAAAGGTTGCAGGCGGGATGGTCCTTGCTGAAGGAGACTTGCTGGAAATCAGCTATATGCAGGACGGAATAGTGGTTGTTCAGGGTAAAATAAGGTCGGTTTCCTTTGTCTGAATGGAAAGTTGAGGAAAAATTAGAATGATTTTACTAAAAATCTTTTATTTTTTAAAAGGATATGTTATAATAGATATAATTGATGGAGAAGGGGCAAAGCTCCTTAATATATTGAGCGAAAACAATATACATATCTGGAATGTAACTGCGACAAAATCTTATGCTTTCAAGCGTGATTTTGAAATCATTTCACAACTCGCAAAAAGGAACGCAATAGCCATAGAATTTGCAGAGGAAATCAGCTTTTACAGCAGATATTTAAAAAACTGCGGTTGGTTTCTTGCATTTTCGGCAATGCTTGTTACAACGCTCTTTCTATTGTCCTCTTTGTATGTTTGGGATATTGAAATAAACGGGTGTGATGAGGATACAAAAGCAGAGATTATGGTAATCCTTAATGAAAAGGGACTCCATACCGGTGTGTTAAAAAGCTCACTCCCCGACGGAAACACGTTAAAGGACTCTATTATATACAATGTTGAAGGTGTCAACTGGGCTTGGGTTTACTTAGACGGAACTCTTGCAAGAGTTGAGGTATCGGTAGGTGTTCCACCGCCTTTAATGGATAACGACAATTCGCATTGCAACATAAGCGCCGCAAGGGATGGGATAATAACCTCCATTTCAGCCAAAAACGGAAGAGCACTTTTTTCCAAAGGCGACAGAGTTTCGGCAGGAGATATAATAATCTCGGGAGCAATGCCGGGCGGAGTATTATATCCGCCATATACCACAAGGGCAGAAGGCGAAGTTTATGCCGAAACTGTACATACCCAAACCTGTATCGTACCCCTTTATAAAACATATACTAAGGAAACAGGCGACAGCTATACCCTATACACATTGCGATTATTCTCACTTGAAATTCCGCTCGGAAGAACAAAAGTACCATTTGACGAATATCGCACCGATGCCGATATAAAGCCGTTAGGTATATGTAAATACCGCTATACGGAAACAACAAGCTATAAAGAACAGATTTCACTTGAGCTTGCGGCGGACGAGGCACGGGAGGCATTGTACGAAAAAATCGCAGCAAACCTTGCTCACGGCTCGGTTAAAACCGATGAGCGAACGGTAACAGAATATATTACAGAGGATAGCATAAAAGTAACACTTGCTATGACCTTCAGAGAAAATATAGGTGTCAGAACACCGATTGAATTGTGGCAGACGGAGGAACTAAAGAATGACGAGACAAATTGAAATACCCGAAGGCTCTGACCTTTCGGCACTTTTTGGCAGCTTTGACGCAAATATCAAGCTTCTGGAAAAGAGCCTTAACGTAAAGCTGACGGGCAGAGACGGCACTATCAAGCTGACGGGTGCAGAGGACGATGTCGATAAGGCGGATGAGGTGTTGGCAATTCTCCTGCAGATAATAGACCGTGGCGAAAGGATTGACGAACAGAAAATTCTTTATGCCGTTACAATGGTACAGGAAAACGGCGGCTTTGATTTAAAGCTTCTGGGCGATGACTGCATCGCAGTCAATCAGAGGGGTAATCCGATAAAGACCAAAACACTTGGTCAGAAGAAATACGTTGAATCAATGCGTGAAAACACCATCGTGTTCGGAATCGGACCAGCCGGAACGGGAAAAACGTACTTAGCTGTTGCAAGAGCCGTTACTGCACTTCGGAACAAGGAGGTCGCACGAATAATCCTTACAAGACCTGCAGTTGAGGCAGGCGAGAAATTAGGTTTTCTTCCGGGCGATTTACAAAACAAGGTCGACCCATATTTAAGACCTTTATACGACGGGATGTTTGAAATGCTTGGTGCAGAGCTGTTTGCAAAGTATCAGGAAAAGGGTATGATTGAGGTAGCTCCCCTTGCATATATGCGAGGCCGAACTCTTGACAACGCATTTATAATCTTAGATGAGGCACAAAACACCACCCCCGAACAGATGAAAATGTTCTTAACGAGAATAGGCTTTGGCTCAAAGGCGGTGGTTACAGGCGATATTACGCAGATAGACCTCCCCGGCGGCAAGGCATCGGGGCTTAAAGAGGCAATGCGTGTTTTAAAGGGTGTTGAGGATATAAGCTTTTCAATACTGACCGAAAAGGACGTTGTACGTCATCCTCTGGTACAGAAGATTATTAAAGCATATGAAAAATACGATAACGAACAGGAGAAACGAAAGAAAAATGATAAGACTGCTCACAGAGAACGAACAGGAGAAAGAAGAACTAACCGCCGAGATTAAACAGGCGGTCCAGAAATGTATAAGCTACACGCTTGGCTTTGAGGGCTGCGAATTTGATGCAGAAGTAAGCCTTACCTACGTCGATGACAAACGTATTCAGGAGATTAACCTCTCGGAACGTAATATAGACGCTCCTACCGATGTTCTATCCTTCCCGATGTGTGATTTCGACGAAAACGGTGATATCATAAATGCAGACTATGACGGAGACTATCTTTTGCTTGGCGATATTGTAATTTCGGCAGAACGTGCGAAAAAGCAGGCAGAGGAATACGGACACAGCTTTTTAAGAGAAATTGCCTTTTTGACTGTACATTCTATGCTTCATCTGCTCGGCTACGACCATGTAGATGACGAAGAGGGCGAAAGGGTAATGTTTAAAAAACAGGAAACAATCCTCAATAATCTTAACATAACGAGGTGATTTTGCAATGGACAAAAACTTTAAATCAGGCTTTGCGGCAATAATCGGTATGCCGAACGTCGGAAAATCCACACTTCTTAATGCAGCAGTCGGACAAAAGATTGCTATTATTTCTGACAAGCCGCAGACTACAAGAAATAAAATACTTGCCATTTACAATGATGAAAACAGTCAGATAATCTTTACCGATACACCCGGTATACACAAGCCTCACAATCGTCTTGGCGAAATGATGGTACGTTCAGCCAAGGAATCTATGAACGACAATGACATACTTATAATGGTAGTTGATGCATCAAGACCCGTGCAGGATACGGAACGTGATATTGCAGAATCAATTAAAAAGACAGGGCTTAGGAGTATTCTCGTTATAAACAAGGTAGACGTTGTTAAAAAGGACTCCCTTCTACCTCTTATTGCAGACTATTCAAACCTTAACGATTTTGATGCAATAGTACCTGTTTCTGCCAAAACCGGCGACGGAGTAGGACTTCTTATTGACGAAATAAAAATACTTCTGGAAAGCGGTCCGCAGTATTATTATGACGATATGATAACAGATCAGCCGGAAAAGCAGTTAGCAGCTGAGATTATCCGAGAAAAGATGCTATGGCTTCTTGACAAGGAAGTCCCCCACGGCATCGCAATTGAAATAGAAAAAATGCAGGAGAAGGAGAGCATCACCGCAATAAATGCTGTTATTTACTGTGAAAAGGACACTCATAAGGGTATCATAATAGGCAAAAACGGCGAGATGCTTAAACGTATCGGTGCTCTTGCCCGTACCGACATTGAAAAAATGCTCGACAAAAAGGTTTACTTAGAGCTTTGGGTACGTGTCAAAAAGGATTGGCGCAACAATAATTACCTACTGAAAAATTTTGGATTTGTTCAAAGCGGCGAATAAATTATCGAAAAAGGTCGAACCCTACTTTATAAAAGGGGGTTCTTAAAATGACAGATTCCAAAGATAGCTGGGAGCTTTTTTCAAAGACCGGCTATATAGACGCTTACCTTATCTACAAATCCGCACAAAACACTGAAACGGGGAACGGCGGTTATGGAGAGTATAAAGACGAAAGGCTTAATTATAAAAAGCTCTGATTATGGCGAAACAAGCCGTATGATTACGGTTTTTACCGAGGATATGGGCATTGTTTCGGCAGGAGTTTACGGTGCTCACAGCAAAAAAAAGGGGCTTGGTGCATCAAGCCGCATCTTCACATTCGGAGAATTTTTATTCAAAGAGTCAAACGGCAGACTTCGTGCAGACGAAATTGCAGTCAGAGAAGGGTTTTTCCCCTTGTGCGAGGATATAGTGAAGCTTTCTGCAGCAGTTTATTTTGCCGATCTTGCATATGCTGCTGTCGGTATGAACAATAAGGATGAAGGTGTTTTAAGGCTTCTGCTTAACACTATCTATGCTATGTGCTATAACGATGTCGAGCCGGATACCGCCAAAACCGTATATGAATTCCGCTTGGCTGCCGAGGGTGGGTATCTTCCTGTACTTGACTGCTGTGCTGCTTGTAGTGCTTTCCCCGACGACGAGATATTTTTTGATATAGACCGAGGCGGAATACTATGCGCAAGCTGCAGAAGACCCGACAGTATAAAAATAAATAATGCGGCATTTTCGGCAATAAAATATATCCTCTTTGCAGAGGATAAGAAGATTTTTTCCTTTAAAGCAGACGATAAAG
Source organism: Clostridia bacterium (assembly GCA_036307445.1). GTDB lineage: Bacteria > Bacillota > Clostridia > UBA1381 > UBA1381 > HGM11525. Next base: position 84,463 of record JAXJXP010000006.1, read on the forward strand.
TTACAAAACTCTTATCCCTGATATCCGAGAGGTATATTGGCGAGCATCTTGAACGGAGCTTTAAATCACTTGATTATTACAAAAAAATAAATCCCAAAAGTTAAACTGAACAGAACCAGTAAAAACGGACAATAGAAAAAAAGCACCCCCTATGGTATAATAAAAATATCATAGGGGGAATTTTTATGCCAAGAAGTTATCGTCACATTAAAGATTATGAAAGCGAGATTTTAAAACTCAAAGAAATGGGCTTTACTAAGCAAGAAATCGGGAATAAATTAGGCTTTAGCAAAGATCAAATCCACAATTTTTTCTGTAGGTATAATAGAAATCAACGTAAGCTTGAGGCAGGAATAGCCTTAAAACGCAAAGGTAGACCACCAAAAGACTATGTTGTAAGCGAACAAGATAAAGTTGCAGAACTCAAATATATACTTGCTCGCAAAGATACAAAAATTAAGTCGTTAGAAATGGAAAATGAATTAATGCGGGATTTTCTCTCGCTCACAGAAAGGAAGTGAGAACAAGTATAAAATACATGGTTATCTATCGTCATAAGGAAAAGTATTCAATTAGTGAAATGTGCAGATTTTTCGGTGTTTCAAGAAGTGGATATTACGGTTATGTATCTCGGATGGATGTACCTGCAAAAGATTTACCACTGGCAGAAAAGATTAAAGAATGTCAGGAACGGTGTGGGAAAACTTACGATTATCGCAGAGTACATATATGGCTCGAAAGACAGGGCATATATCACAATCCTAAGACTATCCTTCGTGTAATGCAGAAATACAACTTGTTATCTGTTGTCAGAAGAAAGAAGTATCGTAATTATGGGGAATATTTGCACCGCTATCCTAATTTGTTAAACAGAGATTTCAAGGCAGAAAGACCGAATCAAAAATGGGTTACAGATATTTCGTATATCAAAACTAATCAAGGAACTTTGTATTTATCTGTGATTAGAGATTTATATGACAACAGTATAGTTGCTTACAAAACCGGAACGGAGCAAAATATTAACCTTGTGCTTTCTACAATTAGAGAAGCAAAGAAAAGAGAAAAGGTCACTGCAGAGGTGCAACTCCACAGTGACCAAGGCTTTCAATATACATCGCAAGCATATTATCGCCTGACTAAATCATACAACATAACTCCGTCAATGTCAAGAAAAGGCAATCCTTATGACAATGCTTTAGCAGAAAATTTCTTTTCTATTCTCAAAACAGAGTGCATTTATCGAAAAAAAACTGCAAACCTACGAGGATGCTCGTCTTCTCATAGGCGAATACATACATTTCTACAACAATGAAAGAATACAACTAAAAACAAAACTGACACCACAAGAAATGCGATGTCAGTATGTTGCTTAAAAGTTAATATTTGCTACCATAGGGGGTTCTTTTTGTATTGTCCGCACAAAATGGAGCAGTTCAAACTTTTGGGATTTTTATTATTTATTTAACATAATTCATCGGGTTTAATGCTTCGCCGTTATAGTGGATTTCAAAGTGGCAATGCGGACCGGTTGAACGGCCTGTTGAGCCCATTCTTGCAATTATCTGACCTTTTTTTACCGGCTCATTGAGATTTACAAGAATTTCAGAATTATGTGCATAGTAAGTTTCGAAACCGTTGCCGTGGTCAATCTTAACAAGATTACCGAAAGAATTTTTGTACTCTGCACAGATAACAATACCGTCATCAGATGCATACACAGGAGTTCCCACCGATGCAGCTATATCTATGCCGTAGTGCATTCTGCCCCATCTGTGTCCGTAGCCCGAAGTAAATCTTCCGCTCGCAGGCATAATAAAGCTTCCTGTTCCAATCCCTGACGGTCTTTCCTTGGTTCCGACAGCAATCCTTGCAGGAGTTCCCTCGTCAACAAGCTCTTCCTCTATCGCAGAACCAACATATTCACCGTTTACATAACTGCTTGTTGTCTTAACTTTAATTTTCCCCGGCACACCCTTATCGGTAGTAACTCTTACTCCCTGATAAACATTTTCGTCCTCATATTCCACTGGCTCAGGGATATAATCCTTGAAGCTTTCTTCGTAAAAATCACTGCATACCGTAATCAGCTTCTTGTCTGTAAAGTAATTAACCGCCGACTCTATATCCAGTATATCAACCTCAGGAACAAGCTGTTCGGTATATCCAACAAGCTCAACAACAGTTGCCGTACTACCTTCCTCTGCATAATAGTCGGTTACCGCTTTTATTACATTCTCAGCAGTTTCTGTATCTGCAACAGCCACAGACTCTGCGCCGTCAATAGTAATTCTGACTGCATCAGTCATCTTGTCCGAAACTGCTGCCAGCTCATCGTGAAGTGTGTTCTTGTCAATAAGCTTTTCATCAGATACAATTTTTGCCCTCAACTGAATGTCAGGCTCGATGGTATCTTCTTGCGTATAAGCCGATGCAAGCTGATAATTAACCACAGCAAGCATTGAGCTTACCTCAAGTTCATTTTCTACTATTCCAATACTGTTTCCGTTGACCAAAACCTCGTATCCGTTAGTCCAATACGCCATAACGTTCGTTGGCAGCATAGCCGCCAAAAGCGCTACTGTACCGATTAAGGCCGTAAGTTTGTTCTTCATTATAACAATTTTCTCCTACTGATATTTTAGGCTTCGTCCGCCTGATAATTATTATATGTAATAAAATTCCATTTATTACAAAAATATTAACCGTGGGCTATTATACCACAAAAATTGTAATAGTTCAAGGCGAAAATATTACGAAATTGTTAATTTTATACACACTGCACAATGTATTGTATATATTTCCCGTTATTTATGTTATAATTGACGGCGAAAATGAAAAGATTGTAAACAAAGCAAAAAAAGCTTTGATTATTTGGATAAATGTGATAGAATATAGGATACGTTAAGGATTCCAGAAGGGAGTAAGTTAAAATAGAAATGCAATTATGCTCACGCTGCGGCAAAAATCCCGCAGTAATATACATCTCAAAAATAGAAGGCGACAAGACCTCAAACGAGGGGCTTTGTTTGGCTTGCGCAAAACAGCTCGGCATTGCGCCTCTTAATAATATGATTGAGCAAATGGGTATCAGCGACGAGGATATTGATATGCTCAACAGCCAGATGGCAGACTTTGCCGAGAATATGAACGGTCTTGCCTCTGAAGGTGATATTCAGGAAATGATGCAGAGCTTATCGGACGGTGGCTTTGACGAGGGCGGTGCCGCTACCACTCCCCTTTCCTTTATGTCAAACCTGTTTAACAAGGATAAGCCTCAGGAAATGCACGAGGAAAAAGGCGACAGCAAAAAGAAAAACAAGAAAAAGCCGAATATGAATGGCAAAAAGTCAATGCTTGATACCTACGGTGTAAATCTTACGGCAAAGGCGGCATCAGGCAAGGTTGACCGTGTTATAAACCGCAACGACGAAATTGAGCGTGTTATACAGATACTAAACCGCCGCTCCAAAAACAACCCTGTAATTCTCGGCGAACCGGGTGTTGGTAAAACCGCAATTGCAGAGGGCTTGGCTTGCCGTATATTCGAGAAGAGAGTTCCGCCGAAATTGTTTGGTTGTCAGCTTTATTTGATAGATTTTGCCGCACTTGTGGCAGGGACACAATTCAGGGGGCAGTTTGAGGCAAGGCTTAAAAATCTCTTAACCGAGGCAGAGGAAGCTGGCAATACTGTTCTTGTTATAGACGAAATTCACAACATTGTTGCCGCAGGTGATGCAGAGGGGGCAATGAGTGCCGCCAACATATTAAAGCCTGCTCTTGCACGAGGTGAAATTCAGATTATAGGTGCAACTACCCTTTCCGAGTACAGAAAGCACATCGAGAAGGACTCTGCACTGGAACGTCGTTTTCAGCCTGTAATCGTAGACGAGCCGAGTGTTGAGGAAAGTATTGAAATCTTAAAAGGTATCCGTGATTTTTACGAGAATTACCACACAGTAAAAATCAGCGACGAGGTTATTGAAGATGCCTGTCGTATGAGCGAGAGGTATATAACTGACCGTTTTCTGCCTGATAAAGCTATTGACGTAATTGACGAGGCAGGCAGCCGTGTTAATCTTAAAAACATTGCTCTTTATGACGTTAAGGTTATAACAGAACGTCTTAACGCAATTGGTGGTGAGGAGCAGGAAGCAACAGAAAACGAGGACTATGAACGTGTTGCAGAGCTTAAGGGCGAAAGGCTCAAACTCCAAAGCGAGCTTGCGGAAAAGGAAGTTTTGGCATCTAATGCTGTTATAACACACGATGATATAGCGGCAGTTATCGAAAGCTGGACAAAAATCCCTGTACACAAGCTGACACTCGACGAAACAGAAAAGCTTAAAAACTTGGAAGAGCTTATACACAAAAGAGTTGTAGGTCAGGATGCTGCAGTTGAGGCTGTAAGCCGTGCTATACGCAGGGGCAGAGCCAACATCTCCAGGAGAAAGAGACCTGTTTCCTTTATTTTTGCAGGCTCTACCGGTGTAGGTAAAACAGAGCTTGTAAAAACCATCGCAGAGGTGATGTTCAATAACGAAGAGGCTTTAATCCGCCTTGATATGTCCGAGTATATGGAAAAGCATTCCGTTTCTAAGCTTATCGGCTCACCGCCCGGATATGTTGGCTATGATGATGCAGGTCAGCTTACCGAAAAGGTCAGACGAAAGCCCTATTCGGTAATTCTCTTAGACGAGATAGAAAAGGCGCACCCTGAGGTATTTAACCTGTTTTTGCAGATTTTAGACGACGGCAGAGTCGCCGACAGCCACGGAAAGATAGTTAATTTTGAAAACACTATCATTATAATGACTACCAACGCAGGCGGCGAGTTTAAGTCGGGGGCGCTCGGCTTTAATTCAAAGGACGAAGTCAAAATCTCCGATAACGTGGATAAGAGCTTAAAGGAATTTTTTAAGCCTGAATTCTTAAACAGAATTGATGAGATTGTTACCTTCTCACCGCTTAATAAAGAGCAGCTTAGAAAGATTATCGATCTGATGCTTAAGGATATTGTTGAGCAGCTTAAAGACAGAGGGGCCGAAATTGATGTAACAGATAGCGCAAAGGAGATTATCCTTGACGAAGGCTATGACGTAAAATACGGCGCAAGACCGTTAAAGCGCGCTATCCAGAAGCTTGTCGAGGATAAGCTTGCCAAACTCTCTTTAGACGGCAAAATCATTGAAGGAACAAAAATTCTGGTCGATGCCGAAAACGGTAGCCTGACATTTGCAACAGCAAATGTATAAATTCAAAAAGTCGCAGTACTTTTACTGCGGCTTTTTTCACAAATTATATCTTGTAACCAACAACTCCGCAGGGACCGTCGGGGACGTCGGACCCTACTTTCTTGCCAACTGATACTTTTTCGGTGTAATACCCTTGATTTTTTTAAACACGTTTGAGAAATAATTACTGTCATTAAATCCACACTCGGCGGCAACGGCTGTGATGGGCAAATCTGTTTGGGACAAAAGCTGCTCCGCCGCTCTTATTCTTGCAATATTTATGTACTCATTCAGCCCCATTCCTGTAACACTCTTAAAAAGCCTCGAAAAATGCCACGGGCTCATATAATACTTTTCCGCAAGACCTTCTAATCGAAGGTCTTCGTTATAGTTCTCGCTAATGTACTTGGCAGCATTTTGAACTACTATATAAGACTCACTAAGATGTGTTCCCCGTCCCTTATGAGAGTATCTTGAAATCAAAATCAAAAGCTGGTCAAAATAGAGCCTTTGCATTTTTCGGTAACCGCTTTGCTCCCTTTCGGTTTCCTTTTCTATTGCAAGGAAAATATTCTTAAGCTCATACTGATTTTCCTGACTTATTCTTACATACTTATTTTCTTTAAGATAGCTTATATATTCGCTGTTTTCCTCATCAATCAGTTCGTCATCAAAGGAAAACAGTACTCTCTCAACATTTTGACTCTCGCCGTAATCAGCACGATGTACCACTCCCTTAGGCACAAATATCATATCCCCCGGCTCCAACATAAAAATGTCATTCCCGACAAAATACTTTGCCTGCCCCTTTGCAAGATAATAAAGCTCGTGCTTATCGTGATAATGTGCATATGGTCTCGGCGAAAACCGTCTGTGCGTTTTTCGTTCAAAAAAGTCTATTTCATCAACCTTATTAAGTGCCATAATCTCACCTCATTATAATTATATCACATACCGTACACAAGTCAACAAATTTTTCTTGTTTTTTATATAGCAAAGCAACATTTTCAAGGAAAACAGGATTAAATTGTGCTAATATGTGGATATATAATGATAATAGGAGGATTTTTTTATGAATCACACAAAGAAAATCAGACCGGAAAAGATTATCCAATTCGGCGAAGGCGGCTTTTTGAGAGGCTTTGTTGACTGGATTTTGCAGATAACAAACGAAAAAACCGATTTTGACGCAAGCGTTGTAGTTGTTCAGCCGATTGAGCAGGGACTTTGCGACAAGCTTGCCGCTCAGGACTGCGTTTATACGCACATTGCACGTGGTATAAAGGACGGAGTTCCCACAGTTGATAAGAAGATAATCGACGTTATTTCAAGAACTGTTAAGCCTTATGAAGATTACGAGGCATACCTTAAGCTTGCAGAAAACCCCGATTTCCGCTTTGTGTTCTCCAATACAACAGAGTCAGGAATCACATACGTTGCAGAGGATAAATTAGAAGACACACCGCCCAAGTCATTTCCTGCAAAGGTTACGGCACTTCTCCATAAGAGATTTTCATTAGGCTTAGACGGCTTTATCTTTATGCCGTGCGAGCTTATCGAAAAGAACGGCGAAACTCTCAAAAAGATTATTCTTCAGTATGCAGACCTGTGGAACTTAGGCGACAGCTTTAAGGCTTGGGTTAATGAGAAGAATGTATTCTGCAACACATTGGTTGACAGAATTGTTACAGGCTATCCCAAGGACGAGAAAATTGACTTAGGCTACGAGGATAATATGTTAAACACAAGTGAGCTTTTCCACCTTTGGGTTATCGAAGCTCCCAAATCGGTTTTGGACGAAATCCCCTTTGACAAAACAGGTCTTAATATCATAATAACCGATAACCTCGATATGTACCGCACAAGAAAGGTTCGTATTCTAAACGGCGCTCACACCTCTATGATTCCTTATGCAATGCTTGAGGGTGTTGAAACTGTCAAGGATTGTATGGAGGACAAGAAGATGTCTGAATTTGTACACAGGTGTGTATTTGACGAGATTATCCCCACACTCGATTTGCCGAAGGAGGAGCTTGTCGACTATGCTGAAAATGTATTTGAGCGTTTTAACAATCCGTTCATCAAACATTTCTGCTCATCAATCTCACTCAATTCGGTAAGCAAATTTAAGGTTCGTGTTCTTCCATCACTTCTTGAGTACATAAAGAGAACAGGAAATATGCCCGAAAACCTTATATTCTCTCTTGCAAAGCTGATAGAATTCTACAAAAACGGCACTCCGACCGACGATGCAGAGGTTTGTGCATTTATGAAAGAAAAATCTGTTGCTGAAATCTTAGCAAACAAAGCATTTTGGGATACCGACTTAAGCTTTTTGAAGGACGAGGTTATGAAATATGATAATAAATAAGCTGGACAATGTCGAGATAAATCTCGAAAACGGACACAAATTCGCACTTTGCGACATTAAAAAGGGCGAAAACATTATAAAATACGGCTCGCCCATCGGTCATGCAACCGAGGACATCAAAAAGGGAGAGCACGTACATACCCACAACACCAAGACCAACCTTTCGGGAAATCTTGAGTACACCTACAACTACAAGGACTACGGTATAGTATCTGTTCCATCCGACCTGACCTTTAACGGTTATGTAAGAGAAAACGGAGATGTCGGTATCCGTAACGAAATTTGGATTGTAAACACAGTCGGCTGTGTCAACAAGGTTGCACAAAAGCTTGCAGAAAAGACAGGTGCAAAATACTTTCCGCACCCCTTCGGCTGTTCACAGCTTGGTGATGACCAAACCACAACCCAGCTCGTATTAAAAGGTATGGTTAACCACCCGAACGCTGCTGGCGTTCTTGTGTTAGGACTTGGCTGCGAAAACAATAATTTAGACGTTTTTAAGGGCATTTTAGGCGAATATAACGAAAAAAGGGTGAAATTCCTCAACTGTCAGGATTTTGATGACGAAATCGAGGAAGGCTTAAAGCTGATAGCAGAGCTAAAAGCATATGCCGATACATTTAAGCCACAGCCGATAAGCATTTCCAAACTTCGTATAGGCTTAAAGTGCGGCGGCAGCGATGGTTACAGCGGCATTACCGCAAATCCGCTCGTAGGAAGTCTCTCGGACAGAGTTATCTCCCACGGCGGAAGCTGTGTTCTTACCGAAGTTCCGGAAATGTTTGGTGCAGAGCATCTTTTGATGGAGAGATGCGAGTCGGAGGAAATTTTCCAAAAGACAGTTTCGCTTATAAACGATTTCAAGAACTACTATACAAGACATAATCAGGTTATCTACGAAAACCCATCACCCGGTAACAAGGCAGGCGGTATCACTACATTAGAGGAAAAATCCCTCGGTTGTGTTCAAAAAGGCGGTTTAAGCAAGGTTGTTGATGTTCTTAACTACGGCGACAAGCTCACCAAAAACGGTCTTTCACTATTAAACGGGCCGGGCAATGACATTGTTGCAGTTACCAACCTGATGGCAGCAGGAGTGCATATGATACTCTTTACAACAGGCAGAGGGACACCTGTAGGAAGCCCCGTTCCAACAGTCAAAATTTCCACCAACAGAAACCTCGCCGAGAGAAAGAAGAACTGGATTGACTTTGACGCATCTGTTGTTCTTGCCGAAAAGACAATGACAGAGGCAACTGACGATTTACTTCATTATATAATAGATGTTGCGTCAGGCAAAGAAACCAACAATGAAATAAATGATTTCCGTGAAATATCTATTTTTAAAGACGGCGTTACATTATAAAAAAGCTTCTGATAGAAGCACCGCCTGCGGGCGTAGGAATAAGGTAACAATTTTGTTATTTCAGAAATTACAACTTAAAAGTAGTAATTTCCTATATAATTAAGAAAGGAATGAAATACTATGGGAATTATAAATGATAACTTTATACTAAAGAGCAAGACAGCAAAAAAGCTTTATAAGAATTTTGCAAAGGATTTGCCTATTATCGACTATCATTGCCACCTTTCACCGCAGATGATCGCAGAAGACTACAAATTTAAGAGTGCGTATGACCTCTTTTTAGGCGGCGACCACTACAAATGGAGACAGATGCGTTCTAACGGCATAGACGAGAATATGATAACCGGCAACGGCAACGAGTACGAAAAGTGGGTAGGCTTCGCAAAGACTCTTCCGCTTCTTATAGGAAATCCACTCTATCACTGGACCAGCCTTGAGCTTAAGAGATATTTTGACATAGATACACCGCTTACCGAAAAGACTGCCAAGGAAATCTGGGATAAGTGTAACAAAATGCTTGCCCGTGATGATTTCTCAGCTCAGAATCTTATCAAGCGTTCAAATGTCGAGGTTATTTGCACAACAGATGACCCTGCAGACGATCTGAGATATCACAAGCAGTTAAAGGACGAGGGTTTCCCAACAAAAGTTCTCCCCACCTTCCGCCCCGACAAGCTGGTAAACATTGACAAGGTGGAGTTTATGCCTTATCTTAAGGCAAACGGCATTGACAGCTTTGACAAGGCAATAAGCTGGATTGGCGAAAGAATTTCATTTTTCCACGAAAACGGCTGCCGTCTTTCAGACCATGCTCTTGAGTATGTTCCGTTTGCAAAGGGCGATGCAAAAGCTGCTTTTGACAAAAAGGTAAATGGTGAAGCTCTTACTCAGGAGGAAATCGACGTTTATAAAACTGCTCTTCTCTCAGAATGTGCTAAACATTATACAAAGCTCAACTGGACAATGCAGTTGCATATCGGTGCACTAAGAAATAACAATGCAAAAATGTTTGAAAAGCTCGGTGCAGATACAGGCTTTGATTCAATCAATGACCTTTGTATTGCAGAAAAGCTGTCAGCATTTTTGAACAACCTTGAGTTTGACGATATTCTGCCGAAAACTATTCTTTATACACTGAATCCTAAGGATAACTACGTTCTCGGCACAATGCTCGGAAACTTCCAGAAAGCGCCCACAGCCGGAAAAATTCAGTTTGGTTCAGGCTGGTGGTTTAACGATAACAAGGATGGTATGGAGGAGCAGATGAAGGCTCTTGCAAACTTAGGCGTTCTCGGCAACTTTGTAGGTATGCTAACCGACTCAAGAAGCTTTGTTTCCTACCCCAGACACGAGTATTTCAGAAGAATTTTCTGTAATCTCGTAGGACAGTGGGTGGACGATGGCGAATATCCCAATGACAAAGAGTCATTAAAGAGAATTGTTGAGGGTGTTTGCTACAAAAATGCAAAGGAATATTTTGGTTTCTAATTATAATTTTTAAAATAGAAAACGCGAAAACAATAGAAAAACAGAGATATTTAAAGATATTAAGAGATTAAAAAGAATATTTTAATTTTTACAAAAAAATATGTTGACACCAAAGAAAAAAAGTAGTACAATACATTTTGCGCGGTGAAAATCACCGAAAAGATAAAAGAGCGCAAGGCTCGAATGTATAGGAGGTAAATTTCAATGAATAGCAGTTATATGGCAAAACCCGCTGAAATTGAAAGAAAATGGTATATCATTGATGCGGCAGGCAAGCCCCTCGGTAGAGTTGCAGCAACAGCAGCAAGCATCTTAAGAGGCAAGCACCTTCCCACCTACACACCGCATGTTGACTGCGGCGACCACGTTATCGTAATCAATTGCGACAAGGCAGTCCTCACAGGCAACAAGCTTATGGACAAGGTTCGTTACTACCACACAGGCTGGGTTGGCGGTATCAAGGAAATCCGTTACAACAAGCTTATGGCAGAAAAGCCCGAGCAGGCTATGATGTACGCTGTTAAGGGAATGCTCCCGAACAACACAGTAGGCAGAACATCTCTTACAAGACTTCGTGTTTACAAGGGTGCTGAGCATGAGCACGCTGCACAGAAGCCCGAGATGTGGACTCAGGAAATTAAGTAAGGAGGTAACGGATAATGGCAAAAGAACAGTACTGCGGCACAGGCAGAAGAAAGTCATCCGTTGCACGAGTTCGCCTCGTTCCCGGCAACGGCAAAATTACAATCAATAAGAGAGATTTAGACGAATATTTCGGTCTTGATACTTTGAAGCTTATCGTTCGTCAGCCATTTGCAGCTACATCAACAGAAGGCAAGTTTGATGTAATTGCAACAGTAGAGGGCGGCGGCTTTACCGGTCAGGCAGGTGCAATCCGCCACGGTATCGCTCGTGCACTTTTAGAGGTTGATTCAGATGCTTACAGAGCAGCTCTTAAGAGCGCTGGCTTCCTCACAAGAGACTCAAGAATGAAGGAAAGAAAGAAGTACGGCTTGAAGGCAGCTCGTCGTGCTCCCCAGTTCTCAAAAAGATAATTATTTTATCAAAACAATCCGGCAGACATTCAGTTTGCCGGATTTTTTATTCTTTTCCAAGGTCGGTTTTCATACAAAACGAATATATTGACAAAATTCCTTATTTATTGTATGATAATTGGAGTGAATTTAAGACAAGCATCATAAGGTCTATACATATAAATACAAATAAAGGAGATGTTACATATGCAAAGACGCGACAAGCGTAATTACTATCTTGATATTGCCCAGACGGTTGCAGAGCGAGGAACGTGCTTAAGACGCAACTACGGTGCGATTATAGTAAACAACGACGAGATTGTATCCACAGGCTATGTCGGTGCGCCGAGAGGAAGAAAAAATTGCTCTGACCTCGGCACCTGTATCAGGCAGGAACTGAATATCCCTCGCGGCGAAAGATACGAAATCTGCCGCAGTGTTCACGCAGAGGCTAATGCAATTATTTCTGCATCAAGACGTGATATGCTCGGCGCAACATTGTATTTAGTCGGTTTGGAGGCTTCTGACGGCTCGTTGGTTGCGAACAGCTGTTGCTGTGCAATGTGCAAGAGAATGGTTATAAATGCAGGAATTTTAGAGGTTGTTATTCGTGATACCGAAAACGAATACAGAGTCATCAATGTCGAGGACTGGATTAAGGACGATGACAGCTTAAGCGGTGTGTTCGGATACTAAAACCAAAAATTTACTGTTGACAATACGAAAAAAAGTGATATAATAGATAGGAAAATTTACAGAGAGGATATGTCGTAATGGTTGAAAATAAAGAAATAGTTCTGACCAAGGACGGAATGGCAAAGCTTCGTGAAGAGCTTGAGTACCTCAAAACAGAAAAGCGTAAAGAGGTTTCTGAAAAGATTAAGGAGGCACGTTCCTTTGGCGACCTTTCAGAGAATGCCGAATATGACGAAGCTAAAAACGAACAGGCAGAAGTAGAATCACGCATTAACACCATTGTAAATATGCTCAAATATGCACGCGTAATTGATGATTCCGAAATCGCAAACGATACAGTAGGTCTTGGAGTAAAAGTTGTAATCCGTGAGGTAGGCGAAGACGAAGAAGAAACCTACGCAATCGTAACAACTACCGAAACAGATCCCGTAAACAACAAGATTTCTCAGGACTCTCCCGTAGGAAGTGCTCTTATGGGACACAAGGTGGGAGATATCGTAAACGTAGATTCCCCTGCAGGAAAAATCGAGTTTGAGATTATGTCAATCGAAAAGAACGCTTAACAAACGAAAAATACGGACGAATATTCGTCCGTATTTTTCGTTCAGATAAGATTTGTGGTATATGTATCGCCTTATTAAAAAGTGCACCAACCAAGGTCGATGCACCGAAAAACGCACAGCCTTCTGGTTGTTTGCGAAACATTCCCATATGCTGAATAAATTTGAATATACACAAATTAGCACACACTTGTTAAACTATGAGTTTTTTACCGTGTTTATAGTATGTACTAATTATAAGTATAATTATTCTTTTTTGTACAGCGCCTGCTGTGGGATATGTTTCGCATCTATTATTATAACCCAATTCAGAATTATCCATAGCTTTTAGAAATATTTTTTATATTGTAGGGACCAGCGTCCTCGACGGTCCGTCCCCGAATTTATCGCTTAGTTTATTGCGGACCGGCGTCCCCGATGGTCCCTACGGCTATTTCAAATAACAATTTTAGTGCGATAAGAAAAAAAATACAAAAAAACTCTTGACAAGCCTTGTATGTAATGTTATAATTATAAGGCTTAGAAATAGCTTCTTTTTTTTTGCATATAAGAAAATAGAGCTGTTCGTTGAATTGATATGTTACGGAGGTGTACGAAAATGAGAGTTAAAATCACATTGGCGTGTTCAGAGTGTAAGCAGAGAAACTACAATACTATGAAGAATAAGAAGAACGATCCCGATCGTCTGGAAATGAACAAGTATTGCAGATTCTGCAGAAAGCACACTCTTCACAAGGAAACGAAATAATTTTCGGGAGGGTTAAAAGATGTCTGAAACAAATAACGGCAACGTAAAACAGAGAAAGAGTCTTATAAGATTTTTCCGTGAAGCAAAGTCAGAGCTTAAGAAGGTTACTTGGCCCTCTAAGGAGCAGCTTGTTCACAACACGCTTATAATTCTTGTATTTATCATAATCGTAACCGTAATTCTTTCGGTACTCGATCTTGGTTTCGGTAAACTGTTCCAGATGTTAACCTCATTGTTTGCTTAATTTTAAGGAGATGAGGTGTAAATATGGCAGACGAAGCTAAATGGTACGTCGCACACACATATTCAGGCTACGAGAACAAGGTTAAAGCCAACATCGAAAAATCGGTAGAGAACCGTGGTATAGAAAATCTCATTCAGAAGATTGAAGTTCCTCTCGAGGATGTAGTAGAGGAAAAGAACGGCGAGGAAAAGATTATAAAACGCAAGGTTTTCCCCGGCTACGTTGTAATCAAGATGATTATGAATGATGAGTCATGGTATGTTGTCCGCAACACTCGCGGAGTTACCGGTTTTGTAGGTCCCGGCTCAAAGCCCGTTCCCCTCTCAGATGAAGAGGTTGCCAAGATGGGTGTTGAAACGGTACGTCATAAGGGAATCGGTATGGAAGTAGGCGACAGTGTGGAAATCACATCAGGTCCGATGGAAGGCTTCTCAGGCAAGATTTCCGAAATTGACAACGAAAGAAGAAAAATTACCGTTATGGTAGCAATGTTCGGGCGTGAAACACCTGCCGAGGTAGACTTCGGTCAGGTTAAAATACTCGGATAAAAGAAAGTTATCACCGCATTAATGCGCTGATATATATCCCTCTGGAAACAGTGGGAGGATATTCTTGGAAATATCCGCAATAACCACAATGGGATAAGCTATTGTCCCAAATTTTTAGGAGGTGGCCATTATGGCACAGAAAATAGCAGGTTACATCAAATTGCAGATTCCGGCAGGTAAAGCTACACCGGCTCCCCCTGTAGGTCCTGCACTTGGTCAGCACGGTGTAAACATCATGCAGTTCACCAAGGAATTCAACGAGAAGACAGCTAAGGACGCAGGACTTATTATTCCTGTTGTAATTACGGTTTACGCAGACCGTTCCTTCAGCTTTATCACCAAAACTCCCCCCGCAGCAGTTCTTATCAAGAAGGCTTGTAAGATTGATAAGGCTTCCGGTGTTCCTAACAAGAACAAGGTTGCTACTCTTTCTCAGGCAGACCTTCGTGCAATTGCTGAGCAGAAAATGCCTGACCTTAACGCAGCAAGCGTAGAGGCAGCTATGAGCATGATTGCAGGTACTGCAAGAAGTATGGGTATCCTTATTGGAGATTGATAAAGTGAATAAAGTGGGAGAGGCAAAAAGCCTTGATTGACCACAAAGGGAGGAAATAAGATGTTTAGAGGAAAAAAATATCAGGATAGCGTAAAATTGATTGACAAATCCAAATTATACGAACCGGCAGAGGCATTAGACCTTGCAATTAAAACTTCTAAGGCAAAGTTTGACGAAACAGTTGAGCTTCACGTAAAGCTCGGTGTTGACTCAAGACACGCTGACCAGCAGGTTAGAGGTGCTATTGTTCTTCCGCACGGCACAGGTAAGACTTCTAAGGTACTTGTATTCGCTAAGGGTGCAAAGGCTGAGGAGGCTCAGGCTGCAGGCGCTGACTATGTTGGCGAAATGGAGCTTGTATCAAAGATTCAGGGTGAAAACTGGTTCGATTTTGACGTAGTAGTTGCTACACCGGATATGATGGGTGTTGTAGGTCGTTTGGGTAAGGTTTTAGGTCCTAAGGGCTTGATGCCGTCTCCGAAGGCTGGTACTGTAACTATGGACGTTGAAAAGGCAGTTAAGGAAATTAAGGCTGGTAAGATTGAGTACCGTCTTGATAAGACAAATATCATTCACTGTCCGATCGGTAAGGCTTCTTTCGGCAAGGAAAAGCTTACTGAAAACTTTAACGCTCTTATGGGAGCTATCGTTAAAGCTAAGCCGTCAGCTGCAAAGGGTCAGTATTTGAGAAGCGTTGTTGTTTCTTCAACAATGGGCCCTGGAATCAAGGTTAACAACGCAAAGCTTGGTTAATCAAAAACTTAAAATTTTTACTTGACTTTCAATATCTGCTGTGTTATAATAGCAGAGTTGGAATATATCCGTAGACAGCAGGCACAAAGATAAGACCTGCCGAGGTGTTCTTTAGTAAACAGCTTACTAATGGCTCTTTTCGTCTATGGAAAGAGCCTTTCTTTATACCATAAGAAAGGCATTTCACGAAATACTTTCAGGAGGTGACTAAAATGCCGAGCGAAAAAGTTTTGGAAGCTAAAAAAGCACAAGTTGCTGAATTAGTTGAGTCTCTCAAAACCGCAGCAACAGGTGTGTTGGTAGACTACCGCGGTCTTTCTGTTGAAGAGGACACAAAGCTTAGAAACGATTTGCGCGCAGCAGGTGTTAAGTACTTCGTAGTAAAGAACACATTGCTTCGTTTAGCGGCAAACCAGGTAGGTCTTGAAGACTTAGACAGTATTCTCCACGGACCTACAGCCCTTGCAATATCTGATGACCCCGTTGCACCCGCAAAGGTAATCGCAGATTTTGCTAAGGACAACGAAAAGATGGAAATTAAGTCAGGCTTTATGGATGGCAAGGTTATGACACTTGACGAAATAAAGGCTTTGGCAAAGACTCCGTCAAAGGAAACACTCATTGCGAAGATGATGGGAAGCTTGAACTCACCTATCTCCGGTCTTGCAAGATTGCTTAGCACGATTGTTGATGGTGGTGTAGAGATTTCTGACCTTATCGCAAAGAAGGCAGGCGAGGCTGCTCCGGCTGAAGAAGCTGCAGCAGAAGCACCGGCAGAAGAGGCTCCTGCAGCAGAAGCTGTAGCAGAGACTCCGGCAGAGGAAGCACCTGCAGCTGAAGAGGCAGCAGAAGCTCCCGCAGAAGAAGCAGCAGAAGCAGTAGCTGACGCTGAGTAATTTTAACTAAAAAGATTTAGGAGGAAAAATATCATGGCAGATGTAGCTAAGATTTTGGACGAAATTAAAGAGCTTAAGCTTCTTGAGGTAGCAGAGCTTGTTAAGATGATGGAAGAGGAGTTCGGCGTAAGCGCAGCAGCTCCGGTTATGGTTGCAGCAGCAGGTGCTGAAGGCGGCGCTGCAGCAGCAGAGCAGAGCGAGTTTGAGGTTGTTCTTGCAGATGCAGGCGCTTCAAAGCTTGGCGTAATCAAGGTTGTTAGAGAACTTACAGGTCTTGGCCTTAAGGAAGCTAAGGAGCTCGTTGACGGCGCTCCCAAGTCTCTTAAGACTGGCGTAGCTAAGGAAGAGGCTGAGGCTATGAAGGCTAAGTTGGAAGAAGCAGGCGCAAAGGTAGAGCTGAAATAATTGCCGTTAAGCAGTTTTTGATAGCAGCCAATGTGCGTTTACATACGCACAAGACGTTTGCACGTTTCTAATTCAACTTATTATCAAATAAAGGAAATAGCTATGATTGTAGACCTGTCAGACATTCTTAAAAATGACGAGGAGATTATCTCCTTAGATAACAGTATCGACCTTTCGAGCCTTGAGTTTATGGGTGAGGATTTCATCTTCACTAAACCATTGCAGATGGTCGGAACTATTCGTAACAACACAAAAAATCTTGAGCTTGAGGCAGAGGTAAAAGGCGAAATGCAGGTACGTTGTGCCCGTTGTGCCAAGGAATTTACAACTGCTGTAAGCTATCCCGTATCAGAGATACTAATTCGTGAAGACGGCGAAATTTCACCCGATTCCGACGTGGTTATCTTCTCGGGATATTCAGTTGATTTAACAGAGATTGTTGTTAATAATTTCTTTATGAATGTAGAGGGACGGTATTTGTGCAAGGAGGATTGCAAAGGCTTATGCCATATTTGCGGCACAGACCTTAACGAGTCTGAGTGCGATTGCGACTCCGAAACAATCGACCCAAGATGGGCGGCTTTAGCTGAGATAATTAAGGATACAACTACTGAATAGGAGGTGCGATTGAGATGGCAGTACCTAAGGGTAAAGTATCGAAATCAAGACGCGATAAAAGACGAGCAAACTGGAAGCTTACCATTCCCGGCATGGTAGAGTGTCCGAAGTGCCACGAGTGGAAAATGCCTCATAGAGTTTGTAAGGCTTGCGGCTACTACAACGGAAAAGAAGTTGTTAAGGTAGACGCTGAATAATGAGTTAAAGGACTATGAAATTTTCATAGTCCTTTTTGTTTTACCGTAATTAAATGTTTATTATCTTCAAACAATGTCTCTCCAAAGCCTTTTACAAGCATTACATCTTGAATTGTTTCAAACGGTCTTATTCTCTCCCGAAACTCAATTATCCGTTCTGCTATCATCTCCCCTACACCTGTTAATCCCATTAGTTCTTCCTTGGTTGCGGTATTCAGATTAACTACATTCTCAGTTTCCGTTTCTGTAATATTAAATTGTATATAATTCGGAATATATTTTCTCTCCTCTATGACAAAAACAACCGCTGTACAAATAAATGCCAGTATTAGAATTGCTCCAATAGCCTTGTTACCTCTATTCATTTTCCCCTCCGACTCTAAAAAAGAGGCGGAAAAATCCGCCCCTCATAAAATTATCTATTCTCAATAACAAACTCACAAAGAGCATTAACTGCTTCTAAAACTGTCATATCAGCTGCTTTCTCGTCGGTACGTTTTTTGTACTCAACAATACCCTCTGCCGCTTTCTTTCCGACAACAATGCGTACAGGGATACCAATTAAGTCCATATCCTTAAACTTGACACCTGCTCTCTCATCACGGTCATCGATAATAACGTCTATACCACGCTTTTTAAGCTGCTCATAAATCTCCTCTGCAAGTGCCTTCTGTGCGTCGTCCTTAACATTAACCGCAACAACTGCAGCCTCATAAGGTGCTATTGAAACAGGTAAAATCATACCGTTGTCGTCGTAATTCTGCTCGATAGCCGCTGCAATACATCTTGTAACACCGATGCCGTAACAGCCCATAACAACTACATTATCATTTCCACTATCGTCCTGGTATGTAAGACCGAGAGCATCGGAATACTTAGTACCAAGCTTGAAGATATGACCAACCTCAATTCCCTGTGCAGTCTTAATGGGCTTACCGCACTTAGGGCAAACATCTCCGTCTGTTACAACTCGGATATCTGCCACGAAATCAGGTGTGAAATCACGGTTTACATTTACATTCTTATAGTGATAACCAGTATCATTGGCACCGATTATGAAGTTCTTCATCTCAGCAACCTCAAGGTCTGCATAAACTGGTATCTCCAGTCCAATTGGACCCGCAAATCCAACCTGTGCATTAGTAAGCTCACGCACTATATGCGGCTCAGCAAGCTCCAGATCATCAACACAGCCAACAAGATTCTTAAGCTTAACCTCGTTAATTTCTCTGTCGCCACGCACCATTGCAGCAATGTACTTATCATCAGCCTTATAGAGAATTGTCTTTGCAAACATATGATTTTCGTAGCCGAAGAAGCCAACCAACTCTTCGATAGTATGTGCATCGGGAGTTGCTACCTTTTCAAGTGCAAAATCCCCCTCAGGATAGGTCTTTTCGGTCGGCTTACAAGGAGCTTTCTCGTAGTTTGCAGCATAGCCGCAGGCATCACAGTACGCTATACCGTCCTCGCCGACAGGAGATTTAACCATAAACTCCTGACTGCCGCTGCCGCCCATTGCACCTGAATCGGCATCAACTATTGTAAAATCGAGTCCGAGACGTGTGAAAATACGGCAGTAAGCGTCATACATCTTCTTGTATGACTCGTCAAGACCTTTCTCATCACGATCAAAGCTATATGCGTCCTTCATAATAAATTCACGGCTGCGCATAATTCCAAAACGGGGTCTTGCCTCGTCACGATACTTTGTTTGAATCTGATAAAGAGTCATCGGGTATTCCTTATAGGAACGAACCTCGTTGATAACTGTCTGTGTAAAAAGCTCCTCGTGTGTAGGGCCTAAGCAGTAATCTCTTTCGTATCTATCCTTTAATTTAAACATACTCGGTCCAAACACGTCCCACCTGCCCGACGCCTGATACGCCTCAGCAGGAAGAAGTGCAGGCATCAAAAGCTCCTGAGCGCCTGCCCTGTTCATTTCTTCACGAATAATTTCCTCAACCTTTTTGAGCGATTTAAGCCCAAGCGGCAGCCACGAATAGATGCCTGCTGAAAGTCTTCTTATGAAAGCCGCTCTCAGCATCAACTTATGGCTTGTTATCTCCGCCTCAGAAGGCACCTCACGAAGTGTAGGTACCAACAAATTAGTCATTCTCATTGTCAAAATACTCCCTTCACCTTAGACAATCTCTGCTCCGCTCTGCAATTCATCTTTAAGAGTTGTCAAAACAGAAAGCTCATCACCGTATTCTGCAGATAAAATCATTCCCTCCGATTCCATACCCATCATCTTTCTCGGCTTGAAGTTTGCGACAAATACAACATTCTTGCCAATAAGCTCTTCTGGCGAATGGAACTTTGCAATTCCCGATAAAATCTGTCTAGTTTCACTTCCTACCTGAAGTGTAAACCGCAAAAGCTTGTCTGATTTTTTAACTTTTTCACATTCGATTACCTTGCCCACTCTCAAATCGAGCTTTAAAAAGTCATCAAATTCACAGTAGTCCTTGTAGGGAGCAATCTCTATCTTCTCTTCGTCAGCATTTTCTGCTGCAAGCTCCTCTAATTTCTTTTCAACATCAATTCTTGCAAAGAGCGGAGTTGGCTCAGAAACCTTTACCCCTGACTTAAGACTGCCAAATGCTTTGATGCTGTCTACAGAAAGCACGTCTGTGTTAATCTGCTGTGCAATCTTTGATGCAGTATCGGGCATAAACGCAGATAAAAGTGATGCGATTATACGAATTGACTCTGCAAGGTTATAAAGAACAGTGCCGAGTCTCGGCTTGTCCTCTTCATTTTTAGCCAAAATCCACGGAGTTGTTTCGTCAATGTACTTATTAGCACGGTTTACAATCTCCCAAATCTCATCTAAGCTATCTGCAATATGCCAGGTTTCCATCTTTTTAGTGATTTTATCAAGTGCACCTAAGCAAACAGCCTTCAAATCAGCATCAAAATTGCCTTCTGCTACAGGTTCAGGGATAATGCCGTCAAAGTATTTGTTAATCATAGCAACCGTTCTGTTGACTAAGTTGCCTAATGTATTTGCAAGGTCCGAGTTGAAACGGTTAATAAACACCTCGTAGGTTATTGTACCGTCGCTAGCAAACGGCATTTCGTGGAGTGAGTAATATCTTACCGCATCAACACCGAAATGACGCACCAAGTCCTCGGCATAAATTACATTTCCTCTTGACTTGGACATCTTCTCGCCGTTTTCGCCAAAGAGCATCCACGGGTGTCCAAATACCTGCTTTGGAAGCGGTTCGCCCAACGCCATAAGCATAATCGGCCAGTAGATAGTATGAAAACGCAGAATATCCTTACCGATAATATGCACGTCTGCCGGCCAGTATTTCTCGTAAAGCTCGCCCTTCTTATCGGGTGAATAACCCAGTGCCGTAATATAATTGGAAAGTGCATCAATCCATACATATACAATATGTCCGGGGTCAAACTCAACCGGAATACCCCATGTAAAGCTTGTTCTCGACACGCACAAATCCTGAAGTCCTGGCTTAATGAAGTTATTTATCATTTCCTTCTTGCGAGATTCAGGCTGGATAAAGTCGGGGTTGTTTTCTATATACTCAATAAGCTTATCCTGATATTTGCCAAGCTTTAAGAAATATGCTTCCTCTTTTGTCTTTTTAACCTCTCTGCCACAGTCGGGGCATTTGCCGTCAACTAATTGAGTCTCTGTCCAGAAGGACTCACACGGAGTACAGTAAAGTCCCTCATACTCCGACTTATAGATATCACCCTGCTCATAAAGCTTTTTGAAAATCTTCTTAACCGCTTCAACATGATAATCGTCGGTAGTACGGATAAACTTATCATAGCTTATGGAAAGCATATCCGCTATATCTTTAATCTGACCTGCAATGCGGTCAACATACAGCTTCGGTTCAATGCCTTCTGCCTCGGCAATTTCCTGTATTTTCTGACCGTGCTCGTCTGTTCCTGTCAGGAAAAATACATCATCACCTAAAAATCTTCTCCATCTCGCAATTGCGTCGGTCAGAATAATTTCATATGTGTTACCGATATGAGGCTTGCGTGATGTGTACGCAATCGCTGTTGTAATATAAAACTTGCTCACTAAATTCACTCCTTAAGCTGTTGTTTGATATTATTTATTTCTTTTGCAATTAACTGCTTTGCATTTTTCATAAATTCGATGATGCCATCGAAAAATCCCGCTCTTTTAAAGCTTATAAACAGCATCAAAAGCATCGGTCCTACAATCATACCGCCGATTGAGAAAAGACGGTAGCCTATATACATCGCCATAAGCGTAAGTATAGGATTCATACCTATTTTCTGGCTTACAATTTTCGGCTCTATCATCTGTCTTGTAAATATAACACACAGATAGATAATAACAAGACCTATTCCACGTCCGAACTCAGAAGTTAAAAAGGATATTGCCGCCCACGTTAACAGCACTGCACCGCTTCCAAAAAACGGCAAAGCGTCAAAAAACGCTGTAACCAACGCAATTAGAAGGCTATACTCGATACCGAGAATATTAAGCCCTATAAAAAGTATTATAAAGGCGAAGAACATAATTATTAGCTGTGCCTTAACATAACCGCCTATATAACGTCTTATCTCGACCTTCATTCTTTCAAATTTGGTCTGTATGCTTTCCGGCATAGTGTTAGAAATCGCTTTTCTGACCGTTTCTGCATCACTTATCATAAAGAAAGAGGACAGCAGGAACACGATTGCTGATACAAATATACCCGGTACACTCTTTGCGATATTGCCCGCAGATTTAAATAGCGGTGTATACTCCATTTCGGCAAGTCCGGATATTGACGTTGTGAAATTTCTGCCCACTTCGTCAAACATTTCCTGTACCGCATCAGGCATTGCTTCATAAATTGACGAAAACTTATGTGATAACGCCTCCCAGGCATTTACTATGTTTATCTGAATTACCGGAAGATTGGCATATATACTCCGTATTTCATCAACTATTTTCAAAATGGCACTCGTAAGTATTCCGCCAACAACACCTATACATATAAGTATTACCAGCACCGCAGCCAGATTTCTCGGCAGGCGAAATCTCTTTTCAAGCAGATTTGCCAGCGGATTTACCAAAAGCGAGAACAGATATCCAATCACAAACGGTAGGAATAGATGCAAAATTTTGCCCAGAAGAGCAAGTATATCA
Source organism: Clostridia bacterium (assembly GCA_036307445.1). GTDB lineage: Bacteria > Bacillota > Clostridia > UBA1381 > UBA1381 > HGM11525. The sequence continues at coordinate 107,326 of JAXJXP010000006.1, forward strand.
GGGAAGAAAACTATCAAAAGGATAACTGCAACAAGTATCACTGCAGCTATAATTGCAAGCTTTATCCTTTTACCAAGCATTCTCATCACCTCGTATTTTTCAATATATTATCTGCCAAGCAGCTTCTTCATAAGCTCTGTTCCCTCAGCAAGATATACGCCTGTACTTTCGGCATTCTTTTCGTTATAGTCAAGACCGCTGCCCTTATTCCCGGTAGAATCAAACAGGATATATGGCACAGGGTCGGATACGTGAGTTTTGAGCTTAATGGGAGTAGGATGGTCAGGAAGTATCAGCATACGGTAGTCGATGCCTCTTTTCCCAAGCTCGTCCTTCAAAAAGCCTACTACTTTGTTATCAATCAGCTCAACCGACAGCTTTTTGTGCAAAGCATCACCCTGATGTCCGCACTCGTCGGGGGCCTCCATATGTATATACACAAAGTCCGCGCCGTCCAATAAAGTATCAAGCGCCGCCTGAGCCTTGCCGTCAAAGTTAGTTTCGTATGTGCCACACGCACCCTCTACATCAATAGAATTCATATCTGCACAGTTTGCAATACCTTTTATGAGGTCAACGGCAGATATAACACTTCCCTTAACACCAAACTTGTCCTCAAATCTCTCTAAAACAGGCTTACTTCCCTCTCCCCAAATCCAGATTGAGTTTGCAGGATTCTTACCCTCTGCAATTCTCTTTTGGTTTACAGGGTGATTTTTAAGAATTTGCTCCGATTTCATCATAAATTCCAAAAGCTTTTCGCTGTTTTCGCCCTTGGGTAGATATTCTGTTACCTTACGGTCGGAAATATCGTGCGGAGGCGTTAAATCGACATTTGTACTTCCGCCCTGCCATACCAGCAAATGACGATAGCTTACACCGCTGTAAAAATGTATTATATCGGTATGAAGCTCCTTTTCAACCGCTGCGATAAGCTCTGCCGCCTCAGCAGTTGTAATTTCGCCTGCCGAATAATCTATCATAGTCTTGTCCGCATAGTTTTCCTCATCGGAAAGTGTAACAAGATTTGCACGGAAGGTAATATCATCATCACGAAGCTTTACACCGATAGATGCTGCCTCAAGCGGTGAACGGCCTGTATAACACCTGGTTGTGTCATAACCCATAACCGACAAATTAGCAACATCACTGCCCGGCTTTAATCCGTCGGGAACTGTCTTTACAAGACCGAGCTCGCCATTTTTACTCATAAAGTCCATATTAGGCTTATCTGCAACATCAAGTATAGTTTTTCCGCCAAACTCGTCAACGGCATAATCTGCCATACCGTCACCCAAAACTACTATATATTTCATTACGCATTCTCCTTGTAGTAAATCGCTGCCAAAACTCCGGGGCCTGTGTGAGTACCGATAACCGGTCCTATTTCACAAACCTCACAAATTTTATCCTCACCAAATTCCGCCGCTAAAACCTCTACAAATCTGTCAATCTCTTCGGGGTTAGAGTGTACAATCATAAACTTAGCCTTATCTGCAACAAAGCCCTCGCTCTCTTTGATAATATCTATCATCTTTGAGAAGACCTTTTTCTTACCTCTTATTTTTGCAATTGTTGTAATCATTCCGTCTCTTACACTAAGTGCCGGCTTAATATCAAGCATTGTTCCGACAACGGCAGTCGTCTTTGTAATTCTTCCGCCCTTCATAAGATAGTTAAGGTCGTCAACAACAAAGCAGGCATCCCATTTAGCTACATACGCTGTCGTCTTTTCCACTATTTCGTCAGCAGATGCACCCGCCTCGATAAGCTCTATCGCATATAGCACCGTAGCCGCGATATAATGAGAAAATGCCATTGTATCCACTATTCTGATATCAAGCTGAGGATTCTCTTCCATTATCTCCTTGGAAACAAGTGTTGCTGTCTGGAACTGACCGCTCGCTTTGGATGAAAGTGTATAGAATATAAGTGTTTCGCATTCCTTGGCAGCCTTAAGCATAGCATCGTACATTGTCTGATAAGGCGTCTGGGCTGTTTTGGGATGAACAGCACACTCCTTTATCTTCTTATAAAATTCCTCATTTGAAAGCTCTTCGTGTGCAACAAAGCTTTCCTCACCAAAGGTAACAATAAAATTCACCTTTGTGATGTCGTATTGGTCGATATACTTTTGAGGCATATCGGCACTTGTGTCAATCATAAGTCCTATCCTTTTCATAATTCTTTTCCTTTCTTACCATTGAAATCTGGTCAGTTGCCCGTCCGCCTTTAATGCTTGAAAACCTGTCTGCCTTAAAGCCTCATATGCTACAATTGCTACTGCATTTGAGAGGTTAAGGCTTCTCGCCTCACTTATCATCGGTATTCTGATACAGCGTTCGGGATTTTTATATAACAGCTCCTCCGGAAGCCCTTTGGTTTCCTTACCAAACAATATATAATCTCCGTCCTGAAACTCACTGTCTGCATATGTATATTGTGCCTTTGTGGTTGAGTAGAAAAATCTGCCGTCCTTATTCTGTTCAAAGAACTCGTCCAAGTTTTCATAATACTTTATGCCCAAAAGATGCCAGTAATCAAGGCCTGCTCTTTTAAGCTTTTTATCATCAATTTCAAAGCCCATCGGCTTTACTATGTGAAGCTTGCTGCCCGTTGCCGCACAGGTGCGTGCAATATTGCCGGTATTCTGCGGAATTTCCGGCTCCACCAATACTATATTAAACATTCTTTTTACTCCATTTATGAGGTTAGTATATTAACCATATTATTATACACTAAATCCCGTCAAAGTACAATACAAATTTCGCATTTTTAGGAGTTTTAACCAACTTTTTTCCCATCTTACGCCCTTGGATGTGTTTTATAATATATATCCTTTATGTTCGACTTTACAAAACCCGAATAAATCCTCGTCGTCGATATGTCCGAATGACCGAGCATATCCTGAATTGCTGCAAGGTCTGCCCCGTTTTCAAGAAGATGTGCAGCAAAGGAATTTCTGAGTATATGCGGTGTTATATCAGCCTCAATCCCCGTCTTTTCCTTATAAGTTTTTATAAGCTTCCAAAAACCCTGCCTTGACATTCTCTCTCCGTTATAATTAAGAAACAGCGCATCGGTTATCTTATCCTTTCTGAGCTGCTCTCTAGCAGACTGAATGTATCTGTTTAGTGCCCTTGCCGCAAGCTGACCTATAGGCAGTATTCTTTCTCTTGCGCCGCCCATACATCTCAAAAAGCCTGCATCTGTATTTACATCTCTTACATCGAGTGCGATAAGCTCGGAAACCTTTATCCCCGTAGCATACAAGACCTCAAGCATCGCACGGTCCCGTCTGCCTTTTACCGTTTTTGTATCAGGGGCAGATAAAAGCCTGTCCACCTCACGCGCCGTTAAAATCTGCGGACTCTTCCTCGAAACAGACGGCGCATCAAGGTTTAGCGTAGGGTCTGACATAGGGTATCCGCTATCTATCAGATAGGTATAAAATGCTCTAAGCGATGCAAGAGTGCGGGTTACGGTAGCCGCCGCCTTACCCTCCTTCTGCAAAGACAAGAGATATGTCAGAACTGTTGATTTTGTTGTATCGAATATGCTCATTATGCCATTGTCCTCAAGAAAATCAAGATATTTTAAAACGTCATGCTTATAGGACATAACTGTATTTTCCGCCTTTTCCGACAATGACTTTACAAACCCTTCAATATGCCCTCGCATAATGCTTCCTCCTTCTTTGAAAGTTAAATACCTTTAATAGCCGTACCCACCAGCGCTCCCGACATTGCAGCCGACAGCATAGCGGCTCCCAGTATCAGCAAAAGACACATACCGCTTACTGCAAGATATGCCGCCATACTGTTCTTCTGCGAAGTCAAAGCGCACATAACAGCCGCCGACATAAGAAGCACCACCGGTGCTCCCAAAACATCCAGAAAACACATACCAATTCCTTTAATTCCAAGTATTCTGAGTATTGCAGTTACCGAAAAACCGTCTACAAATCCCCTCATTGCTATTGTAGCAGCCACCGTAACACCGCCAAATTTGAAAAAGGCGGAGAAAAACAGCACCGACCACATTAAGAGAGCGGATATAACCGCTGTACCTGTCAAAATGCTGATTTCACCGCCCGAAAATCCCGAAAAATAATCATACAAAAGCTCCGACCCGGTTCTAACAGCCGAAAAACCACCTACTGTTACCCCTGCCGCAAAGACCGCCAAACCAGCAGCGAGCCATCTTATAACTCTACTCATTTCCCCACTCCTTTTCCTTGGAAATATACTGTTTAAATATATTCCAGAATAGGAGCAGAAATTACAAAAGTCTTAATATTCGCTCAAAGTTGCCGTAACAAATCTTCTCTATAATTTTGTCCGAATAACCGTGTTCTTTAAACGCTGCAACAAGATTATTCATATCCTGTACACCCGTAAGGTCCTGAGGAAGAACGTCCACTCCGTCAAAATCAGAGCCTAAACCGATATGATTTTCGCCACCAAGCTTTAGGAAATGGTCTATATGCTTAATTATATTTTTTATGTATGCTTTATTTCGTCTGTTAAGGAATTTGGGATAGAAGTTTATTCCCACAACTCCGCCCCTCGAGCAGATGGCGCTAAACTGCTCATCAGTAAGATTTCTCTTATTGTCGCAAACCGAACGAGAACAGGAATGTGTGGCAACCACCGGCCAGCTTGTAACACGCATCACATCCCAGAAGGATTGCTCATTAAGGTGCGACACATCCACAATAATGCCCTTTTTGCAAAGCTTTTCTATAATCTTTCTGCCTTGCTCGGTAAGCCTTTTTTCGCTATCTACTCCGCCTGCAATATGGTTTGCACCATTCCACGTAAGAGACACGAACCTTACTCCCATATCATAAAGCTTGTCCACATCCGCACCCGATTTAATAGGCTCTCCGCCTTCCAAACTGATAAACGCCGCTACGTTTCCGTTTGCAAGCGCCTCTTCTCTTTGGTTATTATCTGTGCAAAGTTCTATTTTGTTAGTCTTCTTCTCCACTTCAAAGCGAAGCTTGTTTATAATCGCTTCCGCTCTGTCCATTGGTGCGTTATGGTATTCGGGCGCAATATATGCTGCAAAAATCTGTGTATAGCCTTTGGGCATTCTTGTCAAGTCAAGATGACAGTCATTTTTCTTAAGTACCTTCCGGTTGTCAAGCAACACTGATGCTGTATCACAATGTGCGTCAATAAACATCGTAATCACAATATCTCCTTTCAAAATCCCTTTTTTTCCAAGGTAAGGGGAATCATTTTACAGCCGTGGTTAAATTTATTTTTCTGCACGTGGGAAAATTAGTGCAGCAATTGCCGCCGCAGGAACAGATGCGATAATTACCGCCCACCCTGCCGATATGCCGCTAAGTACACTCCACCAACTAATCAAAGCAGAAATCGCAATAGCTATCCCTGCCGCAAAGGCTACCGCCTTATCCGCTCTTGCTTCAGGAAGCACTATCGCAACAAACATTGCATAAAGTCCTATGCCCAGAGCCGACGAAACAGCATCGCCTAAAAGATTTCCCGCAACAGCACCCAGCGTCGTTCCGAGACACCAGCCTATATACGGTGCAAGTATAAGTCCCGACATATATGTAAATCCGACCTTCTGCGGCTTGGTTGACGCAACAGTAAAAATCTCATCAGTTACACCGAATGCAATCGCCATTCGTTTTGCAACAGGCATTTTTACCAGCTTCTGCGACAGAACAATACTCATCAGAAGATAGCGGATATTTATAACAAAGGTCGCAGCAGCTATTTCTGCAAGAGGTGCGCTTTTGCACATAAGGGTCAAAGCAGAAAACTGTCCCGCCGATGTCAAGTTAAGTGCCGACAATGCAACAGATACCCAAACAGGCACATTTTCAGCACTCGCCGTCATACCAAAGGAAAAGGACACCGCTAAGTAGCCGAGTGCAATTGGCAGTCCATCCTTAATTCCGTCCATAAAAAACCTTTTCATTCCAAACTCCGTTTGTACATAATAATTCAGTTTATATTATCTCTCAAAAACACCATTTTGTCAATAGGAAGACAAAAAATCTCTACTTTATATAATGCTATTTATAAAAATTTTGTCAATTTCCCGTGTCTATATCCATTCTTCCAATATGTATTCTGCCGTAATCACAGCTTAGCTTATCAATGATTTCTCTTACCTCGCCGCCCTTTTCCTTCGGTACTATCACAATCTCTGCTGTCGGATTTTTTACCATCAGTGACCGCACAACGCCCTCCATTCTTTCTGCATCGCTTTTGACATATATAATAATTCTGTCATACTCGCCCGCATTTGCAAGAATCTGCACGCATATTTCTCTTATAAGCGCCATTACACCGTATACTGCAAAAACAGACAATACAGCTACAACAACAGCCGTCATATTCTCACTTCCTTTCCCATATATATTATGCCCGCTTCGGTCTATTTGTGAAATGTACCAAAATTCAGCCGGAGTGAGCCTTCCTTTTGTGCTTGCTTTCTCTTGACAAATGAGCGATAAAATTATACAATATGTTATGTATGATTTAAAATTGGGAGGTTGTATAATGGGACTTACATTAACCGAAAAAATTCTTTCCGCACATCTTGTTGACGGCGTGATGGAAAAAGGGACAGAAATAGGAATACGAATTGACCAGACATTGACTCAAGACGCAACAGGCACAATGGCATACCTCGAATTTGAGGCTATGGGTGTACCACGTGTCAAGACCGAGCGTTCTGTTGCATATATCGACCACAACACCTTACAGTCGGGTTTTGAAAACGCAGACGACCATCGATTTATCGGCTCTGTCTGTAAAAAGCATGGCATCTACTTCTCACGTCCGGGTAACGGAATTTGCCATCAGGTACATCTCGAGAGATTTGGAATTCCCGGAAAAACTCTAATCGGCTCCGACTCACATACCCCGACAGGTGGCGGTATCGGTATGATAGCGATTGGCGCAGGCGGTATGGACGTTGCAGTTGCTATGGGCGGCGGTGCTTATTACATCACCTGCCCCAAGGTTGTTAAGGTAAACTTAACAGGCAAGCTTTCACCGTGGGTTGCAGCAAAGGACGTTATCCTTGAGGTTTTGAAGCGTCTTTCCGTCAAAGGCGGTGTAGGCAAGGTTATAGAATACTGCGGTGATGGTGTAAAGACTCTGTCCGTCCCCGAACGTGCAACCATCACAAATATGGGTGCAGAGCTTGGTGCTACTACATCCATCTTCCCCTCAGACGAGATTACAAAAGAGTTCCTGAAGGCTCAGGACAGAGAGGACGCATATACTCCGCTTTGTGCAGACCCCGATGCAGTTTATGACGAGGAAATCGAAATCAATCTTTCCGAACTTGTTCCTCTTGCTGCTTGTCCTCATTCACCCGATAATGTTAAATCTGTTGCTGAAATAGGCAATATGAAGATAGATCAGGTTTGTATCGGCTCTTGTACCAACTCATCGCTTCTTGATATGATGAAGGTTGCCCACATTCTAAAGGGCAAAACAGTACATCCCGACGTATCACTTTCAATCGCCCCCGGCTCAAAGCAGGTACTTAATATGCTTGCTGAGAATGGTGCATTGTCAATTATGATTGATGCAGGAGCGAGAATATTGGAGAGTGCGTGCGGTCCCTGTATCGGTATGGGACAGTCGCCTAACTCAAAGGGTATATCGCTTCGTACCTTTAACCGTAATTTCGAGGGACGTTCAGGAACTAAAGACGGTCAGATTTATCTCGTATCTCCAGAAATGGCTGCAGCATCCGCACTCACCGGCGTTCTTACCGACCCGAGAGATTTAGGTGATATGCCTGAGTTCAAGCTCCCCGAGGTATTTACTATAAACGATAATATGATAGTTCCTCCTGTAGCAGAGAGTGAGATGGATACAGTTGAAGTGCTCCGCGGTCCGAACATTAAGCCGTTCCCCGTGGCAGAGCCTTTGGCAGAAACCATCGAGGCAGGGGTTAGCCTCAAGGTAGGCGACAACATCACCACCGACCATATTATGCCGGCAGGTGCTAAAATTCTCCCTTTGCGTTCTAATATACCCAAGATTTCCGAGCATTGCTTTGCAGTTTGTGACGAAACATTCCCCAAGCGTGCGTTGGAAATGGGCAAATCAATCGTGATCGGCGGCTCTAACTACGGTCAGGGCTCATCAAGAGAGCACGCAGCACTTGCTCCGTTGTATTTAGGCGTCAAGGCTGTTATCACCAAGAGCTTTGCACGTATTCATATGGCAAACCTCGTAAATGCAGGTATTCTTCCTCTTACATTCGAGAACGAGGCTGATTATGACACAATTGACAGTGCAGATGTGCTTGAGATTGCAAATGTAGAAAAGCAACTCCGTGCAGGAAATACACTTGTTGTTACAAACAAAACCAAGGGCAAGAGCTTTAATGTAAATATAGCAGTATCCGAGCGTCAAAAGGATATGCTTTATGCAGGCGGATTACTCAATTATACAAAAATAAACGGATAAGGAGAAAATATAAATGTCAGACAAGATTTTAATGAAGACACCGCTCGTCGAAATGGACGGCGACGAAATGACCAGAATTATCTGGCAAATGATTAAGGATATACTTTTAACACCGTATATCGACCTCAAGACCGAGTATTACGATTTGGGTCTTGTACACAGAAACGAAACAAACGATCAGGTAACCTTCGACAGTGCTGAGGCTACCAAGAAATACGGTGTTGCAGTTAAGTGTGCGACAATCACACCGAATGCTGCAAGAATGCCCGAATACAACCTCAAGGAGATGTGGAAATCACCTAACGGCACAATCCGTGCTATCCTTGACGGTACTGTGTTCCGTACACCTATTCTTGTTAAAGGCATAACTCCCTATATCCCCACTTGGACAAAGCCGATTACAATCGCACGTCATGCCTACGGCGACGTTTACAAGAACGTAGAAATGCAGGTTGCAGGCGGCGGAAAGGCTGAGCTTGTCTACACCGACAAGGACGGCAACGAAACAAGAGAGCTTATTCACGAGTTTAAAGGCGACGGAATTATTCAGGGACTTCATAACCGTGATGACTCAATCGCAAGCTTTGCCCGTGCGTGCTTCAACTTCGCACTTGATATGAAGCAGGACGTATGGTTTGCGACAAAGGATACTATCTCCAAGAAATATGACCATCGTTTCAAGGACATTTTTCAGGAGATTTACGATAACGAGTATAAAGAGAAGTTTGAAAATGCAGGTATCGAGTATTTCTATACACTTATCGACGATGCAGTAGCTCGTGTTATCCGTTCTGAGGGCGGTTATATCTGGGCTTGTAAGAACTATGACGGCGACGTTATGTCCGATATGGTGGCTACAGCCTACGGCTCACTTGCTATGATGACCTCTGTTCTCGTTTCTCCTGACGGCATCTATGAGTACGAGGCAGCTCACGGCACAGTTCAGCGCCATTATTATAAGCACTTAAAGGGCGAGAAGACATCGACCAACTCGGTTGCAACCATTTTTGCATGGTCAGGCGCTCTTAAAAAGAGAGGCGAGCTTGACAAGCTTCCTGAGCTTGTGAAATTTGCAGAAAACCTCGAAAAAGCCACAATCCAGACAATTGAGGAAGGCGTTATGACAGGCGATCTGGCACTCCTTTCAACTCTTGAAAACAAGAAAAAGGTTGATACAGAGGAATTCCTCGTTGAAGTTAATAAGAGATTGGCAGAATTAATGAAATAACGGTGCGTCATAAACACCAGTCCCTACAAAACAATTTGTAGGGATAGGCGTCCCCGACGGTCCGCAATACAACAAAAGAAGCCGCACATCTGTGCGGCTTCTTTCTCATTTCATATCCTCAGGCAGAAATTCTATTGCTATTGTATCCTTGGCATATTTCAAAATCCTGTCATAATATAACGAATTTTTGTAATATCCCCTGACGCCGTGCTTGGCAGCCAATTCAGGTGTGTAATCCTGCATAAAATAAACCTTATTACCTCTGAAATTCGAGTTATAATGAAAAACCGTCGGGTTAAATACCACATTCTCAATATATGGTTTTTGGTCATCAGTCTTGACGATATCAAACTTAATCATACCACCGACCATATTATAGTCATAAGCCTGCTCAGCGGCGAAATTACCGAGCGAGTAAACGCAGAGTGTCTTGTTGCCTGCAGCACCCGTAATCCACTCGACAGGCTGAATAACGTGCGGATGATGACCTATTATAACATCAACCCCTGCATCCGCCATAAGCTTTGCTACACGTCTTTGCTCATCACTTGGAGTCATATGCCCCTCTTCGCCCCAATGCACAGAAACAGCCACAAATTCCGCATTTGCCTTTGCCAGCTCCACCTGACGTTTAATGTCCGTATCTTCTATATACGGGATTTTTATTTCACTATTCACCGAAACCCTGTATCCGTTTGTGTCATAGGTATAGGACAAAAATGCAATTTTAATGCCGTTTTTCTCCAAAATCCTCGGAGTATCAAAATCCGACTCATTCTCATAACCGCCTATCATAAGACAATCCATACTCTTCCAGAACTCAATCGTTCTTAAAAGCCCCTCCGAGCCTTTATCAAGCATATGGTTATTGGCAATATTTATAACGTCATAGCCCACCTCAAGTAAATCATACCCAACATCACGGGGGCTGTTGAAGTTGGGATAGTAGCTAAGCTCATACCCATCACCGCACATAACCGTTTCCTGATTTATAAACGCAATATCAGCATTTCTGACAGTTTCCGAAACTTCGTCATATATAGGCTTGAAATTATACCGTCTTCCGCCCTCGATGCGAAGCTCCTTCGCATCTATTACGTTCCCCTTGTAAATAATATTATCACCGCAGCCAACAAAGCTGACCTTTGTTGTAACAGGCTCTTTCGGTGTCGGGGACGGCTCTTGGGCATTCCCCCCCGCCACAAGCATTCAGCATCAATATCATCACTGCCGACAGCAAGATACGCACATTTTTCTTCATATTATCTGTCCTTTGTTTTTTCTTTAATCTTAACAAAAATATTAGTTAACGTCAACAAAATTTCACTTTTTACCGAAAATCACTTGATATTTAGCCTAAAGTATGAGAAAATATATGTTGGAATAATATGCTAAGGAGGGTTTGTTTTGCATTCTGTAAACAGGACAATAGGATATGTTGAGCCTGAGTCTCTGGCAAGCGAGGCAGGGATTGTTGCAGGCGATATAATCCTTAGTATAAACGGCGAGGCACCGCTCGATATTCTCGAATACCGTTACCTGATTGCCGAATACGAGGTAGAGCTTGAGATTAAGAAGAAAAACGGCGATATTGAGATTATTACAATAGAGAATGACTACGAGGATTTGGGCATAGAATTTGAAGAAGGGCTTATCGACTGCGCACAAAGCTGTCATAACAAGTGCATCTTCTGTTTTATCGACCAGCTACCCAAGGGAATGAGGGATACAGTCTACTTTAAGGACGATGACGCAAGGCTTTCCTTTTTGCAGGGAAATTACGTTACCCTCACCAATATGACCGACGATGACATTGACAGGCTTATCAGAATGAGAGTTTCGCCGATAAATATTTCGGTGCACACCACCAATCCTGAGCTCAGGGCAAAAATGCTTAACAATCGTTTTGCAGGCAATGTGTTTGAGCGAATGAAAAAGTTTGCCGAGGCAGGACTTTATATGAACTGTCAGATTGTGCTTTGTCCCAATTTCAATGACAAGACTGAGCTTGACCGCACAATAGAGGATTTGGCATCGCTTCTTCCCTATACAGTAAGTCTTTCGGTAGTGCCCGTCGGGCTTACACGTTACCGTGATGGACTGTGCAAAATTGAGCCTTTTGACAAGGAAAGCTCACTTGCAGTAGTGAAACAGGTGGAAGCACATCAGGAACGTATTTACAAAAAGCACGGAACAAGATTTGTTTATTTAGCAGACGAATTCTACTTAAATGCTGGCCTTGACGTACCAAAATCCGACACCTACGAGGGATTTCCGCAGATTGAAAACGGCGTTGGGCTTATAGCATCAATGCTTGAAGAATTTGACGATGCAATAGAGCGTCTACCCAAAACTCTCCCAAAACGCAAGGTTGCGATTGCCACAGGCGAGCTTGCATCAGCATTTATACAAAATCTTGCGGACCGCATTGCAGATAAAACCGACATTTCAGTAACGGTTTTCCCTGTCAGGAACGAGTTTTTTGGCGGTGGTGTTGATGTGGCAGGACTTGTTGTAGCAAACGATATAATAAACACCGTCGGCGACCTCTCTGGCTTTGACGAGCTTTTGATACCCGACAGTATGCTTCGGGACGGTGAGGATATTTTCCTTGACAACATCACCTTAGATGAGATTTCAGCCAAGCTAAACATAAAAATCACCCCCGTCCCCAATGACGGATATATTTTCTGCGAGAGTATTATAGGCGCAGAGCTTGAATTTTAAGAAACGGAGAAAGAAGAATGAAACCGATAGTTGCAATAGTAGGCAGACCGAACGTGGGAAAGTCTACACTCTTTAACAAGATTGCAGGACGGAGAATAAGCATTGTCGAGGACACACCAGGTGTTACCCGAGATAGAGTTTATGCCGATGTTTCCTGGCTTGACAAGCATTTTACACTTATTGACACAGGCGGTATTGAGCCTAATTCAAAGGACGAAATATTATCGCAGATGCGCAGGCAGGCAGAGCTTGCAGTTGAGATGGCAGATGTAGTAATCCTTATGACAAATCTGCACGACGGTGTTACCGCAAATGATATGGACGTGGCATCGATGATGCTTAAGGCTCAGAAGAAGATTGTTCTTGCGGTAAATAAAGCCGACTCGGTGGGCGAGCCTCCTGCAGAGTTCTATGAGTTTTACAACTTAGGACTGGGCGACCCGATAGCCATTTCTTCAACACACGGACTTGGAGTGGGCGACCTTTTGGACGCAGTATGCGAGCAGTTCCCCGAGGACAGCGACACCTCAGGCGAGGACGAGTCAATCAAAATCGCGGTAATCGGCAGACCGAATGCCGGAAAATCAAGCCTCATAAACCACATTCTCGGCGAGGAGAGAGTGATTGTATCGAACATCGCAGGTACAACCCGTGATGCAATCGACTCAAGCTATGAAAAGAACGGCATCAAATATACCTTAATCGACACCGCAGGAATGAGAAAGCGCGGAAAAATCGATGAAGTAGTTGAACGATACAGTGTTGTACGTTCTTTAGCGGCAGTTGACCGCAGCGACGTATGTGTTATTATGCTTGATGCCGAGGAGGGTGTAACCGAGCAGGATACCAAGATTGCAGGCTATGCTCACGAGCAGGGAAAAGCAGCGGTTATTGCAGTCAACAAGTGGGATTTAATCGAAAAGGACAGCAAAACTATGCAGTCTTTTACCGACCGTATAAGAGAGGGCTTTGCATATATGCAGTATGCACCCATCCTCTTTATTTCCGCAAAAACAGGCCAGAGAATTGACAAGCTGTTCGAGGAAATTAACGAAGCCAACGCACAGCACAAGCGCAGAATTTCCACAGGTATGCTAAACGACATCCTAAACGATGCTATGGCACGGCAACAGCCGCCCTCAGACAAGGGCAAGAGGCTCAAAATCTATTACGGCACACAAGCCTCTGCAGAGCCGCCTACGTTTGTGCTCTTCTGCAATTCGACAGACCTTTTCCACTATTCGTATCTTCGTTATATAGAAAACCGTATCCGAGAAGCTTTCGGTTTTTCGGGTACACCCATCAGATTTATTCTTCGCGAAAAGGGCGATAAAGACAAATAAAAAAGCTTCTGATAGAAGCACCTCCTGCGGGCGTAGGAATAAGGTAGCAATTTTGTTATTACGGAAATTACAACTTAAAAGTAGTAATTTCCTACATAACAAAATAAACAAAGACAGGAAGTGATTATATGATAATTTTAATCGGCATAGTAGTCGCAATAGCGGCATATCTTATAGGGAGCATTAATCCGTCCATTATTATATCAAAGACCTTGGCAGGCTCGGATATAAGAACATCAGGCTCAGGTAATGCGGGAGCAACCAATATGCTCCGTACCTACGGCAAAAAAATGGCAATCGCAACACTTCTTTTAGATGTTTTAAAGGGTGTGATTGCAGTTTTAATTGCACGTCTTCTTGACGAGCTGTTTCTTTGCCACATAGCAACAACCGATGCGTTTTCCACACATATTGTAGGGTCATTGCCGTATATAGCAGGATTTTTTGTAGCCTTAGGGCATAACTTCCCTGTATTTTTCGGGTTCCGAGGCGGCAAGGGTGTAGCAACAGGACTCGGTGTTCTGCTTTCACTCAATTGGCAGATAGGCATAATCTGTCTTGTTATTGCTATTTCTATTATGGCAATATCCCGATACGTTTCGCTAGGCTCGGTTATCGGTGCAGGATTATTCCCCATTTTGCTTCTTGCCTTCAGTCTTGGCAGCGGTGAGATTGATGTTTTTTCACTGTTCTTTGCAATTGGTCTTGCAGCTCTTATAATCGCAAGACATCATTCAAATATTAAACGACTTATACACGGCGAAGAAAACAAGCTCTTTGCCAAAAAGAACTGATGAAAGGTCTGGATTTAACTATGAAAATATCGGTAATAGGCTCAGGAAGCTGGGGTACTGCTATTGCGGTGTTGTTGGCGAACAAAGGCTATGATGTATATCTATGGAGTTGGAAGAAGGACGAGAGTGAGCGCCTTGCAAAAGACAGAGAGAACAGGGAGTTTTTGCCTGGAGTGGCATTCCCTGACAATATTTTCTGCACATATGATATGGCAGAATGTGTTAAGGGCAGTCGTCTTGTAGTCTGTGCATCGCCGTCTGTTGCAACCAGAAACGTTGCAAAACAGCTTTCACCACATATCCCCGAAGGACAGCTTATTGTAAATATATCGAAAGGTCTTGAGGAAAAGACACTTTTAAGATTGTCCGAGGTCTACAAGGAAGAAATACCACAGGCGAAAATAGCGGTTATGAGCGGACCGTCGCACGCAGAAGAGGTGAGCAGAGGTTTACCAACTACAAATGTAGTCGCTGCAGAAAGCTTTGAAATAGCAAAGGAAATTCAGGATATATTTATGAACAAGGTGTTCAGAGTCTATACAAGCGACGATATTATCGGTGTAGAGCTTGGGGGTGCATTAAAGAATGTAATTGCACTCTGTGCCGGTGTTTCGGACGGTATGGGCTTTGGTGATAACACAAAGGCAGCCCTGATGACACGAGGTTTGGCAGAAATCACTCGTCTTGGTGTTGCGATGGGTGCACAAAGAGAGACCTTTGCAGGACTTTCCGGCGTAGGTGATTTGATTGTTACCTGCACAAGTATGCACTCAAGAAACCGTCGTGCAGGAATCCTGCTCGGAAAGGGCAAATCACTTGCCGAAACCTTAGACGAGGTGCATATGGTGGTAGAAGGTGTCAATACCGCTAGTGCGGCATTTGAGCTTGGCAAAAAATATGACGTTTCAATGCCTATAACAGAAGCCGCGCACGCTGTTTTGTATGACGGAAAATCACCAAAAGATGCAGTATTCGAGCTGATGGGCAGAGATAAAAAAATAGAGGTTAATTAAGGGGGGCAGAGCTTTAGTGATATATACTATAGACACAATCATTCAAGCTGTATTGCTTGGTGTCGGTCTTGCAATGGACGCATTTTCTGTATCTGTGTCCAATGGCATTCTGCTCGGAAAGGTGCGATTTTCACAAGCGGTCAAGATTGCATTCTTCTTTGGCGGATTTCAGTTTTTGATGCCTGTTTTAGGGTATGTTGCGGGCAGCACCTTTGCAGGAATTATAGAACGCTTTGACCACTGGGTTGCCTTTGCACTGTTGGGGGTTATCGGCGGCAAAATGATTTATGAGGCAGTTTTCGACAAGGATGAGCATAGCTGCGACAATCCATTGGCGATAAAAAATCTTACAGTCCTTGCAATTGCAACCAGCATTGATGCTCTTGCAGTCGGTGTAACCTTTGCGACTATTTCCGCGCCTGTTTTGCTTTCATCTGCAATTATCGGTGTTGTAACCTTGGCAATCTGTATGGCAGGAGTTTATTTAGGTAGCTGCTGCGGCAATATCTTCGGTAACAAAGCAGAAATAGCAGGCGGTATTATACTTATTCTGATTGGTACGAAAATTTTAATAGAACATACATTGTTTTAACATAGTAAACAAAAACACTATTCTCGGTTCGTCGAGGACTCCGTCCCCTACAAAAAATAGGCATAAACGAAACAAATTGTTTATGCCTATTTTTGTACCTATGAAAAATATATTACTTTTCGTAGTATAAGCCAAAGTCGTCAAAACTCATTCCTACAGAATCTTGCATAAGAAGATCCATTAGCCCCATCATTGAATATAATGTATCATATTCCTGTCCGCCAAAACTTTTTGGAAAGGAACTTATGCTTTCTACTAATGGTTTGTTTTTTTCGGGTAATTTGCAAAAAGGCTATGATTAGTGCCATCAGAAAATTCTGCATAAAAAACACACTCGGGACATCATCAGGATAAAGAGTTATTGAAACGCTTTCGTTCATATTTTTGTCGTTGTAGTTTGAAAACAAACTGATTTCATTTTTATCGGGGTAATATGTAAGTAAAAATGGCACAATTGATGTACGATTAAGAATACAGTAATCTCCATCATCTATTATCCCATCTGATATAATAATATTTTTTAGTATGTTATATGGGGCGTCTTCCTCTGTTTTGTTTTTATCCGTTATCAAAACTGTTTTAGTACCCGCATCCCAGTCCACATTCATATCATAAGCTTCGGATATTGCTCTGACTGGCACTAACGTCCTGTTGTCTATGACACACGGTGCGGTATCAAGCTCTTTTGCAACACCGTTGACTGTAATTGCAGGAACACCGATTATGATACTGACCGAAGTATCATCTTTTTTTGATGTAACAACCGAATTACCCTCCCAATTAACAACTGCACCTAATGCTTCAAAAATAGCTCTGACAGGCACCATTGTTCGCTCGTTAATGACCTGTGGCGGAACATCAAAGCTTAATGCTTCCCCGTTAAGCTTTACCGTAATACCCCGTTCTGCAAAAACTACATTCCCCAGAGACATTGACAGTACAAGTACAAGACTCAGTACGATTGATGTGATTTTTTTTCTTCATAGAAAAACCTCCCTCAAAAAATTGTGAAATAAAAAATGCGCCTACCCAAGCAGACGCATAAAAAACGCAAACTCCGATAGCCGCTAAACCAATTTATACAGTATGAGAATACACACAATTATAAATGGAATCTGCATTTTTATCAAATTCAAATATAATTGTGCGCAAAAAATAAATATATTATTACTAAAAAAATATACCTCCCATTACTGTATAGAATAAAATTGGTTTAGCATCAATTATTATATCACTATTTTTTTGTTTTATCAATAGTTTTTAACGAATTATACGCTAATTACTTTTGGGATGATAAAAAATAGTGCAGAACGGACAAACCGAACCAAAACAAGACCAGTCTTGTTTTGGGTTACCCGAAGGCGTACATATGTACGTCGAGAGGTGAGGTTTGTTTGTAGTTAAATGGCTCACAAAAATAAGGAAACCGCAAATAAATGCGGTTTCCTTTTGTAATTCGTGCTTTATCAGAGCCATTTAACGGTCTGTGCATTTTTTAACATTCCCTGATATTATTTCATATCCTTTATAGCCGCCTGAGCTGCTGCCAATCTTGCGATGGGCACTCTAAACGGTGAGCAGGATACATAGTCAAGACCAATCTTATGGCAGAACTCAACAGAAACAGGGTCGCCGCCATGCTCACCACAGATACCTGTGTGCATTGTAGGTCTTGTCTTCTTACCGAGAGTTACAGCCATTTCCATAAGCTTACCAACACCTGTCTGGTCAAGCTTAGCGAACGGATCGTTCTCGTAAATCTTTGTATCATAGTAAGCGTCAAGGAACTTACCAGCATCATCACGGCTGAAGCCGAATGTCATCTGAGTAAGGTCGTTAGTACCGAAGCAGAAGAACTCAGCCTCTGTTGCAATCTCATCAGCTGTAAGAGCAGCTCTCGGGATTTCAATCATTGTACCAACCTCGTACTTAAGGTCTGAACCAGCCTTAGCAATTTCTGCATCTGCAGTTTCAACTACGATAGCCTTAACGAACTTAAGCTCCTTAGTATCGCCAACAAGCGGAATCATAATCTCAGGAACGATGTTCCAGTCGGGATGAGCCTTCTTAACATTGATAGCTGCACGGATAACTGCTGATGTCTGCATCTTAGCAATTTCCGGATAAGTTACTGTAAGACGGCAGCCACGGTGTCCCATCATCGGGTTAAACTCGTGAAGACCTGCAATGATATTCTTGATATCCTCAACCGTCTTGCCCTGAGCCTTTGCAAGAGCTGCAATATCAGCCTCTTCTGTCGGAACGAACTCATGGAGAGGTGGGTCAAGGAATCTGATGGTAACAGGATTACCCTCAAGTGCCTCGTAAAGTGCCTCAAAGTCGCCCTGCTGATAAGGAAGAATCTTTTCAAGAGCTGCTTCTCTTTCTTCAACCTTATCTGCACAAATCATCTCACGGAATGCAGCAATTCTCTCTGCCTCAAAGAACATATGCTCTGTACGGCAAAGACCGATACCCTCTGCACCAAACTTAACAGCCTGCTCTGTATCACGCGGATTGTCTGCGTTTGTACGAACCTTAAGTACACGGCGTGCGTCAGCCCAGCTCATGAAGCGACCGAAGTCACCGCTGATTGTAGCTTCCTCTGTTGCAACAGCTTCGCCGTAGATCTTACCGGTTGAACCATCAATTGAAATGTAGTCGCCTTCCTTATATGTAGTACCAGCGAGTACAAAGTATTTTTCTTCTTCATGCATCTTGATATCGCCGCAACCTGATACACAGCAAGTACCCATACCACGAGCAACAACGGCAGCGTGTGATGTCATACCACCACGAACTGTAAG
>JAXJXP010000007.1:0-74287 GCA_036307445.1 Clostridia bacterium
TCTTTTTGTATTGTCCGCACAAAATGGAGCAGTTCAAAATTGTCAAACTCTTATTATCTATTTAGTTTTCAGCCTTTGCAAGCTTTGCTGTCTGGTCGGCAGTGATTAAAGCCTCCATAAGCTCATCAAGAGCACCGTTTAATATCTGCTCAAGCTTGTAAAGTGTAAGGTTAATTCTGTGGTCGGTTACACGTCCCTGAGGGAAGTTATAGGTTCTTATTCTTTCGCTTCTGTCACCTGAGCCGACCTGAGATTTTCTCTCGTCTGCAATCTCTTTATGGCGTTCTGCTTCCATTACCTCGTATATTCTCGAACGAAGGATTTTCATAGCCTTGTCCTTGTTCTTAAACTGCGATTTCTCGTCCTGACAGGATACAACAATGCCTGTCGGCAAATGCGTTATTCTTACCGCTGAGTCGGTAGTATTAACGCACTGACCGCCCGGGCCTCCTGCACGGAATACGTCAATTCTAAGGTCGTTCTGATTTATCTCAACCTCGACCTCTTCAACCTCAGGCAAAACCGCAACAGTTACGGCTGATGTATGAATTCTGCCGCCCGATTCTGTTTCAGGAACTCGCTGCACACGGTGCACACCGCTTTCAAACTTAAATCTTGAATATGCTCCCTGACCTTCTATAGAGAAGCATACTTCCTTGTAACCGCCGATGTCGGTAGGGTTGGAGTTTAGTATCTCAATCTTCCATCTCATAGCTTCTGCATACATAGAATACATACGCATCAAATCCGCTGCAAAAAGTGCTGCCTCGTCGCCGCCTGTACCGCTCCTGATTTCGATAATTACGTTTTTGTCATCGTTGGGGTCTTTGGGTAGTAGGAGGATTTTAAGCTCCTCTGCACACTTTTCCAACGTTTCTTCTGCTTCTGCAAGCTCTAAGCGGATAAGATCCTCCAAATCCTTGTCTTCACCGCTGGCTAACATTTCTTTGTCATCTGAAATAGTCTGCTTTGCTTTTTTATATTCACGGTATTTTTCTATAATAGGGGTAAGCTCGGAGTTTTCCTTGCAGTAATCACGAAAAGCCTTTTGGTCAGCAATAACCTCCGGATCGGACAGCTTTTCTGTAACTAACGATAATCTTTCCTCTAAAGCCTCAAGCTTATCAAACATTTTATGCACCTCAAATAAACAAAATCACAATCATTATACAGTATTTTTTGATTTATTTCAATCTTTTTGTTAAATAAATATTGATTTTCTTCCAATATTATAATATAATATAAACTGTATTGTTATGTCGAAAAATTGACAATAAAAGGAAGACTGTAATGAAAGGAAACCTTAAATGGCTACTAATACTTATGAATCGCCGCTAAATTCCAGATATGCGTCTAAGGAAATGCAGTACATCTTTTCTCAGGACAAGAAGTTTTCTACATGGCGCAGACTTTGGGTGGCGCTGGCAGAGAGCGAAAAGGAGCTTGGACTCGGAATTACAGACGAACAGCTTGACGAAATGCGTGCTCATCTTGATGATATCAACTACGATGTGGCAAGAGAGCGTGAAAAGGTTGTGCGCCACGACGTAATGAGTCACGTTTTTGCTTACGGCGAACAATGCCCTAAGGCAAAGCCGATTATACACCTTGGTGCTACAAGCTGCTATGTGGGCGATAACACCGATATAATCATTATGACAGAGGCAATGAAGCTTATCAAGAAAAAGCTTGTAAACCTTATTGCCGAGCTTGCAAAATTTGCTGATGAATACAAAAGCCTGCCGACGCTGGCATTTACTCATTTTCAGCCTGCGCAGCCTACTACTGTCGGAAAGAGAGCGACGCTTTGGCTTCAGGATTTGATGATGGATTTGGAGGACGTTGATTTCGTACTTTCAAAGGCAAAGCTTTTGGGCTGTAAGGGTACGACTGGTACTCAGGCAAGCTTTATGGAGCTTTTTGACGGCGACCATGAAAAATGTAAGGAATTAGACAGAAGGATTGCGGCAAAGATGGGTTATGACAAGTGTTTTGACGTAAGCGGTCAAACCTATCCGAGAAAGCTTGATTCTCAAATGCTTAATGTACTTTCGGGTATTGCTCAGAGTGCATATAAATTCTCGAACGATATACGTCTTCTGCAGCATTTAAAGGAGATTGAAGAGCCGTTTGAAAAATCGCAGATAGGATCGTCGGCAATGGCGTATAAGAGAAATCCGATGCGCTCGGAGCGAATAGGCTCACTTGCAAGATATATTATTTCAGATGCGGTAAATCCTGCCATAACGGCGGCTACGCAGTGGTTTGAACGTACTTTGGACGATTCAGCTAACAAGAGAATAAGCATACCTGAGGCATTTTTAGCCGCAGATGCAGTTTTGGGACTTTATATAAATGTTGTTGACGGAATGGTTGTTTATCCTAAGGTTATCGAAAAGCATTTTATGGCTGAGATACCGTTTATGGCAACAGAGAATATAATGATGGATGCGGTAAAACGCGGCGGAGACCGTCAGGAGCTGCACGAAAAAATCCGTCAGTACTCGATGGAGGCAGGCAGAAATGTTAAGGTTGAGGGTAAGGAAAATAACCTTGCAGAGTTGATTGCTGCCGACAGCGAATTTGGTATGACTGTTGATGAGATTAAAGCGGTATTAAAGCCTGAAAACTTTATCGGAAGAAGTCCGGAGCAGGTAGACGATTTCTTGAATGAAGCAGTAAAGCCGATGCTTAAAGCGAATAAGGAGCTATTGGGTGTATCGGTAGAGATAAATGTGTAAATTTTGAAAGGACTGAGACAAAATGGTAAGAGCAATTGTAGGAGCTAACTGGGGCGACGAGGGCAAGGGTAAAATTACCGATATGCTCGCAAAGGACGCTGATGTAGTAATCAGATTTCAGGGCGGTGCAAATGCCGGTCATACCATAATAAATGATTACGGAAAGTTCGCTTTGCATCTTCTCCCGTCAGGCTCATTCAACGAAAATGTTGTGAATATGATAGGTAACGGTGTAGCACTCAATATCCCTGCACTCTTTAAGGAGATGAAGGAGATTGTTGACCGAGGAGTCCCCGCACCAAAACTGATGGTATCGGAGCGTGCACAGGTGGTTATGCCTTATCACGTTCTCTTTGACCAGTATGAAGAGGAAAGACTTTCCGACAGACAGTTCGGTTCAACCAAGTCTGGTATTGCACCGTTCTTCTCAGATAAGTTTGCTAAAATCGGTTTTCAGGTATGGGAGCTTTTTGAGGATGAGAAATACCTCAAAGAGAAGGTAAAGAATATTTTAGAGGTTAAAAACCTTACATTAGAGCATATCTACCACAAGCCGACAATTGATGTAGACGAGCTTTATAACACACTTCTTGAGTATCGTGATATGGTAGCTCCTTATGTTGTAAATACAGTTGAGTATATGCACGAGGCTATAAAGTCAGGCAAGAATATTTTGCTCGAAGGTCAGCTCGGCTCATTGAAGGACCCTGATTTCGGAATATATCCATTTACAACATCATCTTCAACACTTGCAGGTTACGGTGCAGTTGGTGCTTGTATACCACCGTATGAGATTAAGGATATCGTAACTGTTGTTAAGGCTTATTCTTCTGCAGTTGGTGCGGGTGCATTCGTATCAGAAATATTCGGCGAAGAGGCTGATGAATTAAGACGCCGCGGCGGCGACGGCGGTGAGTATGGTGCAACAACAGGCAGACCGAGAAGAATGGGTTGGTTCGACTGTGTTGCAACAAGATACGGATGTATGGTACAGGGTACAACAAGAGTTGCATTTACTGTTCTTGATGTACTTGGCTATCTGGAGAAAATTCCGGTTTGCGTTGGCTATGAAATAGACGGCAAGGTTACAAGATCATTCCCGACAACAGGTCAATTAAATCGTGCAAAGCCGGTACTTGAGGTTCTCGATGGTTGGAATTGCGATATCCGAGGTATCAGGAAGTATGAAGACCTCCCAGAAAACTGCCGTAAATATATCGAGTTTGTAGAAAAGCAGATAGAAGTACCTATTGCTATTGTGTCAAACGGCCCTGCCCGTGAAGATATTATAATAAGAGGATAAGCCTATGGCAATTCTTGTAAAAGCAGAGCTTGCCCAAAGAACAAAAAGATTGAACGGAATAAAAATTGCACTTGTTGCCGTGGTATCGGTTATCGGTTTGATGCTTGCGGCAATAAGTGTGATAAATGGTTCATATCTTTTTGCTGCGGCATATCTTGTTGCAGGTTTGCTTGGGGTTATGTATGCGGTAATAAAAATCAATTCTACATTCCCGCCGCTTATTATCTGCGACGGGCAAAAGTTGTCTGTAAGAATGTGGGATAACGGATTTTTCCCGTATATGATAGATTTTAAACCTAAATTCTTTGCAGATTTTGTACCTGCAAAGACGGTAATGCACGAAATTCCGCTGTCAGAGATTGCTGACCTTGGTATAGGGACTAAGGGATTTTTATCAAGGACGTACAAAAATTATGACCTTGACACTAAGCTTAACAGCATATCAGATGAAAACCGAAGGCTTGAAGCGATTATGAAACGCTGCGATATCTTGTATATTCGTCTTGTTGATAACAGGATTTTCACAGTGTCGGTAACAGATTTTGATGTGGACGGACTTTTTGCTCTTGTTGATTTAATAGAGCATAATGCGGTCGGGCTTGAGTTTAAAACAAATATGCGTCTTTTAAGACGCAGACGTGAAACCATCGACGGAAGACAAAAAATCTGAGACGGGAATGGGGGATAGCCCGTTCCCGTTTTTATATAAAAGAGGGGGAATATGTATGCTGACAAAACGGCTTAATATGATAATAGCGCATATAAACGGCAGCACTGTTGCAGATATTGGCACTGACCACGCATATATCCCCGTTCAGCTTGCGATTGCAGGCAAGGCAGAAAAAATTATTGCAACAGATGTAAATAAAGGTCCTCTGTCAGCGGCAGAAAATAATGTGAAAGCCAATAACTGTGAGGACAAGGTTGAGCTAAGACTCGGAAACGGACTTGCACCTGTTAGTGAGGGTGAATGTGATACAATAGTTATTGCAGGAATGGGCGGTGAACTTATTGTAACTATTCTCACGGAGGGTGAAGCAGTTGCAAAATCGGCAGATATGCTTCTTTTACAGCCGATGAATTCTCAGGATTTACTGAGGGAGTTTCTTTCAAAAAATGGGTATGAAATAATAGATGAGGATATTACAACCGAAGGCTTCAAGGTATATAATTTAGTTATCGCAAAAGCCGGAAAAGGTTTTGATTACAAGGATGAGTTCGACTTGCATTTGCCTGAATATCTTTATAACCACGAAAAGTTTCCCAAGCTTCTTGCGAAGAAAAAACGTGAGTTTGAAAAGATACTAACAGGACTAAAAAAGGCAAAGGAGAAAGACCTTGCTGAAATTGACAGATACAAGAAATTACTTGAACGTGTTTTGGAACTGGAGGGATGAGTATGAAAGCATCTGAGATTAAGACTCTTATAGAAGAGGCATTTCCGTCCTCTTGTGCAGAGGGGTGGGACAATGTCGGATTTCTTGTTGGAAGAGGAAGCAAAGAGGTAAAAAAGCTTCTCTTGACACTCGATGTTACACCGTTTGTTGTCAGCGAAGCAATTGACGCAAGAGTTGATATGATTGTTTCGCATCATCCTATGATGTTTTCCGGAATAAGCAGAATAACCGACGATACAGTTGAGGGTAAGATGCTCCTCGATTTGATAGAAAACGATATTGCGGTCTTTGCCGCTCACACAAATCTTGACTGCGCAAAAGGCGGTTTGAACGATTATCTCGCCAGGCTTTTTGAGCTTAAGAACACAGAGATTGTATTAAAAAGCAATACCGAAGGTGCAGGACTTGGCAGAATAGGTGATTTGCCGTCTGAAATGACTGCCGCTGAGTTTGCGGCGATTGTTAAAGAGAAGCTTAATACGCCTGTAAGAGCTTCTGGCAATCTGGATAAGAAGGTAAAACGAGTTGCAGTAGGCTCGGGTGCGAGTGATGATATTGCGGCGACGGCTGTTTCGATGGGCGCAGACCTGATAGTAACCGGCGACCTTAAGTATCACAGAACGCAGGATATAGTGGCTCTTGGCGCTGTGATGATAGATGCAGGACACTATCCTACCGAGATAATGTCGATTGATATTTTTGAAAAGGTATTAAAGGATACCGATGTTGAAATAGTAAAATCAAAGAATAAAGATATATTTAAGTTTGTATAAGGATGTGGTATAAATGCCGAGAAATGATAAGGAAACAGAGGGCTTATCCCTTTTAGGAAATAAGAAAACAGTTTATCGTGATGATTATGCACCCGAGGTTTTGGAAACCTTTATCAATAAGCATCCGGATAATGACTATATGGTAACCTTTAACTGCCCTGAGTTTACATCGCTTTGTCCGATTACAGGTCAGCCGGACTTTGCTAAGATTGTTATAAACTATATCCCTGACGAGAGAATGGTAGAGAGTAAAAGCTTAAAGCTTTATCTTTTCAGCTTCAGAAACAGAGGCGATTTCCACGAGGATTGTGTTAATATCATAATGAAAGACCTTGTAAAGCTTATGGACCCTAAATACCTTGAGGTAAAGGGCGTATTTACACCAAGAGGCGGTATTGCGATTTATCCCTTTGCAAACTATGGCAGAAAGGGTACTAAGTACGAAAAGCTTGCGGAGGAAAGATTGTTTAGTTCATTTGATATAAAATAAGGAGACGGATTTATGGATAAAAAAGCACTTGTGGTTCTGTCGGGAGGACAGGATTCTACAACCTGCCTTTTTTGGGCAATCGAGAGATACGGCAAGGAGAATACGGCGGCTATCGGTTTTGATTACGGTCAAAGGCATAAGGCGGAGCTTGTCTGTGCAGAGAAAATATGTGCTGATGTTGGTGTTGAGTTTGAGATAGTTGAAACACCGATTATAAATCAGCTTTCGCCAAATTCACTTACACGTGATGATATTCCTGTTGAAAAGGAAAAACCGGAGGGCGCACCGCCTAACAGCTTTGTTGAAGGAAGAAATCTGCTCTTTTTGAGCTATGCGGCAATTTATGCCAAGACCCACGGTATGACAGAGCTTGTAACCGGTGTCTGCGAAACCGACTTTTCAGGTTATCCTGACTGTAGAGATATGTTCGTAAAGTCTTTGAATGTAACACTTAATCTTGCGATGGACTATAATTTTGTTATTCACACACCGCTTATGTGGCTTAACAAGGCGGATACATGGGAACTTGCAGACAAGCTTGGAATACTTGATATTGTATATAACGAAACTCTTACCTGCTATAACGGCATTAAGGGCGAGGGCTGCGGTAATTGTCCTGCGTGTTTCTTGAGAAAAAGAGGCTATGACGAATATATGAAAAGGAAGGAAAACTAAATGTACGAGGTTATTAAAAGACTTGAAATCAGTGCGGCACATAAGCTAAAGCTTAACTATGAGTCCAAATGCTCAAATCTTCACGGTCATAACTGGATTGTAACTGTATTTTTAAGAAGTGATACTCTTAATGAAAACGGAATGATTATGGACTTTACCGAGATTAAAAGAAAAATTTCCGATAAGCTTGACCATAAGGTCATAAATGACGTGGTTGACTTTAACCCAACTGCTGAGAATATGGCAAAATTTATTTTGGTGGAGCTTGCACCTTTTTGTTATCGGGTAGAGGTTGAGGAGAGCGAGAACAACAAGGCGGTGTACTATGTATAAGGTAGTAGAAATTTTTGACAGTATAGAGGGCGAGGGCAAAAGAGCAGGAAGCCCTGCCACATTTATTCGTTTGGCAGGCTGTAATTTAAGATGCACTTACTGCGATACACTCTATGCACTTTTCGGCGAAAAGGAAGAATGTAAATATGCTGAAATGTCGATTGGGGACATATTAAACAGGGACATAAAAAAATATGTAACCTTAACTGGCGGGGAGCCGCTTATCGCTGACGGAATAGCTGAGCTTGCTGATGAGCTTCTTATAAGAGGGCATGAGGTTAATATAGAAACCAATGGTGCGGCTGATATTATGGAGTTTATGAGAGATTTAAGAATACACGACGAGGATAAACTCTTTTTTACTATTGATTATAAGCTCCCTACAAGCGGAGTTGAGAACAAAATGCTCTGGAGTAACTTTGAAAGTCTTATGCCGCAGGATGTTGTAAAGTTTGTGGTCGGCAGTGATGAAGATTTTGACAAGATGCTTGAAGTGGTAGAGCGAATGAAACGCATTTATGATGTTATGCCGAGAATTTTTATAGGTGCAGTTTACGGCATATATGACCTGCAGGTTTTGGCGGAAAGAATTGTAAAAGAGCCGCTTTTGGAAGAAGCGAATTTGCAGCTACAACTGCATAAAGTGATTTGGGACGCGGACAAAAGAGGAGTATAAAAGTGAAAAAGGAATTTAATGAAAAACGTATAGCCGAGCTTGTCAAGGAGCTTATAGGAGAGCTTGGTGGCGATATAAATAGCGAAGGACTTAAAGAAACTCCCGACAGAGTTGCAAGAATGTATTCTGAGGTCTTTGAGGGAATGAGATACACTAATGACGAAATTGCAGGAATGTTTGATAAGTCATTTGAAATGCCCGAAAACAATGACCTCGTTGTTGTAAAGGATATAGAGGTCTTTTCCTATTGCGAGCATCACCTTGCACTTATGTATAATATGAGAGTTCACGTTGGATATATTCCGTGCGGAAAGGTTATTGGACTTTCGAAGGTTGCCAGAATTTGCGATATGGCAGCTAAAAGGCTTCAGCTTCAGGAACGCTTAGGCTCTGATATTGCAGAAATTATGATGAAGGTTACAGGCTCTAGCGATGTGATAGTTGTTATCGAGGGCGAGCATAGCTGTATGACAGCAAGAGGCATCCGATCAAAAGGTGCAAAAACAAGAACGGCAGCAATAAGAGGTCTGTTTGATACCGACCATGAGCTTAGAAATGAATTTTATAGTTTAATAAAGTAGGAAGAAATAATGAGAATAGTAATACAAAGAGTATCCAGGGCGTCTGTTACCGTTGATAATGAGGTGGTAGGAAGGATTGGCGAGGGAATACTTATACTTTTAGGTGTTGCCGACGGAGATACTGAAGAAGATATTAAATACCTTGCCGACAAAGCATTAGGGCTTAGAATTTTCCGTGATGAAAATGATAAAATGAATTTGTCGGTTAGCGATATAGGCGGAGAAGTACTTGTTGTAAGCCAGTTCACTCTTTACGGCGATTGCAGGAAGGGAAAAAGACCAAGCTTTGACAAGGCGGGTAAGCCTGATTTTGCTGAGGAGATGTATGAAAAGTTTTTATTATATGTGAAAGAAAACTTCGGTAAAGTTGAGCACGGCGTATTTGGTGCAGATATGAAGGTAGATCTTTTGAATAACGGTCCTGTTACACTTATAATAGATAGTAAATCTAAAAAAATTCCGACAGAGTAATTGTCGGAACTTTTTTGTTTAGTTGTTGCCTGTCATACTGCCTACTGCATTCTGAACGCCGTCAACTGCACCTTTCACGGCATTGCCTGCGCCGTCTGTAAGGTCCTTAGCAGCATCGCCCATATCATCCATACCGCTCTTTGCAGTATCAGATGTATTGTTATTGTTGTTTTGCTGCATATCTGTCATTGGGCTTGACGACGGCGTGGGTGTTATATCACTGTTGTCGTTTCTGCTGCCGCAGCCTGTCATAAGAGCCGCTGCGATAGTTGCAGCGAGTATCAATTTAATAGTTTTCATTATACCATGGTCCTTTCTTTGTTTGATACAGAATTATTATATATCCAATGATGAAAAAATATTATAAAAATTTTTGTAAAAGACGGAACTTTTTTCAAAAGTAGTCGTCTATATAGGTGTTGGACAACAAAAATGATAAAAAAACATAAAAAGAAAGGAAATTTAAAATGAAAAAGATTATTACATTTTTACTTACCGCCGCAATGGCATCAACAACAGTATTGGCACAGGAGCTTGCAGAGTATGATATAATGCTTATTAATGAGGAAGAAACTGCTGTTGCTCAGCCGATGTTTGTAAAATCAGTTGTAACAGGTGCAGAGCTTTACGAGGAGAACGGTGTTAAATACGTTAAGGGTATTGATGAGAACGAAAATGAAATTCACTTTATCCTGTCTGATGACACTGTTGTTGTAAACGAGAAGGGTGAAAAGGCAGAGATTGAAAAGGATGCAGCTTTCACAGCATTTATTGGCTGGGATACTCCGGCTCCGTTGGTACTTCCGCCGGTTTACACTCCCGATGCAATAGTAATTGACACAGAAGCTGAGCTTCAGGCTGATGCAGACGTATTTACAAAGTCTGAAGAAACATATGTAAATGCAGCAAACACTCTTGCACTTGCAGTTGACGCTGCAAATGTAGTTAATAAAGACGGAAGCAGCTTTGAGGGTGATATTGACGGCAAGGAGATTATTGCCATCTACGGTATTACAACAAGAAGCATTCCCCCGATGGCAGTTCCTGAGAAGGTAATCGTTCTCGGCGATGCAGGTGCTATGCCTGAGGAGGTTCTTCCTGCTGAAACTGCAACAGAGGCTATGGTTGGCGATAAGAAGTTTGAAATTGTTGAAAAAGAAGGCGTTGATATGTTGCCTGTAAGAGCAGTTTCTGAGGCACTTGGTCTTGAAGTTAACTGGGACAGCAATTTTAATGCAGTAACAATCGGTACAGTTCCCATGGGTGTAAACTTCCAGATTGGAACAAACGTGTACAACAAGGCAAGAATGACTCCGTTCCAGCTTGAATCAGCTCCTATTGCTGAACAGACTCCTGCAGGCGGTGTAACATATGTACCTGTAAGCTTCTTTACAGATGTACTTGATTGCACAGCAGAGATTGCTGACGGTGTTATGACACTTACAAGAGCGTAAAAAAATAAAATATAAAGCTGTTATGCAAAGAGCATAACAGCTTTTTTTGTTATTTAGCAGTTTGTTAATTACAAAAGTGTGATGTTTTTTGGGTAAACGGAATATATATAACTGAAAGGGGAGAGTGCGATGCAAAAAATATTTGCTTTTGTAATGGCTTTGATTTTGTGCGGATGCTCTGCAAATGAGGTAATAAAAACTGGCAGTGATTATTCTGTGATAGAGAATAAAGGGTATGGATGGGGGCTTAAAAAAATACAGAATTCAGCACCTGAAGTTCCACAGTATATTTGCGATATGCTTGCAGAAAATAATAGCGTATATATGGGTAGTCCGGATGAAAAAAAGATATATCTCACCTTTGATGAGGGGTATGAAAACGGCTATACAGCCAAAATTCTTGATACATTAAAGGAGAAAAATGTTCCTGCAGCATTTTTTGTTACAGGCGATTATCTTGAGCGTTCAGAGGATTTAGTGGCAAGGATGGTTTTAGATGGGCATATTGTCGGAAACCACACAATCGGACACAAAAATCTGCATAAGCTGTCTTCTGCTGAAGATATTGCAGCAGAAATATCTGCCCTGGAAGAAAAATTTAAAGCAAAATTTGATGCACCTATGAAATATATGCGGCCACCCGAGGGAGAGTATAGCAGACGTGTTCTAGCGGTTGCAGAGGATATAGGGTACAAGACGGTATTCTGGAGCTTTGCATACAAGGACTGGATAGCTGACGATGTAAAGGGCGGCGATTATGCAGTGGGTCAGATAATGCCCTATTTACATAACGGTATGATTATACTTTTGCACGCAGTTTCAGCCGATAATGCAGAGGCGTTGCCGATAGTTATTGATAAGGCGAGGGAGATGGGGTATGAGTTTGCGTCGCTTGACGAATTGTAATAGAAAAAGCAGGACCATTGGTCCTGCTTCCTTACTTGGTAGCCTTTTTAACCACTTTTTTAGTTGCTGGTTTAACTGCCTTCTTCTCAGGTTCAGGCTTTGCTTCTGCGTTCTTTGCAGTGGATTTTTTTGGAGCAGCAGCTTTCTTTACTGTTTTCTTTTCGGGTGCTTTTACAACACCTGCTAAGGCAATGAAATCTTCCGCATTTCCATTGATGTAAAGTCTTCCGCTTTCGAGCGCTGTTGCAACAGAGAGCTTTTTGTCAAGAATTTTGTTAAAATCCTGTCTGTTCAAAGTAACATCTGCAGTATTATCACGGTAATCATAAGGTTCAACAAATAACTTACCGTCAGTAAACTGGATGTAAAATGCGCCGCCACAATCCTCGTCGGTCATATTGACCTGAATGGCAAACTCGTTTTTGAGATTACTGAGGTCTGCGCTATCGAACTTTGCTTTGATTTTTAAAAATGCCTGTTCAAAAGTCATAATATAATCCTCCTATACATTATCTTCCATATATTATATAATAAGTCGATTTATGTGTCAATATACATAAATGACAAAAGTATGCCCAATAAAACATAATCGTTTGACAAAAAAAGACAGCCCCGAGGGAATAAACCCCTCAAAGCCGCCCCTTAAATAGCTTAACTTAAGCAGAGTAAACACTGCACTGCTTCTTATCCTTACCTTTTCTCTCGAACTTAACTATACCGTCAATCTTAGCGAAAAGTGTATCATCGCTGCCAATGCCAACGTTGTTACCCGGATGAATTTTTGTGCCTCTCTGTCTTACCAAAATACTGCCGGCTAAAACCTTCTGACCGTCAGCGCGCTTTACGCCAAGTCTTTTCGATTCGCTGTCACGACCGTTTTTGGTACTTCCCATACCTTTTTTATGAGCCATTAAAAACACCTCAGCTTTCCGATATATTTATGAAAAATTATTTGTTGATTGTCTCGATTACAACCTTAGTGTAGGGCTGTCTATGACCCTTCTTGCTTCTCTCGTTCTTCTTTCTCTTCATCTTGAAGACGTAGATTTTCTTAGCCTTACCCTGCTTAACTACCTTGGCAGTTACCTTTGCGCCGTCAACTGTCGGCTCGCCGATTGTAAGAGCATCTCCGTCGGAAACAGCAAGAACTGTATCGAAAGTAACAACCTCGCCCTCCTGAGCCTCAAGCTTCTCAACGAAGAGTGTGTCACCCTCAGAAACCTTGTACTGCTTTCCGCCTGTAACGATTACTGCATACATTGTGTTACACCTCCTTATTATTATGAAGTCGCGCCCTCGTAGGTACTGCCGTCTGGCAGATTTACAACCTTACTCAATGCGGATACTTAAACATTATACACTTGTTTTAATTGTATGTCAAGCTTTTTTTAATAAATTTGTAGAATTATTGGATGTATTTTCATAAATATCAAAATTTTTTCGTAAAAAACTTGACACAGAGATGTAAAATGAGGTATAATATTTGTTGTGGCACTATCACTTGAGATAAGGATAGTTTTTCCATTAAACAGCCGGAAATTGTTTTGCCGGAGGGAGGGAAACAGATGTCAGAAATTCGTGTAAAAGACAACGAGTCTTTGGATAGCGCTCTTCGCCGTTTCAAAAGACAGTGTGCGAAGTCGGGCGTTATGTCTGAGATAAGAAAGCGCGAGCATTATGAAAAGCCGAGCGTAAAGCGTAAGAAGAAGTCAGAGGCTGCTCGTAAGAGAAAGTTTTAATTAGGTGTAAATATGAGTCTTAAAGATAGATTGGCGCAGGATTTAAAAACTGCTATGAAGGATAAAGACACCGTGCGTAAGAATGTTGTTCAGATGATTCGCGCTGGTGTTCTTCAAATCGAAAAAGACAAGCTAATCACTCTTGATGATGAAGGTGTTCTTGAAGTAATTGCAAAGCAGTTAAAGCAGAGGAAGGATTCACTTCCCGATTACGAAAAGAGCGGAAGAAGCGATTTAATCGCCGAACTTAAGGCAGAAATTGGTTTTTTGATGGAATACTTGCCTGAACAGCTTTCCGATGACGAGCTTGCCGCAATTGTAAAAGCTGCGGTGGCTGAAGTTGGTGCAGTATCCGTTAAGGATATGGGCAAGGTCATGGCTGCGGTTATGCCTAAAACAAAGGGCAGAGCTGATGGCAGACGCATAAATGAGATAGCAAAAGCATTGTTATCTTAAATACTGAAAAATATCCGCACAGGTGAGTTTTCCCTGTGCGGATTATATGCTGGTGTGGCTCAATGGTAGAGCAGCGGTATCGTAAACCGCAGGTTGGGGGTTCGATTCCCTTCACCAGCTCCATTGAAGGTTAAAACAGGGAACGCATTTTGCGTTCCCTTAATTTTTTAACTAATAATAGAAAAGTGTTACAGTTTATTTTTTTGTTGAAAGCTGATACTTATCTTTGTAGAAAGAATACTTGTTCTTGAACTCATCACTGTCAGATTTGATGAGTCTGACACCCTCGTGCATATTCAGGTTGTGATGGGAGGTTTCTATAATACAGCTTGCAATGTTTGAGCAATGGTCGGCTGTTCTCTCGAGATTTGTAAGAAGGTCGGACCATATAAAGCCAACATCTATTGTACAATCTCCCTGTTGCAGTCTTACAATGTGGTTTGCTCTTAGCTTTTCTTTCAAATGGTCTATAAGCTCTTCTAAAGGCTCTATGTCAAGTGCAGAAGAAAGGTTGTTGTTTTCAAAGGCAGACAGCGCAAGCTCAGTAATTTCCTTTACCGCATCTGTAAGCACTGCCAGTTCGGCTTTTGCATTGTCGGAGAATTTGATGCCCTTATCTCGAAGCTCCTCGGCAGACTCTAAAATATTTACGCTGTGGTCGGAAATTCTTTCAAAATCGCCTATCAAATGCAACAGTCTTGCTGCCTCAGCACTTTCGTCCTCGTTAATGCGATGCGAAGAAAGCTTTACCAGATAGTTTCCTATAATATCTTCGTAATGGTCTGTCTTTTCCTCTTTGTAACGGATTTCCTCTGCTACTGCCGCCTTGTAGTCAAAGAGAACGTATATTCCGTCCTTTAATGCACTGACTGCACATTTTGCCATATCAATTGCATACTTGCGACAGGTATCAAGAGCAACTGCCGGAGTGAGAAGAAGTCGTTCGTCCAATTCGGTCTTTTCTTCTTTAATCTCGCTGTCAGGCACGACCTTGCATACGAGCTTTTCGAGTAATCCTGACATTGGCAGAAGAATTGACGTACACACTACATTAAAGAGAGAATGTGAAACTGCAATGCCGAAGTGGGTTGCGGACTGGTCTAGTATTGCAGGGGCGAAGATGCCTTTTACAATATACAAAACAGTCATCAGGACAACAGTTCCTATAATATTGAAGAAAAGATGTGCAAGTGCAACTCGTTTTGCGTTTCTGTTAGTACCGAATGATGAAAGAATTGCAGTTATACAGGTACCAATATTCTGTCCCATTATAATGGGGAAGGCAGCACCATAAGAAATCTGTCCTGTTACGGTAAGTGCCTGAAGAATACCGACAGAAGCAGAGCTTGACTGAATTATTGCAGTAAGCACAGCCCCGGCAATTACACCAAGAATCGGGTTTTTGAACATTATAAACATTTGCCTGAATTCGGGTACATCACTAAGCCCCGAAACTGCACCGGACATTATGTCCATACCGAACATTAATACCGCAAAGCCAAGAAGAATTGTTCCTGTATCCTTTTTTTTGTTGGTTTTGCAGAACATATAGAAAATTATACCGATGAGGGCAAGTATTGGAGTAAACGAGGTTGGCTTAAAGAGCTGAACAAAGAAGTTACTGCTCTCAATTCCACCAAGGCTCAAAATCCAGGCGGTTACTGTTGTGCCGATGTTTGCGCCCATAATTACACTTATCGACTGTTTCAGGGTCATAAGACCTGAGTTTACAAAGCCGACAACCATTACTGTTGTTGCGGATGAGCTTTGAATAATAGCTGTAACGCCAAGGCCGGTTAAAAAGCCTGCCAGCTTATTTGTTGTAAGCTTGCCTATTATTGCACTCAGCTTATCACCCGCACGGCGCTCAAGTGCATCACCCATAATATTCATACCAAATAGGAACAGGCATAATCCGCCAATTAGTGTCAATACATCAAAAAAACTCATACATTCATTCCTTTCTTTTATCGCTTGTGTTTTCCTACAAAAATCATTATATCATCCTTGCGGTAAAGATGCGGTAAAGATTAGTATAAATATGAAAAAAGCCTTAAAAACAGCAAAATGCTGATTTAAGGCGTTGCTTATTCGTTGTCGTTGTGCATTCTGTAACCGACTCCAAGTTCATTGGATATGTACTTGTTTTCGCCGGGCTTCAGGTTAAGCTTTTTGCGGATGTTTGCCATATTTACCTGTAGCTTTTTGGTACTGCCGGAATCGGAATAACCCCATATTTCACGGATTATAGCAGAATATGTAAGAACCTTGCCAAAATGTTCAGAAAGATATGCCATTATATTAAACTCTGTTTGGGTAAGCTTTATTTCCGCTTTCTCAAAAAACACCTTTCTTGAATCATAGTCAATTATAAGAGGGCCTGTTTCGAATCTGCCGCCGTGCAGGAGACCGTAATCAGAGCTCCTGCGGCTTGTTCTTAAAATACATCTAATTCGGGCCATAAGCTCTGCAGAGCCGAAAGGCTTGATAACATAGTCGTTTGCTCCCATATCAAGAGCCATGACCTTGTCTCGTTCGCTTGTTCTGGCTGAAAGCACAATCACAGGGGCGGAGGATGTGGTGCGAATTTCTTTCAAAAATTCTGTTCCGTCAAGGTCGGGAAGTCCCAAATCGAGAATAATTAAATCGGGGATATGCGAGGCGAAGAGCATCAGCCCCTCTTTAACTGAGGATGCGTTAAGCACCTGATAATTATTTGCTTCAAGAAGTGCCGAGACGAATCTTGTTATGTTCGCATCATCTTCTATTATAAGTATTTTGTATTTATTATTCATACATTCCCTCCTGCATATCAAGTGAAAATTTAAAAATCATTCCGCCTGATTTTGCTTCCTGTGCATTTATTTCGCCGCCGTGAGCCTTTATGATTGCAGAGCATACAGAAAGTCCGATGCCCATACAACGTTTTTTGTTGTCTTGTGGGATTGCTTCTGACGAATAACAGCCGGAAAATATATCTTTAAGCTTGCGTTTTTCTATGCCGCAGCCGTCATCTTCGACCTCGAATATGACCTTTTGCTCATCGGTATATATGTTAAGCTTAAGGGCTGTCATACCTTTTGCGTGTTCTACTGCGTTGCCGAGTAGATTTATCAAAACCTGCTCGATTAGAATTGCATCGGCAAGGATAATTATAAAGTCATCGGGCATAGATAACTCAACCGCTTGCTCGGGATAGTTTTTTCGAAACTTAGTAAGAACTGTGTCAACAAGCTCTTCAAGCACTACCTCGGATTTTATAAGCTCAAGGTTGTTGCTGTCTATTTTGGTAACGGATAAGAGGTTTTCAACCATTCTTATAAGCCACTGCGAATCCTCGGATATACCTACTAAAATGTCGGTCTTCATTTCATCGGAAAGAGTGTCGTAGTTATCGATTATAGTGGAGCTTGCACCGTAAATTGCCGTGAGTGGTGTTCTTAAATCGTGGGAAATAGCTCTTAGGAGGTCGGCACGCATTTTTTCACGTTCTGCGGTTATTCGTGCATTTTCGTTTTGCTTTAATTTGGTGGTAAGTGTACTTGTTACAAAGGTTACAAAGCCCATAATTACAGCGGATACTATGTTTGCGGGCATTGTAAAATCGAATGCAAAAAACGGGAATGTAAAGGCAAAATTTACCGCAAGAATACAAAACGGTACGGAAATGAGCCCGTATACGTAGCCTTCCGTTGTAAGAGCAATAAGAAATACTGCCAGAACAAAGAATAGCGGTATAATAGTATCGTCATATATGTTATGTATGACAAGACTCGTAAAGAAGGTTGCGATAAGGATAACTGCAGTAACTAAAATATCTCTTAGAATTTGTTTTCTTTTTGACTTCAAGCGTAGCACCTCCTCCTGTATTAACGGTATTATATCAAAAAGCTTTATGAAAAACAATAGCTTTATTAAAAGGTGAAATATTTATATTCTGATTGAAAAATATGGTATACCGTGTTATACTGGTTATAAAGTCTTTATAAAAAATATATCTATAAAACAGAGAAAGGTGAATATTTATGAAAACGATTAAAGTACAGGAATTAACACACGAGGAATTTGCACCGTTCGGGCAGTTTTATGTAATGGACAAGCCGGAGGGCTATCCGCTTTGCGGAGAAATACATAAATTTTTCCCGGACAGAGTTATAGCTGACAGTAACCACAGAGTAGGATATTCTCCGATTGTTGTTAAAAAGCCTGAAAGAATGGTAATAAAACAGCAGGAATACCATACTACTACCTGGGAAATGATTCTTCCGCTTGACGATGATATGATATTGCATTGTGCTCCTGCGTCGGCAGGTGCGGTAGTAACCGATTATGCTAAGGCTTTTCTTGTGCCGAAACATACGCTTGTTAAAATGAATGCAGCAATCTGGCACTTAGCACCGTTGCCGGCAAATAACGACAGTCTTACTGCAATGATTATTCTTCCCGAATGTACATATGCAAATGACTGTACAGTAGTTGACCTTGCCCCTGATGAGCAGTTTGAAATTATAAGATAAACTCCTAAGCGAATTTAATAAATTTCTACGAAATGATAAATCTTATAAAGGAGATTGACACAAAACGTTTTGTGCATTGTAAGTCTGTTATTGATTGATAAATTATTGAAGAAAAGTCGATAAGACTTGACCTTGGGCCTAAAAAGCATTGGCTGTGCTTAAAGTAAAAAGGGTGAACGAAATTTCGTTCACCCTTTGTTTCATTAATAAACGAAGCTCTGATATGTAATATCTATCAAAAGCTTCCCAAACCAAAGCTTATACCCAGAGCATCGTTAACCTGTTGCATCAGCGGGCTATCAAGGTGTGCAATACGTTCTCTGAGTCTTTTTTTGTCGATTGTTCTGACTTGCTCCAACAGTATTACAGAATCGCGGTAAAGACCATACTCTGATGCCGGCAATTCGATGTGAGTGGGCATCTTCGCTTTGTTAATCTGCGACGTAATAGCCGCTGCGATAACTGTTGGGCTGTATTTATTCCCGACGTCGTTCTGGACTATGAGCACCGGACGTACACCACCCTGCTCACTGCCAACAACGGGACTTAAGTCGGCGTAATAAATATCTCCTCTTTTTACAATCACTTCATTCACACTCCGTCAGTTTTTGCTCTCCTGCCGTCAGCGCATCATTATCAGATGTAATCGACTCCTCTGCAAGAAAACTGTTAAGAGCCGCCATTTGCCTGTAGCCACGTACGAGGCAGACTCTCTTTCTCAATGACTGGAGCCGCTTTTTGCTGATTTTGCAATGCAGTGCGCTGCGTTTTAGCTGTAACAAAGCAACCAAGCCCCCCGTTTGATTATTTCATAAAAGCTCGTCAATATAATTTCGAGCGGAAATTGTTTTTTCTCCCTCAATATAAACTCTCGGGATACGCTTTGAAACCAGACAGACTACTTCGTAATTGATTGTATCGGACCATTTAGCTATATCATCTGCTGTAATTTTTTCCGCTGCGAAGAGTGTTACTTCATCACCTGCATTGATATTATTGACATTTGTAACGTCAATCATACATTGGTCCATACAAATTCTTCCTATAATTTTCGCCTCTGTTCCGTCATTTAACAAAATTTTGCCATTTTTAGCAATATTTCGAGTGTATCCGTCTGCATAACCAACTGGCACGGTTGCGATTTTTGTAATGCCCTCGGTTATGTAATCCTTGCCATAGCTAACACCCCAGCCTGCCTGCTTTTCCTTGACCATTGTTATGCGTGATTTTAATGACATAACAGGGATTAAAGGCATCTTTGACTTGTCAACGGCATCTGACGGGTAAAGTCCATACAAAACAATACCTGCACGAACCATATCAAGATGTGTTTCGGGGTATGATATTATAGCGGCAGAATTGGCTATGTGTCGAATGGGAATGGATATTCCTTCTGCTTCAAGACGGTCGCAGAACTTCAAAAACACGTCCAGCTGACGCATTGTGTAGCTGCTGTCCGCCTCGTCTGAGGTTGAAAAATGGGAAAATATCCCCTCTATTTCTATATTATCAAGCTTAGAAATTTCTTTTATTTCCTTTGTTGCCAAATCATCATTTTCACCGGCTACAAAACCTATCCTGCTCATACCTGTATCAAGCTTTATGTGTATTTTTGCGGTTTTGTTCAGATTTTTTGCAGCATCGGAGAGAGCTTTTGCCGACTGATATGAAAAACAGGCGGCAATAATATCATTATTCACTAACTCCTCAGCCTCAAATAGCTCGGTTGCGCCTAAAATAAGTATCGGCACATCAAAGCCTGCACGTCTTAGCTGCTTGGCTTCAGCAAGGCAGGCAACGGCTAAACGGTCTGCTCCGTTTTCAAGCAAAACTTTTGAAACCTCGCATACGCCGTGTCCGTAGGCGTCTGCCTTTACTACGGCTGTTATCATTGCAGTGTCTTTAGTTGTGTTGCGTATTGAACGCATATTAAACGCCAAGGCGTCAAGATTGATTTCTGCCCATGTTCTGTTCAATGTAGTGTCAATTCCTCTCTTATTATAGCATATCTCAGTTTAATTTTCCACAGGTAATATATGGGGTAGAGCGTTTATGATATCCCCTGCACACATAGCATCTTTTCCGAGCTTTTCAGCCGCAAAATCACCTGCCAAGCCGTGCAGATATACTGCGCTTACTGCTGCGTCATACGGCAGCATACCCCTTGCGACAAGCACTGTTACTATGCCTGACAGCACATCGCCGCTTCCTGCACCTGCCATACCGGAGTTGCCGGTTGTATTAACGCTGCTATCTCCGTCAGGTGCTGTTATTATAGTATGATGACCTTTAAGAATTAGTGTTATTCCGTTTTTTGAAGAGTAGTCTGATGCGATGGAAAATCTGTCCTTTTCCACATCTTCTGCACTATTTCCGGTGAGGTAGCCCATTTCGTGCGAATGAGGTGTCATAATAATCTCAGCGCGGCATTTTTGCAGTAGCTCGGGAAGCTTTGATACAGCATATAAGCCGTCCGCATCAATAACTGTCGGAACGGTCAAAAGTGGAAGAAAACCCGCTGTAAATTCTACCAAGCCATCACTTCTGCCAAGTCCGGGCCCAAACAAAACTGCATCACAAACATTAGCACGTCTTGCCAAACGTTCGGCAGCACTTTTTGAAATTCGCCCGCCGTCTTCGGGAAGGGGGATTGTCATTACTTCGTCTATCTTTTCCTGAATAATGTTGTTTATTGAAGTGGGTACGGCGGCGGTTATCAAACCCGCTCCGCATCTTAAAGCTGCTTTTGCAGACATTGCCACGGCTCCTGCCATTCCGACAGAGCCGCCTATTATCATAATCTTACCGTAATCGCCCTTGTGGGAATTGTCCTTTCTTTTCGGGTATACATTTTTTACACCCTCGTATGTAGAAAGGAAGCATCTTCCGCCGTTAGTATCGGTTATAAATTGAGGAATTGAAATGTCTTTTAAAATTATTTCGCCTGTATAATCGGCAGCAGGGTAGAGGAACAGTCCTCTTTTATATGCGGCAAAGGTTACGGTAACGTCGGCCTTTACAGCATCACCTCTTACATCGCCGTTGTCGGAATTTATTCCGGAGGGAACATCTATCGAAATTACAAATTTTGAATACTCATTTATTGCCTCAATGGCATATGCAGCCATACCATGTGGTGCGCCTGATATTCCTGTGCCTAAGATTGCGTCAATAACACAGTCGGCACTTTTAATAAAGCCTTTTAAATACTCGATATTATCAAGTTCAATTATGGTAACACCCAAAGAACGTATAATACGGTAATTGGCAAGGGCATCGCCTTCAAAGGCAGAGCCTGAGGTCAGATATACTACAACCTCTGCACCTTTGTTAAAAAGGTGGCGGGCTATTGCAAAGCCATCGCCACCGTTATTTCCCTTGCCGCAAAATACAGCAAAGCTTGTATTTTTAATATCAAAACGGTCATCAATAACACCTACGCAAGAGAGCGCAGCATTCTCCATAAGAACCAAGCCGTCTATACCGACAGCTTCCATAGACATTCTGTCAAGAGTCCGCATTTCAGCAGCGGTGCAAATATGCGGTGCACCGATATTAACCGACTTGCGTTCCATATTACCACCCCTTATATTTTAAAAAGAGTCCAACACTGCATAAGCCATTGCCATATTTTCAGAATGCGACATACTTATGCTCACTTTCCCCGCAAGGTTGTCTGCTATTTTTGCAGCACCGCCCGATAAATTAACATAAGGTTTGCCGTTTTCCTGATGCAGTATTTCAATATCCGTAAGAGAAAACCCTGAAATACCTGTGCCGAGTGCTTTTGAGACCGCCTCTTTTGCGGCAAATCCTGCAGCTATTGACTCGGCGCGGTTATGTTTGGATTTAAAATACTCAATTTCCCTGTCGGTAAAGCAATGGGTAAGAAAATTTTCCTTCTTCATTGCCTTTTCGATACGGCTGATTTCAATTATATCACAGCCGACTCCCAATATCATAAGTCTCCCTCTTTTACATTAACAAAACGCATATTAGCTTTCTTTATGCTATCAAGCATACGCTTGCTGGGCTGGAAGATAACACGCATCTGCTGTGTGTCGTCTGAGTAATCTACAAAGTAAACATTGTCTGCATTTATGTCGCCGGCAAAGTTTTTAACTGTTTTCTTGCCGGGGTTATTGTAGACACTAGCAAAGGTCGGGTCAGACACGCTTGCGCAAAGCTCTATCTGCTTAAAGTCAAGTGAGCAAACTCTCTTTCTGCGGCTTTTTGCAACAATTCTGTCGATGTCAAGCTCGCTGTTGGTAAGAATGTATTCATATTCAATACTGCGTCCTTTGATAAGCTGTACCGCACCCCACCAGCAACCAAAAATAAGCAATAACACGATGCTTGCAAACTGTGAAAACATCATCAGTATGTATGTTAAAACAAGTGCTGTTCCTGCAATTGCAAATATCAAAAAATAGTCAAGTATGTCCTTTTTCTTAGCAACGAGGTGCTCGCAAAAAACGTCCATTTCAAATTCCCTTTCGCAAATTAAATTATTTATTCTGTTTTTAATAGTTCAAACAACTCTTGTAGTGCTCTTGCTCTGTGGCTCACCTTGTTTTTCTCCTCGTCGGTTGCTTCGCCAAAGGTTTTGCCAAGCTCCGTACAGAAAAATACAGGGTCATAGCCAAATCCGCCACCGCCGAAGGGCTCAGTTGTAATTCTGCCCGTAACACGTCCGCTCGTACAAAGCTCACGTCCGTCGGGGAAGATGAGAACTATTGCCGATTCAAAATAAGCATCTCTTTTAATTTCTCCTGCTAAATTATTAAGGAGCTTTTGTGTGTTTTGAGAGTCGGTTGCGTGTTCGCCTGAGTATCTTGCTGAAAAAACTCCCGGTGCGCCGTCTAAAGCCTCTACACAAAGCCCTGAATCATCGGCAAGAACTGCATCGTTGCAAAGAAGAGAAACCGCCTCTGCCTTTA
Source organism: Clostridia bacterium (assembly GCA_036307445.1). Classification (GTDB taxonomy): domain Bacteria; phylum Bacillota; class Clostridia; order UBA1381; family UBA1381; genus HGM11525. Next base: position 23,453 of record JAXJXP010000007.1, read on the forward strand.
TTCTTGCGTTCTCGGCAAAGGTGGTACCCGATTCAATAATCTCCACGTCAATGCCGGCATCAGCCTGAGAAATAACCTCAATTCCAAGCTCGCCTAAAATTTCGGCAATCTCACGTATCTTTCCCTTGTTCTTAGTTGCTGCAATTATTCGCATATATTATACCTTCCTTATAATGCTTTTTTAAATAGAGCATACCAAATCACAATATATTTTACTATATTATGCGAAACTTTGCAACTATTTAAATGAAGATTTTATTTTTTATTCATATTTTTTAGTTAATTTGGTTGACAAAATAAGGGAAAGATAGTACAATAAACATATGAACGATTGTTCAAATGTTTAAATAAACGGAGGTATATATTATGTCTGATTGCGGATGCAGACATTGTCACGAGGGGCATAATCACACGCACAGTTGCTCGTGTGGAAGTGAACGTAATACCAAAATGCTTGGAATAAGGCTGGTGGTGGGCGCTCTCTTTGCCGTTGCAGGTATTGTTTCGAGTGGTATAGCGGAGTTTATATTATTTGTGGCGGCATATCTTGTTCTTGGATATGATGTGCTTTTAAGAGCGGTTAAAAATCTTATAAAGAGAAAGCCTCTTGATGAAAACTTTTTGATGACGGTTGCAGCGTTGGGAGCTTTTTATTTGGGAGAACAGATTGAGGCTGCGGCTGTTATGATGTTCTATCAGATAGGTGAGATTTTGACTGAGAATGCGGTAGAAAAGACCAGAAGCTCCATTGCGGCTCTTACCGATGTCCGCCCTGATACTGCAAGGATATTGACAGGGGATGGAGAAAGGACTGTAAATTGTCGTGAGATAGAAGTAGGAACGGTGGTTTTAGTTGGAGCAGGCGAGAGGATAGCTGTTGACGGAGTTATAAAAAAAGGTACTGCTATGATAGATACATCATCACTTACAGGTGAAAGTCTGCCAAGATATGCCGAGGTTGGCGACGAGGTCTTTGCTGGAATGATAAGCACAGACGGAAGTCTGGAAATTGAAACGCAAAAGGAATTTGGCGATACTATGCTTTCGAGGATACTCCATCTTGCGGAGGAAGCAAACGAAAAGAAATCAGGTGCAGAACGGTTTATCACATCTTTTGCTAAAATTTATACTCCGATTGTAGTAATTCTTGCGGCTATAGTTGCAGTCTTGCCCCCGCTTTTTAACATTGGCAGTTTTTCTGTGTGGGTTTACAGAGCATTGAGCTTTCTTGTAATTTCGTGTCCGTGTGCATTGGTGGTTTCTGTCCCGCTTACGTTCTTTGCGGGAATAGGCGGTGCGTCGAAAATGGGAATACTTATAAAAAACGGTCTTGCACTCGAAAATCTATCAAAGGTCAAAACGGTTGCCTTTGATAAAACGGGGACGGTTACTGTTGGTATTCCAAAGCTTACAGAAATACGTGTAAATGGCTCGAAGGCGGAGGTTTTGGAGCTTGCGGCATACGCAGAGTGTGATTCAAAGCATCCTATTGCAGTAGCGGTAAAGACAGAATACGCCAGAGAAATTGACCGAAGCAGGATTTCTAAAATAACTGAGCTTTCTGCACGAGGTGTAAAGGCGGTAATAGACGGAAGAAATATTATTGTGGGAAGTGAAAAGCTTTTTGCGGAAGAGGGGATTGAGATTACAAACTGCAGCAGAGGCAGTGCGATTTATATTGCCGCTGACGGAAAGTGTCTTGGATACATCGGCTTTGGGGATGATATAAAACCCACTTCTAAGCCTGCGGTCAAGGAGCTTTTAGAAATCGGAATTTCGTCGGTAATCCTCAGCGGCGATAACAGGCAAGCGGTACTTGACGTAGCAAAATCGGTCAAAATAGATGAAGCATATGCTGAGCTGATGCCACAGGATAAGGCGGAGCATATAACAAAACTCCTCGATAAAGGAAAGGTACTGTTTGTAGGCGATGGAATAAATGATGCACCGGCATTAGCTGTAGCATCGGTTGGAGCGGCTATGGGCGGTATTGGCTCTGATGCTGCAATTGAGGCGGCAGATGTAGTGGTAATGGGAGATGAGCTTATGCACATACCTACCGCTATAAAGCTCTCACGCAAGGTTATGCAAATCACAAAACAGAACATCTTATTGTCAATAGGGATAAAATTTGCGGTTATGCTGATTTCTGCACTTGGTGCGGGTGGTATGTGGCCTGCAATTTTTGCTGATGTTGGCTTGTGTGTAATTACGGTTGCAAATAGTATTAGAGCATATTATATCAGGATAAAATAGCATAATTATGAACTTTTTACTTAAAAGTAATTGATTATTCTTGAATTTGGTGATAAAATATCCCTATCCTTTTAAGGAGAGGACGGTTTTTATGATTATAATAATGCGTAATAACGCAACGAAGGCGGATATAGAGGCGATGGAACGTCGTCTTGCCGATTTCGGGTTTCAGACGCATCCAATATATGGCGAAACAAAGACTGTAATAGGCGCTATCGGCGACAAGCGCAGACTTAGTATGAATCAGCTTCTGATGATGAATGGTGTTGAGAACATTGTTCCCATTATGAAGCCATATAAGCTTGCAGGAAGAGAGCTGCAGAAGGAACAGAGCGTAATTGCCGTTGGTAATACCACTATTGGCGGTGAGCAGATTGCTGTGATGGCAGGGCCTTGTGCTATTGAAAGTCAGGAACAGTTCTCCTATGTTGCCAGTAAGGTAAAGGAGAAAGGGGCTACCATCTTAAGAGGCGGTGCTTTTAAGCCGAGGTCATCACCCTATTCCTTTGCTGGTCTCGAGGAAGAGGGACTTAAAATTATGCGCAGAGCGGGTGATGAAACGGGGCTTCCGATTTGTACCGAGGTTTTAGACCCCAGAGACGTTGATATGGTAGCATCTTATGCAGATATGTTGCAGATTGGTGCAAGGAATATGCAGAATTTTAAGCTTTTGAGAGAAGTGGGAAAGCATAATAAGCCGATACTTTTAAAACGCGGTTTATCTTCTACCATTGAAGAATGGTTGATGGCGGCAGAGTATATTATGTCTGAGGGGAACGAAAATGTAGTACTTTGCGAAAGGGGAATAAGAACCTTTGAGCCGTCTACAAGAAATACCTTTGACCTCTCCGCAATCCCTGTTACAAAGGAGCTTTCGCATCTTCCTATAATTGCAGATCCATCTCATGCGTCAGGTACATATAAATATGTTAATGCTCTCTCTTTGGGAGCTGTTGCTGCCGGTGCAGACGGTCTTATGATAGAGGTGCATCAAAGCCCCGAAACTGCAATGTCAGACGGTGAGCAATCGCTGACACCTGAGCATTTTGCAGACTTAATGAGCAAACTAAAACCGATAGCCGACGCAGTCGGCAAAAAGCTGTGATAGGTTATTTAGGACCGCAGGGAACATTTTCGCACCTTGCAGCTCTGGAAAATTATGGCGAAAACACACAGCTTTGTGCATACAGCTCAATTTATTCACTTATTATGGCGACATCGAGAGGCGAGGTTGAAAAGGCTATTGTGCCTATTGAAAATTCTATTGAGGGCAGCGTTAATATGACTCTTGACACGCTTGCGTTTGATGTTGATATGTACATAACGGGTGAGTATGTGCTTAGAGTTTGTCAGAATCTTATGGTTAAAAAAGGCACAAAAATGGAGGATATCACCAAGCTTATGTCGCATACGCAGGCTATATCTCAATGTGCACATATGATTGAGAGAGAATTTTTGGGAAAACCGATTGAATATACCGACTCAACTGCTGCGGCTGCTGCTAAGGTAGCGGCAACAGATGAGCCGTATGCGGTAATCGGACCTAAATCTCTTGCGGAAATGTATGATTTGGAAATACTCCTGCCCGATTGTGCAGACGACAGAAATAATTCCACACGTTTTGTAGTAGTTGAAAAAGCTCCTACACAGGTGGTAACAGAGTTTGACAAAACTTCAATTGCATTTACCCTTGACAACCGTCCGGGAAGCTTGTGGGCAGCTTTGGAAACCTTTAAAGACTCAAAAATCAATATGATAAAAATTGAGTCAAGACCTGTTAAGAAAGAGCTTGGTAAGTATATATTCTTTATTGATATTGATGGAAATATTGATGACGCGACAATCTTTTTTGCACTCAATAAAATTCGTTCGCATACCGATTTTTATAAGTTCTTAGGCTCGTACAAAAAGGCATAGTCTGTTGCATAAACTAAATATTTGGAATATAATAAAAATACAACCGATTAGAAACTAATCGGTTGTATTATAATGTAGAGGTGTGATAAGTTTGATAAAGCTTTTGGTTAAAAGATTTATCCCTGACAGCGAGAATACATCATTACCGAATGTCCGTGAACGGTATGGTGTTTTGGGTGGTGCACTGGGGATTGTATGTAATATTCTGTTGTTTCTCTTAAAGCTTATTATCGGTTTGGTTTCAGGAAGTATAGCAATAGTTTCAGATTCCTTTAATAATCTGTCCGATTGCGGCTCATCTTTGGTGGCACTTTTCGGTGCAAAGCTCAGTAACCGTCGCCCTGACAGTGAGCATCCTTTCGGACACGGGAGGTCGGAGTATGTTGCATCGCTTATAGTTGCATTTATAACTATGATACTGGGCTTTGAGCTTTTAAAAGGTTCGGTTGGCAAGATTGCAGAGCCGTCGGTGATGTTGCTTACTCCGGTAATGACGGTGATTTTGCTGCTGTCGGTTCTTGTTAAGGTCTGGATGTATAGCTATAATAAGTACCTCGGAGAGAAAATCAATTCATCGGTACTTCTTGCAAGTGCAAAGGACAGTATAAGCGATGTCTTTGCAACTCTTGCAATTATTATTGCATCGGTAACAGCGAAGCTTTTTGAGCTGCCGGTCATAGACGGAATAATCGGACTTTTGGTATCATTACTGATAATCCGCACAGGCTTTGGCGTAGCAATGGATACTATAGGTCTGCTGCTTGGAAAACCGCCCGAAAAGGAAACGGTACAGAAAATAAATGAAATGGTTTTAAGCGGCGAGGGGATATGCGGTGTACACGATTTAGTGGTACACGATTACGGACCGGGACGTGCGTTTGCTTCTGTTCACGCAGAAGTGCCCGATGATTACGATATTGTACGCATACACGAGATAATAGATGCACTTGAACACAAAATTACAGAGGAAACGGGAATACATATGGTCATACATATGGACCCTGTGGCAGTAGATTGTGAAAGAACAAATATGATTAAAGCACAGGTTATAGCGGTGATTAAAAGCTATGACGAAAGGCTGAATATTCACGATTTTCGTATGACCGACGGCGAAAACAGGATAAATTTGATATTTGATTTGGAAACTCCGCAAGACCTTTTGGACGGGAAAAAGGATGTAGCAAGCGATATAGCTGTACTTCTTGCTGAGGTTGATAATCGCTATAAAGCGGTTATAAATGTTGATAGAATTTATGGATAGAAAAACAGGCTCAGCATTGAGCCTGCTTTTTTGTTTAGTTGTTATTTCTAAAAGTCTGAATACTGACAAAATCAAAATCAGCCCTAATGATTTTAACGTCTATTCTACAATGTTTTTGCCGTATGATATATCAAAAAGTCTGTCGCAAAGATTAAATGCAGTGCCGTAGATAATATTATCCTCTGCTTCCTGAGTCTGCTTGATTAAAAACTTTTGAGTCAGGGTGGGATATGCACGGCGGTGAAGCTCCTGCTCTGCCTCTTTTATAACAGACGGACAACCCTCAAAATCACCTGTGTTTATTACCATTACGGACGGGTTAAAGAGGTTTACGAGATTTGCAAGACCAATACCCAGATACCTTCCGCACTCGGATATGGCACATATTGCGTCCTTGTCGTCATCTTTGTAAAGCTTGTCAAGCTCGGCTATAGATGATGCGTTCTTTCCGCTCGCAATTTTGTAAAGAGAAAGGAGTCTCTGTGGTGAACACATAGCTTCAAGACAGCCGTTATTTCCGCAAAAGCACGGCTCACCGTTTCTTTCTACAGTGGTATGTCCTATTTCGCCAAGCATAGAACGTGAAATTGCACCGTCAATAAACTGTACTGCACCTATTCCGTTCTCCATATCGACAAAGAGCATACTGTCTTTAGTGTCTATATTATTTCGGCGGAAGTACCACAATGCTTTTGTGCGGGAAACATTATCCACAAATACGGGTATATGGGTGGCTTGCTCAAGAGTCTTTTTTATGTCGAAGGCCTTCCGTTTAAGACGTGATGACATTACAAACTTGTTGTCGTAATGAATAAGGCCGGATGTTGCGACACCAATTCCTAAAATGCGTTCTCTTCCGTATCTTTTTACAAGCGATAAAACATTCTCCTGAAGCCGAGCTACAGCTTCTTCAATGCTTAAATTATCCGCCTCGATTTTTATTCGTTCTTTTGTTTTTCCTTCTAAGTCCGTGTAGGCGATGTTTATATATTTTGCACTCAAATAAATACATATAAGGTCATAGCTTGTTGAACAAAAACGTAGTAGAACACTTTTTCGCCCCACTCTGCCGACCTTTTCGACACCGCTTTCGTAAATAAGCCCCAAATCGAGAAGATAAGATGTGGTATTTGTAATAGATGCCAGCGAAAGCCCTGTATTCTCGGCAATGCACGGCCTTGAAACATCGGGATGTCGCCGTACAAAATCAAGAACCTTGAGTCTGTTCATCTGCTGCATTAACTGCACATTTCCTACCTGCTTATTCATTATAAAACATCCTCTTTATTATGAATTTTTAGACTATTTACAAAATTATACCATCTGCCCTAAAAAAAGTCAACATTTCGGTAATGACTATTGACTTTGAAGATAGCCGATGATATAATATATTCAAGCAATAAATAAATTGTTTTTGCAGAGGAGCTTCTCTACTGATGAGCACGAATAGAATAAATAAAACAAAAGAAGAAAAGACAAGCTGGTTTTTGTTTGTTACTGCGTGGATAGTTTACGCGATTATAAGTATGACAAAGAGTGCATACAACGCATCCATGGCATCAATTATAGGCGATGGACTGTTCGATAAAACTCAGGCAGGAACGATAAGTGCAAGCTTTTATCTGTTCTATGGCTTGGCGCAGCTTTTAGGTGTAAAGATACTCGATAAGATTTCACCGATGAGGCTCGTTCTGGTTGCACTGATTGGAACGTTGATTTCTATTATTGGAATGGCACTTTCGAAAAGTTTTATAATGATGCTTGTAATCTGGAGCTTGTGTGGTCTTGTGCAGTTTCCGATATGGCCCGCAATTCTCAGAATTATTGCAGAATATTTAACTGCTCAGCAGAGGGACAAGGCAATGGTGTATATTGCGTTTTCCTATTGCGTGGGAATGTTTGTAAATTACATTGCTGCGAGTGCTGTGCTTCGTGTGGCTGAGTGGAGAATGTTGTTTTGGGTATTTGCTGTAATAATGGTATTTTCTATTGCTTTATGGCAGATTGTTACAGCAAAAACTAAGGCTGCCTGCGATTTACAGGCAAGGAAAAATAAGGAATTACTTGCGAATGAGCTGAATAATGTGGAGAATAAGCCTGCTGAAAAAATCAACTTCTTTAAGTTGTTGACTGTAAGCGGACTGATAATTGTGTTTTTACCTTCGCTTGCCAGAAGTGCAATTGATATGGGAATGAAAACCTGGATACCAACTATGATAACCGAAAGCTATGGAGTGTCGGAAAGCTTTGCGAGTATGCTTACAAGCATTCTTGTTTTTGTAAACCTTGGCGGTGTGTACATAGCAAACTGGCTGTATCCCAAGCGTATAAATAATGCAGTAACAGCATACGGAATATGCTTTCTTGTTTCACTGCCGTTTAATATACTGCTTCTCCTGACGGGAAAAGTGCCTGTTGGTGTAATTGTGGTTTTGCTCACGGTTACTACTACAATGATGTATGCGGGACATCAGCTCATAAATGTTATCATCCCTTCATATTTTGCTAAATACGGCAGAACGGGAAGTGTTGCAGCACTTTTGAATGCGGTAGCATCGTTTGGCATAGTTATAGCAAATATCAGCTTTGGATATCTTGCTCAGCATTTTGGGTGGGGTGCTACAATAATCTCGTGGATAATAATTGTGTCAGTATCATTAATTGCTTGCGCAGCTGCGACTCCGATATGGGAAAAATTCACTGCGAAAAAGGACTAAGGTCTTAGAAGCAGATACTACATATTAGAGCGATGCTTATAAGATATACGAATTGTTATGAGATTAAAAGGAAACCGCAAACGGTTTCCTTTTTCCTTGACAAATACTTGATAAAGAGATAATATATTACTACATTGATTTTAGACCTAATTATGCTAAAGGGAATACCTTCAATACTTTCACCGAAGCTGTTGAAGATTTTGATGGAGATGGGACACGGCGATGAAATTGTAATCTCTGACGGAAACTTCCCCGATGCATTAAGAGTAGATGATTTATGCCAATATTATTTTGAAAAAGGGTATTGTGTCGCAATAAATCATAATTTTTGACAAAAAAGGTATCGCAATTTTGTGAGGATTGCGTTTAGATAATTCTTTGACTTTTTGGGTGAAATGTGGTATAATTTAACTGTGAATTGTGAGTTCACTCGAAAGGAGAAGGCGCAGTATGTATGCAATCGGTGATAAAATTGTATATCCTATGCACGGTGCCGGAATTATTGAGGCTATCGAGGAAAGAGTTGTGCTTGGCAAAAAGCAGAATTATTACATAATGCGTATCCCTGCCGGAGATATGACCGTTATGATACCGGAGGACTCCTGTGAAGAAATAGGGGTTCGGTTTGTCATCAGCAAGGAAGAGGCGGGCAAGGTGCTTGAGGCATTCAGAAAAATCCCCGTAACAGAGGATAATAACTGGAACAAGCGCCATCGCGATAATATGATTAGAATTAAATCGGGGGATATATATCAGGTTTTAGGTGTGGTAAAGGAGCTTATGCTAAGAGATAAGCAGAAGGGACTTTCTACCAGTGAACGAAAAATGCTGACCTCGGCTAAACAAATCGTCATAAGCGAGCTTGTTCTTTCAAGTGTGGCTGATAAGAGTGATATTGAAAGCATAATGTGCGATACAGTTGAGCAAATGCTATAATACCGGCAGTTTTCTGTCGGTACTTTGTTTTTTAGGGGAGGTTTTAATGGTGAAAACAAGTGCTGTTATTGTTGCCGCAGGCTCGGGCAAGAGAATGGGCGCAGGAATAAATAAAGTTTATATGCCGCTTGGTGATAGATGCGTTTTGTGGCATACAATAAAGGCTTTTGCAGATAGTAAAGCGGTGGATGAGATTGTCATTGTAACAGGCGGAGAGGATATGATAAAGGCGGCTGAAACGGCGGCTTTGTTTGACCTGCCGTTTACGGTTGTTGAAGGCGGCGCAGAAAGGCAAAACTCTGTTCTTAACGGTATTACTGCGGCAGAGGGTAACATTGTGGCTGTACACGATGGCGCGCGGGCTATGATAACACCTGAGCTTATTGATGGAGTGATAAAAGCAGCAAAAGAATTTGGCGGTGCGGCCTTGGGGGTTACACCGAAGGATACTGTAAAAACTGCCGATAGCGATGGTTTTATTGTAGGTACGGTTGAAAGAAATAGTGCGTATCTTATTCAGACTCCTCAGGTTTTTAAGAGGGAGGAGCTTATAAAAGCACACGAGCAGGCGATAGAGGACTGTTTCGCAGCAACGGATGACTGCGCAGTTATGGAAAGAATGGGTGCAAAAATCAAGATTGTAGAGGGCAGCTATGAAAACATAAAGCTCACTACGCCCGAAGATATATTTACAGCAGAACGTATTTTGAAAGAGAGGGGATAAGTATGAGAATTGGACAAGGCTATGACGTTCATAAGCTCGTAGAAGACAGAGATTTGATTTTGTGTGGTGTAAATATCCCATATGAAAAGGGGCTTTTGGGCCATTCTGATGCAGATGTGGCACTTCACGCACTTTCCGACGCGATTTTGGGAGCGGCGGCAATGGGAGATATAGGTAAGCATTTTCCTGACACAGAAGAAACGTATAAGGGGGCAGACAGTATGCTTCTGCTCCGTAAAGTAGTAAATCTTGTAAGAGATAAGGGTTATTCCATATCAAATGCCGATGTAACAATTGTTGCACAAAGACCGAAAATCAGCGGGTATATTGATAGAATGAGAGAAAATGTTGCTGCAACGCTCGATGTTTCAATTGACAGAGTAAGTGTTAAGGCAACAACAACAGAAAAGCTTGGTTTTGAGGGCAGAGGCGAGGGGATAAGTGCAATGGCAGTTGTACTATTAAATGAATAACAGAAAAGCTTTGACAAAGAATGTATAATATGGTATAATGTATTCATATTTTCCGCGAAGAAAAAGAATAAGCCGTAAGCGGAAACGGCAGAATGGAGAAAATCATGTTAAAAAGAATTTTCACAGCAGTACTGGCAGGTATGATGGTTGTTGCGGCAGCAGGATGCGGCAGTCAGACAACAGATGACGGCGAAAAGGTATACGTTGTAGCAACAGATACAACCTTTGCGCCGTTCGAGTTTCAGGATGGTAGTAACTTTGTTGGTATAGATATGGACCTTCTTGCAGCAATTGCAGAGGACCAAGGCTTTGAGTACAAGATTGATGTACTAGGCTTCAATGCAGCAGTTCAGGCGCTTGAAGTTGGTCAGTGCGATGCGGTAATTGCAGGTATGTCAATTACTCCCGAACGTCAGGAAAAGTTTGATTTTACTGAGCCGTATTTTGACTCAGGTGTTGTAATGGCAGTTGCCAAAGATGACGATGTTATCAAGAGCTATGAGGACCTTGCAGGAAAGAATGTTGCTGTTAAGACTGGTACAGAGGGCTATACATTTGCATCTTCAATTAAGGATAAGTACGGCTTTAACCTTGTAACCTTTGATGACAGTGCGAATATGTACGAGGATGTTAAAATAGGTAACTCGGTAGCTTGCTTTGAGGACTATCCTGTAGTTGGTTATGCAATATCTCAGGATATAGGCTTAAAGCTTGTAACAGAGAAGGAAAAGGGCTCATCATACGGTATTGCAGTTAAGAAGGGCGAGAATGCAGACCTTCTTAAGATGCTCAACGACGGTCTTGCAAATGTAAGAGCAAACGGCAAGTATGACGAAATTATCAATACATATATCAGCGAATAATTTATTGGAGTAGTGTTTTATGGCGGTGTTGGACTTTCTTAAGGGGATTATAGAGCTTTTTGCATCAAACAGCGAGACCCTTTCAAATGGTCTTTTAATGACATTGAAGCTCACAGGTATCTCTCTTGTTATTGCGTTCTTTGTCGGAATAATTTTCGGCATTATGAGCGTTTCTAAGAGCAAGATACTTACATCAATTACCAAGGCATATGTATACATTATACGCGGTGTTCCGCTCTTGGTATTGTCGTTCTTTATATACTTCGGACTTGGTGCGGTGTTTAAGGGCGGTATTCCCAAAATGACGGCAGGTATCATAACCCTTACACTCAATGCAAGTGCATATATGTCTGAGATTGTAAGAGGAGGTATTCTGGCAGTAAACCGCGGGCAGATGGAAGCTGCAAGGAGTCTTGGACTTTCTTATGGCAGAGCAATGCGTATGATTGTCATTCCTCAGGCAGTGAGAGTTTGTACTCCGTCTTTGATAAACCAGCTGATTATAACGTTGAAGGACACTACTATTCTTTCTACAATCGGAATTGCAGAGCTTGTACAGACGGGTAAGATTATCATTGCTGCAAATATGAAGTCTACTGAAATGTGGTTGATTATTGCGATTATGTATTTTATCCCCATTACAGTCCTTTCTCTTATGTCCGAGAAACTGGAAAGAAACCTCAGAAAAGGTCAGAAATAAAGCAAAATGCCGCAGACAATGTGTCTGCGGCTGTTTTTTTATCTTAAAAGAAGTTCAAGTACAATTCTTGCTGCATGGCGGCGTGTAAGCTCGCCCTCTGTCATACAAAAACAATTATGTCCTGCCTTTTTTATAATCTCGACTGCAGCCTCTGCGGTCATAGGTGAATTGGGATTAAAGCGACCTAGAGTGCCTTCGACAATTCCAAGCTTCTTAGCAGTACCAACTGCTGCTGAAAAGTAATCCTTGACTGAAACATCAGTGAAGTTATCACGCTCGTAAGCCCTTAGCCCCAGTGCTTCGACGAGCAATACGATAAAGTCAGCCCGAGTTATTATATCATCGGCTGCAATATCATTACCTAATGCACAGTTGGTCGCCCACTTTTCGAGATCAACATTGGAAAGAGCGCCTGTTACATAAGATATTGCATACTGCGACGGCTCCATCTCACTTGCATAATCGGTGTAGTTATAAAGTCTTTTTGGCTGTGGTCTAAAATAAGGTACAGCAGGAGTTGTTAAGTCCTTATGTGTTGACGAGTATATTTCAATCCTGTCATTGCAAAGAAGGAGAATATCAGCTACACCATCACCCATAACATCCGCCCATATAACTTTATTGCAGCTGGGAAAGGTGTAGATGGGGGTTAACTCGCTGTCTAGTAACATTGCCGGTGAGTTGCCACTGTGAAGAATAAGCAAATCTGAGCCGCTTCCGTCAAGGTTATGAACTGCGGTTAGCTTGCCGTTTTTAATATCGGCTTCTGCTACCTTTGCACCATAGCAATTAAGCATAACTGTTGCGGTTGATGTGTAGCACGCTTCTGTGCCGTTAATTGCTGAACTGAGATTTCCAAAAGCAACATCATCGGCAGATATATTGTTCTGCCACAGTATTTCGCCGTCGGTGGTAAGAGCGGTGAGCTTGTCGCCCAATACCGCGATCACTTTTTGCTGGTCGCCACGACGGTACAAATCGCCGACCCAGGTATATTTTGCGTATCCGCTTTCGTTGGAAATGTTGCCTATTACTTCACCGTCGCCGTTTAAGATGTTAAATCCGGCAATAAGCTCGTCCTCACCATCACCGTTTACATCGTAGGGCCATGGATAGTTTCCGATATTGCCCTTGTAGGTCCATATTACATTGAAGTTTGCGTCCATTGCCCAAAGCTGATGGTACTTGTTTTTCAGTATAATATTCTGAGGGTATCCTTTTCCCTCCAAATCGGCAATAATAATTGCATCGTATGCATCGGGAGCGGGGAGTGGGAACCTCTTTTTTGGCTGGCCGGTCATTCCGTCTATATATAACATTTCGCCGTCCGTTACTATAATAAGCTCGTTACTGCCATCATTATCTATATCAAAAATCTGGGCGGGAATATTGCAGTCTGCAGTATAATCCGCATCATAATCAGGATTACCGAACTGCCAAAGCAATTTTCCGTCAAGGTTAAAGGCTGCAGCATAGTTTATCTGCCTAGGGAAATATCTGTCATCTATGCAGTTTCCGGGCTGAAGAATTACTATCTCAAGCCGTCCGTCACCGTTTAAATCACCAAGACGAATATGACAGTTTTTTGGTTGTCCTGCAATATCTATCCTGGCTATGATTTGTAGCTGTGTCATTGATTTTCCTCCTAAGGAAATATATTCACATATAAAACCAATATATATTTTATTTGAAAATGAGCTAAAATGCAAGTCTTTTGTGAAAATATTCTAAAATGTGATTGTTTTTGCATTGAAAACTTGATATAATGATAATGAGAGGAATAATTCGAAGGGAATACCGAAATGGACAAGAAAGCATATAAAGTTTTAGAATTTGATAAAATACTGGCAAAGCTTGCAGCATATACCGACAGCGAAAATGTCAAGGAGAGAATTGAGGACTTAGAGCCTTATTTGGAGCTTGATGATGCGGTACGTGCCCAGAGAGAAACAACGGAGGCGGTATCGACGCTTCTCAAAATCGGGAGCCCGCCTGTAAGTTTGTCAGTTAGTGATAATACTGCAAGCGTTAAGCGTGCAGAAAGCGGCGGTGCATTAAATCCCACAGAGCTTATTTCGGTAAGCAGGACACTTTATGTTGCAAGACGTATGAAGAGCTATCTTTCCGAAAGCGCAGATGAATGTGCAATACTGCGTGGACTTGGGGATTCGATTAAGACGGAGCGCACACTTGAGGATAGAATAACATCGGCAATACTTTCTGAAAACGAGATTGCTGACGATGCTTCAGCAGAGCTTGCGGCTTTGAGGAGGAGCAAACGAAACTTAAACGCAAAAATAAAAGACTCCCTAAATGATATGGTGCGTTCAAACCACTATAAAAAGTTTTTGCAGGAGCCGATTGTTACTATGCGCTCGGACAGATATGTTATTCCGGTACGGGCGGAATACCGTCAGGAGGTGCAGGGTATAGTTCACGATAGCTCTGCAAGCGGTGCTACCTTGTTTATTGAGCCTATCGGTGTCGTAAATGCCAATAATGAGATAAGAGAAATTGAAAGCAAGGAGCAACGTGAAATTGAACGTATACTTGCAGAATTGTCGGCACTTGTAGCGGAAAAGGGCGAGGTTATAGTTTCGGATAATGCAGCGATTTCTGAATTGGATTTTATCTTCTGTAAAGGAAAGCTTTCGCTTGATTATAATGGTACAGAACCGATTTTAAACACAGATGGAATTGTTGAATTAAAACGTGCAAGACATCCGCTTATCAATAAGGATGTGGTTGTGGCTAATGATATTACATTAGGCAACGGTTATGATACGTTGATTGTAACGGGTCCGAATACAGGCGGAAAAACTGTTACTCTTAAAACTATTGGATTGTTTTCGCTTATGGCGGCTGCTGGTCTTCATATACCTGTAGCTGATAATTCCAAAGCGGCTATTTTTGAACAGGTATTTGCTGATATTGGTGATGAACAGAGCATTGAGCAGAGCCTCTCTACCTTCTCGTCTCATATGGTTAATATAGTGAATATTTTAAAGAATGTAGATTCGTCATCTCTTGCACTTTTTGACGAGCTTGGTGCGGGTACAGACCCGACAGAGGGTGCTGCATTGGCGATTGCTGTTATTGAATATTTACGCGGCTTTGGTGCAAGAACAGTTGCTACTACGCATTATAGTGAATTAAAGCTTTTCGCACTTTCTACTGAAGGTGTGGAGAATGCCTCTTGCGAATTTGATGTAGAGAGCCTAAAGCCTACCTATAAGCTTTTAATCGGTGTTCCGGGCAAGAGTAATGCCTTTGCGATTTCAAAGCGTTTGGGGCTTGATGAGAGGGTTATAAACCGTGCCAATGAGATATTGAGCGATGAGGATATAAAGCTCGAGGATGTTATAACTGAGCTTGAACAAAACAGAGCAAAAGCTGAAAGCGAGATGGAGTATGCTACCCGAATGCGAAGAGAGCTTGCTGATTTAAAGGACGAGATAGAACATGAGAGAAGAAAGCTCAAAGAGAGTAAGGCTCGCATTATGGAGGAGGCACACAGGGAAGCAAAATTGCTTGTTTCCGATGCGAAGGACGAGGCGAACAAGATAATACGTGAGCTTGAAAAGATGCGTGTTGAAGGAGCCAAGAATATTGATGGAAGAACAGGCGAGCTTAAGTCTAAGCTAAAAAAGAAAGAGGACAGTATAGACAAGGCAATAAGCCGTGCAAGCAAACCTAAAAAGACCTTCCGTGAGCCGCCTAAAAATCTTAAAGAGGGTGAAACGGTAAAGATTATAAGTGTTGGAGAAGCGGCAACTGTTCTTAAAACTCCGTCCAAAGATGATAAGACGGTAAGAGTGCAGGCGGGAATTATCAAGATGGATGTTCATATCACAGATCTTGAAAGGGTTACAGATAACACTACAAACGAGCTTGTACAAAAGTATGTTAAATCAACCGGAGCGTATATGTCCAAGACAAAAGATGCTACTACAGAGATTGATGTGCGTGGTCAGGAGCTTTACGAGGCTATAAGAAATGTTGAAAAGTTCCTTGATGACTGTTACTTAGCGGGAGTGTCGCCCGTTTCTATTATTCACGGTAAGGGTACGGGAGTTTTGCGAAAGGGCATAGGGGATATGCTAAGGAAACATAAGAATGTAAAGGCGTACCGCCTTGGAAGGTACGGCGAGGGTGAAACAGGTGTTACAATTGTTGAACTAAGATAAAAAAACAGACGAATGTTTATCATTCGTCTGTTTTTCCGTAGAAGAAACCGCATAAACGCAATTCTTCCTGAAATATTAAGAGTTCATCGGTAGTAATATCGCAGGCGTGTGATATTTTGGCGAATTGGTCCATATTCGGGAGCTTTCTGCCTTTTTCAAAATCAATAATATCAATAGGGTCTACACCAATCAGAGCTGCAAGCTCAGCGGGGGAAAGACCTGCCTTTTCACGATAAATTTTTAATCTTCTTGGTATTTGCTCCATTTCAAGTTTGCCTCCCGGGTAAAGTAAGAGGATATACATTGGAATGTATATCCTCGAAGTTGCATTATTCAGATACGAAAGGAAGAAGTGCAATCTGTCTTGCGCGCTTTATAGCAACAGTAAGCTGACGCTGATGCTTTGCACAGTTTCCGCTGATACGTCTGGGGACAATCTTGCCACGCTCAGAGATGTATCTGCGAAGCTTTGCTGTATCCTTATAGTCGATATGCTCAACCTTATCTACACAGAACATACACACCTTTTTCTTTGCACGGCGTGCCTTCTGCGGTCTGTTTTCTCTCTCAGGCATTTTTCTTACCTCCTATCAAATTTTAAGTCAATTCCCATACGGGAAATCAAGTCGATGTGTGATTAAAACGGCAAATCGTCTTCAGATCCGTCCATTGCAGAGAATCCCATAGCTTCAAACTCGTCAAAGGTTGGAGCGGTGCCCTGCGGAGCACTCGGCTGTGCCGGTCGCTGATAAGAAGATTGTGTGCCCTGAGTATTTGTTTCGCTACGTGAACCTGTAAAGTACGCATCTTCAACAACTACCTCGGTAACATACTGTCTTCTGCCGTCTTTATCGTCATAAGTTCTTGACTGCAATCTTCCTGAAACGGCAATCATACTGCCCTTCTGGAAATATTTGCAAATGAACTCAGCCAGTCTGCTCCAGGCAACACAGTTGATAAAATCAGCCTGCTGCTGTCCTTCCTTGGCAAAACGTCTGTCTACTGCAAGCGAAAAGCTTACGACAGGCGTGCCCTGCTGGCTCTGTCGCATCTCGGGGTCGCGGGTCAATCTGCCCATCAAAATAACTTTGTTCATCAAATAACACCCCTCTTGCGATTATTCCTCATCCTTGCGGATGATGATAGTTCTGAGAATATTCTCGTTAATTCTGAACTGTCTGTCAAGCTCCTTCGGGAACTCGCTGTCAGCTGTGAAGTCTACAAGATAGTAGTAGCCTTCTGTTTTGTCGTTGATTTCGTAAGCAAGTCTTCTCTTGCCCCACTCATCAATGTTGTTAACTGTACCGTTAGCAGCGATAAGTGAAGTGAACTTCTCCTTAACCTTGGTTACAGCCTCCTCCTCGAGTGTAGAGTCAACGATAAAAATTGTCTCATAGCTGTTCAACATTTTTTCAGCCATTTTTACACCTCCTTATGGACTTATGTCCCGAAATTGTTTTTCGGGCAAGGATGCTTTTACAAGCTTTAATATTATACTACATATAAAATGCCTTGTCAAGTAAAATTTAACAAATTTGTTGTAAAATAAGGAAAACTCCCGCTTTTTTGCGGGAGTTATAGTTAGTATATGCTGTTTCAGACTAATTAGAGTGAGACAATAGCCTCTACTTCCAGAAGAACATCTTTAGGAAGTCTTGCAACCTCCACGCAGGAACGTGCAGGGAATGGCTCTGTAAAGTATGTAGCATAAATTTCGTTAATCGTAGCGAAATCTTCTATATTCTTTATAAACACAGTTGTTTTAACTGTATTCTGAATATCACCGCCAGATGCAGCAATAAGATTTTTAAGGTTTGTAAAAGCCTGATTTGCCTGCTCCTTTACACCCTCGGGGATAGCACCGGTTTCGGGATTTACGGGTATTTGACCAGATGTATAGAGCATATCACCCAAAACAATTGCCTGTGAGTATGGTCCGATTGCTGCAGGTGCAGTATTTGTTTTAATTGCCTTCATTTATTTGTGTTCCTTTCGTTCAGATGCCTGCTGCTTCCTTGTCGCAGAGTATAACAACATCCGGATGACACTTAAGAAGTGTAGCAGGAATAGAAGTTGTAACATTATCGTTTAACATTTCCTTGATAACATCTGACTTTGACTTGCCGTTTGCAAGGAGTATAATCTTCTTTGCCTTCATAATACTGCCCATACCCATTGTAAGAGCCTTGCGGGGAACATCATCAATTGACTCAAAGAAACGTGAGTTTGCTTCTATTGTGTTTTCAGTAAGACCGGTTAGGTGTGTGCCTGCAACTAAATTCTCGTCCGGCTCATTAAATGCGATATGACCGTTCTGACCGATGCCGAGCACCTGAAGGTCAATGCCACCATGAGCAACTATCATTTCGTCATATGCCTTGCCAGCTTCTTCGGGATTTTCTGCAAGGCCGTTAGGTACGTGTGTGCGAGACTTGTCTATGTTAATTCTGTCAAAAAGATGAGTGTTCATAAAATAACGGTAGCTCTGGTCATTATCGGGAGCTAAAGGATAATACTCGTCAAGGTTAAAGGTGGTAACGTTAGAGAAATCTATTTCGCCTGCCTTATTCTTTTCGACAAGATTATCGTAAAGACCGATAGGTGTAGATCCCGTTGCAAGACCGAGTACGCAGTCTGGCTTTAAGATAACCTGGCTTGCTACAATGTCCGCTGCTTTCTTTGAAATTTCTTCGTAATTTTCGCAAATAATTACTCTCATTGTCATATTCCTCCTGTATGTAAATTAATATTTTGCTATAATTTTTTGCATTTCTTCAGTCTTGCTTTCCATATCGGCAACAAGCTTAAACTGAGTGCGGCATCTGTCAAGGTTATGATGCTCGCGGTGGATTTTAAAATATGTATCACCGTCTAAGTAGTCGGTAAGGAAACGTATTCCGCACTCGAAGGTCATAATTTTTGCGCTAAATGCCAACAACTCCCGCTCTCTCGGAGTAAGCTGTGGACCGACTTCGCCTAAAAAGCCTTTTGTAAATGCTTCAAACAGTTCTAAGCTGAAATTGACTTTGGAAAGGTCTGTTTCATCCTCTGCACCGGTTGATGCACCGAAACGGATAGCATCGCCGTAATCGTAGAGAAGTGAACCGGGCATTACTGTATCAAGGTCAATTACACAAACACCTTCGCCTGTTTTTATATCAAACATTACATTATTAAGCTTAGTATCATTGTGTGTCACGCGAAGCGGTACACTGCCGTCGGCAATCGCATCAACAATTATGCCAACCTCTTCCTCACGGGCAAGTGCAAAATCTACTTCCTTCCTGACCGATTCAAGCCTTCCTGCCTTATCTTCAGCAATAGAAATCTTAAGATTTTCAAAACGCTTTCTTGTATCGTGAAAATATGGAATTGTTTCATAAAGCTTGTCCGCAGGAAAATCTGAGAGCATATTCTGGAACTTTCCAAAGGCACGGGCTGCTTCTGCAAAATGCTGTGGATTCTCCGCAATGTCATAACTGACAGAATTTGCAATATAGTTGTACATTCTAAAATAGTTACCGTCTTCAGCTTTATAGAGATTTTCTCCGTCTATTGTTTTTATTACACTTAAAGTTTCTCTTTCAACATCTCCGCCGTTTTCTGCAACTTTCCTTTTCAAATGCTCAGTAACGTTAACTATGTTTTCCATTACCTGATGGGGATTTTTAAACACGTTGCTGTTGATTTTCTGCAGGATATACGTTGGATTGCTTTCGGCAATGTAAGAGTCATTAATGTGACCATTTCCAAATGGGGAGATATCTGCGTCAATTGCGAACTTGCGAATAATATCACTCAGGTTACAACTCATAATTATTTCCTTTCACAAATATAGTATGGTATATCCTCTATGTATTATAGTATATCACAATTTTTTTTTATTTGCAATATCGGCTCAAATATTTACAAAATAAGTCGGATGTGTTATAATAAGTACAGAGGTGAGCGAAATGGGCTATAAGGGGACAAGGCTAAAAGATGAGATTATTATACGTGAGCTTGTAAATGTTAATTATTATGAGCTTTCTAAGGATTATCGTATTGCGGGTAAAAAGCACGATTTCTGGGAGATGGTGTATGCTGATAAGGGCGAGCTTATAGTAAGGACAGATAATAATGAGGTGCTTTTAAAGAACGGGGATATGATTTTTCTCAAACCGAACGAATGGCATTCTATGACTGCCAATGGCATCAGTGCACCGTCTGCTGTTGTTATATGCTTTAATTGCAATTCGCCTGTTATGGAGGGCGTGGAGGGACGTGTATTTAGTGCTGGAAGCACTCAGCGAACGTTGCTGTCAAAAATATTAGAGGAGTTTTCCCACGCATTTGATTCTCCTTCGGACGAGCTTTTCACAAGAGAACTAAGCCGTCGTGAAGATGCATTGTTCGGCTCTGAGCAAATGATTAAGCTTTATCTGACTGAGCTTATGATAAGCGTTCTCAGAAATGAAAAACTACCTGTCGCCAGTACACTTAAACGAAATCTTGACAGCGGACTTTTTAGTGATATATGTGTCTTTCTTGAGGAGAGTATAGGAAGCAAGCTGTCTCTGGAGGACATTGCACGTTATGCGGGTATAAGTAAGACGGGTGTAAAACAGCTATTTCGGGAACAGGCGGGATGCGGTGCGTGCGAGTATTTTACAAGGAAGAAAATAAACCGTGCCAAAAAATATATCCGTGAGGCGAATTATAACTTTACACAAATTGCAGATCTTCTCGGGTATGAAAGCATACACTATTTTTCGCGTCAGTTTAAAAAGTATGTTAATATGTCGCCTACCGAATACGCAAGCTCAATCCGAGCACTTGCAGGTGAGGCGGGAATGTTTGAACAAAAGAACGGGAAAGGATGATCAAAAATGATTAGAAAAGGTATTATGTGGGCGGTTGTAATGGTTTTTTTGTGCTCTTGCTTTATTTTTACAACCGAATTTACCAGAAGACCTAGTGTGGAGTCGATTTGTGAACATATACTGTCTTTGCCGGAGTATGACGGTGCGCAAATTATTGCAAAACCTCAAGGCGCATATGAGGAATTATACGAATCAGGAGCAGAAGAATTAAAGGTGTATAAAACCAATGATGGTACTGCAAAAGAGCTGGCAGTTATGATATTAAAAGAAGAGTACGACGAACCTCAAGTGGCAATTGATGCGCTAAATATGCGTACTGAAGAGCTTAAGGCAGAGTTCCGAGATAATGAGGAAGAGCTTAACAGAATAGATAAAGCAAGAATAGTTCTTGCAAACGGTTTCTTGATATATACAGTATATGATACGGAGGGTGTGGCGGAAAATGCGGTATATAAGTATTTCGCTGCAAGATAAATGAAGAGAAATAAAAAAATGAAAAATGTCAAAAAATACTTTCTTTTTTGATAAAGGTGTAGTATAATGAAGTGGTAGTTTGTTTTCGTGGCGTTAGCGAGGACTTTGTAGAATAGCAGTAACATTGACAAAAAGGTATTATGGGAAGACGGTAGTAAATACTAAAAAGTTACAACTATTGCAATGGTATCTTTGAAGTAGCAATGATTAGCATTGTGTTTTTTTGGCTGACGCAATACGCAGACGATTGACGGCTTATGTTGAAAATGCCGTACCATTGGTGCGTGAGTGTCAGTTTTTAATTATTACATCAACTGCGAAAACTGTATTAACAATAATATGAAAGGGAAATGGAAGATGCCTATTACAGAAATACTTGAAAGAAACGCAAGGGATTTTGCCAATGACGTCAGTCTGGTAGAGATAAATCCCGGTATGATAAAGAACCCGAGGGTTACATGGAAGGAATATTCTTTGATTGAAACTGCAGGCGAATCATATCGAAATGAAATTACATGGAAAGAATTTAATATGAAGGCCAATCGCTTTGCAAACTTCTTGCTTTCGAGAGGAATAAAGAAGGGAGATAAGGTGGCAATTCTTCTTATGAACTGTCTTGAATGGCTTCCGATTTATTTCGGCACTCTGAAAGCCGGAGCGCTTGCTGTGCCGATGAATTACCGTTATACCTCTGCGGAGATAAAGTACTGCTTAGAGCTTTCTGAAGCCAATACACTTGTGTTCGGACCGGAGTTTATAGGCAGAGTTGAGGAGATATGTGACAGGATTGACGGTGTATCGCAGCTGTTTTATGTTGGAGAGGACTGCCCTACTTTTGCGGAAAGCTATGATAAGCTTGTAACCTATTGCTCAACTCATACACCTGATGTTAAGCTCAGCGATGAGGATGATGCAGCAATTTATTTCTCGAGCGGTACAACGGGCTTCCCAAAAGCAATTTTGCATAATCATATGAGTCTTATGCACGCATGTAAGGTTGAACAAAATCACCATTCTCAGACTAAGGACGATACATTCCTCTGCATACCGCCTCTTTATCATACAGGCGCAAAGATGCACTGGTTCGGAAGCTTTTTAGTTGGCGGTAAGGCAGTGCTTTTGAAGGGTGTTAAACCGGAATGGATTTTAAGAGCTGTTTCAGAAGAAAAATGTACGATTGTATGGCTTTTGGTGCCTTGGGCGCAGGATATATTGGACGCTATTGAACGCGGCGATATAAAGCTTGACAAATATCAGCTTTCGCAGTGGAGATTGATGCACATTGGTGCTCAGCCCGTTCCGCCGAGCCTTATTAAAAGATGGAAACAGTATTTCCCTGACCATCAGTATGACACAAACTATGGCTTATCCGAGTCGATAGGCCCCGGTTGTGTGCATCTGGGCGTGGAAAATATACATAAGGTTGGAGCAATCGGTGTTCCGGGCTATGGCTGGGAGGCAAAGATTGTTGATGAAAACGGTAATGAAGTGGCAAAGGAAGAAGTCGGAGAGCTTATAGTAAAAGGCCCCGGTGTTATGAAATGCTACTATAACGATAAAAAAGCGACTGAAGAGGTGTTGAAGGACGGATGGCTCTATACAGGAGATATGGCACAGTTGGACAGTGATGGATTTATATACCTTGTTGACCGCAAAAAAGACGTAATCATCTCAGGTGGCGAAAATCTCTACCCTGTACAGATTGAGGATTTCTTAAGAAAGCACGATTCTATAAATGACGTTGCGGTAATTGGTCTTCCTGACCAGAGACTAGGAGAGATTGCTGCGGCGATTATTCAAATAAAAGACGGTGCGGTATGTACCGAGGCTGATATTGAAGACTTCTGCCGTGATTTGCCCAGATACAAAAGACCTCATAAAATTATTTTTGCCGAGGTGCCGAGAAATCCGACAGGTAAAATAGAAAAACCCAAACTCAGAAAAATTTATTGCGGTGAAAGCGTTGTCGCTACACAGATTAAAAACTAAGTTTAGCAAAGCCCGAAACGCAGTCAGTTTTGGGCTTTTTACGTTGACAATTATGAAGAATTGGTATATAATATTTAGAAACGAAATTTGTAGATAAAAGGAGAAATAGAAGATATGAAAAAGCTGTTGCTCGGTAATGCGGCTGTTGCCCGCGGAGCATATGAAGCAGGCGTAAGAGTAGTTTCGTCATATCCAGGTACGCCGAGTACCGAGATTACCGAAGAGGTTGCTAAAGACTACCCCGAAATTTACTGCGACTGGGCGCCAAATGAAAAGGTTGCAGGCGAGGTTGCAATAGGTGCAGCGATAGGCGGTGCGAGAGCGATGTCCTGTATGAAACACGTTGGACTTAATGTAATGGCTGACCCTGTATTTACAATGAGCTACATAGGAACAAATGCCGGTCTTGTATTCTGCGTTGCGGATGACCCCGGTATGCACTCATCACAGAATGAGCAGGATTCAAGGCATTATGCAGAGGCAGCAAAGATAATGATGCTTGAGCCTTCCGACTCTGAGGAATGTAAGGAGTTTACTAAAAAGGCATTTGAACTTAGTGAAGAATACGATACACCTGTATTCTTAAGACTTTCTACCAGAATTTCTCACTCACAGAGTATGGTAGAGCTTAAAGACCGTGAGGAAAAGGAGCTTCTCCCGTACGAGAAAAATATCGGCAAATATGTAATGATGCCCGGAAATGCTAAAAAGCAGCATATTGTTGTTGAAGAAAGACAGAGAAAGCTTGCAGAATACGCAAATGTTAATGAGCTTAACAAGGTAGAGGAAAACGGTGCAAAGATTGGAATTATCACAGCAGGTATTTCATATATGTATGCAAGAGAGGCGCTTGGTGATAAAGCCGATTACTTAAAGCTCGGTATGGTTTATCCGCTTCCTGAAAAGCTTATAAAGGAATTTGCGGCGAAGTATGATAAGGTTTTTGTTATAGAAGAGCTTGACCCGTTTATAGAGAATTTCTGTAAGGCATTGGGAGTTGAGGTTATCGGTAAGGACGAGTTTACACTCCTTGGCGAATATACACCGAATATGATTAAAAAGGTTGTGCTTGGTGAGGATGCTCCTGAATGTTCTGCAATTCCCGAGCAGATTCCGGTAAGACCGCCTGTTATGTGTGCAGGCTGTCCTCACAGAGGAACATTTTATGTGCTTAAAAAGCTTGGTCTTGTGGTATCGGGTGACATCGGTTGTTATACACTCGGTGCAGTTGCTCCTTTGGCAAGTGTTGATACAACAATTTGTATGGGTGCGTCGGTATCGGCAGCTCACGGTATGGCAAAGGCAAGGGGTGCGGAGTTTAACAAAAAGCTCGTTTCTGTTATAGGCGACTCCACCTTTATGCACTCAGGCATCACAGGTCTTGTTGATATTGTGTACAACAAGGGTGCAAATACTGTAATTATACTTGACAACTCAATTACAGGTATGACAGGACATCAGGATAACCCGACGACAGGCTACACAATCCGTAAGGAAGAAACAAAGCAGGTAAATCTTATTACTCTTTGTAAATCAATTGGTGTAGAAAGAGTTGTTGTGGCTGACCCGTTTGATTTGAAGAATTTTGAAGCTATTGTAAAGGCTGAGGTTGAAGCTGACGAGCCGTC
The DNA here is from genome assembly GCA_036307445.1 of Clostridia bacterium. Taxonomy (GTDB): domain Bacteria; phylum Bacillota; class Clostridia; order UBA1381; family UBA1381; genus HGM11525. Next base: position 48,440 of record JAXJXP010000007.1, read on the forward strand.
GGTTATTATTGCACAAAGACCTTGTGCTTTGCTTAAGACGGTTAAATACACAGGACACTGCAAAATTACAGATAAGTGTAAGAAGTGCAAGGTATGTATGCGACTTGGCTGTCCTGCTATTTCAGAGGACGGAAACGGCGGAGTGAGAATAGACACAACACAGTGTAACGGCTGCGGACTTTGTATAAACGTTTGTCCGTTCGGTGCGATTGAAAAGGAGGACTGATTTTATGACAAAGAGTATAATGATAGTCGGAGTCGGCGGTCAGGGAACGCTTCTTGCAAGCCGTATTCTCGGTAATACAGTAATTAATGAGGGCTATGACGTAAAGGTTTCCGAGGTTCACGGAATGAGCCAGAGAGGCGGCAGTGTTGTAACTTATGTCAAGTTTGGCGAAAAGGTATATTCACCGATTATCGATATGGGTGAGGCTGATATAATTCTTGCTTTTGAGCAATTAGAAGCATACAGAGCTTTGCCATACTTGAAAAAGGGCGGCAAGATGATTGCTAATAACCAGAAAATTAACCCTATGCCCGTAATTACGGGAGCGGCAGAGTATCCTGAGAATATTTTTGAAAAGATTTCAAAGGAAGCAGAGCTTATTGAGGTAGATGCGCTTTCTCTTGCTGAGGAGGCAGGAAATTTCAAGGCTGTAAACGTTGTTTTAATTGGCGTTATGGCAAAGAGTACGGATATACCGTATGAAAAGTGGGTAGAAACAATCAAGACAACAGTTCCGCCAAAGTTTTTAGATGTAAACTTAAAGGCATTTGATTTTGGATACAATATGTAAGGAGAGAAATAAGATGGGTATTTTCCAGCCGGAAAAGGAATGTATGGACAGAGAACAGCTTAAAAAGCTTCAGCTTGAAAGACTTCAGGCAACTGTAAAGCGTTGCTATGACAATGTAGCTGTTTTTCGTGAAAGAATGAATGAAAAGGGACTTTCTCCTGATGATGTAAAATCACTTGATGATTTGGCAAAGCTTCCATTTACAACAAAGCAGGATTTAAGAGACTATTATCCTTATGACCTATTTGCTGCGCCGATGAAGGATATTGTAAGAATTCAGGCGTCGAGCGGTACAACAGGCAGACAGATTGTTGCAGGCTACACAAAAGGCGACCTTGATATGTGGGCAGACGCAATGGCTCGTCAGTTAGCGGCTGCAGGTGCTGACGAAAATTCCGTTGTTCAGGTATCCTACGGCTACGGACTCTTTACAGGCGGTCTTGGCGCACATGGCGGTGCGGAAAGAATAGGAGCAACTGTTATCCCGACATCTTCGGGTAATACTGAACGTCAGATTAGACTTATGATAGAGCTTGGTACAACACATCTTTGCTGCACCCCGTCTTATGCTATGTATCTTGGCGAAACAATCAACGAAATGGGACTTAAGGACCAGTTAAAGCTCAAAGCTGGTATTTTTGGTGCTGAGCCGTGGACGGAAGATATGAGAATGGCTATACAGGAGTCATTGGGACTTGTTGCACACGATGTTTACGGCCTTACCGAGATTATGGGCCCCGGTGTAGCGTATGAATGTGATAAGCAGAACGGAATGCACGTTAATGAGGATTTGTTTATTCCTGAAATTATTGATCCTGATACTGGTGAGGTACTGCCTGAAGGCTCTTTTGGTGAGCTTGTATTTACAACAATTACAAAAGAGGGTATGCCTCTTATCAGATACAGAACAAGAGATTTGTGTACACTTAACTATGAACAGTGTGCTTGTGGCAGAACCTTTGTCCGTATGATGAAGCCTGCCGGAAGAACTGACGATATGCTTATCATCCGTGGTGTAAACGTATTCCCGTCGCAAATTGAGGAGGTGCTCCTTAAGGTAAGCGGTGATGAAATCACACCTAACTACCAGATTGTTGTCGACAGAGTAAACAATACCGACACCCTTGATGTAAATGTTGAAATGAGCGAGAAGATGCTTTCTGACGATGTTAAGTCGGTTAAAGCTATCGAAGATAAGATTGTTAATCAGCTGCGTTCAACTCTCGGAATTGGTGCAAAGGTACACCTTGTAAATCCTAAGACAATTGTTCGTAGCGAAGGAAAAGCAAAGAGAGTAATAGATAACAGAAAGCTTCACTAAGACTGCACGAAAAATAAGCGGTGCATATTACTGCTTGCTTCTTATCTGCGTAAAGATTGTGATTGAAGGAGGATTAGTATGATTATAAAACAGATTTCCGTATTTGTGGAAAATGGTGTCGGAGGTATTTCTGAGATTACAAAGATACTCTCCGATAACGATATCAATATCCGTTCTGCATATGTTGCAGATACTGCGGAGTTTGGTATTTTAAGACTTATTGTAACTGACACCAAAAAGGCTGAAAAGGTGCTTGGCGAAAGCGGTATTGCAGTTAAGGAAACAGACGTTATTGCCGTTGAAATGAGCGATACACCGGGAGGACTTGGCGGAATACTTGATGTTCTTTCGGACAACGGTGTAAATATTGAGTACCTTTATGCATTTGTCGGTAAGGGCGAGAGCGGTGCCTTGATGGTATTTAAGGCAGACGATGCCCAGAGGGCAGAAGATGTACTTGAGAAATCGGGCATAGTTGACATAAAAGCAACGTCCGTTTATGACAGCCTGAAATAATATAATTTATACGCACAGCGGAGCTGATTTGCTCTGCTGTGCGATATTGCATTTTTGAGAGGAATAATAACCAATGGATTTTACAGAAAAAACAATTGCATCAGAGATGATTTATGACGGAAGAATACTTAAGTTTAAAATTGATAAAGTAGAGCTTCCAAACGGTGAAACCGGTGAAAGAGAGCTTGTAGAGCATCCGGGCGGAGTGGCGGTGGTAGCCGTAGATGATTGTGAGAATATATTGATGGTAGAGCAGTACAGAAAGCCGTACGAGAGAAATCTTCTCGAAATTCCGGCAGGAAAGCTTGACAAAAATGAAGACATCGAAGTCTGTGGCAGACGCGAGCTTGAGGAAGAAACGGGATATATCGCAAAGAAATTTGAATATCTCGGTGAGTGCTATCCGTCGGTTGGTTATACCAATGAGATAATACGCATCTTCCTTGCGACAGGTCTTTCAAAGACAAGTCAAAACCTTGACGATGACGAGTTTTTGAACGTGTACAAGCTGCCCATTCGTGATGTGATGGATAAGATTATGAATAACGAGCTTGCAGATGCAAAAACTGTTATGGGAGTTTTAAAAGCGGCAGTCAAGCTTGGGATTGTTAAATAGAAGGGAGCCGCTTTATGATATATGTACTTTTGGTAGACGGATTTGAAGAAATAGAGGCATTAGAGCCTGTTGATATAATGCGACGTGCAGGTCTTGAGGTAAAAACTGTCGGTGTGTATGATAAGATGGTATGCGGTTCGCATAACATAAAGGTTGAAGCGGATATTACGATTGACGAGGTTGACGTTGACGATATGGAGCTTTTGATGCTTCCGGGCGGTCCGGGACACGAAAGACTTGACGCATCAAATGATGCCCACGCCCTTATAAATGCCGCGCATTCTAAGGGTATTTATATTTCTGCTATTTGTGCGGCACCGTCTATATTGGGTAAAAAAGGCTTGTTTGATGGCAAGAAAGCAACCTGTTTCCCCGGTTTTGAAAAGTATCTTTACGGAGCTGAGGTTACGAGCGAAAAGGTGGCTTGCGACGGTCAGTTTATTACCGGAAGGGGCGCAGGTGCCGCGGCTGATTTTGGGTTTAAGATGGTGGAGCTTCTTTTAAGTAAAGAAAAGGCTGACGAGCTAAGGGGAGTAATGCAGTATTGAAAAAAGAACTGAGAAAGCAGTTTGTAAAAGCAAGAAAAGAAAGCTATGATATGGCAAAATGTCTGGCTGTTTGTGAAAATGTACTTGCTCTTGACGAATACCAAAATGCAAAAGATATTCTCTGCTATGCGTCCTATAACTTTGAGGTTGATACTTTTTATCTTATGAAAAAAATCCTGTTGGACGGAAAAAACCTCTATCTCCCCAGATGCATTACCGACACGAGAGAGATGGAAGTTTGCAGGGTTAAGGATTTAAGTGAGCTTAAAAGTGGTGCATACGGAATAAAAGAGCCGACAGGAGAGAGGGTGTCTAAAGAAATATTGGACATGATAATAGTGCCGATGGTTGCTTTTGACAGACAAAAAACACGTCTTGGCTACGGCGGTGGATATTATGACAGGTTTTTACCTGAAACAATGGCGGCAAAAGTCGGTATTGCGTTTTCTGTGCAGGAGTCGGAATGTCTTATAAAAGAGTCGACAGACGTACCAATGGATACTATTGTAACTGAAAAAGAGGTGATTGTATGAATAGGGGACGTGGTTTTCAAAACGGCTGGTGGCTGCTTTTGATTACCCTTGGTGTAATGCTGGCAACAGAGCTGCCGTTTGAGTTCACATCTTCCGAACAGTACAATTTTACCTATATGCTATTTAATGAGATTACATTGATAATACCTATAATTGTTGGTTTTTCGTTTGTTAATCTGGAGCAAGGTGACGGACGTGTGATGGAGCATATGGGGCTAACGAGCTTTTCGCTAAAGCTGTTGCCGTTTATTGTGTTGCTTCCTGTTACAGGACAGTTTTTTATAAGCTATGTAACAATGCCATTGCAGGCTGTTTTAACACTGCTTCTCGGCGCAAGAGAATATAGCTTTCCGAGCGGTACGGAAAGCTTTTGGCAGAATTTTCTGCTGATGTGTGTATTGGCACCGATTTTTGAGGAGCTTCTTTGCAGAGGTATTCTTATGAATCTCTTTAAACGGTACGGAACGGCTAAAATGCTTGTTTATTCATCGCTAGGCTTTGCGCTGTTACATCTTGATGCAGAAGCCTTTCTGCCGTTGTTCTTTGTTGGTCTGTTATTCGGGAGTATGAGAATAACAACAGGGTCAATCTTTGCACCAATGATAGCACATTCTGCAAGTAATCTGTTTGCACTTATATCACTTACATTCATAACGCCAGAAATTTTTGATGCGGTTCTTCTGATACTTTGTGTGGTAGCATTCCCGATTATTGTGTGGTACTATTTCAAAAAGTGCGATGGAAAAACTGTAAAGGGAGATTTGGCTCAAAATATTTCTGCCCCAACTGGACTCTCTGTTGGTTTTGCTGTGGTTTTGGCAGTGTTTCTGATATTTAATATAGTTGCTTTTGTAACAAGACTAATGAGCGGCGAACTGTATTATGATTTTAGCCGTTTGTTTATCGGATAAAGGAGGATTTGTTGTGCTTTTTGATTCGCACGCACATTACGATGATGCAAGATTTGATGTTGACAGATACGATGTGCTTGATAAAATGCCGCAAAATAATGTGGGGCTCATAATGAATGCCTGTGCGGCAATGACCGACATTGACATAATTTTGGAGATGTGCAATCGCTATGATTTTATGTACGGTGCGGTTGGTGTACATCCGTCCGACTGCGAAGGTCTTACAGAGGCAGATATGGACAGGCTCAAAAGGGAAAGCGCACACAATAAGATTAAGGCAATAGGGGAAATAGGTCTTGACTATTACTATGACGATGTGCCACGTGATGTGCAGAAAAAGTGGTTTTCAAGGCAGATTGAGCTTGCAAGAGAGGTAAATCTGCCAATCATAGTACACGACAGAGACGCACATCAGGACACTGTTGATATAATGAGGAGTAGCGGAGCGAGGGACGTCGGCGGAGTTCTGCATTGCTTTTCGGGTAGCTGTGATATGGCAAGAGATGTACTTGACCTTGGTTTTTATATTGCATTTGGCGGAACGCTTACCTTTAAGAATGCAAGACGAGCTGTTGAGGCTGCGGAGTATGTGCCGATTGACAGGATTTTGATTGAAACGGATTCCCCGTATTTAGCCCCTGTACCCGAAAGAGGAAAGAGAAATGACTCTACTCTTGTAAAGTACGTCGCTCGAAAGCTTGCAGAAATAAAAGGGATTGAGGTTGGCGAGGTAGAAAGAATAACCTTTGAGAATGCAAAAAAATGTTTTAACATATAGGAGAAGAAAAAATGTCAGCAATGAATATAGCATATCCCTTTGAGGGACATTTGTATATCAATCTTACAAATCGTTGTACGAATAAATGTAAGTTCTGTATCAGATTTACCCCGTCGGGAGTGGACGGTATTGATTTGTGGCTTGAAAGAGAGCCGACAGTGGAGGAAATTAAGGCGGCACTGATTAAGGCGGAATTTAAGAAATATAATGAGATAGTCTTCTGCGGCTACGGCGAACCGATGCTAAGATGGGACACTGTGGTGGAAGTGGCCAAGTTTATTCGTGAGAATAGCGATGCCAAAATCAGAATTAACACTAACGGACACGCAAACCGTGCAGCGGGCAAGGATATAACCCCAGAGCTTGATGGCTTGATTGATGTGATTTCTATAAGCCTTAACGCAAAGAATGCCAAGGAATATAACGAGATTTGTGTCTGTGATTACGGCGAGGACGGATTTTATGAAATGCTCGACTTTGCAAAAAAAGCAAAGCAGTATGTACCGAGCGTCGTTTTAAGTGTGGTAGACACAATAAGTAAAGAGGACATCGAAGCCTGCCGCAAAATTGCAGAAGAAACAGGCGTAGAGTATAGGGTAAGAGTATATTCGGAATAAAACTAAAAGGGATGAACGAATCTTCGTTCATCCCTTTTAAATCACATTACATCGCCGATTAAATCATTCATTGAGTAATAACCGACAGGCTTTCCTGACATATATTTTGCGGCTTTTATTGCACCGACTGCAAATACTTCCTTGGAAGATGCCTCGTGCTTAAGCTCGATTATCTCGTCTGTTCCTGCAAAAAGCACGTTATGCTTTCCTACAATCGTACCGCCTCTTATTGCGTGGAGTCCGATTTCCGTCTTTTTGCGTTTTCTGCGAACATTATGACGGTCATAAACATACTCAGAAGAAGCGGTTAAAACCTCATTTATTCCGTCAGCTATTGCCAAAGCTGTTCCTGACGGAGCATCTAATTTGAGGTTGTGATGCTGCTCGATAATCTCGATGTCAAAATTATCTGCAAGAACTGTTGCTGCCTTTTTTGCAAGAGCAATCAAAAGGTTTATACCAAGGCTCATATTCGCTGAAAAGAATACAGGAATTTCGGCAGAGTCTGTTTTTAACTGTTCTCTTTGCTCGGGGGAAAGTCCCGTAGTTGCCATAATAATGGGGAGCTTACGGCTTTTAGCAAAACTCATCAGGCTGTCAAATGCCGACGGATGCGAAAAGTCAACAATTACATCTGCCTCAACATTGCAGTCCGCAGGGTTGGTAAACACAGGATATGTACCTGGCAGACAATCGTTTATGTCAATGCCGGCAACAATTTCCGAATCGCTGTCATCGGCTACAAGGCGGGTTATAACCTGCCCCATCTTGCCGTTACATCCGCTTAAAATAATCCTTGTCATAAGTACACCTCACGATTAAAGCTTTTTAACACCATATGCGGCAAGGCTTGCCTTGAGCTTTTCGTAGTTTGCCTCTGCCATAGGTGCGAGAGGAAGTCTTAAATTACCGACCTTGTAGCCGAGAATATCCATTGCAGTCTTAACCGGAACAGGATTTACCTCAATAAAGAGGTTGTTTATAACATCAAGCATTTCAAGCTGGAGTTTTAAAGAGCCTGCAGTGTCGCCGTCTAAGTATTTCTGACAGATGTTATGTGTTTCCTCGGGAAGAATATTTGCCACAACAGAAATTACACCCTTACCGCCAAGACTCATTATGGGCACTATCATATCATCGTTGCCTGAGTAGATGTGAAGTTCAGGCACATTTGCAGCAATCTCAGCAACGTATCCGATGTTGCCGCTTGCTTCTTTAATTGCAACTATGTTTTCAACTGCTGCAAGTTCTTTAAGTGCAGGAATTGAAATTGTCATACCTGTTCTTGACGGAACGTTGTAGAGTATAATCGGAAGGTCGCAACAAGCAGCTATTGCCTTAAAATGCTCAACCAAGCCTCTGGGGTTAGCTTTGTTGTAGTAGGGAGTAACACTCAAAATTGCATCTGCACCCGCTTCGGCTGCTGCCTTTGTAAGATAAATTGCGTGTGCGGTATCATTTGAGCCTGTACCTGCGATAACAGGAAGTCTGCCCGCTACTTTCTTTACAGCATACTCAATTACTGCGATATGCTCCTCGTTTGGCATTGTTGATGCCTCGCCGGAGGTTCCGCAGATAACAATTGCATCTGTTTTGTTTGCAATGTGCATCTCGATAAGAGCACCAAGTGAATCATAATCTACTTCCAAGCCGTTAAACGGTGTTACTATTGCAACCGCCGAGCCGGTAAAGGGTAGAGTCTTCATATTAAACAATCCTTTCAATGAAATTCAAAATCAATCCATATAGCCCTTTGCGGTCAAAAGCTCTGCCATCAAAACAGCGCCGCCTGCAGCACCTCTTAAGGTGTTGTGTGAAAGACATACGAACTTGTAATCATACTGTGTATCGGGACGGAGTCTGCCGATAGAAACAGCCATTCCGCCCTCCATCATTCTGTCAAGCTTTGACTGAGGGCGGTTATCCTCTTCGAAGTAATTGAGGAACTGCTTGGGAGCGTGGGGGAGATTAAGAGCCTGAGGCTCACCTGCAAACTCTGCCCAAGCTTTTTTGATTTCATCAATTGTAGGCTTCTTGTCGAAGCTTACAAATACTGCCGCCATATGACCGTTTGAAACAGGAACTCTAAGGCACTGTGTAGTAATCTTCGGCTCTGTTGCATCAACAATTTTGTCGCCTTCAATTCTGCCCCAGATTTTGAGCGGCTCAACCTCTGATTTTTCCTCCTCGCCGCCGATATAGGGTATCATATTGTCAACCATTTCGGGCCATGTTTCAAATGTCTTACCTGCACCTGAAATTGCCTGATATGTAGTAGCGAGTACCTTTGTGATACCGTACTTCATCAAGGGGTGAAGTGCTGGAACGTAGCTCTGGAGTGAGCAGTTTGATTTAACAGATATAAAGCCTCTCTTTGTGCCGAGTCTCTTCTTCTGTGCGTTTATAATCTCAGCATGGTCTGCGTTTATTTCGGGTATAATCATCGGTACGTCGGGGGTGTGGCGGTGTGCGGAGTTGTTTGAAACAACAGGACACTCAGCTTTTGCATAAGCCTCTTCAAGTGCTTTGATTTCGTCCTTCTTCATATCAACTGCACAGAACACAAAATCTACCATTGATGCAATTTTTTCTACATCTGCACTTGCGTCCATTACTACCATATCAGCAACAGATGCAGGAATTTCCTCGTCCATAGCCCATTTGGCGCCAACTGCTTCTGTATATTTCTTGCCTGCGCTTCTCGGTGATGCTGCCAATACCTCAATTGTGTACCAGGGGTGGTCGTGGAGAAGTGTTATAAATCTCTGTCCAACCATACCTGTTGCGCCGATAATACCTACCTTGTAATTCTCTTTCATTTTTTTCAATCCTTTCCGGTATTTATAAAACAAAAAACAATAGCATATGCTATTGCCCATAAATACACAAAAAAATGTAATTTACAGCAGTAGCACTCCATCTTTCGATGACAGTCGCAATGCTGTTCGCATTACGCCCAGCTCAGACGGCTTACGGCAAGCCGTTCATCACTTCGGCGGTTCATCCTTTCGCTGCAGCTACCTTTGCCGTTCTACCGCAACAGTTACTCTTAATCACCGCGCCTCTACTTCTATTCTATGCAATAATACCACCCTTTTAGCATAATGTCAAGTGTTTTTCTGTTTTTTTATTTGTTGTAATTTGAATTTGCCTATGTTATAATGAATTCAATGCTATTTGCATTTATTTAAGACGGATAATTTATGTTCCGTAGCGACCGGCATCCCGGACGGTCCGCAGAAGAAATAAAAACGGACAGTCGAGGCTGCCTGTCCATACATATATTTATTAAAAAAGGAGAGATAGGGCGGGAATGAAAGTTGTATTGTTTGATTTGGACGGGACACTGTTACCGATGGATCAGGATGTTTTTACAAAGGCATACTTTTCTGCTCTTGCAAAAAAGCTGATGCCACACGGCTACGAGGCGAATGCGCTTATTGATGCGATATGGCAGGGAACTGCTGCAATGGTCAAAAATAACGGAGATGAAAATAATGAGGCAGTGTTCTGGAAATCGTTTTCTCAAATATTCGGGGAAAAGGTTTACGGGGATAAAAAGTATTTTGAAGAATTTTACGAAGTTGATTTTCAAAAAATAGAGAAAGTCTGCGGTCATAATCCAAAAGCAGTAACGACAGTTAAAAGAATAAAGGATATGGGTTTCAGTGTTGCGCTTGCCACTAATCCTATCTTCCCTGCAATTGCCACAGAGAGCAGAGCTCGTTGGGCAGGGCTTGATATGAATGATTTTGAGCTTTACACAACATACGAAAATATAGGCTTCTGTAAGCCAAATCCCCAATATTATCTTGAAATAATAAAAAGACTTGGTGTAAAGCCAGAGGAGTGCCTAATGGTTGGCAATGATGTGAAAGAGGATATGGTTGCCAAGACGATAGGTATGGATGTGTTTTTGCTGACCGATTGCATAATTAATAAAAATGCTGAGGATATATCCGTTTATCCGAATGGCGATTTTGACAGCCTTATTGAATACATAAAGGCATTATAAATATAGTAGGAGAAAAAATATGATAAAGATACTTTTTGTCTGCCATGGCAATATATGCAGAAGTCCGATGGCAGAGTTTGTGATGAAAGATATAGTAAAGAAGAATCAATATCAGGATATGTTTGAAATTGAGTCCTGTGCTACAAGCAGGGAGGAAATAGGTAATGGTGTTTATCCTCCTGCCAAGCGAAAGTTGGCAGAACACGGAATATCCTGTAAGGGAAAAACAGCTCGTCAGATGACAAAAGAGGATTACAGTTATTTTGATTATATCGTTGCGATGGACAGATATAATTTGAAAAATATGTATCCTTTTGTGGGAGATGATATGGACAAAAAGGTATCGCTGTTGTTGGATTATACAGACTGCCCGGGTGATGTGGCTGACCCGTGGTACACTGGCGATTTTGAAAAAACGTGGCAGGATGTTTCTGCAGGATGCGAGGGCTTGTTAGAAGAGATATTATCGGTAAAAAAGTAAGACATAAGAAAGGTGCTGAGCAAAAGCTCAGCACCTATTTAATATTTAACTGTAAACCTTTTCGTCAAGAACTCCTATGTACGGGAGATTTCTGTATCTTTCTGCAAAATCAAGACCGTAGCCCACTACAAACTCGTTTGGAATAAGCTTGCCTGTATAATCGCCATTAATAGCCGCTTCGCGGCGTTCGGGCTTGTCCAGAAGAGTACAGATCTTGATAGATTTTGGGCCTCTTTCGGCAAGAAGTGACTTTAGTTTGGCAAGAGTATTACCGCTGTCTATAATATCTTCAATAATAAGTACATTAAGACCTGCAAGGTCAAGGCTTGTATCAAGCAAAATATTTATATCACCGCTTGACTTTGAATCCTGACCATAGCTTGAAACCTTCATAAAATCAATAGTAAGAGGCATAGTCAGCTCTTTTAGAAGGTCCGATGCAAAAAACATACTTCCTTTTAAGATTATAAGTGCCAACACAGGCTCGCCTGCAAAATCGTTATTTATCTTTTCTGCAAGACAGCTAACCGCTGTACCGATTTCCTCCTTTGACATAAGGACATACTTTATATCCTTGTGCATAAATAAATCCCCCTTCAAATAAAACTCAGCTTAAGTTTACAAAATTCCTTATAATATCAGCACCGACAGGAGTAAGTCCTGATGCCGGATGTAAATTGATTGCAAAGATATTGCTGCTTATGCCCGGTGCGGTGAAACATTCAAAGGCAAGCACTTCGCCTGTCTCAGCTCGTGCAATACAATCAAGCTCTGACGGAAGAGCCGATTCAATAACTGCAACAGGTGTCCCGCGGCAGATTTTTATAACCTTTTCAAAACCGTGAAATATTGCAGAATTGTTGTCAGTTATTGCCCATTCCTGTTTTCCCTCCGCACAGTTCTCCAAGGCTTCGCAGCGTGCTCCCAAGGCTTCTGCAACTGCACGATAACCGTCGTGTATTCCAAGTATAGGTATGTTTATCAGAATTGCCGCCTTGACAGCTGAAATGGCAGCATCTGACGAGTCGCATACTATAAGCTTTTCAGCTGCTTCAATGGCAACATCGTAGGTAACGTTCGCAGTCGTTTCGTAAACAAAGTCAAACAGAGCCTTTTCTCCGATAAAAAGTATCACCTTTGCGGTCCTCCTTTTACTTTTTTCTCTTGAATTTGCTCGAAAATATGGTATAATATAACTATAAACATATTATCTAACTTAAGATACAAAGATTATATATCATTTAAGAGGATATTTCAAGGGGAAATTATTATTTTATCAAAATTTGTCATTTAAATACTGACTATTATTAAGGAAGTGATAGAAAAATGAAAGTTCTCATAATGTCGGTCAAAACCGGTTTTGGTCATCATTCGACAGGTCAAGCAATAATTGAATGTCTTGCGGAAAAGGGAATAGAGAGCGAAATGCTTGATACCTTTGACTACATAAACTCAATGCTTTGCGAAACTATAGATAACGGCTATCTGTTTTCAACCAAAAATTTTCCTGAGGTCTATGGTAAAGCATATGATTTGCTTGATAAGAGGGTGGAGCCATATAAACGCTTTTCTCCCATAAGCGTAATATCAAAGCTGGTATCACATAAGCTGAAAGAGTATATTGTTGAATACTCACCCGATGTTATTGTTTGTACACACAGCTTTGCGTGTATGGTTGTGACCTATTTAAAGGAAAAGGAAATTGTTGACTGTCCTACGATAGGTATTGTTACCGATTTTACCGTGCATCCTTTCTGGGAAAGCACTGATATGGATTATTATGTAACAGCAGACGCTCTGCTTAATAACCAGATGAGAAGAAAAGGTATTTCTGTTGAAAAAATTCTGCCGTTTGGCATTCCGATAAAAAGAAAGTTTTTAACAAAAATACCTAAAAATCAAGCCCGCGCAATGCTTAATGTTGAAGATTGCAGAACTATACTTGTGATGATGGGCTCTATGGGTTTTGGGAACCTTGTAAAGCAGCTTGAAGCAATAGATGCTCTTGATGTGGATATGCAGGTTTTATGTGTTTGTGGCAAGAATGAAAAGGTGAAAAAAGAGATAGAACAGCATAAATGGAATAAAAAGATAATTACCTACGGATTTGTAGATAATGTTGAGGTTCTTATGGATGCGGCGGATTGTATTATTACCAAGCCGGGCGGTCTTACAACATCCGAACTTCTGGCAAAACGTCTTCCTGCTATAATAATGAACCCGATTCCCGGTCAGGAGGACAGAAATATGCAGTTCCTCGTAAATAACGGTGCTGCAATTGCTTGCAATGAAACTTTTGGTATTGACGAGGCTTTGTTTGAACTTTTCAGCCATAATTGGCGGCTAAGGCTTCTTAAACTGTCAGTTTCACGATTGGGTAAGCCAAAATCAACCATAGATTTGTGCGATTTTATAGAAAAACTTAAAAAAACCAAAAAGGGACACTAAAAACACCTAAATAACTCTTTACAAATCTGTGAAAAAGATATATAATAAAAACAAAAACAAAGAAAAACAAAAGAAAACAAAAATTTGCAGGAGGTATAAACATGTATAAGTCAGATTTTGAAATCAAGAGGGAAATTTGTGAAATTGGAAGAAGAGTTTATCAGAACGGATATTGCGCAGCTAATGACGGTAATATCTCGGTTAAGATAGATGATAATACATACTTCACAACTCCGACAGGCGTATCAAAGGGTTATATGACACCGGATATGATTTGTAAGGTTGACGGTCAGGGAAATCCCAAGGAGTCAACAGGCAAATACCGTCCGTCATCAGAGTTCAAGATGCACCTTAAGGTGTATCAGGAGAGACCTGACGTAAATGCAGTTGTTCACGCACATCCGCCGATTGCTACAAGCTTTGCTATTGCAGGTATTGCACTTGACAAGCTTATTATGCCTGAGGCTGTTATATTCCTCGGTGGAGTTCCCATTGCACAGTACGGTACACCGTCTACTATGGAAATTCCTGAGTCTTTGGAGCCATATATCCAGGATTACGATGCAATCCTTCTTGCTAATCACGGTGCACTTTCATTCGGATGTGACCTTAATACAGCATTCTTCAGAATGGAATCAACAGAATTCTATGCTAAGCTTACATTCTACGCAACATTGTTGGGCGGTGCAAAGGAAATCCCCTGCGGCGAGGTTAAGAAGCTTATCGAGCTTCGTAAGCAGTTTAATGTTCCGGGCCGTCATCCGATGGAAAAGCTTTGCCCGGGTTGCTATGAGGACGGCACATGTGATATGTCTCCGACAGAAGCAAACGAAAAGACAGGTAATGAGTGTTCAGCTACATATCACGGACCTCAGAAAAATTCAGGCTGCAATTGTGATGCAGATGTAAAGGATATCGTTGCAGAGGTTACAAGACGTGTACTTGAGCAGTACAAGAAATAATGGATAAGCTATATACCGGCGCCGGCGATGCGGGGCAGACCTCCACGCTGTCGCAAAGGCGCATATCCAAAACAGATTTGATAATCGAGCTTTTGGGCAGTCTTGATGAACTGTCGGCGGCTTTGGGTGTTGCTAAGGTCAATGCCTATGACAAAAAACTGACAGATGATATCGAGACTATACAAAAGAAGCTTATCGGAGTTATGGGCGAGGTTGCCGGCGGAAACAAGTCGGTAACACCTGAATGTCCGTGCGTTGTAGAGAAAATGTGCGACGAATATCAGTGCAAATTTGAGGGCTTTACCATAAGCGGCGAAAATCCTGTTTCGGCACATTTGTCGCTTGCAAGAACTATTGCAAGACGTGCAGAGAGAAATTCTGTTAAGGCAAATCAGCTTGGCAGGGTGCAGAAGGAAGTTATGGTATGGTTAAATCGCCTGAGCGACCTTTTGTATGCAATGTCGCAGTATGCAGCAAAGGACAATGCACCAAAACCTGAAACTGGAGCATACAGACCGGACGTTATGTCCCTTGCTCTTGCAAAGGAATTATCTCTTGCAGTTGAGCAGTATGCACAATCAATTGGTGTGAAAGCGGTTGTTGCGATAGTAAATGCAGGTGCTAATCTTGTTCTTCTTCACGCAACCGACGATTCATATATTGCAAGCCGAAAAATTGCTTATGATAAAGCATATACATCAGTATCTCTAAAAATGGCAACAATTACCGCACTTAAAGAAACACGAGGCGGCGCATTGGATGGACTTACCGCCGGTGAGGGAATATGCCTTTTGGGTGGCGGTGAGCCGCTTAAGGTAGGAGATTCTATCATAGGTGCAATAGGTGTTTCGGGAGGAACTGCAGAACAGGACACAAACCTTGCTCGATTTGCAGCAGAGTATTTACTGAGGAGGCAGACGTTATGAATATTGACGAAAAACAGCTTGAACAGATAGTTAGAAACGTGCTCTCCGGAATGGAGAAGGAGGAGTCTCAAAAACGTCAGCTTGGAGTTTTCGACACAATGGAGGAAGCTTTGGAGGCGGTTAATAAGGCATATGCTCTTTTCCGTAGCTATAACAGAGAACAGAGAGAAAATATTATAAAAGAGATTAGAAGACTTACCCATGAGGAAGCTGAAATAATGGCAAAGCTTGCTGTTGAAGATACCAAGATGGGTAATGTGTATCACAAGATTTTGAAACATCACTTAGTTGCAGATAAAACACCTGGCACAGAGGATTTGGAGGTTAAGGCACTGTCGGGAGATAGAGGCTTGACACTTGTTGAGATGGCTCCTTACGGAATTATCGGTGCTATTACTCCGTCTACTAACCCAAGCTGTACGGTAATCTGTAACAGTATAGGAATGCTTGCCGGCGGTAACGGTGTTATATTTAACCCGCACCCGCACGCAAAGAGAATTTCCGCTTATGCGGTCGATTTGGTAAACCGTGCAGTGCTTGCTGCAGGCGGCCCTGAGAACATAGTGGCAACAGTAAAGAATCCGACAATGGATACATCAAATATGATGGTAAATCATCCGTCGGTTAAGATGCTCGTTGCAACAGGCGGCCCCGGAGTTGTAAAGATGCTTCTTTCAAGTGGAAAGAAAGCAATAGGGGCTGGTGCAGGCAATCCGCCGGTAGTTGTTGATGATACTGCAGATATCAAGAAGGCTGCAAAGGATATCATCGACGGCTGTACATTTGATAATAACCTTCCTTGTATTGCAGAGAAAGAGTGCTTTGTTATGGAAAGCGTTGCCGACGAGCTTATCGACGGTATGCAGAAAAACGGTGCATATCTTTTAAGCGCACAACAGGTTAAGGAGCTTGAAAAGGTAGTGCTCGTAGAAGCTCCTGCCAAAAAGCCGGGAGATAAACCCAAGCTTGTTATTAACAAGGATTATGTTGGCAGAGATGCTAAGTTGATATTGGCACAAATCGGTGTGAATGTTGGTGATGAGGTTCGTTGTATTATCTGTGAAACTGAGTTTTCACAGGCATTCGTGCAGACAGAGCTTATGATGCCTATTCTTCCGATTGTAAGATGTCGCACGTTTGAGGAAGCTATGGAAATGGCGGTAAAAGCAGAGCACGGCAACCGTCATACTGCACATCTTCATTCAAAGAATGTTGACCGTATGACAGCATATGCAAGAGCTGTTTGTACTACAATCTTCGTAAAGAATGCACCGAGCTATGCCGGAATAGGCTTCGGCAGTGAAGGTCATACAACCTTTACGATTGCAGGTCCGACGGGTGAGGGTATCACCTCGGCACGCAGCTTTATAAGACAGCGCCGTTGTGTATTGGTTGACAGTTTATCAATAGTATAATAAAAGTTATAAAATTGAAGGGAGCTAATAAAATGGAAGCACTTGGTATGGTGGAAACAAGAGGTCTTACCGCATCAGTTGAGGCAGCAGATGCAATGACAAAGGCAGCAAACGTACAGCTTATCGGTACAGAGAAGATTGGTTCGGGTCTTGTAAGTGTAATGGTAAGAGGCGATGTTGGCGCAGTTAAGGCTGCTGTTGAAGCAGGTGCAGCTGCAGCAAGTAAGCTTGGTGAGCTTGTAGCACAGCACGTAATTCCCCGTCCTCACAGCGACGTGGAGAAAATCCTTCCGAAGTTCTAAGGCAAGGTAATTACATATGCTGAAAACCTTTATGTCTGATAAAATCTGTTAAAGACGATTGTAGGGGCACGCATCCCCGACGGTCCGTCATTCAGAAATTATATCAGGCTATTGGTTCAAAATAAAGAGATATATAATAGTAAAAGAGGAGGATACTAAAATGGCAGTAGAAGCATTGGGTATGGTTGAAACAAGAGGTCTTGTGGCAGCGGTTGAAGCAGCAGATGCTATGGTTAAGGCAGCAAACGTACAGCTTATCGGCACAGAGAGAATCGGTTCAGGTCTTGTAACTGTAATGGTAAGAGGCGATGTTGGTGCAGTTCAGGCTGCAACAGATGCAGGTGCAGCAGCAGGTGCTAAGCTTGGTGAGCTTGTTTCTGTTCACGTAATTCCCCGTCCCCACGGTGATGTGGAAAAGATTCTTCCCGCTATCTAATCGGAAAGCGGCTTAAAAACAAATAGTCAGGGGAGGGGAAGCCTTCCTCTCCCCGACAAACTATCTTGGAGGGCATTATGGTAGACGAAAGCATTGTAAAACAGGTTACAAAAATTATTATGGAACAACTCAATAGCGAAAGTGCAGACGATGGAATAAAGGTCGGAGTTTCGGCTCGTCATGTGCATCTTTCACAGGCGGATTTGGAAACCCTGTTCGGTAAAGGCCATGAGCTTACACCGAAAAAGATGCTTATGGGCGGTCAGTTTGCTGCCGAGGAATGTGTTACATTGGTCAGCCCTTCACTCAAAACAATTGAAGGTGTAAGAGTATTAGGTCCGGTGCGTAAGGATTCGCAGATTGAAATTTCCAGAACGGACACCTTCAAGCTAAAGGTAAGCCCACCGGTAAGACCGTCGGGCGAGATAAAGGGCAGTGCTCCTATGGCACTGGTAGGTCCTAAAGGCAGTGTATTCTTAAACGAAGGCTGCATTATTGCAAATCGCCATATTCATATGACACCTGCCGATGCTGAAAAGTATGGCATTAAGGACAACGATATGGTCGATGTTGAAATTCAGAACTCAAAGCCTACACGTTATTATAACGTACAGGTAAGAGTACATAAGGACTTTAACACTGAAATGCACATTGATACAGACGACGCAAATGCTTCGGCGATTAAGACAGGCGACCGTGTTGAGATTTTGACTCAAAAATAAATATTTTCCGCATAAGAGGTAGACTTTTGCGGAGAACGGAGAATAACAGATGTTATTAGCTAAAGTTAAGGGAACGATAGTTTCCACCAGTAAAAATGAAAAATTGGTAGGCTATAAGCTTCTTATAGCCGAAATAATAGAGCAGGACAAGCTGACAGGCAAGGAAATACTTGCAGTAGACGGAGTAGGTGCCGGCATTGGCGAAAAGGTTATAATCGCGACGGGCAGCGCTGCAAGACTTGGTGTTGACCGCAACGATTCTCCCGTAGATGCTGCGATTGTTGGCATAGTTGACGAAGTTCAGTAATTGAAAGGGAGATGCTAAATGAAGCTTTCAGAACTTCAAAAGCTGATTTTTGACGCAGGAATTGTCGGTGCAGGCGGTGCTGGATTTCCAACGAATAAAAAGCTTTCGGACAAAACGGAAATTATTGTTGTAAATGCGGCAGAGTGTGAGCCTCTTATGATGGTTGACCATCATATCTTCCAGAAGCATCTGCATCTTATTGTTGAAATCCTTAATATGCTTTTGGATACAATGGGTGCAAAAGAAGCAATAATTGGTATTAAGAGCAAAAACAGATACCTTCTTAATCCAGAGGTTGTTAAAGATATGGAAGGCACAAGAATAAGCGTTAAGGATATACCTGACATTTATCCTGCAGGCGATGAAGTAATTCTTACATACGAAACAACGGGCAGAATTATCCCTGAGGGCGGAATACCGCTTGATGTAGGTGTTATGGTATGCAATACAGAAACACTCTTCAATATATGGAAGCTCTTTAATGAGGATACTCCTGTTGTAGAAAAATATGTTACCATCGGCGGAGATACCGACAGAGATATAACTGTTAAAGTTCCCGTCGGTATGAAAATATCCGATTTGATGACTGCGTGCGGATATACAGACCTTGAAGGAAAAAGGATTATAAACGGCGGACCTATGATGGGTAAGCTTGTTGATATAGAAAATGATGTTGTAACCAAGACGACAAAGGGACTTTTGATTTTCCCTGAGGAGCATGAGGTTATACAAAAGAGAATAAGACCAATGTCAATGACATTAAAACGAGCTTCGGCAGCCTGCTGTTACTGTCATATGTGTACAGATATGTGTCCAAGGCATCTTATGGGCTATGACCTTGAGGTGCATAAGATTTTAAGAACAGCATCACATTCTGAGGTTACGAATACCAACAGTTTTTTGCAGGCATCTCTTTGCTGTGGTTGCGGTGTTTGCAGTGTAATTGCGTGCCAGCAGATGCTAGACCCGCAGAATATTGCGATGGAAGTGAAAGGTCAGCTTGCAAAGCTCGGTTACAGAAGACCGGGGGGTAGAAAGGTCGAAAAGGTAAGCGAGAATCGTGAAGGAAGACTTGTACCTTCTAAGATTTTAGCAGAAAGACTTGGTCTGCGACGTTTTATGGGTAAAACGGTAACTCGTGATATGCGTGCCTTTAACCCTGATAAAGTATATATTCTTACACGTCAGCACGTTGGTGCACCGGCAATACCTACAGTTAAGGCTGGTGTTGTGGTAAAACGCGGTGATGTAGTTGCTGTAACACCGGAAAATCTGCTCGGTACGACAATGCACGCAAGCATAGACGGCAAGGTTGTGTCAGTAACAGATGAAAGTGTAGTTATTGAACGTCTTAAATAATAGAGGGATTGAAAATGATGAATTCAATAGGCCTTATAGAAGTTAAGAACATCTCAAAAGGCATAAGAATAACCGATGAAATGTTAAAAAGTGCAGATGTGAACATAATTGATTCAGGTGCAGTTTGCCCCGGTAAGTATGTTACGGTAATTGGCGGAAATCTTGCGGCAATACAGGCTGCGGTTGACCGTGCTACCCAAATTGCAGAGGAGGCACTTATTGACAAGTTTGTAATTGGCAATCTTGGCGATAAGGTTTATCAGGCCGTTAGCGGAACTGCGTGTGCAAAGCCTCGCGGTGCGCTCGGAATTATTGAAACCTTTACGGCGGCTTCTGCAATAAATGCTGCCGATGCGGCAGTTAAAGCAGGTGTCGTTGATTTGATAGAAGTCAGAATTGCACGCGGTATGGGCGGAAAGTGCTTTGCCGCAATGACAGGCGAGGTTGCTGATGTAACCGCAGCTGTCGAGGCTGGAGCTAAGCTTGCTGCAAAAGACGGCGTTCTTATAAACACAGAAGTTATTGCAAATCCGCATCCGGATTTGTGGCAGTCTGTTATATGAAAGATTAAGTGGCTGTGCCTGTTTTGGGCACAGCCAGTTGACGTTATACGGAAAATGGATTTTTTTCGAAAGGACTTGATTATAATCCACTTATGTTATCAAGTATGCCGCAAGTATTGTTTTATGTGGCAGATGTTATTTTGTCTGGCTCTATAACAGGGCAAAAAGAGTGTAAAATCTAAAAATTTATAATCTATTTAAAAAAAAGGGTGGTATTTTTATCCATAATGTGTTATACTAAGATATTATAATAGAAAAATTATAGCCTGAAGAATTAAAACTGAAAGGAAAAATACTACTGATGGGATTGTTTGATAAAATTTTTGGCACATATTCAGACCGTGAGCTAAAACGAGTTCGTCCTATTGCAGATAAGGTTATGGCGTTGGACGAAGAAATGTCTAAGCTTTCGGATAGTGAATTGCGTGCAAAAACTGATGAATTCAAGGCAAGACTTTCCAGTGGAGAGACACTTGATGATATATTGCCCGAGGCTTTTGCAGTAATGCGTGAAGCAAGCTGGAGAGTTCTTGGTATGAAGCACTTTTATGTGCAGGTTATAGGCGGTATCATACTTCATCAGGGCAGAATTGCAGAAATGAAAACAGGTGAAGGAAAAACACTTGTATCTACACTTCCTGCATACCTTAACGCTCTAGAGGGTAAGGGTGTGCATATTGTAACAGTCAACGACTACCTTGCTAAGAGAGACTCAGAGTGGATGGGTAAGGTATATCGATTCTTGGGTCTTGAGGTTGGACTAATTATCCACGATATTGACCAGGAGCAAAGAAAGGCTGCATATGCTGCAGACATAACATACGGCACAAATAACGAGCTTGGCTTCGACTATTTGCGTGATAATATGGTAACCTACAAGGAGCAGATGGTTCAAAGAGGACATAACTATGCGGTTGTCGATGAGGTTGACTCGATTTTGATTGACGAGGCACGAACACCGCTTATTATTTCCGGTATGGGTAGTGCCGCTAATAATCTTTATAAAGATGCAGACGCTTTTGTGAAGAGACTTAAGAGATTAGTGGTAACTGAGGAAGATGATAAGCAGCTTGTTACCGAAGAGGTTGATGCAGACTATATAGTAGATGAGAAAGCAAAGACTGCAACTTTAACACCGAGAGGTATAGCAAAGGCAGAACAGGCTTTTGGAGTGGAGAATTTAGCTGACCCCGATAATATGAAGCTTCAGCATCATATCAATCAGGCACTCCACGCAAATGGTGTTATGCACCGCGACAGACAGTACGTTGTAAAAGATGGTCAGGTAATGATTGTTGACGAATTTACCGGACGAATTATGCCCGGAAGACGTTATTCTGACGGCTTGCATCAGGCTATTGAAGCAAAAGAAGGAGTAAATGTTGAGAATGAAAGCAGAACTCTTGCAACAATCACCTTCCAGAACTTTTTCAGACTCTATAACAAGCTGTCCGGTATGACCGGTACTGCTTTAACGGAGGAGGCAGAGTTCCAGGAGATTTACAACCTCGATGTTGTTGCAGTTCCGACCAATAAGCCTGTTATAAGAAAAGACGAGCAGGATTCTGTGTACAAAACAGAAAAGGGCAAGTATATGGCGGTAATACGTCAGATTAAGGAATGTCATGAAAAAGGACAGCCGGTGCTTGTCGGTACTGTTAATATTGATAAATCTGAAATCCTTTCCGCGCTTTTAAAGCGTGAGGGTATCAAGCACGAGGTATTAAATGCGAAATATCACGCAAAAGAAGCACAGATTGTTGCACAGGCGGGTAAAAAGGGCGCAGTTACCATTGCTACCAATATGGCAGGCCGTGGTACAGATATTATTCTTGGCGGTAATGCCGAGTATATGGCAAAGAATGAGCTTATAAAAGAGGGTATGAGCGATGAGCTTATTGCCGAGGCGACAGGCTTTGCCGAAACAAATAATGAAGAAATTATTGAAGCAAGAAGAAAATATAACGAATATCACGAGAAGTTTAAATCAGCTCTTAAAGAGGAGCAGGAAGAGGTATTGGCGGCAGGAGGTCTCTTTATCATAGGTACAGAACGCCACGAATCACGCCGTATTGATAACCAATTAAGAGGTCGAGCAGGACGTCAGGGAGACCCTGGTGCAACTAAATTCTTCCTCTCACTTGAGGATGATTTGATGCGTATTTTTGGCTCGGAGAGAGTTAAGGCTATGGTAAACGGTCTTGGCTTGGCAGAAGATGAGCCTATCGAAGCTGGTATGCTTACCAAGGCTATCGAAAATGCCCAGAAAAACTTGGAAAGCCGTCATTTTGACTCTCGTAAGCACGTTTTGCAGTATGACGAGGTAATGAATGAGCAGAGAAAGATTATCTATCGTCAGCGCCAGATGGTTATAGACGGCGAGGATATATCTGCTACAATTAAGTCAATGATTGAGTCTGCAATTGATAACGCACTTGATGACTATATTGGCATAAGCGATATTCCTGAGGACTGGAATTTAAGTGCTGTTTCCGAGTTTGCAAATACTGTTTTGCAGGCAGGCGGTCAGTTTAAGGTTGAAAAAGACGAGCTTGAAACTATTACAAAAGCTGATATTAAAAAACGTCTTATGGATATTGCAGAGAAGAATTATGCTGAGCAGGAAGAGCTTTTCGGCGAAAATATGCGTGAGGTAGAACGTGTAATGATGCTAAGAGTTGTAGATACTCTTTGGATGGACCACTTAGACGAGATGGAGCACGTTAAACGTGAAATAGGTCTTCAGGCATATGCACAGCACGACCCTGTTGTTGAATACAGAAATGTAGGAAGTCAGCTCTATGAGGGAATGCTTGATGCGATTAAACGCGATACTGTACGTTATGTTCTCTCGGTAAAGCCAAGACCTCAGGTTGAGATAAAGAGAGTTCAGGTTGCAAAGCCGATAATTGCAGCCGGCGACGGCTCGCTTCCTAAGCAGGCAAAAAGAGCAGACAACAAGCCGGGAAGAAATGACCCGTGTCCTTGTGGAAGTGGAAAAAAATATAAGCAGTGTTGCGGTCGTGCCTAAATCCTGAGGGTTTTATTTTCCATAGAATAAAAATTAAAGTAGGATGTGATAAAATGTTGCAATACGATGAATACCGTCTGCGTTTGCAGGGTATGGAAAAAGCAATTACAGATTTGAGGGATTCACTTTGACATCGAAGGAACACTCAAAGAGATAGAAGAGCTTGAAAAGGAAGCTACAAGCGAAAGCTTCTGGGAGGATATGGAAAACTCGCAGAAGGTTTTGCAGAAGACAAAACAGCTTAAGGATAAGGTTGAGCGATACAATGCGCTTCAGGGAAGTTGGGAGGATACCCTTGTTCTTATAGACCTTGCTAACGAGGAAAATGACGAGTCTATGCTTACAGAGGTCAAAGATGCCGTTGAAGGTGTTGAAGAAGAATGTGAAAAAATGACTCTTGAGACCTTACTTTCAGGTCATTATGATAAGAATAATGCGATTATAACATTGCATGCAGGCGCTGGTGGTACAGAAGCACAGGATTGGTGTGAGATGTTACTTAGAATGTATCAGATGTACGCACAAAAGAGCGGATATACAGTATCTACTCTTGATATGCTTCCAGGCGATGATGCAGGTGTTAAGAGTGCCACAATTATGATAAGCGGAGTAAATGCTTACGGCTACCTAAAGGCAGAAAAAGGAGTACATCGCTTAGTCAGAATTTCGCCATTTGACGCATCGGGAAGAAGACATACCTCTTTCGCATCAATTGAGGTTATGCCTGAGATAGCCGATGATGTTGAAATTAATATCCGTACTGAAGATATTAAGGTTGATACCTATCGAGCATCCGGTGCAGGAGGTCAGCATATCAATAAGACAGATTCTGCTGTCAGAATTACACATATTCCGACAGGTGTTGTTGTTGCGTGCCAGACACAGAGGTCGCAGCATCAAAACAGAGAGTATGCTATGCGTATGCTTAAGGCTAAGCTTGCAGAAATTGCCGAGCAACAGCAGAAAGAGAAGATAGAGGACATCAAGGGTGTACAGAAGGAAATTGCGTGGGGAAGTCAGATTCGTTCGTATGTATTCCATCCGTATACAATGGTAAAAGACCACCGTACAAGCTATGAAGTGGGCAATATTCAGGCTGTTATGGACGGCGATTTGGAAGGATTTATCAACGCATACTTAAAGGCGGCAAGTCTTGGACAGTTACAGAAATGACAAAAAGCAGAGGGATACCTCTGCTTTTTTGTATTTTTGCTCATAAATGAGAATAATAGCTGTAAAGGAGATGTACTGATATGAAAATAACAATCAAAATGCTTAAGGATTATCAGAGCTTTTTGCTCGATGAAGAAAAAGCAAGTGCAACTGTGGAAAAATATATGAGGGACATTATGGCATTTATGAAATGGGCAAATAACAGAAAGCTTGATAAGCAGACGGTTTTATCTTATAAGGAATATTTGATGGATAAACATACTGCGGCAAGTGTCAATTCAGTAATATCATCGCTAAATAGCTTTTTTTCGTATATGGAATGGTACTTTTTGAGAGTAAAAACTATCAAAGTACAACGGCGGATTTTTGCCAATAAAGACAAAGAATTAACAAGGGAAGAATATACAAGATTGTTACAGACGGCGAAGAATAAAGGGAACAGAAGACTGTTTATGCTTATGCAGACTATATGCTCGGTGGGATTAAGGGTATCGGAGGTTCAGTATATAACTGTTGAAGCGGTCAAAAACGAAACTGCTGTAATTCGGTGTAAGGGGAAGATGCGTCAGGTATTTTTGCCTTCTGATTTATGCCGTATGCTCTCTAAATACATTAAGGAGGAAAACATTAAAAGCGGGGCGGTTTTTATAACAAAAAACGGAAAGCCTTTGGACAGGTCTAATATATGGTCGGATATGAAAGCCTTATGTAAAGAGGCAGGCGTTTCGAGGGAGAAGGTTTTTCCGCACAATCTTAGGCATCTGTTTGCAAGGACATATTATTCTATTCAAAAGGATATAGTACGACTTGCCGATATTTTAGGACATTCGAGTGTGAATACAACCCGTATATACACTATGGAAACGGGAGAAATTCATAGACAACAAATACAGCGACTGGGACTGCTTCTATGTGGATATAAAAATAACCACATAATCTAAATTATGTGGTAAACAACGCAAAAGTACATACGTGCGAATTTAATTTTACTACTTATTTAAGGTTCTGTCAAGTATTTCAGGGCCTTTTTTTGTGTTTTTTTTGCACAAAAATCAGGGAAAATGCACCAAA
>JAXJXP010000008.1:0-2029 GCA_036307445.1 Clostridia bacterium
ATATAGCACCTTATGCCGGATGTGCGTTGGGCGAGTACTTTATGGATAAAGGTAAGGATGTTTTGATTGTGTATGATGATTAATCAAAGCACGCCATTGCTTACCGCAGCTTGAGCCTTCTTTTGGAGCGTGCTCCCGGCCGGGAAGCATATCCCGGTGATGTATTTTATCTGCATTCAAGACTCTTAGAGCGCAGTGCACACCTAAGCGATGAAAAAGGCGGCGGAAGTATGACGGCACTTCCTATTGTTGAAACACAATCAGGTGATGTATCGGCATACATTCCTACAAACATTATTTCCATTACAGACGGTCAGATTTTCTTAGAGAGCGACTTGTTCTTTGCAGGTCAGCGTCCTGCGGTTAATGTTGGACTTTCAGTTTCCCGTGTAGGCGGTGACGCACAGACAAAGGCAATGAAAAAGGCGGCGGGTGCCATCCGTCTTGATTTGGCACAGTACCGTGAAATGGAAGTGTTCACACAGTTTGCAAGTGATCTTGATGATGCGACCAAATCACAGCTTGCTTACGGTCAGGGACTTATGCAAGTGCTCAAACAAGAGCAGTATAAATCCTATAAGCATCACGAACAGGTTATTATTTTAGTTGTTGTCTTAAATCATCTTTTGCAGAATATTGCACCGGGTGAGGTTACGGTAGCTGCTGCGAATCTACTCAAATATTTTGAGGAAAAGCATTCTGAAATTGCCGAAAACATCAATGGAAGCGGAGTGCTCGAAGATGAATGCAGAGAAGAAATCATCCGCATAGCAAAAGAATTTTTGCAGGGACGGTGATAAAATGGCAACCACAAAGGAAATAAAAAATCGAATTAAAAGTGTAAGGGATACGCAGAAAATCACCAATGCTATGTATCTGATTGCTTCGACAAAGCTTCGTAAAGCAAAAAGCGAGCTCGATAAAACCAGGCCGTTTTTTAATTGTCTTCAGGGAGAGATAAAACGAATTTTCAGAACCTCTGAAGAGATTGAAAATAAATATTTCTATCCTGTAACCGGAGAGCATGAGCTTCACGGATCTTATGGATATCTTGTTATTACGGCGGATAAGGGTCTCGCCGGAGCATACAATCAGAATGTTATAAAAGAGGCTCTGAGGCTTATGCAGGAGCACGAAAATCCAAAGCTTTTTGTTGTAGGAGAATTTGGTAGACATTATTTCACATCACATAATATTCCCATAGAGCAAAGCTTTCTCTATACGGCACAGAATCCTACAATACACAGAGCAAGAGAGATTTCGGCAATTTTACTTGATTTATTTAACAGACAAAAGCTTTCTAAGATTTTTGTTATTTACACCGATATGCAGGGGGCAATCAATTCACAGGCTTGCTCTACGAGATTATTGCCGTTTCATCGTGCACAGTTTATAACTCCCGATATTCAAGAAAAGGAAATAAAAACACCTTTTGAATTTCAGCCATCCATAGAAAAGGTTTTGGATAACATTGTTCCAAGCTATGTAACAGGCTTTATATACAGTGCACTCATTGACAGCTTCTGCAGTGAACAGAATGCACGAATGAACGCAATGGATTCGGCAAACAGAAATGCACAGGAATTACTTGATGAGCTTTCGGTTCAGTATAACCATATTCGTCAGGGTGCTATAACACAGGAAATCACCGAAGTTTCATCAGGTGCAAAAAGTATGAGGAAGAAAGCTAAAATGAGAGGTTTTAGAGGAGGTGAAAAATGCGAATGAATGGAGAAATAATGCAGGTATCAGGCTCGGTTGTAGATGTTGCCTTTGAAAAAGGAAAGCTGCCTAAAATCAAAGAAGCCTTAACTGTAACCATAAACGGTAAGACTCACATTATGGAGGTTGCTCAGCATATAGGTGGCGGCAGAGTTCGCTGTATTATGCTTTCGGAAAGTGAAGGACTATATCGCGGAATGAATGTTACTGCTACAGGAAATAACATTTGTGTTCCGGTTGGTCAGGCAACACTCGGAAGAATGTTCAATGTTCTGGGTGATCCCATTGATGGCGGCAGTCCGATTGA
>JAXJXP010000009.1:0-2319 GCA_036307445.1 Clostridia bacterium
AATTTCATGTTACTTGCAGTAGATGTTAATAATTGATTCCGGCAGATGCTTTTTTATAAACTCGCTTTTTTGTGCCAGTGCCTTTGCTTCTTCTAAGGTATCGGGAAACTCCTTGTACTGTCTTGCGGTTGTTTTATCTGCTTTAAGAAAATTCAGTTCCTGCTTTTTTTGCATCTGCGATGGCACTTTTTAAGATATTTCGCGTGTCATATTTTAGGGAGAACAAAATGTCTGGAGTATCGTTCTAACTGTGTTGATGTAAAAGCTTTCATATCCGAGTTCCTTTCTGTTTTGCTTAACGGTGATATTTGCTAACCATTTCAATAAAATATCTGTGTACTGATAAGTTATCATTAAGTTCAGGATGAAATGCAGTAACGAGCTGATTCTTTTGCTTTGCTGCAACAATATGTCCGTCTGCCTCGGCAAGAATTTCAGTATCATTTTGAATTGATTCAATAAAAGGAGCCCGGATAAAGGTCATCGGGATTTTACCGATGCCTTTGAATTCCCTTTCAGTATAAAAGCTACCAAGTTGTCGCCCGTAAGCATTTCTTACAGCAGTAATATCCATAGTTGCAAGGTGATGTCTGTTATCATTTTCAATGTTTTTTGCAAGTAACAAAAGACCTGCGCAGGTTCCGAATACAGGAAGACCGTTTTCAATTAGTTCTTTTATTTTATCAAAAAGATTAAGCTCGTGCATAAGTTTTCCTTGTACAGTGCTTTCGCCGCCGGGAATAATCAAGCCATCAAAAGGTTTATCCAAATCTTTTTCTTGTCTGATTTCAAAGGAGGGCACTCCAAGTTTTGAGAGTATTTGTTCGTGTTCTATAAATGCCCCTTGCAGGGCTAATACTCCTATTCTCACAATTATTTACCTCTTTCTGCCATTAAAAGCTCAATTTCCTGTTCATTGATTCCAACCATAGCTTCACCCAAATCTTCGGATAATTCTGCAAGAAGCTTTGCGTCATTAAAGTTTGTTACAGCTTTTACTATAGCTGCCGCACGCTTTTCCGGATTGCCTGATTTGAAAATACCAGACCCTACAAATACACCTTCTGCACCAAGCTGCATCATAAGAGCCGCATCTGCAGGAGTTGCAACACCGCCTGCTGCAAAATTAACTACGGGCAACTTTTTATTTTCATGTACATACTGTACCAAGTCGTATGGAACCTGAAGTTCTTTCGCTGCATCGTATAGCTCGTCCTCAGGCATGGAGCCGATTCTGCGTATTTCAGCCTGCATCATACGCATATGACGTACAGCCTGAACTACATCGCCTGTTCCTGGTTCGCCTTTGGTACGAATCATGGATGCACCTTCATTAATTCTTCTAAGTGCTTCGCCTAAATCCTTTGCACCGCATACAAAAGGAACATCAAATGCAGTTTTGTCAATGTGATATTTGTCATCGGCAGGAGAGAGAACTTCACTTTCGTCTATGTAATCAATTTCGATTGCCTGCAAGATTTGTGCTTCTGCAAAATGACCGATTCTGCATTTTGCCATAACGGGGATTGAAACCGCTTCCTGAATGCCTTTAATCATTTTGGGATCACTCATACGGGATACACCGCCTGCTGCACGAATATCTGCCGGGATGCGTTCCAACGCCATAACTGCGCAAGCACCTGCTGCTTCTGCTATTTTTGCCTGCTCAGGTGTTGTAACATCCATAATAAC
Source organism: Clostridia bacterium (assembly GCA_036307445.1). Taxonomy (GTDB): domain Bacteria; phylum Bacillota; class Clostridia; order UBA1381; family UBA1381; genus HGM11525. The sequence goes on from JAXJXP010000009.1 coordinate 1,693, forward strand.
ACCACCCTTGAGCATTTGTGCTAAGTTTTTGTTTAATTCAAATCTGTTATTTTTCATTTTTAAAATCTCCTTAAAATTTAATATTGTATTGTACCGCCGCCCAAGACAGTATCATCATATAGTACAACTGCCTGACCTTTTGTAATGCCTCAATGAGGCTCATCGAACTCTACCGTGATGGAATCGTCTCCGGTTTGTATTACGGTTGCAGGTTGTTCAGTATGGTGATAACATACCTTTGCTTTTATACGGGTAGGCTTTTCGATGCTACTCACCGAAATTAAATTGATATTGTTTGCGGTCAGTGTTTTAGAATATAATTCTAGGCCCGAGCTGAGAATAATGGTGTTGTCTGATGCATTTATTTCAGTTACGTACAAAGGCTCTTCATATGCTATTTTGAGTCCTTTGCGTTGCCCTACTGTATAGTTAATAACACCTTTATGGTTTCCCAAAACAGTACCTTTTTTTAAAATAAAATCGTCGGAAGTATAATCTTTACTGGTATATGGAAAATCGTATACCGTCCTCATCGGGAAGAGGAGAGTTTATAATTATAAAATCAAATTCCCGTTCTATCAATGCACGCTTTGCAGCACTGATACTCGCTGCAAAATGCACGGGATG
>JAXJXP010000010.1:0-69682 GCA_036307445.1 Clostridia bacterium
GCTTCTTCCAAAACCTGAATGATACCGAAGGTATGGTTCAGGTTTTTTGTTTTGAAAAGGAAGATGATGGGCGAGAACCATGGTGAGATCGCGAAGTCCCCAAGAAGCCGAGTGAAGCGAAGGCTGATTGGTGGACGCAGCATACAAGCGAACGAAGTGAGTCGCTGCCCAACATCAGAAGCCAACATCCTTCCAAATGGCAGGGTTCAACTATTTAGAAAAATATCTAAATACCTATTGACATTGAATACTATCAATGTTATAATCTATTTAGAAATATTTCTAAATAGATTTACAGAGGTGATGTAATATGGGAATGAACGAAACGCTAAAGGCGGTATCCGACCCCGTAAGAAGGGATATACTTCGGATGCTAAAGGACGGCAGAAAGTCTGCAGGGGAAATTGGCGAACAATTCAACCTCACGGGTGCTACGGTTTCTTACCACCTGACGAAACTAAAAAAAGCAGACCTTATTACAGAGCAAAAATACAAAAACTTTATCTATTATGAATTGAATACGTCAGTATTCGAGGAGATAATAAAGTGGATTTATGATTTAGGAGGTAATATAAAATGAAATTTATAAAATGGAAAAGCCTTATTATAACCTGTATTGTTTGTCTGTTACCCATACTTTTAGGAGTTGCACTGTGGAGTAAATTACCGGAGAGTATGGCAATCCATTTTAATATTTATAACGAGCCGGACAATTTTGCATCAAAAGGATTAGTCGTATTCGGGATTCCTTTGCTGATGATGCTTTTGCAGATTTTTTGTTGTGTAATAAACGACATAAATTCCTCAAAGCACGGTTTACGGAAAAAGTTTGAATATGCTACAAAATGGATAATCCCTATAATGACTCTCATTTTACAGACCGCAACGTTAGGTCTTGGACTTGGATGGAATATTGATGTAAGAATTCTTGCGTCTCTAATTGTGGGAGTAACATTTCTTGTTATAGGGAACTATTTGCCAAAGCTTGATTATATCAAAGACTATGACATAGATACCCAAAAGGCAAGAAAAATCAACCGTTTTATAGGCTTTGAAACGGTTATTATGGGTTTATTCTTTATTATTAGTATATTCTTTCCTCCTGTGGCGTCGCTGGTGTGCATTTTTCTTTTAATTCCGTATGCAATTGTTAGTGCTGTTTATGGGCTTGCAGTAGGAAGAAAATGAATTGGATAACAACTGTTTTGACAGACATCATTATATGTGATATAATAAATTCAAAATAATAAGGGGTTACTATTATGAGAAAAATTTTAGTATGGCTATTGGTGTGTATAAATACTTTTATCTGCATAGCAATGCCAATATATGCACAATCCGAGATAAAAGTTACAGTCAATGGTGAGTTGGTTGTGAGCGATGTTCCTGCAAAAACGTTCTCCGTATACGATGAGGAGGGTAATTACGTTGGCGATAGGGTGATGCTCCCGTTGCGTGCAGTTGCCGAAAAGCTAAATGCAGATGTATATTGGGACGGAGAAACGTCCGGTATTGTATTGTACAAAAAGAACAGACTATGTGTAATGTGGCTTGATATGGACACGGCGTTCTGTCTTGACGGTCTTTCTCTTGAAAAAGCCTACCAAATGGATATAATGCCCACTGCTGTCGAGTCCCGAACACTTGTCCCTGTAAGAGCTGTAGGCGAAATTCTTGGTGCAAATGTAGAGTGGATAAGAGATACAAGAACTGTAGAAATTACGGCAGACCTTAGCGAGTGGGAAGACAATGCCGGCATCGCAGGGCAATGCAATGTCTACCAGCAGATATTGAGTGTTGGGTATGATGAATATAAGAGCTATGCAAATGGTACAATTGAAAAGGTAACCGGCAAATTTGTTCTTGGTTCGGGTGAAGAAATAAAATTCGAGCTTTATCCGACGCTTGTACCTGAAACCTGTGCAAATTTTGTAAAGCTTGTAAATGAGAAATTTTATGACAACACTATTTTCCATCGGGTAATTAAGGATTTTGTCGCACAGGGCGGTGGCTTTGATGCAGAGGATAAGGAGAAGCCGTCAGAAATGGTATTTGGCGAATTTATTATGAACGGCTTTTTAAACCTTATACCGCATAAGAGAGGTGTGATTTCGCTTGCAAGACCAGATAGCTATAATGGCGGCTCATCACAGTTCTTTATTGTTCAGAAGGAGTCCGCTCATCTTAACGGCTATTATGCTGCTTTTGGTTTTGTAACAGAGGGAATGGACGTGGTGGACAAAATTTGCGGAACGGAAACTGACGAAAACGACAGGCCTACAATGCCAATTGTAGTGAAACAGGTTATAATTGATTGATAGCGTGGACATAATAGCCTTGAGGTGATAATATGCCCAAGGAGGAAAAGAAATATAAAACCCCGCCTGTTAAGGGACTTTTCGATAACGAGATTGAAAGACCGATATCGTCAATTTATCCTGTAATAGACACAGACTTGGCAAGGGACAACATTGAAAACGATTTGCCCGATTCTGAGTTGCAGGATTTGTGAAAAAACTGCTCAAAACAGTTAATTTTGTGGATTTTACGCCCGTGTAAATAAAGGTTTACACGGGCGTAAATTTATAAATATTTCGAGTTTATAAATATTGACAGATTGCTGCCGAAATGATACAATGTAAAGAGAGATACATAATGGAGGGGATTGCTATGAAAGCAATAACAAACGGCAGAATTATTCTCAAAGACAGAATAGTTGACGGAAGCGTTCTTTTGTACTCGGATGTTATTGAGGGAATTGTCTCGCCTGATATGATTCCTGAGGGCAGCGAGATTGTTGATGCAAAGGGCGGTTATGTTGCGCCGGGACTTATAGATATACATATTCACGGATATCTTGGCAAGGACGTATGCGATGGTGAGGAGGAAAGCATCAGAACTATCGCAAGCGGTATAGTTAAAAACGGTGTTACAGGATTTTTACCGACTACTATGACCGAAGATATGAAGGTAATAACAAAGGCGCTGGAGGTTTGCAGAAAGCTGAAAGATGAGAGCAAAACGTGGGCAGGCTCTGCAATTCTTGGTTGCCATGCCGAAGGCCCGTTTATAAGCGAGGCTAAGAAGGGTGCTCAGGATGCAAAATACATATTAAAGCCTGATGCAGCATTTGTTAAGAAATATGCTGATATTATCAAGACAATCACTCTTGCGCCGGAAACAGATACAGAGGATTTTGCGGCGATAAGAGAAATCACACGAGATACAGACGTTGTAGTATCTATGGGACATACGTCTGCTGATTACGAAACTGCAATGAGAAGTACGGCGGCAGGTGTAAAACACGTTACACATTTGTTTAATGCAATGACACCGCTTGCACATCGTGCGCCGGGCGTTGTTACAGCAGCACTCAAATCAAATGTCAGCTGTGAGCTTATAGTTGACACCTTCCATGTACTACCTGAATTTTATGACATTCTCTGGCAATTAAAAGGCAGAAAAATGTGCTTTATCACCGATTGTCTTCCTGCGGGTGGACTTCCGATGGGCGAGTATATGCTTGGCGGACAGAAGATAATCTATCGTGATGTTGTATGTCGCTTGGAGGATGGAACTGTGGCAGGAAGTGTTCTTCAGCTAAACAAGGGCGTATGGAATGTGTACACCAACTCGAATATTCCGCTTTGGGAGTGCGTAAACGGTGCATCGCTTAACCCTGCTACAACAATCGGACTTGAAAAGACAAAAGGCTCACTTGATGTGGGCAAGGATGCGGATATTATTATCACCGACGGTGAATTTAATGTAGAAAAGACAATAATAGGAGGAGAGATCAGATATGAAGCTTAAGGTGAATGCAAAATTAGACCCGAAATTTGAACCGTTGTCAGTGGTTTGCAGAGAAATGCGCGAGGCTACAAAGGATAACGGACAGGATATCGTAATTGCGATTGAAAGAAACAAGGGGTATACAACTACATATAAAACACGTATCTATCCCGACGGAACAGGCCATGATGACCAAAACTTTGCATTTGTTGAAAGAATGACAAAGTCGCTTTTGTGGGTTGCTGGTGGCTACAAAGTAATAATCGCAGGCAGTGAGGTTGTAGGTAATAAGATTAAGGAAGCTTACACAGATGGCGGTTTGAGAGATTTTGATGTTCATTTTATGGAAAGAGTTTACGAGCAGCCATTTACAGTAGAGGTTTGCTCACTCGAAAATGCTCCTAAGGATAAATCAGCTGCAGCTCCTATCGGCAGACATTTGGACGGTTGCAGAATAGGCTTTGACGCAGGTGGCTCTGACAGAAAGGTGAGCGCAGTTATAGACGGTGAAAGTGTATATTCCGAAGAGGTTGTATGGTTCCCGAAAATTAATCCAGACCCTGACTATCACTATGAGGGCATCTTAAATGCAATGAAAACTGCCGCATCACATATGCCGAGAGTTGATGCAATCGGTGTTTCAAGCGCAGGTGTTTATGTTGATAACCGCATAATGGTTGCATCCTTGTTCCTTAAGGTAAGCGATGAGGACTTTGATAAAAAGGTTAAGAATATGTACATTGATGTTGCAAAGGAGATTGGCGAAAATATTCCTATCGAGGTTGCAAATGACGGTGATGTTACGGCTCTTGCAGGTGCTATGGACCTTAATGATGACTCTGTTTTGGGCGTTGCAATGGGAACAAGCGAAGCGGGCGGATATGTTGACCCGCAGGGCAACATCACAGGCTGGCTCAATGAGCTTGCGTTCGTACCGGTTGACTTTAGCAAGGACGCTATGGTTGATGAATGGTCGGGCGACTACGGTTGCGGTGTTAAGTATTTCTCACAGGACGGTGTAATTAAGCTTGCGCCTTTCGCAGGTATCGAGCTTGACGAAAACCTTTCACCTGCAGAGAAACTGAAGGTTGTTCAGGGTCTTATGAAGGACGGCGACGAAAGAGCAGTTGCTATTTATGATACAATCGGTGCTTACTTCGGTTATGCAATCGCATTCTATACAGAGTTTTATGATATTAAGCATGTTCTTATTATGGGACGTGTAACTTCAGGAGAGGGCGGAACGCTTATTCTTGAGAGAGCGCAGGAGGTTCTTGATACAGAATTCCCCGAGCTTGCAAAGAAAATCAAGCTTCACATTCCGGATGAAAGCTCAAGAAGAGTCGGACAGTCTGTTGCTGCTGCAAGCTTGCCGGAAATCAAATAATATGACTAAAATTATAACACACCTTTCGGGGTGTGTTATTTTGTTGCATCCAATCACAAATACAACTAATTATATAAACAAAACTGCACCTGATGGTGCAGTTTTTCTATCTTTTCTTTGTTTTTATATTCCTTTTGGTTTTCTTCTTTTTTGGCGTCTTTTTTTGTTTTGGCTTGATCTCGTAGTCTTCAGGACGTACATAGATAGGACTTGTTGTAAAATCAAGGCCGCGTCTAACACCTCTGCAGATGGAAGAAAGCTCGGTAGCGCGTACCTCTGCATTAAACATAGGTGAATTTTTCTTATAATCAGCAGCCTTTGTAATGATTGGCAGCCTTGTTTTGCTTTGTATGGATTTAAGAATTTCTCTGCCCTTGTCGTTAAATGCAAGAACTCTTATATACTGCGGTTTTGAATTAACAAGAGTGCCGTCTATATCAAGAAGAGCGGACATTATGGCACGACGAAGTCTTGCATGAGTAAACTGTTTTGAGCAAGCATGATTTATTATATCGTCAAGCGAAGTCGCCTGAGGAGTTGCACGAAGTATTCTTGTTACCAGCTCGGGAGGAGCATCAAATACAGAATTAAAAATTCCCAGCCCCTTTACACGCAGCATATACAAAACAATCGCATCAAAAATCTTGCGGTCAAACATTGTAGCATCGTCATAAAGATAGTGAGTTGTTTCGGGGATAAATTCGGAAATATGCTTGTTTTCTTCAAAAATATCTCTGATTGCGTTACCGGATGCAAAACCATTTGATGGTGCTGTGTCGTTATGATGAGCAAACTTTCTCATTAGTGCGTGAGGCTTGATTTTGCTCTTTGATTTGATTATTGATTTTATGTATTCTATGCCTAAGATGTTGTTTGGCTGGTTTATAAGCTCAGCAGGGATTGTTCCTACATAAGCGGACATATGGGCTAATTTATATCCCATTCCTGCACGCAGATTTTCCCTTATGCGCTCGGAAATTTCCGGGGTTTCATTAAGCATAATCTCTGCAGCACGGGTAAGTGATTCTGTATCTCCGCATTCACTGCCAAACCACAGGGAATTAACAACCTTTAAGGAATCAAGAAGGCTCACTGCGCCTTTGGCAAAAAGCTCGGCAGGCGCCAAACTGTAAACGCACGGCAGCTCTATTACCAAATCCACGCCGCCGAGGACTGCTGCCTTAGCACGCAGAAATTTGTCAAATGCAGCCAATGAACCGCGCTGAACTACGCTTCCGCTCATTACTGCAACAACAGCATCGCATTCCTCTCTTACTTGTGAAATCTGAAAAGCATGACCGTTATGAAAAGGATTATATTCGGCGATTATACCACCAATTTTCATAAAAAAATACCCCTTGTTAATAATTCATATATTATTATATCAAATAAAAATAAATTTGTATAGTATTATTTTTAAAATAGTGTACATAAATATTGACAAAAAATATGAAATGCGGTACAATAATATAGACAACATATGAATAATCGCTCATATGTTATTGCTATACAAAGGAAGTGATTAAGGTGAATAAACCTGTATATATGGATAATAACGCAACTACAAAGCTTGATGGGAGAGTTTTTGAGGAGATGAAGCCGTATTTTACCGAGATTTACGGTAATGCTTCGTCTAAGTTTTACGAAACGGGCAGGAAGGCTGAAGCTGCAGTTGCTGATTTTCGTGAAAGAGTGGCGAAAGAGCTTGGTGCAAAAGCGAATGAGATTTACTTTACCGCATCCGGCTGCGAGGCTGATAATTGGGCTGTAAAGGGCATTGCAAACGCATATAGAGAAAAGGGAAATCACATTATAACAAGCAGCATTGAACATCATGCGATACTTTCCTCTTGTGAATTTTTGGAGAAAAACGGCTTTGAGGTAACATATCTTCCTGTTGACAGCGAGGGACGTGTTAAGCCTGAGGACGTTGAGGCGGCAATTACAGACAAGACAATTCTTATCTCGATAATGACTGCCAACAACGAAATCGGAACAATCCAACCGATAGCAGAGATTGCAAGGATTGCAAAAGAACATAAGGTGCTTATGCACACTGACGCCGTTCAGGCGATAGGACATATGAGAATAAATGTAACTGAGCTGGGTGTTGATTTGTTATCTATTTCGGCACATAAGTTCCACGGACCAAAGGGTGTGGGTGCTCTGTACATCAGAAACGGTGTAAAGATTTCAAACCTTATTCACGGTGGCGGACAGGAAAGAGGCAAGCGTGCTGCAACTGAGAATGTTGCAGGTATGGCAGGACTTTGCAAGGCGTTGGAGCTTACCAATGCAGATTTGGATAAAAATATTGAAAAGATGACAAAGCTTCGGGACAGACTGATAAAGGGCATCAGGGACAATATCCCAGAATGCAGATTAAACGGACCCGAAAAAGAGGACAGACTCTGCAATAATGTAAACTTCTCGTTTAAGTATATTGAGGGCGAATCAATACTTATGATGCTTGATATGTATGGAATTTGTGCATCGAGCGGCAGCGCGTGTGCGTCAGGTTCGTTAGACCCGTCTCACGTTCTTCTGGCAATAGGTCTTCCGCACGAGATTGCACACGGGTCGTTAAGACTCTCCGTTTCAAACGAAACAACCGAGGAAGAGGTTGATTATGTAATAAAAACGCTTCCGCCAATTGTAGACAGATTAAGACAGATGTCCCCGCTATATGAGGGATAAGGAAAGGAATGACTAAGTATGTATTCAGATAAGGTAATGGACCATTTTGCAAACCCGAGAAATGTCGGAGAGCTTGAAAATGCGAATGCTGTCGGACAGGTCGGAAATGCAAAGTGCGGCGATATAATGAAGATTTATATGGATATTGAGGATGATATTGTAAAGGATGTGAGCTTCAAGACCTTCGGTTGCGGAGCGGCTATTGCAACAAGCTCAATGGCAACAGAGATGGTAAAGGGCAAGACTGTTGACGAGGCTCTTTCTCTTACGAATAAGGCTGTTATGGAAGCTTTGGACGGTCTTCCTGCCGAGAAGGTACACTGTTCTGTTCTTGCAGAGGAGGCTATCAAGGCTGCTATTGATGATTACAGAAGCCGTAAGGGAGTAAATCTTGGCGACAGTAACAGCTGCTCAGGTTGCGGTGTTTGCTGCCATAAATGCAATGATGTAGAAGAAGAGAAATAATTTCAATATATACTTGCAAGATTGGAAATTATATGTTAAAATAGAATAAACGTAAAGGGGAATACATTTTTAGGCAAAATAATGTATTCCCATTTTTTAAGAAAAAATCCTCGGAGGTTGAAGATGGAAGCTAAATATAAAAGAGTCCTTTTAAAAGTCAGCGGTGAGGCGCTTGCAGGTGAAAAGGGCTACGGACTTGATGAGGGCACACTTGATAAGGTATCCGAAAGTATCAAAAAGGTAGTGGATATGGGTGTACAGGTAACTATCGTTGTTGGCGGCGGCAATATCTGGCGTGGCAGAAGCAGCGAGAATATGGATAGAACAAGAGCTGACCATATGGGTATGCTTGCAACAGTTATAAATGCGCTCGGACTTTGTTCTGCCTTAGAGAGCTGCGGCGTTGAAACAAGAGTTCAGTCTGCCATCGAAATGCGTGCTGTTGCTGAGCCGTATATAAGAGGTAAGGCTGCAAGGCACTTAGAAAAGGGCAGAGTTGTAATCTTTGCAGCAGGTACGGGTAACCCGTTTATGTCAACCGATACTGCAGCGGCACTCAGAGCTGTTGAAACAGAAGCGGATATTATTCTCCTTGCAAAGAAGGTAGATGCGGTATATGACTCAGACCCCAACCTTAACCCTGATGCTAAAAAGTATGATGCACTTTCCTTCTCCGACATTCTTGGCAAGGAGCTTGGAGTTATGGACTCAACTGCTGCATCAATGTGCAGGGACAATAATATGTCAATCCTTGTATTTGGACTGGACGACCCTGAGAACATTGTAAGAGCGGTTTCCGGAGAGAGAATTGGTACATTGGTAACAAAAGACGGTACAAGATAAAACAGAACGGCAAAAATTCCGCAGCTTGCCATTTTTCGTGTGTAGGGACCGGCGTCCCCGACGGTACGATTGTACACTGTTGCTGCTCAAAACAACAATCTGCGAAATTTTATCATATTCTAAAGCTTAATATATTAAAAAGTGGAAAGGAAGTATCATTATGGGCAAGTATCCTGAAATAGAAGAAAAAATGAACAAAAGAGTGGACGGCTTCCACGGCGAGTTAAAGACAATCCGTGCAGGCAGAGCAAATGCGTCTGTACTTGACAAAATTTCAATTGACTACTACGGCACACCCACACCTGTTCAGCAGGTAGGCTCAATCTCGTCACCCGAACCGAGAATGCTCGTTATTCAGCCGTGGGATGCAAGTGTTCTGGGTGAGATTGAAAAGGCAATCTTGAAGTCGGAAATCGGCATTGCACCGCAGAATGACGGTAAGGTCATCCGCCTTAACTTCCCGCCTCTTACAGAGGAGAGAAGAAAGGAGCTTGTAAAGCAGGTTAAAAAGTATTCTGAGGAAGCAAAGGTTCAGGTTCGTAATGTGCGTCGTGATGCACTCGAGGACTTTAAGACCAAGAAAAAGAACTCTGAAATCACCGAGGACGATTTAAAGGGTATCGAAAAGGATATCCAGACACTTACCGATAAGTACATCAAGGAAATTGATGATATAACAGCGGACAAGGAAAAGGAAATTCTTGAGGTTTAAGAATTTATTAGGGACTGCCCCTTTTATGAGAAAAGGGACAGTCCTTTGCGCCATTTTTGGGAAAGGAAATCTTGATATGTTTTTCAAAAAGAAAATAACAGACAAAATAGATATGACGCGGTTGCCTGTGCATATAGGTGTTATAATGGACGGCAACGGCAGATGGGCAAAGAAGAGAGGCTTGCCAAGAAGTGCGGGACACAAAGCAGGTGCAGACTCGCTTAAGAAGATTGTAACCGCCTGCAACAAAATGGGAATAAAGTACATAACAGTCTATGCCTTTTCCACAGAAAACTGGTCAAGACCGAAGGAAGAGGTAGATTATCTTATGAGCCTTTTGTTGAGCTATCTTCGTGATGCGGAGAACACTCTTGCAGGCGAAAATGTAATAATCCGTGCCATTGGCTCAAGGGCAGAGCTTTCGGAGGAAATCCAGGAGCAGATTATAAAAACAGAAAAGTTCACTGCCAATAACACAGGCATAGTGATGAATATTGCGCTGAATTATGGCGCAAGGGAAGAGCTAACAACGGCGGTAAAGGCTATTGTTGAGGAAGGGACAAAATCAGAGGAAATTGATGCAGACCTTATCTCGTCAAAGCTTTACACGGCAGACCAGCCCGACCCCGACCTTTTAATCCGTACAAGCGGCGAAATAAGACTTTCAAACTTTATGCTCTGGCAGCTTGCTTATTCAGAAATGTATTTTACCGATAAGCTGTGGCCTGATTTCGGTGTAAAGGATTTGGAAGCGGCTATTATTGAATACCAGAGAAGAAACCGTCGTTTTGGCGGAGTGTAATTGGGAGGAAAGGGTTATGCTTACACGAATTTTAACCTCGGCAATAGGAATTGTTGTGTTTTTTGCAGCACTGTTTTCGCCGCCTAAAATTTTTATGCTTGTAATATTTGCGGTTATTGCAATAATGCTTTATGAAATGTATAGTGTATTAAAATGCGGCAAGCTGGTTAACAGCATAGGAATTATATCTGCAGCTGTTGCGGCTGCTGCGATGGTGTTAAATATAGGCGTAAATATGTCCGTTGCACTTGTTCCGATTATAATGCTTTACCTTATAGCCGCAGTGATTTTGCACGGAAAAGTAAATGCGCGGGATGTGCTGACTCACGGCTTTGCAACACTGTTTATAACAGTTTTTATGTGCTATATTATAGAGAACTTTAAGATGTTCTCGGCACTGGGTGTTTTGTGGGTGTTTGTAATTGCGTGGATAACAGACAGCGGTGCATACTTTGCAGGTGTATTTTTAGGTAAGCACAAATTAGTACCTCATATAAGCCCTAAAAAGACTGTTGAGGGTGCAATAGGCGGAGTTCTGGCAAGCGTGGTTGCAGGTGTGGTTTACTATATAATACTTGTAAATGTCGGCAGTAAATTCAGTTGGAGTGTACTTGTTTCGTATGCGGCTATGAGCTTTGTCGGCTCGCTTTTGTCGCAGGTGGGCGACTTTGCCGCATCATGTATCAAAAGAGATTGCAATGTCAAGGACTACGGCTCACTTTTGCCAGGACACGGCGGTCTGATGGACCGATTTGACAGTGTAGTGTTTATTGCGCCGTTTGTTTATTACGCAATCACTCTTATAAATTCAGTTTTTGCAATATAAGGATAAAGGTATAAATATGAAAATTGAACATAATATATCAATACTTGGGTCAACAGGCTCAATTGGTACACAAACTCTCGATATTGCAAGGGATAATCCCGAAATCAAGATAAAAGCACTTGCTGCTAACAGCAATATCAAGCTGCTTGAAGAGCAGGCAAGAGAGTTTAAACCTGTTTTCGTGTCCGTTACCGACGAAAATGCGGCTAAGGAGCTTAAAACTAAGCTTGCCGATACCGATATAAAGGTGATTTCGGGCGAGGCAGGACTTATAGACGTTGCAACAGCTGACGGAGCGGAAACTGTTGTTACTGCAGTTGTTGGCATAGCGGGTTTAAAGCCGACTATCGAAGCTATAAATGCAGGCAAAAATATTGCCCTTGCCAATAAGGAAACTCTTGTTACAGGCGGTCATATTGTAACAAAGCTTGCAAAGGAAAAAAATGTTGCACTTTTGCCTGTGGACAGCGAGCATTCGGCAATTTTCCAGTCCTTGCAGGGATGTCGGGACAGAAACGAGATTAAAAAGATACTTTTAACTGCAAGCGGCGGACCGTTTTTCGGAAAAAAGAGAGAAGAACTAAATAATGTTACTCCTGCTGATGCCTTAAAGCATCCAAACTGGGATATGGGCGCAAAGGTTACCATAGACTCGTCAACCCTTGTGAATAAGGGCTTGGAGGTTATGGAGGCAAGGTGGCTTTTTGATGTTGAAATTGACGATATCGAGGTGCTTGTACACCGTCAGAGCGTGGTACATTCTATGGTGGAGTTTTGCGATAACGGGATAATTGCACAGCTTGGCACTCCCGATATGCGACTGCCTATTCAGTATGCAATCACATATCCATTCCGCAAGCCGATGAGAAATAACGTGCTTGATTTTGCCAAATATCCGTCACTTACGTTTGAAAAACCCGATACCGAAACCTTTTTTGCTTTAGAGCTTGCATTTTGTGCAGGACGTGAGGGCGGAATATTGCCAACTGTCTTTAACAGTGCTGATGAGGCGGCGGTAGAACTGTTCTTAAAGGGTGAAATCGGATATCTTGAAATAGCAGACCGCATCAAAGCGGCTATGGATAATGCACCAAAGGTAGAAAATCCATCCCTTGATGATATTTTTGCCGCAGATAAATATGCACGTGAATTTGTGAAAAAAATAATTTGACCGGAGTTGATAACGAGTGCTCACCGCAGTTGTAACAGCTGTAATATTTCTTGTAATGATTTCCATTCACGAGTTCGGACACTTTTTTGTGGCGAAATTGTGCGGAATAACAGTAAACGAATATGCAATAGGAATGGGCCCTGCTATATTTAAAAAGCAAAAGGGCGAAACTCTTTATTCGGTAAGACTTTTACCAATAGGCGGTTTTTGCTCAATGGAGGGCGAGGACGGTGAAAGCGACAGCGAGAGAGCTTTCTGCAACCAGAAGCTTTGGAAAAGATTTTTGGTTGTAGTTGCAGGGGCGGTTTTAAATGTACTGCTCGGATTTATAATATTTGTGATTATTTCTGCACAAAATGCACCCTTTGCCACGAACACTGTTGAGAGCCTTGACGAGCGGAGCTATATGTATCAGGCGGGTGTTATGCCGGGCGATAAGATAGTTGAGATAAATGGCAGAAATATTAGCTTTTACCAAGATATAACCCTCTATAAATCGGAGATAGATTTGGTAGAGGAAGTGGAAATGACCATAAAAAGAGACGGAAAGAAGCTTAAATTCACATTTCCCTTAAGCGAGCTTACAGGAAATCGTGTCTATAACGAGGCAAGCTTAACAGAAACTACCACCATGAACGGCATAACCGAAACAAAGGAATATGCCTATCAAGACGGGGCTATAGTACCGCCTGAGATAATAGGCAAGGAGATTCCCGTTTCGGGGATGATGCTTGGTTTTTCGCCAAGGCTTGAGGAGCTTAGCTTTGTAAGTCTTGTAAATGAGGCGTACTGTAATACTAAGTTCGTTGTAAAGCTTGTTTATAAATCCCTGTGGGATCTGGTAAGCGGAGAAGCGGGTTTGGAGCAGGTTTCAGGTCCTGTCGGAATAGTAGACGCAGTAAATACTGCTGTTCATTCAGAGGTAATGCCGTGGCTTAATGTGCTGTCATTGGCGGCACTTCTTACAATCAATTTGGGCGTATTTAATCTCTTGCCCTTGCCGGCATTGGACGGGGGAAGAATACTCTTTATGCTATTTGAGCTTGTAAGAGGAAAACCCGTACCACCCGAAAAAGAAGGCGTTATACACGCTGTTGGATTGATTTTACTGCTCATATTTGCGGCAATAATTTCGTTTAAGGATATAATGATGTTGATTTGAGCAAATAAATTTTGTGTCTTACCATTTTTTTGATGTAGGGGCCGGCATCCGCGACGGTCCGTTTGTGCAATGCTTTTTTTGAGAAAGGGATAGAACAATGAAAAGACAAGTAACAGTAGGCGGAGTGAAAATCGGCGGAAATGAACCGATTTCCGTTCAGTCTATGACAAATACAGATACGAGGAATGTCGAGGCGACAGTTTCGCAGATAGCACGTCTTACCGATGCGGGCTGTGAGATTGTAAGGGTTGCAGTGCCCGATATGGAAGCTGCAAAAGCAGTTGCAGAGATAAAGAAGAGAATATCTATTCCTCTTGTTGCCGATATACACTTTGACCACCGCTTAGCCCTTGAAGTAATAAAAGGCGGAGTTGATAAGGTCAGAATCAACCCTGGCAATATCGGTAGCCGTGAAAATGTAAAAGCCGTTGCTGATGCCTGCAAGGAACGTAATATTCCAATAAGAATAGGCGTAAACGGCGGCTCTTTGGAAAAGGAGCTTCTGGCGAAATACGGACATCCGACAGCAGACGCACTTGTTGAGAGTGCAATGGGACATATTAAGATTTTGGAAGATTTGGACTTTTCGGATATTGTGGTGTCAATCAAGGTTTCCGATGTTCCGACAATGCTTGAAGCATACCGCAAATTCGATAAGCTGACCGATATTCCGATGCACATAGGAGTAACCGAGGCGGGAACTCTAAGAAGCGGCTTGATTAAGTCGAGTGCGGGCATAGGGGCACTTCTGGCAGAGGGAATAGGAAACACTATGAGAGTTTCCTTGACAGCTGACCCTGTGGAAGAGATTTATGCTGCAAATGACATATTGAAGGTTATGGGCATCAGAGAAAGCGGTGCTATGCTTGTTTCCTGTCCTACCTGCGGAAGAACTAAAATTGATATGATACCTCTTGCCGAAAAGGTGGAAAAGATGATTGCAGGTATCAAAAAGCCTATAAAGGTTGCAGTTATGGGCTGTGCGGTAAACGGCCCGGGGGAAGCGAGAGAAGCGGACATTGGCATTGCCGGCGGCGACGGAGAGGGTCTTGTTTTCAAAAAGGGCGAGATTATAAGGAAAGTGCCTGAGGATAGGCTTTTGGATGAGTTAAAAAAGGAACTTGATATATTGACACTATAAATGTAGGGACCTGCCTCCCGGACGGTCCGTTTGATGGACTGTTGAGTTTAATGACTAAAAATGCGGACAACTACAAATGCTTAAACAAAGGAGTAGAAAAATGAGTAAATATCTTATTATAAACGGACCTAACCTCAATATGCTGGGAATTCGTGAGCCGGGTGTTTACGGCAATGACAGCTATGAGGGCTTGCTTGAGAAAATCAGAAACAAGGCGGATGAGATTGGCATTGAAGTGGAGTTTTTCCAGAGCAACTGTGAGGGCGAGCTGATTGATAAAATACAGAGTGCATACGGCAAAATGGACGGAATTGTTATCAACCCCGGTGCGTACACGCATTATTCCTACGCAATCCATGATGCGCTAAAGGCGGTCGGTGTTCCTGCAATAGAGGTACATATCTCAAACATTCATACCCGTGAAGAATTCAGACATAAGTCGGTAACTGCACCTGCCTGCAAAGGACAGATTTGCGGTCTTGGCTTAGATGGCTATTTACTCGCGTTGGAGGCATTGGTAAATGCGAAGAATTGACCGCTTAAGAGCGCTTATACCTGAAACTACGGCGGTTTATATTACCGCATATCCTGATATTTTTTATTATTCGGGTTTTCAGAGTGCAGATGCAAGACTCATTATTTCAAAATCAAAGGCGGTTATAATAACCGACTCACGATACATCATTCAGGCAAAGGAGCAGGCACCTGATTTTGAGCTGTATGATATAAAAAACGGCTTAAAAGGTGCATTTTCGCTTGTTACAGAATACAATATCGGTTATCAGGAGGAGCATATCTCGGCAAAAAGCTTAGAGCTTGCAAAAGAAGCGGCGGAAAATAAAGAATTTTTGCCTATGCAAAGGGAAATAATCTCTCTCCGTGAGATTAAGGAAAAAGAGGAGATTGACCGCATAAGAGCGGCTCAAAGACTTGGGGATGAGGCATTTTCGTATATCCTGGAGAGGATAGAGACTGGCAGAAGAGAGAGGGATATTGCCCTTGAGCTTGAATTTTATATGCGCAAAAACGGTGCATCGGGACTATCCTTTGAAACGATAGTTGCAAGCGGTGCAAGGAGTGCAATGCCGCATGGAGTAGCAAGCGGAAAACTTATCGAAAAGGGCGATTTGGTAACACTTGATTTTGGTTGTGTACTGGACGGCTATTGCTCGGATATGACCAGAACTGTCGCAGTAGGTGAGCTTTCAGATAAGGGCAGATTAATCTATGAAACCGTCAAAACTGCACAGAAGACGGCATTGGATGCAGTTAAGGTAGGTGCAAAGCTTTCCGATATTGATAAGGCGGCAAGGGATGTTATTACCAAAGCAGGCTTTGGCGAGAATTTCGGACATTCCTTAGGGCATAGTGTCGGCATCGAAATCCACGAAACACCTTGCTTTTCTCCAAAAGCAGAGGGATTTGTACAAAACGGCAATGTTATAACCGTTGAGCCGGGTATTTACATTGAGGGCTTTGGCGGTGTCAGAATTGAGGATTTGACAGCTGTTTATGACGGCAGGTGCGAGGTTTTATCACAAAGCACAAAAGAGCTTATAATTCTTTAAAATCTCTCCAAGGGGGAGATTTTTTGTTAAAAGTATGTACTTTTTTGGAAAATGTGATATACTTAGGATAGAGAATAGATTATAACGGAGAAAAGAATATATGCCTATTGAAGAACAGAGCAATAAAGCGGAGCGCGTGCTGCTTGCGGGAGTACACACAGGCAGAGGAGACAACCTTTATGACACGACAGACGAGTCGATGGCGGAGCTTGCCGAGCTGGTAAAAACGGCAGGCGGTGAGGTTGTTGCCGAGGTTGTGCAGAACAAAGCGGACATAGAGAGCGGAACATATATGGGCGAGGGTAAGCTTTTGGAAATAGCTGAAATGATACCGACGCTTGAAATTGATGCGGTTGTGTTTGATGACGAGCTTTCGGGAATACAGACGAGAAATATTTCTGATATGCTCGGGGTAAAGGTCATTGACCGTTCGATGCTTATACTTGATATTTTTGCGATGCGTGCCAAAAGCGGTGAGGGTAAGCTACAGGTAGAGCTTGCACAGCTAAAATACCGTCTTCCGAGACTTCGCGGTCTAGGAGAGGCAATGAGCAGAACGGGTGCAGGAATAGGAACAAGAGGCCCCGGAGAAACAAAATTAGAGAGCGACCGTCGTCATATAAGACGAAGAATAAACGCATTAGAGGACGAGCTTGCAGAGCTTTCGAAGCATCGTGAGCTTTTAAGGAAAAGGCGTAAAAAGGACGGTGTAATTACAGCCGCACTTGTCGGCTATACCAATGCGGGAAAATCGACATTATTAAATGCCCTTACCAATGCAGACGTATTTGCCGAGGACAAGCTATTTGCAACTCTTGACCCGACATCAAGGGCGATTGAATTAGAAGATGCAAGAAAGATACTGCTGGTTGATACGGTAGGATTTATAAGAAAGCTTCCGCATCATTTGGTTGAAGCTTTTAAGTCCACGTTGGAGGAAGCGGCGGTAGCGGATGTGCTTTTGCACGTTGTTGACAGTGCAAGTGAGCAGTATTTTGACCACATTAGAGTAGTCAGAGAGGTGCTTGGGGATATAGGAGCAGGCTCAAAGCCAATTATCGCAGTTTTCAACAAATGCGACAAACTGGATTATGATGCGGTTTTGTCAGCACCTGAGCATGACAGAGAAGTAAGAATTTCTGCCAAAACAGGTGAGGGCTTTGCGGAGCTTTTAGAGTCACTTGCGGACTTAGCACCAGGCAAAAAGACTAAGGTAACGGCGGTTATACCATATACTGAGGGCGCACTTTTGTCAGAACTTCACAATACACAGAAAATTTTGACAGAGGAATATACCGAAAACGGTACAAGAATAGAAATGCTTGCCGACAGCCGTGCGTATGATGCGGTTAAGAGGTATATATCCGACAGGGACGGTGATTAAAATTTCACAAAAGGAATGTTATAAAACGGTATCAAGGCGTGCTGAGGCGGTTTTGGTGGAAAAGAGGTCTAAGTTTATAGCGACTGTAATTCCTGCCGATACAGAGGAAAAGGCGCTTTGCTTTCTTGAGGAAATGCGAAAGGCCTATTCGGACGCAACGCATAACGTCTATGCCTATGTAATAGACGAAAATAACATTTTCCGCTATTCAGATGATAACGAGCCGTCGGGAACGGCAGGTATGCCGGTTTTAGACACTATCAGAAAGGCGGGAATAGTCGATTGTGCGGTTGTTGTTACCAGATACTTCGGTGGTACTCTTCTTGGCACAGGCGGACTTGTCCACGCATACGGCGGTGCTGCAAGAGAGGGACTTCTGGCGGCAGGTGTAATAGAACGCCGTCTTTGCAATATAATAACCGTAACGGTTGATTACACTACAAGCGGCAGAGTATCGCATTTTCTGGCAGAAAGCGGACATATTATAGAAAACACCGTCTACGACAGCGAGGTTACATACTTTGTCTGTGTAACGAAAAAGGACACTGAGTCATTTAAAGCGGAGATTACCGAGCTTACCAACGGCAGGGCGGTAATGGCGGAAAACGGTACAAAATATATTGATATAGACCTTAACGAAAGGATGGATTAACGTGAAAAAGATTTTAGCAATAGTTATGTGCACCGCACTTTTGGGTGCTTGTGGACCCAGAACAACAGTTACAGAGCCGACTCCGACTCCTGTTTCAAATCAAGGCGGAGAGCCGTCTGCGGTCAGGACTATGATTTCGCCCACAGACAAAAACCCCATAGATGATGACTGGACAGTTCTGGGTGAAGTAGGTGTGGTTATAGACGGCGAATACACCGATATTTTTCTTGCAACAGAGGCTGAGCGTGGTGATGACGGATATATGATGTGGGACGATACGCAGAAATGGGCATTGGTGGCAAAAGGCGAAGAAAACAATTATGTACTGTTTAACAGACAGGTTGACGGACAAATGTATATCGACGTTGCAACCGAAAATAATCTGCCTGTAATATCTCTTGTTCACGCTTCAACCGTCGGTATGTCTGTAACAAAATATACCTACTCTGACGGTGCATTTTATGCTGAGGAAATTATAACTCCTGCATCTGATGGAAATAATATATATACATCATTCCCTGAATATAAGGAATAAAACTGAATAAATTTCTGCATCTCACCATTATTTGCAGCTTGGAGTACATTTGTACGCCGTCGCTGCTCATAAAGGCAATCTGCAAAAATTTCTTTCAGTTTGGTACTAGTTTGATTTAAATAGAGAGGAAGATTTTTTATGGTAATAGAACTTACAAAAGCAAATTTTGAGCAGGAGGTAATGAAATCGGATGTGCCAGTTGTGGTAGATTTCTGGGCAAGCTGGTGCGGTCCGTGTCGTATGGTTTCGCCGATTATTGACTCCATTGCAGAGGAATACGGCGACAGAATTAAGGTCTGCAAGGTAAATGTTGACGCAGAAGGTGTTCTTGCAAGTGAGTTTGCGGTTGTGTCTATTCCTACAATTCTAATCATTAAGGACGGCAAAATTGCAGAACGTAGTGTCGGTGCAAAAAGCTTTGACGAATTCTGCGATATGATAGACGCACACCTATGATAGCCAGAATAAAAAAACGGGCGGCGGCACTTGGTATCAGTGCCGTCGGTGTTTGCCGTGCAAGGCTTTTTAATGAGCTTAAAGATAAGCTTTCGGGCAATACCCCGATGGTACCTGAAAATATTGAGGAGAGAATAAATCCGTTTTTATATCTTGCTGATGCAAAGAGTATTGTGGTTTGCCTTTTTTCCTACCATAACGGCGGGAATAGAAGCAATCTTTCGCTATATGCAAGGGGTGAGGATTATCACTATGTAGCAGAACGTAAGCTAAAGGAGCTTTGCGGTATTTTGGAGAGCGGGGGGTATACGGCAAAGGCATACTGTGATACAGGTGCTCTTTGTGACAGGCATCTTGCGTATCTTGCAGGGCTTGGTTTTATGGGCAAAAACAGATGCCTTATAAACACCGACTACGGAAGCTATACTTTTATCGGCTACATACTGACCGATGCAGAGATTGAAGAAAGCAAACCGCTAAATTTTAGCTGTATGGATTGTGGCGAGTGCATAAGAGCGTGCCCGGGCGGTGCTCTTAGTGAAAAGGGACTTGACAGCTCTAAGTGCGCGTCCTATATCTCGCAGAAAAAAGGAGCTCTGTCGGCGGAAGAAGAGGAAATTATCAGAAAGAGCGGCAGCGTATGGGGCTGTGATATATGTCAGGTGGTTTGCCCGCATAACAAAACAGCGAAGCTTACCGATATAGAAGAATTTCGGATAAACCTTATAGAAAGCATAGGCTTAAATATGGCAGACTCCAACAGAGAGTTTAAGAAAAAGTATCAGAACCGTGCGTTTTCGTGGCGTGGTTATGAGGTTATAAAGAGAAATCTCAAAATTACTGAGGAGGAGTAGGAAGTGGCAGAGTTTGAGTTGCCGCAGGATTTTGCTGACAGAATGAAAAAGATGCTCGGTAACGAGTACGAAGCCTTTCTTGCGGCATTTACAAAGGGTAAAGTGTGGAGTGGGATGCGCATAAACACACTTAAAAAAGGCGCTAAAGAGGCTATTTTGAAGAAAACGGGCAGCTTTGATATGGTGGACTGGTGTGAGGATGGATTCTACACAGACAAGGAAATACTAAACGGTAAGCACCCGTATCACAGCGCAGGACTTATCTACTTTCAGGAACCGTCTGCTATGGCGGCTGTGTCTGCCCTTAAGATAGAAAAAGGAAGCAAGGTTCTTGATTTGTGTGCCGCACCGGGCGGAAAGTCTACACAGGCAGCAGCGGCTTTGGCTGGAGAGGGGCTTTTGGTGGCAAATGAGATTATTCCCTCAAGAGCAAAAATTCTTTCGGAGAATATAGAAAGAATGGGGATAAAAAATACCATAGTTACCAACGAATCGCCCGAAAAGCTTCTGCAAAAATATCCCGAAGAATTTGATTATATAATACTTGACGCTCCCTGCTCGGGTGAGGGAATGTTCAGGAAAGAACCACAGGCGGTTACCGAATGGAGCCTGGCTCATAGTGAAGCCTGCGGAGTAAGACAGAAGCATATTGCCGATTGTGCGGTGGGGATGCTTAAAAAGGGAGGCAGAATGGTTTATTCGACCTGTACCTTTGCGCCTTGCGAAAATGAAGAGGTGGCTTTGTACATAACCGAAAATTATTCCGAGATGAAGCTTGTAAACGCACAGCTTGAAGGTGTTTCGGACGGATATGATGCCGAAGGCTTTACCAAACGTATATTTCCACATAAAGCTCGTGGTGAGGGACATTTTGTAGCAGTGCTTGAAAAAACGGGCGAAAGCGTAAAAGAAAATATTGCAAACAAGAATAGCGAAAAACCTCCAGAATATGAGGAATTTTGCAATAAATACTTGAGAAACACACCTGAGGGAGAGATTTTAAAATTTGGCGACAGACTGTATCTTATGCCGATGTCTTTTGATATAGACAAAATTAAGGTACTAAGAGCAGGCTTAGAGCTTGGCGAGATAAGAAAGGGCAGGTTTATACCGTCTCACGCACTTGCAATTGCGCTTAGTAAGGAGAATTTTTGTTATACGGCAGATTTTGATGCGGAGTCGGAAGAGATTAAAAAATATATGCATGGCGAAACTCTCAACGCAGATATAGACGGTTGGTGTGTGATTTTGGTTGACGGTTATCCTCTTGGCTGGGCGAAAGGCTCAGGCGGAGTTCTAAAAAATCACTACCCCAAGCATTTGAGGTACTGATATAAAAATAAAACAATAATTTAAACGGAGGATATTATATGAAAAAGATTTTAGGGCTTTACACTAAATCACCGTTGATTTTAAGAATTGCGATTGGGTTGGTTATTGGAGTTGTCTTGGGATTATGGGTCCCTGAGGCAAGTTTTATTACTGTATTTGGCGATATTTTTGTAGGGGCACTTAAGGCGATTGCTCCGATTCTTGTGTTGGTTCTTGTAATTTCATCATTGTCGAGTGCCGGTGCAGGTATAGGAAAGAGGTTTAGAACGGTAGTTTTCTTCTATATGCTTAGCACCTTTTTAGCGGCAGTGGTTGCCGTTATAGGCAGTTATATAAGCCGTGTTTCAATTCCGCTTACGGCGGCTTCGGAGCAGGCTGCGCCCGCAGGTCTTGGAGAGGTGTTCAAGACCCTTCTTTCTAATATGGTTATGAATCCTGTCGGGGCACTTATAAACGGTAACTATGTCGGCATTCTTGCCTGGGCGATTGTGCTCGGTCTTGCACTTAAGAGTGTTGCAAGCGATAAAACAAAAGAGATTTTAACCGACATTTCAAACGCTGTTTCAAAGGCAGTTGCATGGGTTATTCAATTAGCACCATTTGGCATAATGGGACTTGTATACGGCTCTGTGAGCGAGTATGGACTTGATATATTCACCGAATACGGCAAAATCCTGCTCTTGCTTGTTGGGTGTATGCTGGCAGTTGCATTTGTTGTGGACCCTCTTATCGTTGCGATTGCACTTAAGAGAAATCCGTATCCGTTGGTTTTCAGATGCTTCAGAGAGTCTGGAATTACTGCATTCTTTACCAGAAGCTCGGCAGCAAACATTCCGGTTAATATGAGCCTTTGCGAAAAGCTTGGCTTAGACCGTGAATATTACAGCGTTTCAATACCTCTTGGTGCTACAATCAATATGGACGGTGCGGCTATTACAATAACTGTTATGTCGCTTGCGGCAGCGTTTTCGCAGGGGATAGAGGTTAATATTATTCTGGCTATCCTTTTGAGCTTTGTTGCGACGTTGGGTGCTTGCGGTGCATCGGGAGTTGCAGGTGGCTCGTTGCTTCTGATTCCTATGGCGTGCTCTCTTCTTGGCATTGGACAGGAGATTGCGATGCAGGTTGTTGCGGTTGGTTTTATTATAGGAGTGGTGCAGGATTCTCTGGAAACTGCTATCAACTCATCAGGTGATGTGATTTTCTGTGCAACGGCAGAATTTCGTCAGTGGCAGAAGGAAGGTAAAAAGCTTCCTTTCTAACAATATAAAGGAATGTGCTTTTTGCACATTCCTTTTTTTGTCATCTTATATCCAGCTCGTCCTTTGATGGAAGCTTAGGGAAGGTTTTACAGATATATTCCTTTAGTCATTTTTTGGGTGAGGTGAGGTAGGCTGCTCTCCTACAAACTACACAAAGAAATTTATTGACCGTAAAGAGTATAGATGATATAATGAAAATGCAAATAGCATTCTGCAATTTGCATATATAAGGGAGGCGATAGAAATGATAGACAGTATTTGTTGGGTTGTTGCGATTATAGTATTTGCGGCGGTTGAAGCGGGTACGGCGATGCTGGTCAGCATATGGTTTGCAGGAGGAAGCCTTGCGGCGCTAATAGCATCTCTTTTAGGGTCTGGTGTGTATGTACAGGTTTTGGTATTTCTTGTGGTTTCGGCGTTGTGTCTTTTTGCACTTAGAAAAGCGGCATTTAAGAATATGAAAACGGGAAACGGCAAAACTAATCTCGACAGAATTATCGGGCAAGAGATTATAATTACCGAAACGGTAGACAATATTAACCGTCAGGGAGCGGCTGATATAAATGATGTAAAATGGAAGGTAAAGAGTGAAACGGGAGAGGTTATTTCTGCAGGAGAGACTGCTACGGTTACCGATATTGAGGGCGTCAAGCTTGTTGTAAGAAGATAAGGAGGAATAGTTTATGGAATGGTTTTTGTTAATAATTTTTGCGATTGCACTTATAGTACTTGTTTCCAATGTTAAGATTGTGCCTCAGGCACACGCATATATCATTGAGCGTTTTGGAGCGTATAATACAACGTGGAATGTCGGTTTGCACTTCAAGGTACCGTTTATAGACAAGGTTGCAAAGAGGGTAAATCTTAAGGAAAGAGTTGTGGATTTCCCGCCGCAGCCTGTTATTACCAAGGATAATGTTACTATGCAGATAGATACGGTTGTGTATTTTCAGATTACCGATCCGAAACTTTTCGCCTACGGTGTCGAACAGCCTATGATGGCGATTGAAAACCTGACCGCTACAACACTTCGTAACATTATAGGCGATTTGGAGCTTGACGAAACTCTTACATCAAGAGATATTATAAATACCAAGATGCGTGCAATCCTTGACGAAGCAACAGACCCGTGGGGAATTAAAATAAACCGTGTTGAGCTTAAGAACATTATCCCGCCCAAAGAAATTCAAAATGCAATGGAAAAACAAATGAAGGCAGAACGTGAAAGACGTGAGTCAATTCTTCGTGCCGAGGGTGAGAAAAAGTCTGCAATTCTTCTTGCTGAGGGTGAAAAGGAGTCTGCGATTTTGCGTGCCGAGGCGGTTAAGGAAACTGCTATTCGTGAGGCAGAGGGAGAGGCTCAGGCGATATTGGCTGTGCAGACCGCTATTGCAGAGGGTATTAGAAAGATTAATGAGGCAAATCCGTCCGATGCCTATGTTGCCATAAAAGCTCTCGAAAGCTTTGAAAAGGTTGCCGACGGCAAAGCAACCAAGATTATTATTCCGTCTAAAATACAGGAATTGGCAGGTTTTACAACATCAATTAAAGAACTTATTACTGATATAAAAGAATAATTAGGGGCGGATGCCTATATGAAAGGCTACAAGTTAGGGCTTGAAGCCGAAAGAAAGCTTGATGAAATATAAAAAAGGCAACCTTAAAGGTTGCCTTTTAAAATTACATCTGTGTTATGTAGGGACCGATCTCCTGGACGGTCCGTTTAGCTTACATCTGTGTAAATACAAGAACCAAAGTTGTTACAAGGAACAAAATAGCGAGAGTAGCTGTAAGCCTTGAAAGCATTGAAGCCTTTGTTCTGCCGCCGTTCTTGCTGAAGAAAGAATCACCGTCGGGTGCTGAACCGGAAATACCTCTCATACCGGGGTCCTTACCCTCCTGAAGAAGTACCATTACAACGAGCAATACTGCAACAACAATATGCAATACGGTAAATAATGTAGTCATATCTTTTCCTCCTATACATAATCATTAGAATAACATATCTATTATATCACATTTTTTCTGTTTGGCAAGAGCTTTTTGTAAATTTTCACTTTTTTTATGGTTAAGAGCGGTAATCTCCGTTAATCTTCACATAATCATAGGTTAGGTCGCAGCCCCATGCTTTTGCAGAACTATCCCCTTGATTAAGGTTAATATTAATGAAAATATCCTCTTCGCCAAGCACAACCTTTGCTTTTTCCTCCGAGAAGGGAACACCTGCACCGTTTCTGCAAACGGGAACAACACCTGCTTTAGATGCAATATCAACATCCACCTTTGATATATCGAACTCCGCCTCGGCATAACCGATTGCACAGAGTATTCTGCCCCAGTTTGCGTCCTCACCGAAGATAGCACATTTTAAAAGGGGAGAACGGATAACACTCTTTGCAACGATAATTGCTGTGTCAAGGTTTGGTGAGCCGGCTACGGAACATTCAATCAGCTTGGTTGCACCCTCGCCGTCCTTTGCCAGCATCTTGGTAAGCTCGCTCATTACGATAAAGAGAGCATCTTTGAAAACTGCATAGCTTTCATAGCTTTCGGTGATTTCGTCATTTCCTGCCATGCCGTTTGCAAGAACGCATACCATATCATTAGTTGATGTATCGCCGTCTACCGACAGGCAGTTATATGTGATTTTTGTTATCTCGGAAAGAGCGGCCTTTGTTGCATTGCTTGAGATATTTGCATCGGTAGTGATGAAGTTAAGTGTAGTTGCCATATTCGGATGAATCATACCACTGCCCTTTGCCATACCTCCGAGACGGCAGGTTGTGCCGTTTAAATCAAACTCAACCGCAACCTCTTTCTTGACGGTATCTGTTGTCATAATAGCTGTAGCAGCTGCTAAGTTGCCGTTATAAGACAATCCCTTGCACAATGCGCCGATATTATTTTCGATAGGCTCTATCGGCAAAATCTGACCAATAACACCGGTTGATGCAACAATAACCTCGTCGCTGCTTATACCAAGCTCTGTTGCGGCCAAGGAACACATTTTTTCTGCTTTTTCTTCTCCGTCTGCGTTGCAGGTGTTGGCATTTTTGGAGTTTGCGATTACTGCACGGCACTTTCCACCTGTTTTTTCGAGGTGTTTCTTTGTGACGGTGATGGGTGCACCCTTTACCTTGTTTGTTGTGTAAACTGCTGCAGCGTTACATAGTGTGTCGGAAACAACTATACATAAATCGTTCTTTTCCTTGTTGGGATTAAGTCCGCAATTAAGTCCGCTTGCGCGAAATCCCTTCGCAGCGCATACACCGCCATCAATATATTTGTAACCTTCGTAGTTTTTCATTTTTACCGTCCCTTTCGTTTTATCTCTTTTGCTCTTTTGAGCAGGTGCTCTCGTGTATTAAGCTCGGGGCTAATTAAAACCTCGCCTAAAAGTATCTTTAAAGTATCGCCTATTTCACGACCTGCCTTAAAGCCTAATTTTATCAAATCCCTGCCGTTTACAACCAAATCGGACAGCATATATGGCTGACCTTCTGCGAGGACATTTTCGTAAACCTTGCGGACCGCCTCTATTCTGTTTAGCTTGTCTGTAAGATATTTCTCGTTTTTGGCACGGTTGTCGGAAATCTGCAGGCTAAGAAGCTTAAGAAAAAGCTTATCGCCAACCTTCGCCAGCATACGCTTTACAGCGGGAGGAGTAGGCTCTATGCGAACGTCGTGGTTTTCTATAAGTGCAATTATATCCTTTTGACTGTCATTATCCATTTTAAGACGTCTTAATACATTTGCAGCCAATGATGCACTCTCCTTATGATGTCCGTAAAAATGGATTATGCCGTTTGAGTCGGTGCTCATACATATCGGCTTTCCGATGTCGTGAAGGAGAGCCGCCCAACGAAGAATAAGGTCTCTTTTTGTCTCGGCGGTTGCGTGGAGAATGTGATTGCCAACGTTATAAATATGGTATTTGTTCTTCTGCGGTGTATCAAAGCAGATGTCAAGCTCGGGCAGAATGTGGTGCATTAATCCCAAATCCCGCAGTTTTCCAATATATATCGGGTTGTCGGAAAGCAAAATCTTGTTAAGCTCGCCTAAAATGCGTTCGCTGCTGACCTTTCGTATAAGAGCGGCGCATTTTTTGATAGCAGCAGCCGTTTCTTCCTCTATTTCAAAGCCGAGCACGGCAGAAAAGCGTACCGCACGAAGCATCCTAAGAGCATCTTCGGTAAAACGTCTTTCGGGATTTCCGACTGTTCTTATAAGCCTTGCTTCAATGTCCTCCTGTCCTCCGTTATAGTCCAGAATGCCATTTGTATCATTGTAGCACATAGCATTTATTGTGAAATCACGCCGCATTAAATCTTCTTTAATGTCGGTAATGAAATCAATGCTGTCCGGATGTCTGGAATCTGCGTAACCGTTTTCGGTGCGGTAGGTGGTAACCTCGTAGCCAACACCGTTTTCCACTACGGTAACTGTACCGTGAGCGATGCCTGTATCAATGGTCTTTTTAAAAACCGACTTTATCTCAGCCGGCTTTGCGGAGGTAGTGATATCATAATCGTGGGGGGTTTTGCCCATAACAAGATCGCGTACCGCACCGCCGACAATATATGCCTCAAAGCCTGAAAGCTGCAATCTTTCGATTATAGCCTTAGCACCGTCGCTTACATTAAGGGTCATATCACTTCGCCTCCTTTGACTCAATACTATACCATTATAAAGAATATCATATTACGGGATATTTGTCAATTAACACAGCTATGTAATGTTAATTTTTCGATATAAAGGTTTACAATCCTGAGAGATAGTGATATAATAAATATGCTTTTAATACAGACAAAATATAAAGGGGAAATGAACAATGAAGAAAATTTTAGCAACCGTAATGGCGGTGGTTATGATGCTTTCAGTAATGCCGATGTCATACGCCTATGAAACAAAAGAATTTGACGGCTACGGAGAAGGCTTTCCGCAAGTCAGAGTGTCAAATATTATCGGTAAGGATGAGTTTACAAGCCGTCCCGATCAGAACGGATATGAGAAAGACGGTTATCTCTGTCAGGCACCTGTAACGGTTGAACTTGCGGTAGACGAATTGTTTATGTTTGAAGGCAGACAGTGTATTCCGGTTGGTGATATTCTCTATGTAAGCACAAAACTGTTACCTATTGAGGGACAGGTAGAAATCGGAGAATATAATGAGGAAACAGGAGAGGTGAAATGGACAGCGGTTCCTTATACCGAGGAGTTGGCATGGGAGCATGCAGGCTTTGTAAAAGGTTCCAAGATGACTATAACAAAGCCGGGTCTATATTGGATATGTGCTCGTTATGGTGCAATAGCAGGATCTACTGAAGTATTTCTTAATGTAATAGGCGAGGCTAAACCAAATGCGTCCAAGGTATATATTGACGGTAAGGAAATGGAATTTGATGCTTATAATATAGCTGATAACAACTATTTCAAAATTCGTGATATAGCAATGGCTATAAATGGCAGCGAAAAGCAGTATAATGTAACTTGGGACAACGAAAAGAAAGCTATCAATCTTCTTAAGAATACTCCCTATACAGTAGCAGGCGGCGAGCTTTCAAAGGGTGCGTCAGGCGTGATGCCGACTAAGGCAAATACTTCTCATACTCTTTTGGACGGTGAGTTGTTCGGTTTTACTTCCTATACAATAGGAGAGAGCAACTACTATATGCTAAGAGATTTGGGCGAGGTATTTGATTTTTCAGTAGAGTGGGATGCTGCTACAAACAGCATACACGTTGATACTACCAAATCTTACGTTAAGCCTGAATAAATATGAGTTCAAAAGCAGACGGTTTTTCCGTCTGCTTTTTTTGTTTAATATGGCTATTGCATCTTGTGGAAAATGGTAGTATAATAGGAATGTTGTTTTTAAAGAAGGGAATGGGAGATATGCAAACAGAAAATAAAATGGGCGTTATGAATGTAAACCGCCTTCTGATAACTATGGCACTGCCAATGATGATGTCGATGCTTATACAGTCATTTTACAATATTGTCGACTCGGTATTTGTTGCACAGTACAGCAAGGATGCACTTACAGCAGTATCACTTTGCTTTCCTGTACAATCACTTATGATTTCGCTTGCGGCAGGAACGGGTGTCGGAATTAACTCACTGTTGTCGAGAAGACTGGGAGAGAAAAAGTTTGAGGATGCGAATAAAGCGGCGGTAAACGGCGTATTTCTCGGTATAATGTCATCAATTGCTGTTGCTATTATCGGTATACTCTTTTCGGACAAATTTTTTCAGTATTTTACAGACACGCAGGCGACCATAGAGATGGGCAGACAGTATATGCTTATATGTACTGTGTTCTCTGTTGGTGTATTTATGCAGATTGTGGCGGAGAGACTTTTGCAGGCGACTGGAAAGACGCACCTTAGTATGCTTTCACAGATGTCGGGTGCGGTAGTTAATATTATTCTTGACCCGATTATGATTTTCGGTTACCTGGGCTGTCCTAAAATGGGTATTGCAGGTGCGGCTTATGCAACAGTTATTGGTCAGTGCTTTGCGGCAGCGCTTGCGTTCTGGCTCAATTTCAAGTATAACAAAGAAATAAAAATTAAGCTTAAAGGCTTTCGGCCGGATGGTAGAATCATTCGTGATGTCTACCGTGTGGGTATTCCTGCAATTGTAATGCAGTCGATTACCAGCATTATGACAGTCGGTATGAACAAAATCCTTGCAGATGATATAGCTATTCAGATATTCGGAGTATATTTCAAGATAAACAGCTTTATATTTATGCCGGTGTTCGGACTTTCAAATGCGCTTATTCCTATTTTTGCATACAATTATGGAGCGGGCAAAAAGCAACGTATATATGATGCTATGAAGCTTGGTATGAAGATTTCAATGTCAATGATGGCTGTCGGAACGGCACTTATTATAATATTCCCCGAATTCTTCTTGAGTCTTTTTGATGCGGATGCAGCAATGTACAGTATGGGAGTTCCGGCACTTAGAATTATCCCCATAGGATTTACCTTTGCAGGCTACTGTATCGTGATAATATCACTTTTGCAGGCGATAAATGCGGCTTCAATCAGTATGATAGTCTCAATAGCACGTCAGCTTGCGGTAATACTTCCGTGTGCATTTGTGCTCAAGACCTTCTTCGGCTTCCCTGCAGTATGGGCAGCAATGCCAATTGCAGAAATCGTGGGAACGATACTTTGTATAGTTTTTTACAGAACTATCTGCCGTCCGAGAATAGAGAGAATTGATTCGATAGACTAACCACAATATGTAGATATAGGGGCTATTTTAGCGAAAAAACGTATTTTTGGAACATATTGTGCCTAAAAATGATAATGTTTAAAAAAAACTACAACATTTATAAAAAAAGTCTTGCATTATATAATATGCTATGGTATAATATGTAGCGTAGGGAATTACTTCCACCCTCAGATCCTATACATATCAAGCCTAAAAGCATCGTTTCGCGGTGCTTTTTAGTTTCAGAAGAAAAAAGGATTACAGTTATTATTAACTGCAATCCTTTACTTTTTTATATAAAATTACTGCTTCCAAGGCTTATTTCGCCCGATATAAGAATGTCCTCTCCTTTGTCGGTTTTAACAATCAGATTACCTTTTTCGTTGACATCGGTTGCGATGCCTTTTTTGGTAATACCATCTTTGGTATATACAATGCTTTGCCCTAATATAAAAAGATATTTTTTGTATTCTGAAATAATTTCGGCAGGACTCATAGCAAGGGTTTTAAAAACCTCTGCGGTAATATCGGCAATAACAGTATTTCTGTCCGTTTCTAAATTTAAAGCTCCTGCAATTTCTGCAATATCTTTGGGAAAAAGCTTTGTGGTAAGGTTTATCCCGACACCGATTATAATTTTGTTACCTGTATTTTCGCAAAGTATTCCGCATACTTTTCTTCTCTCATAAAATATGTCATTAACCCATTTAATACCGATATCCCTGCAACCGTGCCTGCGAAAGACCGTCGCAATACTAACTGCTGTTGCAATAGTAATGCAATCTGGCGAGGAAGGGGTATTGACGGCGATAGACATATAAATACCAGTGCCGTCAGGTGAATAGAAGCTTTTTCCAAGTCGGCCTCTGCCTGCTGTCTGGGTATCTGCAATAACAAGCTGTGGATTATTTGCGTCAAGCTCTTTTGCATAACGGTTGGTGGAGTCAATAGTATCAAAGACTGTTATACCAATACATTTAAGCTCTTCTGGCAGATGTTTTCTTATTAAAGACTCGTCAAGAGTATCCATACATTTTTCCTCACAGATATTTTTTGTACTTATTGTAGAGATTAAGGGCACGTGAAATTTCCGCCTTAGTCAGCTTGGAATAGACATAATTTTTAAGCTCGGCCTTTTCTTTTGGGGTAAGTCCGCCGGCGATAAGCCTTGCTATATAACCCATTTCAAGCTTAGAAATAATTGCAAATCCGTCTGCCATTTCCTGTTTGGAAGCCGCAGCGGCTATACGGTCATAAGCCGAGCTTGCGTTTTTTGGCAACTCAGGCGCAGGAGTTGGTACTGCAGGCGGGGTTGGAGCAGGAGTAGTCCTGGGAATGTTCCTGCTATCCTCTACGTGCCAGGGTAATTGGGTTGGTGAGGGAGTAGGGTCCGATTCGTTTTCTTCGTCAATGGTTTCTATAAAATCCACGACAGATGAAGCACCCTCACCGTCAAGATTTGTAACAAATTCGATCATACCCTTGTCGGAGAAGAGCTTGCCGAACATCGCAAAGGCGCCAAAATTGTTATTCTGGTCGATTATAGCTGCCAATTCATCTCTGCCGGAGGATTGAAGCTTCTGGCTGATTTGTGGCAATACTACAAATCGCATAGCAAGAACAGCCGCTATTGCAAACACAAGAATTACTGCAACAATGACTGAAAATATTTTAATTGCTTTCCTGCCTGTACTTTTTTTGTTCATTGCAAAAGCCTCTCTCAAATTCATATATTAGAAAGTGCCTGATCCAAATCCTCTATAATATCTGCGGCATTTTCAATACCAACAGAAAGGCGGATAAGGTCTGCACCGATACCGCCCTCCGCAAGCTGCTCGTCGGTAAGCTGACGGTGCGTTGTGCTTGCAGGGTGAAGCGCACAGGTGCGTGCATCTGCAACGTGGGTAACGATTGCCGCAAGCTTTAAGCTGTCAAGTACACGGATTGCAGCTTCTCTGCCGCCTTTAACACCAAAGGAAACAACGCCTGATGTTCCATCGGGCAGATATTTTGCAACCAAATCCTTGTATTTGCTGTCGGGGAGACCGGGGTAATTAACCCAGGCAACCCTATTGTCATTTGCAAGGAAGGTAGCGACCTTCATAGCATTTTCAGAATGCTGCTTCATACGAAGATGAAGTGTTTCAAGACCGAGGTTTAAGAGAAATGCATTCTGCGGAGCAGGTGATGAGCCTAAATCACGCATCAGCTGAACACGCGCCTTAGTAATAAATGCACTATTACCAAACTTCTCGGTATAGATAACACCGTGGTATGAGTCATCTGGTGTGGTAAATTCGGGGAATTTGCCGCTTGCAGCCCAGTCGAATATACCGCCGTCGACAATAACGCCGCCAAGGCTTACTGCATGACCGTCCATATACTTTGATGTGGAGTGTATAACAATATCTGCTCCGTGCTCCAACGGTCTGCAAAGAACCGGAGTTGCAAAGGTATTATCCACAATAAGAGGAATATTGTTTGAATGAGCAAGTGTTGCAAACTTCTCCATATCAAGAACTGTAAGAGCAGGGTTTGCAATAGTTTCCCCGAAGACAGCCTTTGTTTCCGGACGGATATAGCTTTGAAGCTCTTCTAAAGATGCGTCGGGGTTTACGAAGGTGGTTTCTATCCCCATTCTCTTTAAAGTTACACCCAAGAGATTGAGAGTACCGCCGTAAACTGCTGCTGAGCAGAGAATGTGGTCACCTGCCGAGCATATGGTAAGTACAGACATAAGGCTTGCAGCCTGCCCTGACGATGTCATCATTGCACCGACACCGCCTTCTAAAGCGGCTATTTTTTCCTCTACAAAGCCTACTGTTGGATTTGCAAGACGTGTGTAAAAGTAACCGTTTGCCTCCAAATCAAAGAGCTTGCCCATAGCATCACAGCTGTCATATTTATATGTAGTACTTTGGTATATCGGCAGGACTCTTGCCTCGCCGCTCTGGGGCTTATAGCCCTCCTGAATACATTTGGTTTCTATTCTTGACATAAAATCATCATTCCTTTCGGTTTTGTATCTTTTATTGTACAACTATTTCGTAAAAAAATCAACCCTGCCGATTATGAAATATAAAAAAATTGTCTGTTAAATTTACAAACTGTTCATACTTCATACACATCAAGGTAGAAAGTGGGGTGTATAATGAGCAGGACAGGTAAAAAAGGAGGATAAATTTGTGTTAAAAATCAAGGAGTTTCTATCAAAGTTGGGGAATAAAAAAATTTTAATTATATTAGTGGCAGTTGCAGTAGTTTTAGCAGCACTTTTTGGACTTAAAAGCTGCAATGCTAAAAAGGCTTCATCTACAAATGGGAAAGAGGCAGGTACAGATGTTGTAATGCGTGGAGATGTTTCGCTTACTATAACAGGGAGTGCGGCAGTTGAGCCGTATGAAAGATACGAAATCATTGCCAAAGCTTCGGGTGACATTATTTCGTGTCCTTATGAGGTAGGAGATATTGTGAATGAAGGAACTCTTCTTTACCGATTTGATACATCTGAAACAGACATAAGTATGCAGAAACAGAGAATTTCTCTTGATAACAGCAAAACTAACTACGAAAATGCTTTAAAGGACTCTGAAAAATTATACATAAAAGCAAATTCGTCGGGTATAATTTCAAATCTTGATATAAAGGTTGGCGACGATGTAAAAAACGGCACAAAGGTTGCAGATATTAATAATACTGTACTTTTGAAGGTAACCTTGCCTTTTAATGAATTGCAGGCATTGGCAATATCGGTTGGGGACAGTGCATATGTTTCAAGCTCTGTGCATATGAGTAATGTTGAGGGCAGAGTAACACACAAAGAGGCTAATGCACACGCAGGCTCGGACGGCTCCAAGCTTGTGAATGTTACGATTGAGTTTGAGAACCCCGGCGTTTTTGTGGCAGGAATGATGGTCGGTGGCTCGGTTGGCGAGGCGGTAAGCCCAGGCTCGGGTGAGATTAAGCTTTCGGACAGCGGAATTGTGTCGGCTGAAGCCGAGGGTACCGTTACAAAGCTTTATTATTCAAACGGCGATTATGTTGAAGATGGTGCAACTATTGCTGTAATCAGCAGTGATTCTGTTACCAACAGTATAAAAAGCAGTAAGAATAACTACGAAAGTGCAAAGCTTTCTATGCTTGATGCAGAGGAACAGCTTGAGGATTATAACCTGACAGCACCTATTTCGGGCACAATAATTACAAAAAATGCCAAAGCCGGAGATACCATAGATAAAACTAACTCATCACAGATATTGATGGTTTTAGCTGATGTGTCCAGGCTGAAGTTTAAGCTTGATATAGACGAGCTTGATGTGGGAAAGGTTACATCAGGTCAGCAGGTAGAGGTGACCTGCGATGCACTTCCCAAGGAAACATTTTACGGCGAAATTACCACTATCTCAGTAGAAGGAACATCGTCCAACGGTGTAACAACCTACACAGCGGAGGTTGTTATAAACGAGCCGGGTAATTTAAGACCGAGTATGAATGTTGATGCAAGTGTTGTAGTTGAATCTTCAAGCAATACACTATATGTTCCATCTGAGGATGTTAAGAGAATAAGCAATATGTATTATGTATTTAAAAAGAGCGACGGCAAGACTGAAAAGACAGACAAGGACGATATGTCGCAGGGTGAAATGCCGAGGAGAGACAGACCTGTGGGTATGCCGGAGGGAGAAAAATCTGCCGAGAATGGAGCACAGGGTGAAAGAAGACTTCCCGAAGCTCCCGAAGGCTTTGAAACGGTTGTTGTAGAGGTCGGTGTAGTTGGAGATGAGCTTACCGAAATCCTATCAGGACTATCCGAAGGCGACGAGATATATGCCCAATCAACCGCAACAGCATCATCAGCCAATATGATGATGGGTATGAGCGGTATGCCTGGAGGAATGTCCGGCGGGATGCCCGGAGGAATGAGAAGATGATAAAGCTTGAGGGCATAACAAAAGTTTATAAAATGGGCGAAAATGAGGTCCGTGCATTAGACGGAGTAGACCTTCATATTATGCCTCATGAATTTGTTTCAATAATAGGTCCGTCAGGCTCAGGAAAATCAACTCTTATGAATATGATAGGCTGTCTTGATGTTCCCACAAGCGGCAGATACTGGATTGAAGGTGTAGAAGGCAGTAAGATGACTGATAATCAGCTTGCAGACCTTAGGAATCAGAAGCTTGGTTTTATATTTCAGCAGTACAATCTTCTTCCGAAGCTTTCCGCCCTTGAAAATGTAGAGCTACCCCTTATATATCGAGGTATAAGTGCTTCAAAGCGTCGTGAAATGGCAGAGGCAGCGCTGGAAAGAGTTGGACTTAAGGACAAGATGCACCATAAGCCCACCGAGCTTTCGGGCGGTCAGCAACAGAGGGTATCTATTGCAAGGGCGTTGTCGAGCAAGCCGTCTTTGATTTTGGCTGACGAGCCGACGGGAGCGTTGGATTCTAAGACCGGTATTGAAATAATGCAAATGCTTCACGATTTGCATAAGGAAGGGAATACGATTGTAATAATTACTCACGACCTTGGAATAGCAAAGCAGGCGGAGCGGATTGTATCTATACACGACGGAAAAATCACAAGCGATATAGATAACAGGGCAGACAGAGCCTCTGCCGACAACGTCAATGACGGTGCTAAAAAAGCCGACCTTGACAGCGGGATTGGAGGCGAGGCATAATGGGAAAGATACTTCAGTCCTTTAAAATGTCAATGAAAAGTATACTTGGTAATAAAGGACGTTCAGCCCTTACAATGCTTGGCATCATAATCGGTGTTGCATCTGTAATTATTCTGACCGGAATAGGTGGTGGTGCTACAAAGGTTATAAGCGATTCTATGGCAGAAATGGGAACAAAGCTTATCACAGTAAATATGATGTTTCAAAGGAACAGTACACGTTCTATTGATATTGAGGATATGCAGGAATTTTTAGAAGAAAACCCTGACCTCGTATCTGCAATGTCGCCGACTTTAAGCGGAAATGTAACTGCGAAATCGGGAAGAACGAACTTTACAACCTCACTTAGTGCATATGACAGTAGTTATACCGAAATTCAGCCGAATGCTGCAAAGCTTTCAAGCGGACGGTTTCTTTCGGACAGCGATGTCATCAACAGAAGATATAACTGTATAGTGGGAAGCTACATAAAAGAGGAAATGTTCGCAGGCTTGGACCCTGTGGGCAAAACAATTAAGCTAAACGGCAGACAGTTTAACATTATCGGCTGTTATGAGGAAACAAGCAATTCCACAGAAAATTCTTCGGACAATAAAGTTACTATACCATATACAACGGCTATAAGATTTTTAAAGCAGGCGAGAATGGATACATTCTATTTTGCGGCTGTAACAGAGGATGAGGTAGAGAATGCCGTTACCGCACTTGAAAGATTTATTACAAAAAAGCTTGGTACGGACACGGGCTTTATGGTAAATTCAGTTGCAGAAATGATAGACACCCTTGATAAAATGATGGGGACTATGACGACTATGCTTGCAGGAATTGCAGCTATTTCGCTGATTGTCGGCGGTATTGGAATTATGAACATTATGACGGTTACAGTCAGTGAGCGAACTCGTGAAATTGGTATCAGAAAGGCAATCGGTGCAAGAACTACCGATATTATGCTGCAGTTTTTGATAGAGTCGATTGTTCTGTCGGGGCTCGGGGGGATAGTCGGTATAATATTCGGAATAATTATATCCGGTATTGTCGGAAATCTTATTTCTATACAAACAGTCGTCCAGACGGATATGGTAATTCTGAGCTTCACTTTTTCAATTGTGATAGGTGTTTTCTTCGGAATTGCACCGGCAAGACGTGCGGCTAAACTCAATCCAATTGAGGCACTTCGCTCAGAATAAAAATAAGGAGAAACAAAATGCGAAATATAAAGAAAACTTTGGTGCTGTTGCTTTGCCTGTCAACAATGCTTACGTCGGTAACTGCATTTGCTTATAATGACGTGGCATACACCGACAAGGCAT
This sequence comes from Clostridia bacterium, assembly GCA_036307445.1. Lineage (GTDB taxonomy): Bacteria > Bacillota > Clostridia > UBA1381 > UBA1381 > HGM11525. The sequence continues at coordinate 37,262 of JAXJXP010000010.1, forward strand.
ATGAATCAATTTACAGACTTGGCGATTTGGGTATAGTATCAGGGTATGGCGATGGCAACTTTGGCATTAACAATACCATAACCCGTGCTGAATTTGCGAGGATTATTGTAAGTGCTCTCGGCAAGGATAATGAGGCGAAGTCTATGGGCTTTGCATCGGCGTTCTTTGATGTAGCGGTTTCGTCGTCCTGGTGTGCACCTTATGTAAATTATGTATCTTCACAAAACATTGTTCTCGGCTACCCCGATGGCAGCTTTCAGCCGAACAAGACAATTAGCTTTGCAGAGTGCCTTACCATAATTTTAAGGGTACTTGAATATAAGGAAGATACGGTTGGCTATTACTGGCCCAACAACTATATAGATACCGCAAAGGCACTAGGGATAAGTAATGGGATGAATTATAATGCGGCAGATGCTATTACAAGAGGTGATGCCGCTGTTATGATAGACCGTGCGCTATTTAGCGATTTGAACGGACAGATGGACAAATCACTTTTGGAAAAGGCAGGATATTCGGTTGTAAGAGATGTTGTTGTGGTTGATTCGGAAAACGGCGGCAAGGACGTGCGCTTATCCAATTCAAAGACATATACATCCAAGATGACACTTAATAAAGACGTAGGATTTTTTGCGGACTATGCCGTAATTGACAAGAACTCCAACCTTGTTGCGTTAAAGTCCGGAACGCATGACAGCAAAATCTCACAGCAGATGTCGGTGTATGTAAATGCTGTAACCGATAACACAATCAGTTATGTTTCAAACGGAAAAACAGGCTCATACACCTTTACAAGCGGCTTTGAGGTTTATGCAGACGGAAGCAAGCAGACCTTCTCACAGGCGAAGAACAACATAAGAGCAGGCACTGACATCACCTTCTACGGCGAAGGCGGTGGCTGGAGCTTTGCGGTAATCGGCGGAGGAGATGTAGAGCCGGTTATTGCGAGAAAAAATTATTCTGTTGCAGACACAAATCTTGAGGGAGTGGATATTCACTCTTCAGGTCTTACCGTTTACCGGGACGGCAAAGCGGCATCAATCTCGGATATTGCGGTAAATGATGTTGTTTACTATAATACACGCTCTAATGTAATGGACGTTTACAGCAAGAAGATTACGGGAATTTACTACGATGCCAAGCCGTCCAAGAGCTTTGTGGAAACTGTAACGGTAGGCGGCAAAAGCTACCAAATCGGCTATGATGCAGCGGCTCAGGCACTTGGAGCAAATGCAAACAGCTTTGAAATCGGAGAAAGGGTAACGCTTTTGTTGGGCAAGGACGGTAAGGCGGTATTTGCTACCGAGCTTTCCGATACGGTGTTTGAAAACTACGGTGTGGTTGTAGGAACGGGTACTCAGATTGCAGACTCCGGTCTTAACGAGGGTGCAACCGAGATTTATGCCGACATATTTATGCCGGACGGTCAGGAGCATAGAATTATAACAATTACCGATTACAGGCATATGATTGGTCAGCTTGTAAATATCACATACGAAAATTCCAAGGCAAAGCTGATGCTTCACCAGAAAAAGTCGGGGCAGTCAGGCGCTTTGGATATTCAAAAGAGAACCTTAAACGGTACATCGATTTTGAAGAATGCAGTTGTTATACAGAGAAATTCGTATGATATAGAAAAGTCAGCTACCTGTCAGCTTTTAAATCTCGACACTATGACCGCAAAAAATATTGACGATAGTCAGCTTCTTAATACGGTTGCAGGGAACGCTTTTGGCGATATTGCAATTATTTACATTCAGGATGTAGAGAGTACGGCATCCTTCGGAGTGGTAAGCGGTATTAACGTAACAACGGCTCAGGATACTGTAAGAGCTGTATATGATATATATTCCGATGGTGCAGAAAGGAGTTATACAACCAATTTTTCTGTAGCAGGTCTTACTGTCGGAAACCCTGTTTCTTTCAGTATAAACGGCAGTGATTCGGATACCGTTAAGAAGCTCTTTGAAATAACTGACGGTATGGTTACAGCTGCGGATACAAGCAGAATTAAGGTAGGGAATACTGTATATCAGCTTTCGCCCGAGGTTCAGATTATAAATGTTTCAAGTCTGTCTGATTTTACCACGGTGAGCATTGAAGATTTGACATCGGGGAATATAGGAAAGAGAGTTACACTCTATTCCGATACATCCTCAACCTCTGCTTGTGTTATACGTGTTATAACAATAGGTTAAAATTCCAAAAAAACTATTGACAAAAAGGTAAACTTAGAGTATTATAAACCTAATAGGTTTGAAAGGAGCAGGAAAAATGAGTAGAAGTACAGTTTTTACAAGTGAACTCCTACTAACATTGCCGGGCGCAAAGGGTGGTCGGTTTATAGTCCTGCGGTAAAATTACTGTAAGATAGACTGAGTGCCCAAAAACACTCAGTCATTTTTTTTCAGGCAAATATACGGCATATCTCAACCTCCCGTCAGCTCGGAGTACCGTCGTACGCCATCGCTGACCTGTCGGCTGACCTATGCACGTCTATTTGCCTGAAAATACGGCATATCTCAACCTCCCGTCAGCTCGGAGTGCCATCGTACGCCATCGCTGACCTGTCGGCTGTCCTATGCACGTCTATTTACCTGAATATACGGCATATCTCAACCTCCCGTCAGATTGGGAACTTTAAATAATTGAAAATATGATAGCAAACGGCTTATAGAAAGGAAGTAACCAAATGAATTATCAAAAATACCGCAAACAATACCACAAGGTCCCTATGGAAACAAGGGACTGGCCTGCTAATGAGATTACACACGCACCTGTCTGGTGCAGTGTCGATTTAAGAGACGGTAATCAGGCACTTTATTCTCCTATGACTATTGAGGAAAAGCTGGAATTCTTTAGCTTTCTGGTAAAGCTCGGAATTAAGGAAATTGAGGTTGGTTTTCCTGCGGCAAGCGGAACGGAATTTGAGTTTGTACGCCGCCTGATCGATGAAAATTTAATCCCGGATGATGTAACCATTCAGGTACTTACGCAGGCGAGAGAGCATATCATAAAGAGAACAATCGAGGCTTTGCAGGGTGCAAAAAATGCGATTGTACATATCTATAACTCTACATCAACCTTGCAGAGAAAGGTTGTTTTCCGCAAGGATAAGGAGGAAATCAAGCAGCTTGCAATAGAGGGAGCTAAGTTGGTTGTTGATTTGGTAGATAAGAGCCTTGACGGAAATATCCGTTATGAGTATTCGCCCGAAAGCTTTACCTGTACCGAGCCTGATTATGCGGTCGAGGTTTGTAATGCTGTTTTGGATGTATTTAAGCCTACTAAGGAAAGAAAGGCTATTATCAATCTTCCGTCAACTATCGAGGTTGCAACAGCCAATGTATATGCCGACCAGATTGAGTATGTCCATAAGAGATTAAAATACCGTGATGCCGTTGAAATCAGCGTACATGCACATAACGACAGAGGTACAGGTGTTGCATCAACCGAGCTTGCACTTTTGGCTGGTGCAGACAGAGTTGAGGGCACACTCTTCGGTAACGGTGAGCGTACAGGTAACGCAGACATTATAATGATTGCGCTTAATATGTTCTGCCAGGGTATTGACCCCGAGCTTAATATTGACAACATTGACGAGATTATAGAGAAGTTTGAAAAGTTTAACAAAATCCCTATCAGTCCCAGACATCCATACGCGGGCGAAATGGCATACGTTGCTTTCTCAGGTTCGCATCAGGACGCAATTAAAAAGGCAATGGCGGCATATGAGGAGGCAGGGGAGAAGATATGGGAAAACCCGTACCTCACCATTGACCCCACCGATATCGGTAGAAAATACGAGCCGATTGTTATTAACTCACAGTCGGGCAAGGGCGGTGTAAGCTATGTTATGGAGAAGAAGTTCGGCTATACAATTCCGCCTATGATGGTTGCCGAGTTCTCAAAGCATATAACTGAGCTTTCGGATAAAAAACAGACCGTTCTGGAGCCTGAAGAAATTTATGCAGCATTTAAGGGCGATTACATCAACAAGTCACCTATATTCTTAAAATCCTACCACAGCGGTATTGAGGACAATATCACAACCCTTTCTGCTGAGGTTAACTATAACGGCAAGGAAAGCACAATTGACGGAACGGGCAACGGTCCTCTTGATGCGCTCAGTAATGCGCTTTCGACTATGCTTGGAATTAAGTTCAATGTTGTGTCTTATACCCAGCACGATTTGGAGCGTAAATCATCATCAAAAGCTGTCAGCTATATCTGTATAGCAGTTGACGAGAAGAAATACTGGGGTGTCGGCGTTGATACCAATATTTCGACATCTTCCATCTATGCGCTTATAAGTGCGGTTAATAAGGCAATAGCTGAATAATAAGAAAAATACGGTATGACCTTTGTCATACCGTATTTATGTTATTGCACTTTAGCTGCCAACTCTTCCCAAGCAGCATACGCATCTTCCAGTTCCGATTCAAGAGCGGTATTTGCATCTGAAATCTCTGCTGCCTTTAAATAATCGGTTGCGATATCCTCGCTTGCAAGAAGCTTGTTATTCTCTTCTATCTTTTCCTCCAGCTCTGCTATTTTTGCCTCGGCTTTTCTTAGGTCGTTCTCGAGCTTTCTCTTTTCTGCCTGCAGTTGCTTTCGCATTTTGTAGTCCTCGCCGCCGCTTTTTTGCTTTTCAGTTTCCGATGCGACAGTCTTTTGCTCTGTATGCTTTTCTATAAAATAGTCATAACCGCCAGGATAGCTTGTTGTGCCGTTTTCATCCATATAAACCACTCTTGTGGCAAGACGGTTTATAAAATATCTGTCGTGGCTGACGGCTAAAATTGTGCCCTCAAACTGCGACAGTGCATCTTCCAAAGCCTCTCTTGCATCAATGTCAAGGTGGTTTGTCGGCTCGTCGAGGATAAGGAAATTCACATCACGAAGTGCAAGCTTAGTAAGCTCGACTCTTGCTCTCTCGCCGCCGGAGAGCTTGTTTATCTCGCGAAGAACCTCTTCGCCGCGGAACAAAAATGCTGCAAGGGCATTTCTTACTTCTGTTTCGGTAAGACGTGGGAACTCGTCCCATATCTCGTCGATTATTTTTTTGTGCGGAGAAAGACTCTCTTGTAGCTGGTCGTAATATCCGGTTTTTATGTTTGCACCATGCGTAACAGTTCCTGAGTCGGCATCTATCATATCAAGAACAATTTTAAGAAGAGTAGTTTTTCCGCAACCGTTTGCGCCAAGCAAAAACACCCTCTCGCCACGGTTTATGTGGAGATTGAAGTTCTTAAAAATCCGCTTGTCGCCAAAGCTTTTGGCAATATTTTCGCATATAAGCACGTCATCTCCGCCACCCGAAAATCCCCCAAAGCTGAAAACGGCACGTTCTGTCGCTTGGTCGGGAGTTACAAGACTGCTTCTGAGCTTATCTACAATCTTTTGCTTGCTTTCGGCGGTTTTGATGTTCTTTTCCCTGTTCCACCTGCGCTGTTGTTCGATTATGCCTTCAAGACGCTCGATTTCGTTCATTGTATTGTCAAAGCTTCTTTTCTCCGTAAGTCGCTCTATCTCTCGTTGTGCGGCAAATTCGGAATAGGGGAGATTCATAGAATGAAATCTCTTGCTTTCCAAAGAAAAGGTACGGTTTGTAACCTTATCCAAGAAATATCGGTCGTGAGATATAATAAGAAAAGCTGTCTTTGACGCTAAAATAAAGTCTTCAAGCCAGCGGATTGAGTCGATGTCAAGATGGTTTGTCGGCTCGTCCAAAAACAAGAGGTTACAGTCGGAGAGAAGTATTTTTGCGAGTGCTACACGGGTTTTCTGCCCGCCCGAAAGGGTGGAAACACTCTTTCTAAGCTCCTCTTCAGAAAAACCAAGACCGATTAAGGTTGCCTTTATTCTGCTTTTGTAGGTGTAACCGCCTATTTCGCCGTATCGGTCGGTAAGAGTACCCTGACGTGCGATTAAAGACTCATCGCCTGCCTTACTTCCTTCTAAACGAACACGGATTACGTCAAGCTCTTCTTCGATTGCGACCTGCTCGGGAAATACCGTCAAAAGCTCGTCGGTAAGACTGTTATCCTTATCAGAGCAGGCATATTGTTCCAGATATCCTATTTTGGTATATTTATTTTTGAAAACATCGCCGCTGTCAGCGTTTTTGTTTCCCATCAGAATTTTGACCAGAGTTGACTTTCCAGCACCGTTTGCGCCGACAAAGCCGATTTTGTCCCCGCCATCTATTGAAAAGCTGACATTTTCAAACAGCACCTCGTCAGCAAAGCTTTTGCTGACCGAATTAACACTAATTAACACTTTTTGTTAGTTTCCTTTCATCATCGGTTCTATGTAATCGTGAAGAATTGAAAAGCCGTAGTAGAGGTCGGGACACCACTTGCCGCCAAGCTCTTCCAAAAGCTCAACACTTCCTGCCCATGGCATAGACTTGATTGACTTGTATCTTCCGTGAGTTTCGCCGACAGGCTCTAAGCCTAAGTATGCGGTCATATGATTAAAGTGTGCACGAACGCCATCCTCCTGAGTTTCAAAGGTTTCGTGGTCCTCGGTTGCATCGCCGTTATGGCCGTATTTCTTTATTCCTGCAAAGTTGTTTTGTTCGGGAAGTACTGCACCGCCATATTTACCAAAGCCTGTCTCCTTTGCCGACTGTGCGTAGAGTATTTCGGGACGAATGGTTGTAATCTCGCCGTATTTCCAGTAATATTCAGCCGCCGCAATAAAGCTTTCTGTTGCACCTCGTTCGGTTGCCCACGCTTGCGCCTGCTCCAATGTAACGGCGCTCTCGCCTGTCATAGATGTTCTTGACTGTATAACTCCCAGCTCTTTGGGGTCAATTTTCATCTTGCCCTCTTTTACGGAAATTGCACGATGCAAAAATGAGCAGGCCTCCGCTCTTGTAAGATTTGCTTTCGGATTGAGCTTGCCTTCTGAACCTGACATTAAGCCTCGCTCCACGGCTACTGTTATGAGCTTTTTGTATTTGGCTGTTATCTCGTCCGTGTCGGTAAAGTTAAAGTCCAGAAGACGTGCATTTCTTTGATAACCGCCTGTCATTCCGTAGGCTAAAATCATAGTTGCACAAAATTCCTCGCGCGAAACAAGTTCGGTAGGGTTAAGCTCAGACTGCAAAACTCCGCCGAAAAGCTTGGATGCAATGGCACTTACATAACCGTAGCTCCAGCTGTCCGTTGTCAAATCTTCAAAGACGGGCTCTAAGCTGGTGTCAGGCTCAATACCAAAGCTATCGCAAAGCATTTTTGCCATCTGCTCACGGGTTAAGCCGTCCTCTAAGGCAAGGTCGCCGTTTCCTGTCCCACTTAAGATTTTGCGCTCGACACAGAAGTTTACCGCCTCAGTTGCCCAGCCGTAGCTTGCACCTGCAATTGTACCGAATATCAAGGCTGTTGCCGATAATACTGATATAATTTTTTTTGTCATATTGTTCTCTCCATTTTAATAGTAATACATAATAATTATATAATGACAGACGTAAAAAAGCAAGTAACAGTTTCTTGACAAAAAAGGACAGCGGGAAAACCGCTGTCCGATTACTCTTTAAATTTTGCACCCTGTACAGTGTTGCGCCTTAACATTTCCTTGTCAATTTCATTCAGGACCACAAACTTTTTAAGACTCCATAATGGCGCTATAAGGCTGTCCTTTGCACCGTCGCCTGTAAGACGCTGAATTACCGTTTCTTTTGGCAAAAGCTCTAAGGAATCAACTATTACCTTTACATATTCCTCAAGCTCCATACACCTAAATTCGCCGTTTTCATACTGCTTAGCAATTTTAGTGCCTTTTAATATATGCAAAAGATGCAGTTTGACACATTCGGGACGAAGAGATGCCACCTTTTTGACACTCTTTAGCATCATTTCATGCGTTTCTCCCGGAAGTCCTATAATAAGATGTACACATACATTTATACCACGCTCTTTCAGGCGGAAATAACAGTCTTCAAATTCCTTGTAGGTGTGGCAACGGTTTATTCTGTCACCCGTTTCGTCAAAAATGCTCTGCAGTCCAAGCTCCACCAAAAGATATGTCCTCTTGCTTAATTCGGCAAGATAGTCTAAAACCTCATCAGAGATGGAGTCGGGACGTGTTGCAATTGCAAGTCCGACCACGTTCTCTTGTAAAAGAGCCTCTTCATAGAGAGCTTTAAGCTTTTCTAAAGGTGCGTATGTGTTTGTATTAGCCTGAAAATAGGGTATGTATTTGGTATTCTGCCACTTTTTGCCCATCTTTTCGGCAACCTTGTGAAATTGATTTGTTATGCTATCGGCAGGAGAGCCGGCAAACTCGCCGCTTCCGCCTAAGCAGTAGCTGCAGCCGCCGACTCCCTTTGTGCCATCTATATTCGGGCAGGTAAAACCGCCGTTTAAAGCGATTTTTGTAACCTTGCAGCCGAACTTATTCTGCAAAAACCAATTCCATGTGTGGTATCTCTTGTTATCAAGAGAGTAAGGAAATGGGTTATACATATTTTAATAATTCTCTTCGTTAATCTTGAAATAGCTTCTGGGGTGTGCACAAACAGGACAAAGCTGGGGAGCTTCCTTGCCTGTGTGAAGATGACCGCAATTCATACATTTCCATACAACTACGCCGTCTCTTTCAAACACGATTCCCTTTTCAAGATTTTCAAGAAGCTTTGTATATCTTTCGTCGTGGTGCTTTTCAATTTTTGCAACACCCTCAAAGAGTGCGGCAATTTCCATAAAGCCTTCCTCTTTTGCGGTTTCTGCAAAGCCCTTGTACATCTCAACCCATTCGTAATGCTCGCCATCTGCTGCAGCCTTGAGGTTTTCTGATGTGTCACCGATACCGTCTAAAAGCTTGAACCAGATTTTTGCGTGCTCTTTTTCGTTTTCTGCAGTTTCGGTAAAGATTTCAGCTATCTGATTGTAGCCTTCCTTCTTTGCCTTGGAAGCATAATATGTGTACTTGTTGCGAGCCATTGACTCGCCTGCAAATGCAGCATGAAGATTGTCCCATGTTTTTGAATTTTTAAGTTCCATTTTGTTTTCTCCTTTCATTTATACCAGTTTTGCGCCCAAATCTCTGCCTCCAAGCAGGTGGAAATGCAGATGTCCGACCGTCTGACCGCCGTCCTTGCCGCAGTTGTTTATGATGCGGTAGCCGTTTTCTGCAATACCAGCTTCTTTGGCAATCTTAGGAATGTGTGCAAAAATATGTGCAATGTATTTTGACTCTTCCAAACCGATTTTGTTAGCAGAAGCTATGTGAAGCTTGGGGATTATGATAATGTGGACGGGCGCCTGAGGCTCAATATCATAAAAAGCCTTAATCATATCGTCCTCGTAAACTGTTTTCGAGGGGATATCACCATTTATTATACCGCAAAAAATACAATCCATACCAAAACCTCCGTTAAATTCCGTTGTACATACCGCTTTCAACCAGCTTTGCAATAGCAGTACGGACTGAATCTGTATCCTCTTTGTAGGTTACGCCGTACCAACGCTCATCGGTGGGGAGTACACTTACTTTTTCGCTGTATTTCTTAATCATTGTATCAACAACAGACGGAATGTAAAATTCCTGCTTTTTTGTATCGGTTATGTTGTCAAGGAAAGCCTTGAACTGAGCTTCGATTTCGTCAAAAATCGACGGCTTGAAGCCCCAAAGATTCATCGAAACGAAAGAGTCCATCGGGAAAGAACTGTTTTTGTCAAGAGAGGTATGCTCTGTAACACTTTTAAGAAGACCGTCCTGAACCTCGCAGATACCTCTTGAAACAGTGCCGTTTTCGGTGAGGGTATTTCCGAGTTTATAACCCACCATAGCTGTACCGCCGCCGTTTTTAAGGTGAGTGCCGATTGTCTCAAAAGCACCTCTGCCGTAGAAATCGTCGGCGTTTATAACTGCAAAGGGAGTGGAAATCTTATCTCTTGCACAAAGTATTGCATGACCTGTACCCCAGGGCTTTTCTCTCTCTTCAAAGGAATAGCCCTCGGGAAGTGCGTTAACCTCCTGAAAAACATAGTCAACATCGCAAAGCTTTTCTATTCTCTTGCCTACAACCTCACGAAAATCCTTTTCAATAGCCTTTTTTATAATAAAAACCGTCTTATCAAAACCTGCGCCGACTGCATCATAAATTGAAAAATCAAGAATAATTTCGCCGTTTGGACCAACAGGAGCAAGCTGCTTTAATCCGCCAAAACGGCTGCCCATACCTGCCGCCATTACTACCAAAGAAATCTTTCCCATTATACCTACCTCTTTCCGCATTAGATATATAAACATTATATAATGTTTTATGTTGATTTTATTTGGATAAAAGGGCAGCTCGTTTATAATATTGGGCAAACAAAAAAGCAGACCTGCGATTATTTGTACAAATCTGCTTTATAAGGGAGGTTTACATCATAAATATATAGGAAATAAGACCGGCTACTGCTGAGGCACAAATGCCGTAGACAATAACGGGGCCTGCTATTGTAAAAAGCTTCGCACCGACACCCATAATAAGACCTTCGCTTTTTGCCTCGATTGAGCTTGAGGCAACGGCATTTGCAAAGCCTGTTATCGGAACTAACGTGCCTGCGCCTGCGTGCTTGGCAAGCTTGGGGTAGAGACCTAATCCTGTAAAAAGCATACTTAAAAATATAAGCGTTACCGACACGAGCGCTCCTGCCTCTTCCTTGCCCATTCCAAACCCCTGATAAACTTCGGAAAAAAATTCGCCCAAAGTGCATATTGCGCCACCGACTAAGAATGCCTTGATGCAGTTTTTTATTATTGGCGAGCGGGGGGCTTTTTTGTCGGAATATTCCTTGTATTTAGGTGCGTCCATACTACATTCCTCCTTTTTCGGTATTATTTCCCGAAAATCAGCGGTTCATACGGATAAAATCCTTCTTAAGCCGTGCAATAATCCGCTTTTCAAGACGTGAAATGTAGGATTGGGATATCCCCAGAAGGTCTGCCACCTCTTTTTGTGTTCTGTCCTTGATACCGCCCAATCCGAACCGTAGTCGCATAATCTGCTGTTCTCTTTTTGAAAGGTGAGAAATGGCATCGTGCAGAAGCTGACAGTCAACCTCGTGCTCAATATTTTTGCAGATTACATCATTATCCGTGCCCAGAATGTCCGAAAGTAAAAGCTCGTTTCCGTCCCAGTCTACGTTAAGAGGCTCGTCTATTGAGACCTCGGTGTGTCTGTTCTGATTTTTTCTCAAATACATCAGAATTTCATTTTCTATGCACCGTGATGCATAGGTTGCAAGCTTGATATTCTTTTCGGGGCGGAAGGTGTTTATTGCCTTTATAAGTCCTATTGTGCCTATTGAGATTAAATCCTCAACATACACACCTGTATTTTCAAACTTTCGTGCTATGTAAACAACAAGCCTTAGATTATGCTCAATCAGAAGCGATTTTGAACTGTCTGAGGCTATGTCCGAAAGCAGCTCCTGCTCTTCCTCCTTTGAAAGAGGTGCAGGCAACGTGTCTGCTCCGCCTATGTATAGAAGCTCCTTGCTGTCTCCGCTTAAGAAAAAGACTATTCTGCGGAAAAGGGCTGATAGTGTCATTTTAATACATTCCTTTCATTGTTTTCGTTTTACACCATCGTAGAGTGAAGTACCAGACTGTCGGAAAGCCGGTTTTCGCTTATAGCAAGTATGACATTTTCGTACCGTCTTCCGTCGATTTTGGCATAGTCCAATATTATACCCTGCATTACTCCACCTGCCGCACCGCTAAAGCTCACGGGAACAAGATTTTTGCCGTCTGCCCATTCGCTGATGTTAAGCGGGGTCGCCTGGGGGGAAAAGAGTTTTTTTAAAACCCGCTCGTCTGCAATTATAACACTTGCCCCGTCATCGCCTGCAAACAAACGATTTCCGCTGTCATAAAACCCGTTTAAACGTACCTTTTTACCCAAATAACAAAGCTCGCAGGGGAGATAGCGTGAATATATCCGTGATTTTACGAGAGATACACCGCAGACTAAAAGACAAGCACAGCCGAATACTGCCAGCAAAAGACGGCAAAGACTAAGATTTGTGGCTGCAAGCTCCACACCACCGCAAAGAAGCATTGATGACATACAAAATACTGACGCCGCACGCAGTATTTCCCTGGCATTTGCAGGAAAATACGCTACCGCAGCAAGTATTGCCGCTCCCAGTAGTTTGCAGGCAATACTTGTAAGAAAGGATAGCTCCGGTAAAACCGCCGCTACACCGTACAATCCGCCTAAAAATGCGGAAAACACCCTTTTTCCTACCGAAATTCTGCGGTAAACGGTCGAGGAAAGCCATAAACACAAATAATCGCCGAAAAAGTTTAGTAAGAATACCAAATCTATGTATATTATCATATTTATCACCGCTTGATAGTGTATTACCGCTATTATTGTAGCAGAACGATAACGAATTTTTTGTCGAAAGATAAGAGCTTAATTAAAAAATTAAGCGACAAAATACGCCCCAAATTTTATGAACAAAATTAAAACTTTTAAGATAATCGGTCAAAATAGTTGAAAAAACGGTTGGAAAAGGGTATAATAAAATTCAAGAATAATATGGGGAGGTAGGCGATATGTTCGGATATATTGTACCTGCACCCGAGGCACTATCCCAAGAGGATAGGATGCTTTTTAGGAGCTTTTATTGCTCGCTTTGCCGTGAGATTGGAAAGCGGTCTCAGTTTTCGAGGCTGTCGTTGAGTTTCGATATGACCTTTCTTGCAATACTTATTGAGGCTCTTGCGGAAAAGGAGCCTGTCTGTGACAGGACAGTGCGGTGCATAGTACATCCTTTGAAGCCTACACAGAAACTTTCGGGCAAGGGTATTTCGTACAGTGCGGATATGAGTGTTATTCTTATTAAAGCAAAGCTGGATGATGATGCTCGTGACGAGAGTAATCCTTTGTACAGGATAGCAAGTAAGCTGATAAAAGAGGATATACCGAATAACGACAGTGCAAGAGCGGCGGTGGAAAGGTCGCTCGCGGCGTTGGCGGAGATTGAGGGTAACAATATTAAAAATCCTGATGCAGCTGCTGATTGCTTTGCAAAGCTATGCGGTGAGATGTTTTCTCTTTCGCCTGTGCCTGAGAAAGAGAAAAAAGCTATCTACTGGCTTGGATACAATCTTGGACGGTGGATATACTTGACAGATGCGTATAATGACATTGAGCATGATATTAAAAAGAACAGCTATAATCCTTATGCTGACGGCGGTACTGCTGATGAAATCAGGGAAAACAGGGGCAAAGAGATAACAGAAATTTTAAAATTCACATTAGCTGAGGCGGCGGCAGCATTTGATTTGCTTAATGTAAAGAGATATAAAAGCTTGCTTGAAAATATAATATATATCGGTCTGCCTGCAAGGCTTGCAGAGGTTGAAGCAGGCAAGGAAAGGAAAAATAGGGTATGAACCCATATGAAGTTTTAGGCGTAAGTCCTAATGACGACGAGGAAACCATAAAAAAAGCATACAGAAACCTGGTTAAGAAATATCATCCGGACCGTTATGCCAATTCGCCCCTTGCTGATGATGCAAGCGAAAAGCTAAAGGAGATAAACCTTGCCTATGATATAATAACGGGCAAGGCAAAGCCGCAGGGGAACACAAGCGGCGGCAATTATGGCGGATATGGTGGCTATGGCGGCTACAACGGTAATTTTGAGGTGAGCTTTCAGAGTGTGAGAATGCTCATAACAATGAGAATGAATGATGCCGCAGAGCAAATGCTTGAAAAGTTGCCAAAAACGGCAGAGTGGTATTACTTGAAGGGTGTAATATATATGAACCGTGGCTGGTATCAGACTGCGAAGGAGAATTTTGATACTGCGTGCAGAATGGACCCGACCAATCCCGAGCATCAAAATGCGGGAGAGGATTTTTCGCGAAGAAGTACCGTTTTCTATGACTATGGTATGCGGCTGAGTCCTCTTGCGTTATGTGTGGGAAGTTGGTGTTGTTCACGGTTTTGTTGTGGCGGAAGATTTTTGCCATGCTTTTGCTGGTGTTAAAATATATGAAAGGGATATTGATAAAATGAATAAGGAACATATAACCTCGATAGGAGGTCAGGCAATATTAGAGGGTGTAATGATGAGAGGCCCTTTTAAAACCGCAATGTCTGTACGAAAATCCGACGGTGAGATTGAATGCCGTGTAGATGAAAACGGCTCCAAAACCCGTCCTAAATTCTGCAAGCTCCCGATAATTAGAGGCTGTGTGAATTTTGTTGACAGCCTTGTAATCGGTATGAAAGCACTTATGTACTCGGCAGAGTTTATTGACCTTGAGGATGAGGAGGAATCAGAGAGTAAATTTGACCGCTGGTTAGAGGATAAGTTGGGAGATAAGGTAAAGGATGTAGTGATATATTTCTCTATTGCACTGTCCATTGTTATGAGTGTAGGACTTTTTATACTTTTGCCAACTGTTGTTACAAGAGGTATTGAGTGGCTGTTTTCGCTGACACCGTTTTCGGGTGCTGCAGGAACGAGAGTGTTTACAAGTGTTTGCGAGGGAATTGTGCGTATGGCTATTTTCCTTGGATATATGGCACTTGTTTCGCAGATGTCCGATATTAAGAGAGTATTTGAATATCACGGAGCGGAGCATAAGACCATTGCTTGCTATGAAAGCGGCGAAGAGCTTACTGTTGAGAATGTAAAGAAGCACACACGTTTTCACCCGAGATGCGGAACAAGCTTTCTGCTATTCGTAATGATTATAAGTATCATACTTTTCGCACTTTTGCCGAGAACGGGAGTGATACTTAGAATGTTGATGCGACTTGCGCTTTTGCCTGTTGTGGCAGGGCTTTCATATGAGGTTATTAAGCTTGCAGGCAGACATCAGAAGGGCTGTGTCAAGGCTCTTACAAAGCCGGGATTATGGCTTCAAAAGCTTACAACCCGCGAGCCTGATGACAGTCAGATAGAGGTAGCAATCAATTCTATGAAAGCGGTTATTCCTGAAAATTCGGAGGACGACCAATGGTAATCCGTGAGCTTCTGACCGAAACAGCGCGTGCGCTTAAGAATATTGAAAATCATATGTTTGAGGCGCATTTGATTGTAAGGACTGTTCTTGATATGTCGCCTATGGACTTGGTGCTTGCCCATACCAAAGAGGTAGATACGGATAAAGTCAAGCTCGTCCGTAATGCAGTGAAACAACGCATAAACGGCGAGCCGCTTCAATATATACTGGGTACGCAGGAATTTATGGGTATTGAATTTGAGGTATCGAGGGAAGTGCTGATACCGAGAGCGGACACAGAAACTCTTGTTGAAACGGTGCTTACTCATCTTGCGAAGAACGGCGCCAATATCCTCGATATAGGCTGTGGTAGCGGATGCGTGGGCTTGTCGGTTGCATATCATAACAAAAGAGTTTGTGTACGAGGTGTTGATATATCCGATTTTGCACTTGAGCTTTCAAAAAAGAATGCAAAAAAGCTTGGACTCGATGACAGGGCAGAGTTTGTGAAAGCAGATATACTTTCCGACTGTTTGCCGGGCAAGTATGATGTAATAGTATCAAACCCACCATACATACGAACAGATGTGATACCAACGCTAATGGGAGAGGTACAGTTTTATGAACCGCATCTTGCATTAGATGGCGGGGAGGACGGACTTAGATTTTACCGCACAATTATAGAAAAAGCGCCCAGGCTTTTAAACGAAAATGGATTTTTGGCATTTGAGATAGGCTATGATCAGGGAGATGCGGTTTCTAAACTTATGAGTGCAGGGTTTGATAACGTACAGGTCATAAAAGACCTTGCAGGCAATGACAGAGTTGTTGCAGGAGTTTTGAAATGTTAAATTTTGATTACCTGTATTGACATAACGGGCAAGTGTCAGTATAATGGAAAGTGGAGGGGTTTTATGAATATGCATAAAATTGTCGACCTTTATGTAGACCTTGGCTATAAGCATGAAAGACTTGTAAAGCAGGCGGCTGCATATAAGACAGATGAAAAGGTAAAACCGAATATAATAATATATCTTTCCGATAAGTATATAAGCGATAAACTGGCAGAAAATCCGCACCTTGATGAAGACCAGTGCGAGTATATCTGGACCGGGTCGTTCTTTTATGATGCGCTTATAAATTTTGACGGACTTTTGTTGCATGCATCTGCTGTTATGATGGATGGGAAAGCATATCTTTTCTCTGCACCGAGCGGTACGGGAAAATCGACTCATACATCGCTCTGGCTTAAGCATTTCGGCGACAGAGCGCAGATTTTAAATGACGATAAGCCGGCTATCCGAATTACCGATGAGGGTATCAGGGTTTACGGCACACCCTGGAGCGGAAAAACTGATCTTAATATAAATGCTTCTGCTGAGCTTGCAGGCATTTGCTTTTTGGAGAGAGATACATATAACCATATAGAAGAATTGCCAAAGGTTGAGGCGATTATGAGAGTGCTAAACCAGACCATAAGACCGTCTGAGGAAAAGCAGATGGGAATGTTGCTTGATACATTGGATGTTGTTATCGGCAGAACACCTATTTATAAAATGGGCTGTACCATAAGCGAAGAAGCGGTAGTTATGGCATATGAAAAAATGAGTGGAATAAAATAAAAATGAGTAGCAAACTTTGCTACTCATTTTCGTTTGTATAGAAAGTTTTTTTACCACTGACTATGTGATGTGTTTTGCGGACAGGCGGGAATGACGTCCCCACGATTTATTACAAATCATTCCTCAGCAAATCCTCATAGGTTTCACGTTTTACTACGAGCTTTGCCTGACCGTCCGACACGGCAACCATTGCAGGGCGGGGGATACGGTTATAGTTTGATGCCATTGAATAATTGTATGCTCCCGTCGCTAAAACTGCAAGGGTATCGCCTACTTTGATTTCGGGCATCATTGTATCCTTAATCAGAATGTCGCCCGACTCGCAGCATTTACCTGCTATTGTAACCGTTTCTAAAGGCTCGGCATTTGCGTTGTTTGCAACAACTGCTGTGTATTCAGACTCATACATTATATATCTCGGATTATCTGCCATTCCGCCGTCTACCGAGATGTATTTTCTAACGTTCTTGATATCCTTGACACAGCCTACTGTGTACAAGGTAACTCCTGCAGGGGCAACAATCGACCTTCCCGGTTCCATATAGATATACGGAAGCTTGACATTGCGTTCTTTAGCTACTTTCTTCACGACCTCGGAAACGTGCTTGATATAGTTATCGTATTCAATCGGGTCATCGCTTTCGACATACCTTATGCCGTAGCCGCCTCCCAAGTTAAGTTCATCTATTTCAAGTCCGAGCTTGTCCTTGATATCGCTGATAAAATTCATCATTACCTCAGCAGCCTTTAAAAACGGCTCAATATCGAATATCTGCGAGCCGATATGGCAATGAACGCCTGTAACCTTTACATTTTGCATTTTTGATGCCTTTTCTATAATCTCAAAAGCCTCACCGTTTTCCAATGCAACACCAAACTTTGAATCAATCTGTCCCGTCTGTACAAAGCTATGTGTATGAGCATCAACGCCGGGCTTTATGCGGAACATAATATTCTGAACCTTACCAAGCTTAGCGGCGATGCTGTCAAGTAAATCAAGCTCATAATCATTGTCAACAACGATATGCCCTACGCCGTTTTCAACTGCAAGCTCAAGCTCCTGCGGCATTTTGTTGTTACCGTGGAAACATATTTTTTCCATAGGAAAGCCTGCTTTGATAGCGGTATAAAGCTCACCGCCTGAAACTACATCAAGACCTAAACCCTCCTCTGCCATAACACGGCAGGTAAAAAGAGTACAAAGTGCCTTGTTGGCATAAAGAACAAGACCATTGCCGCCGTAGTACTTTTCCATCGCGTTTTTATAGGTGCGGCAATTTTCGCGGACTAAATCCTCGTCTATGACATATAGAGGAGTTCCAAACTCCTTAGCTAAAGAAACGGCATCATTTTTCCCGATTACAAGATGATTTTCGCCGTTTATCGATAAATTTTTTGATACTAACATAGTTTATGCCCCCTTGCATAGAGTCTTAAAAAGGGGCAAGGTATAACCTGCCCCTTTAAAATTATGCGTATTTGCTGCTATCCTCACGGATAAGCGTCGGCGGTGTTTTGTTTTCGATGCAGTCTTTTGTGATGATGCACTTTTTAACCGACTTGTCCGACGGCACGGTAAACATTACATCGGTGGTAGCTTCCTCGATTATTGAACGAAGACCTCTTGCGCCTGTATTTCTCTTCTGTGCAAGCTCAGCGATTGCCTCAAGAGCATCGTCCTCTACAACAAGCTCTACATCATCAAAGTCCATAAGGACCTTGTACTGCTTAATCAAAGCATTCTTCGGTTTGGTAAGAATATCCACCAAAGCGGCCTTGTCAAGCTGGTCAAGCTTTGCTACAACAGGCAGTCTTCCTATAAACTCTGGGATAAGACCGAATTTCAATAAATCCTGAGGTATGAGCTGTTTTAAAAGCTCGGAAATATTTGCGTCCTTGCGGCTTTCAACCTCGGCTCCGAAGCCGAGTGCCTTTTTGCCGACACGGTCGCCGATTATTTTTTCTATTCCGTCAAATGCACCGCCGCAAATGAACAGAATATTGGTTGTATCAATCTGGATAAAATCCTGATGCGGATGCTTTCTGCCGCCATTTGGCGGAACGGAAGCAACGGTGCCTTCAAGTACTTTAAGAAGTGTTTGCTGAACACCTTCGCCGCTGACATCGCGGGTAATAGATACATTCTCCGACTTCCTTGCAATCTTGTCAATCTCGTCGATGTAAATTATACCGCGTTCTGCAGCTTCAATATCATAGTCTGCCGCCTGAATAAGCTTTAAAAGAATATTTTCAACGTCCTCACCGACATAGCCCGCCTCTGTAAGAGAGGTGGCATCTGCAATAGCGAAGGGCACGTTTAAAATCCTCGCAAGATTTTGTACCAAAAAGGTTTTACCCGAGCCGGTAGGGCCTACCAGCAGGATATTACTCTTTTGCAGTTCAACATCGTTGGCAGCGTTTTGATGCTCTATACGTTTATAATGGTTATAAACAGCAACGGAGAGTATTTTTTTTGCATCCTCCTGACCGATTACATACTGGTCAAGCACTGCCTTAATCTCAGCAGGCTTGGGCAAATCGGTCAAATCAGGCATATCGGTTACGGGATCGTACTCATCCTGCATAATCTGATTACACAAGGTAACGCAATTATTGCAGATATAGACGCCCGAGCCGGTTATAAGTCTTTCGACATCGTGCTCCGACTTGCCGCAAAAGGAGCAAAAGCGTTCTTTTTCATCATTTTTCTTTGCCATTTGTTTGTCCTTTCGGCATCTGTTATTTTGCTCTCGGAACAATTACCTCGTCGATAAGACCGTAGGCTCTTGCCTCGTCAGCACTCATAAAGTTATCACGTTCTGTGTCCGCCATAACCTGCTCTAACGGCTGGCCGCTTCGCTCGGCAAGAATTTCGTTAAGATGCTTTTTCATTTTTATAATACGCTCTGCGTGTATCTGGATATCAGTTGCCTGACCTTGCATACCGCCGAGAGGCTGATGTATCATAATTTCGCTGTTTGGAAGAGCAAATCTCTTACCCTTAGCACCTGCTGCAAGCAGGAATGCACCCATAGAAGCCGCCATACCCACACAGATTGTAGATACGTCGCACTTTATGTATTGCATCGTATCGTAAATAGCCATACCTGCGGTTATCGAGCCGCCGGGGCTGTTGATATAAAGCTGAATATCCTTGTCGGGGTCTTTGCCCTCAAGATACAAAAGCTGTGCCACAACCAAAGATGCTGTTGCGTCGTTTACCTCATCGCTGAGGAAAACAATTCTGTCCTCCAGAAGACGTGAGAAAATATCGTATGAACGCTCTCCTCTGCCTGTCTGTTCTACTACCATTGGTACTAAACTCATTTGCTTTCAATCCTTTCGTTTAGAAATCAGAAGACGCTTCCCCCTAAACGTGTTTGATTACTTTATTTTTGCTTTGTTAACAAGAAGGTCAACAGTCTTGTTCATCTTAATGTCATCAGCGATGCTCTTCTTCTCACCCTCAGAGATAAGCTCTGTAAGCTTGTCAAGCTCCATATTGTACATCTTAGCCATTTCTGCAATCTTGTCGTTAACCTCTTCGTCGGTAACGTCAACATTTTCAGCCTTGCAAATAGCTTCCAAAACGAGCATTGTCTTGGTCTGCTTTTGTGCCTGCTCTCTGAAGCCTTCACGGAAAGACTCTGCAGTTGCTCCTGTGTACTTCATATACATTTCGAGGTTCATACCCTGATACTGCAATCTCTGTGCGAAATCCTGTACCATATTGTCAATCTGAGCGTCAATCATAGCTTTAGGAATGTCAACCTCTGCATTTTCACAAGCCTTTTCAACAACAGCGTTTTCTGTTTCTGTCTTGGCCTTGTTCTCGGCGTCTTTCTCGAGACGTTCTTTTATGCTGTTCTTGTACTCGTCAAGAGTTTCAAACTCGCTTACTTCAGAAGCAAAATCGTCATCAAGCTCAGGCAGTTCCTTCTTCTTAAGTTCGTGGATTTTCACCTTGAACATAGCGTCCTTGCCTGCTAAGTTGTCTGCGTGGTACTCTGTCGGGAATGTTACATTAACCTCAACATCGTCGCCTGCATTCTTGCCTACAAGCTGTTCCTCAAAGCCGGGGATAAAGCTGCCTGAACCAAGCTCAAGCTCATAGCCCTCACCCTTGCCGCCGTCAAATGCAACACCGTCTGCAAAGCCTTCGAAGTCGATAACAGCGATGTCACCGTTTTCAGCAGCTCTGTCCTCAACGGGCACGAGTCTTGCATTTCTCTTTTGAGCAGCCTCAAGCTCCTTTGTAACGTCTTCATCGGATACAGTATGCTCAATCTTTGCAATCTTTAAACCTTTGTATTCGCCAAGCGTTACATCAGGCTTTGTTGTTACAAGTGCTGTGAATACAACAGGCTTGCCTGATACAATTTCATCAACGTCAAGCTCAGGACGTGCAACCGGTTCCAAATCAGCCTCTTTGATTGCTGCCTCGTAAGCTTCGGGAAGAACGAGATTGATTGCATCATCATAGAACACAGCTTCTGTGTAATACTTCTCGATTACAGCGCGGGGCACCTTGCCCTTTCTGAAACCGGGGACGCTGTATTTCTTCGCATTCTTTGCGTAAACCTTCTTAATTGCCGCTTCGAAATCCTCTGCGGAAACCTCGAATACTACTTTGACCAGGTTCTTTTCTACCTGCTCTGTCTTAACTGCCATTTTGTTTTCCTCCTATGCTTTAATCAAGGTGCTATAGTTCACCCAATTTTACATCCGTACCATTATACCACAAATCAAAAAAAATTCAATCGTTTTTTGAAAAATAAAAATATTTTTATCTATTTCTGCCAAAAATTACGCCTTAAATTACCCGTATAGGCATAAATCCGAGAAAATCACAGGCACATAGCTTGTAATTAACGCCGTTTAATTCTCCCTGATAGGCATTTTTTGCGCCTGCCATATGCAGATGCCCGTAGTAGCAATTTTTGATGCCTTCTCTTTCCAAAAGCTCGACCATTGGATTTTGTCGCCAGTCCTTAAGAAGCGGCGGGAAATGCAGAAATACCGCAATATTTTTGCATCCGTTTTTTTTGGCTGAATGAATACTTGCCTCAAGCCGTAAAAGCTCTCGGTCATAAATCTTTTTGTCATCGCCTGTCAACGCTCCTTGCGGAACGAGCCATCCTCTTGAGCCACAGATTGTAAGGCCGTCTGCCTCAAAAAAGTTGTTGTGCAGAAATGCAACATCATTCCAGTCGTTTTTCAGCATATACGTTTTCAGCTTGTTTGAGGTAGTCCACCAGTAATCGTGGTTGCCCTTTAGGAGAATTTTATTTCCCGGAAGGCTTGCAAGGAACTCAAAGTCCTTTTGCGCTTCCTCAAGATACATTGCCCACGAAAAATCACCGCCTAAAACTACTGTATCATCGTGGGTGATTACCGACAGCCAGTTTTCCTTGAGACGTTCTACGTAGTTTGTCCACGCAGAACCAAATATGTCCATTGGTTTGTCAACGCCAAGCGGCAGATGCAGGTCTGATATTGTGTACACTGCCATTTTATATCACCTGCTTGATTATGCCAAATGCTAAAAGAGACATTATAAGTCCTGCTAAAATTACTCCTAAGAAGATAAAGGGCAAAGACTCACGCTTCTTCATTCTGAGTAGCGATGCGATTAGTGCACCTGTCCACGCACCTGTTCCGGGGAGCGGTATGCCGACAAACAAAAGAAGTCCCCATCTGCCGTATTTTTTTATTTGGTCAGATTTCGAAAGTGCTTTGTTCTCCAACTTTTCTACTAAGTTTTTAATCCTTGTCTTTTTGAGCCACGCAAATATTTTGTCAATGAACAGAAGAATAAACGGTATTGGCAACATATTTCCAAGGACTGCTATTATAAATGTGGACAAAAACTCCATTTTGAGAAAGCCTGCCGCAAGAATACTTCCTCTTAGCTCTAAAATGGGTATCATTGAGATTACAAAAACAATCAGCTCTTTTGGAACACTGCCCGAAAAGGTATCCACTATCATTGTTACAAGACTGTCTGTCAATTAAATACACTCCTTTATTGCACATACTTATTTCTATTTTATAACAAATCAGGAAAAAAATCAATCAAAAAACCATAATTATGTGTAAAACAGAATGCAATAGCACGGAATTATTTGTAAAAAAGTTAATTTTTTTACGTAAAAACTTGTAATAGTGGAAAATTTGTTGTATAATTAACAATGAGAAAGAATAATTTTGAAAGGAAAAAGGCGCAAATGGAGAATGAATTACAGTTATCTGATCTTTTGCAGGTAAGACGTGATAAGCTTGCAGAATTACAGGAAGCGGGAATGGACCCGTTTGAAATTACTAAATATGACAGAACTCACACCTCGGGACAGATTAAGGACGATTATACCGAGGAGGAAAGAGAGCTTACAAAGAGAGGCTCTGATGAGGTCGAGATTATAAAGGCGAAAATTTCTGCACTTGACGGACAGAAGGTTTCTGTTGCAGGACGCATTATGTCCAAAAGAGGTATGGGTAAGGTTGGATTTGTTCACGTTGCCGATATTGATGGACAGGTTCAGCTTTTTGTCAAGAAGGATATTTTGGGCGAGGAAGAGTATAACCGTTTCAAAAAGCTTGATATCGGTGATATTGTCGGCGCAGAGGGTGAGGTTTTCACTACTCAGACAGGCGAAATTTCTATCAGAGTTGAAAAAATCACTCTACTTTCAAAGTCGCTTTTACCTCTTCCCGAGAAATTTCACGGCTTGGTTGACCCCGACCTTCGTTACCGCCAGAGATATGTTGACCTCATTATGAATGATGATGTCAAAAAGACATTTATTGCAAGAAGTAAGTTGGTTCGTGCGGTAAGAAACTTTATGGACAGCAAGGGCTTTATCGAGGTTGAAACCCCGACTCTTAACACAATACCCGGCGGTGCTAATGCAAGACCGTTTATCACACATCATAATGCACTTGATATTGATATGTATATGAGAATTGCTACCGAGCTTCACTTGAAGCGTCTTATTGTGGGCGGTTTGGAGAAGGTTTATGAAATCGGCAGAATTTTCCGTAATGAAGGTATGGATATCCGCCATAACCCTGAGTTTACAACTATTGAGTCCTACGAGGCGTATGCTGACTTCAATAAGGTAATGGATAATACCGAAGAGCTAATCCGCTACTGTGCAAATGAGGTTTGTGGTACAGAACAGATTACCTATCAGGGTGTGGATATTGACCTTTCGCACTTTGAAAGACTTACTATGATTGACGCAATCAAAAAGTATTCGGGCGTTGACTTTAATGAGATTAAGACTGACGAAGAAGCTGTTGCAATGGCTAAGAGCAAGGGTCTTGAAATTGACCCGATTAAGACAACCAGAGGCGATATTATCGCACTCTTCTTTGATGAGTACGTTGAGGAAAAGCTTGTGCAGCCGACATTTATAACAGAGTATCCTGTTGAGATTTCACCGCTTGCAAAGAGAATCCCCGGCAGACCTGAGCTTACAGAAAGATTTGAGTTGTTCATCACAGGAAGAGAAATTGGAAACGCATTCTCGGAGCTTAATGACCCGATTGACCAGAGAAAGAGATTTGAGGCACAGGCAGCACTTCGTGCGGCGGGTGATGAGGAAGCAAACTACGTTGACGAAGACTTCTTAAATGCACTTGAATATGGTATGCCTCCAACTGGCGGTGTAGGTATTGGTATTGATAGATTGGCAATGCTCCTTACAGACAGCTATTCTATAAGAGATGTGATATTGTTCCCCACAATGAAGCCACTTGATAAGTAATTTGGCAAGGGCAGGGACTACTGCGGCTTGGGGAAAAGAAAAAGGAGCGTATAGAATTGGAAAAATACGGAGAAGTACCCAAAAAGTTTACAAAAAAATGGTGGGAATATTTCTGGGACTACTACAAATGGCACACGATAGCGATTTTGTTTGCGTTGATGCTCGTAGCTGTCATAGTGCATCAGTATACAACACAGATTCGATATGATACTACAATAACAGTATCCGGTGGTCACGGTCTTAGCGAGGGCCTTTTGGAAATAGTAGAGGTAGATTTGGCGGAGGTTGCAGAGGATATCAACGGCGACGGCGAGAAGCACGTTATGATTCAACAGCTTATAAGCCCGCCTGCAGCTGAGGGCGCACCGAGAGATGCGCAGTACGAGATAGCTGTTGCTACAAAGGTTATGGCAGAATTTGCGGCAGGTGAAAGCTGTGTGTTTTTCTTGTCTAAGGATGAGGTAAATAAGTATCTGAATGATACACGAAATGACGGCGTTTTCGTGCCTGTTGAGGAGTATGCAGAAACAATGCCGGATAAGAGCAGGCTTATGAGTGCGAAGGGTATTGCATATGCAGTGAATCTTGGAGCTTGCAGATATTTTACCGAAAAAGGAATTGACGCATCGGAATATTATTTGATGATTAGAAATCCGCGTTATAACGAAACTGATGATGAAAAAGCTATAAAAAGAACTGAAAGTGCGAAAAAGATAGCTGCATACATAATTGCGGAGTAAATAAAAGGAATGGTTTTATGGCAGCTCAGCTGAAAACAACCAATACAAGTGAATATGATTTGTTTAGCGAGTATCGAAAAAGAGGTACTGTCGAGCTGCGGAATGAGATTGTCCACACCTACATATACATTGCAGAAATTCTGTCCAGACGTTTTATTAACCGAGGGATAGAATATGATGACATATATCAGGTTGCGTGTATGGGGCTTATTTATGCGGTGGAGCGGTTTGACCCTGACAGGGGAGTAAAGTTTGCGACCTTTGCCACACCTACCATAATGGGTGAGATACGCAGACATTTCAGGGACAAAGGTAGCTTTATAAGGATACCAAGAAAGCTATACGAAATTTTTTACCGTGCAGAACGAATCAAAAGGCGATATGACAGCCCTGTGTCCGAAGAAAGAATAGCAAGAACATTGAGGATTCCTGCCGATGTTTTAAGAAGTGCATATGAGGCGGGCGACAGTGCGTTTGTACATTCTCTTGAGTATGAGGCTGATGCGGACGGTGCACTGGTGCTTTCCAATCTTGTCGGCCATGATGAAAACGGGTTTATGATGGTTGAAGACTCCGATTTTATCGAATACTGTATGTCCGAGCTTTCTGAGGGAGAAAAGGAATTTGTCAGACGAAGGTTTTATAATGAGGAAAGCCAGAGCAAAATTGCTGCCGATTGGCAGGTTTCGCAAATGTATGTTTCGCGAATGGAAAAGAAAATACTAAAAAAGTTGAAAAATCTGTATTTCAGAGATTAAGGAGAGGTAATATGCTTACAGAAAAGAAAATCGAGTTTATTGAATTTATGATGAGTGCAGATGTTTTGCGTTTCGGTAATTTTGTTACAAAGAGCGGTAGAAATACACCATACTTTGTTAATACCGGAAACTATAAGACCGGTGAACAGATTGCAAAGCTCGGCAAGTTCTATGCAGCACTTATTAAGGAGAAATGCGGCGAGGAATTTGATGCAATGTTTGGCCCTGCATATAAGGGAATCCCCCTCGTAACCGCAGCAGCGGGTGCGCTCTATTCCGAGTACGGAATTGACAAGCCTTATTTCTTTAATCGTAAAGAAGAAAAGGACCACGGAGAAGGCGGCAGCTTAGTCGGATACAAGCCTCAGGATAAGGACAGAGTAATAATCATCGAGGACGTTATTACGGCAGGAACTGCTATTCGCGAAACAATGCCGGTTTTAACAGGTGCCGCTGATGTACAGGTTAAGGATATGTTTATTTCAGTAAATCGCTGTGAGGTTGGCAAAATTCCCGGAAAGACTGCCGTTTCGGAGGTAACAGAGGAATTTGGTATCAACGTGCACTCAATAATTGATGTAAGAGATATTCACGAATATCTGTCAGGAAAGCCTGAATATGCAGAACTTGTAACCTTGATGGAAAAGTATATGTCAGATTACTGTGTGTTTTAATAAAAAAAGCGGGAGCATTTGCATTTGCTCCCGCTTTTTGTGCATCATTTGTTCTTATTTTCGTATATATACGGTGATAACTTATCTAAAACAGAGAAATCGTACATTCCTGCAATATATCCAACTGTAACTGCCACAACAGGCACAATATAAATAAGCATATGTGCATACCACTCAACATACCCGCTTTCTATTGTCGCAAGACCTGAGAACATAAACGTATTTACAACGTACAAAATGTTATAGAAAATTCCCGTAAAGCTGAAAAACTGTCCGTCTATTGTGAGGAAATTCCATGCAAAAATGTATAAAAGCCACAGAACAAAATTCCATACTATAACAGGAAGAGACAGGACTGCACCTTTAAGAAGATATACAGATGTGGTAGTGTATGAAAGCTTATCCCTGCGTGCAAGCTCGCTGCCCTTAAAGTACAGCCCGAAAAAGTACATCAAAGACATCAAAACCGATAC
Source organism: Clostridia bacterium (assembly GCA_036307445.1). GTDB lineage: Bacteria > Bacillota > Clostridia > UBA1381 > UBA1381 > HGM11525. The sequence goes on from JAXJXP010000010.1 coordinate 64,268, forward strand.
TGCAGCATAAACTGCCGGCTTATTCATTACTGCTGCAACAAACGTAAACATAAAAGCAGCTAAAAGTAATACAGCGGTTATGTGAGATAGAAATACTGACAAAAACTGTTTTGCCATGCCCGGTTGAAGTATTTTCACTAAACATTCATTCCTTTCAATAATCACAGAAGCCATACACTTAAGTTTTTCTTTTCTGCCGGTTTGGGCTGAGTCTCTTCAGGAGTCTTATCCGCCGGTTTCTTTTTGGCGCTTGGTTTGGTATGTACACCGAACAGAGGAAGAATTGCTCGAGCAGATATACCGCCTGAGAAAATCCTCTTAAAGCTGTCATCCTGACGGTTTGCATTGCTTAAATCATCAAGCGTACAGTTGGCAACAATGCCGAGATATATGTTCATTTCCTCTTTTGACAATTGAGTATAGTCATCAAGGTGAAGAGAAACGGGGTTTGTGGATTCTGCAGCACTACCGATAAGCCTTGTAAGTCTTTGAGTATTGCAAATTTGAGAGCCTGATGTGTATTCTCCAAGGCTGAAATGCTCTCGTTTTGTAAATTTGCTTCCTACTGCATTAAGAAAGGCAACAGTATCTGCAATGTCGGATTTGCTATGACACGGAACACTCTTAAAACGGTCATAAAACAACTTCCCGTCTACTGAATATGTGCGGTTAAAGTATCTGGCATAGCTTGTGCAAAGAGGTTTTACCGCAACGGAAAGATTGTTTTCGCCTGCGTCAATCAAAAGGTGTACTCTGTTAGGTAAAAGCAAAAATGCCAAAAGCTTTACATCAGCAGAAAAATACTCCTTCATACGCACACGAAATTCTGTATAATCAGAACTGTCAAGAAAAAGCTTATCCACACCTCTTAAAAGCACGTGATAAACTCCGCTCTCACTTTTTTGTCTTGCCGTTCTTGCCATTTCCTTATACCCCCTTAACAATAATCCCCTGATTAAATAGAGTATATCACTATTTGTCATATTTTGCAATAGGGACATAAAAATATTTTTTACAAATGTGAATTATAGCATATATGCTGTTTCTCGTCAATAATCTTTATAAAAGAAAATGGGCGAAAGGCGGAACGGTGATGGATTATTCTCAAGAAACACTTAAAAAGCTGGAAAAGGACTTGAGAACTGACTTTGATAAAGGTCTTGCGAGCAGACAGACGAGGTCGGGAGGGAATGTTATATCTACCCGTAAGAGAGCAGGCTTTTTTAAACAGATGCTTTCTCAGGTGTCCGATTTTATGACGGTGGTATTGCTTGTTGCTGCGGCTGTTTCGTATTTTTCCACGCATTTGCGGGGGGAGAACGATATATTTGAGCCGCTTTTAATAGTTGCAATTGTGCTTCTCAATGCACTTTTGGGTGTATTTCAGCAGCGAAGAGCAGAAAAAGCTATTGACGCCTTAAAAAAGCTCGCCGATCCTCAGGCAACAGTTATAAGGGACGGCAAGGTACAAAAAATACCGGCAGAAAATCTTACGGTAGGCGACATTGTTCTTGTAAAAGCAGGGGATAAAATAGCGGCGGATATGAGGGTTATACAATCTGTAGGACTTGAAGCGGACGAATCCTCCCTTACAGGCGAATCGCTCCCTGTTCAAAAGGAGGAGTGTGTCTTAACCGAAACGGTTACTGCAGGAGAAAGAAAAAATATGCTTCATTCTGCAACCTCGGTTACAGCAGGACACGGCAAGGCGGTTGTGTGTACGGTTGGAATGAATACCGAAATGGGCAAAATCGCAGGATTTATTCTAAGTGAAGAAGAGGAGCAGACACCGCTTCAAAAAAAGCTTTCAAGGCTTGGCAAAATATTGGGTATTGCGGCGCTTGTCATATGTGGTGCAATTTTTTTGATAGGTATTGAGAAAAAGCTTGACCCGCTCGATATGTTCATTACTGCCGTAAGTCTTGCAGTAGCGGCTATTCCAGAGGGGTTGCCCGCAACTGTTACCGTTATGCTTGCAATCGGTGTTGAAAGAATGGCAAAGAAGAAAGCAATTGTAAAACGGCTTTCTGCGGTGGAGACACTTGGTGCAGCAAGCGTAATTTGTACCGACAAGACGGGAACTCTTACCGAAAACAAAATGACAGTTTCCGAGTATTACTGCGAAAATATGGATTTTATGCGTGAGATTGCGTCGCTTGCATCTTATGGCGGAACGAGTCCTACTGAAAAGGCAATCCTTGATTGGAGCGGATGTGTTTCGGGTTGGGAAAGGACAGAGGAAAATCCTTTTGACTCTAAGCGGAAAATGATGAGTGTTTTAGTTAAAAAGGGAAAGGAATGCCGAGTTGTTGCAAAGGGAGCGGCTGAAATTCTGCTTTCAAAATGCTCATCTAAACGAGGGAAAACAGGTGTATCTGTCCTTTCGGACGAGGAAAGAAACGGGCTTTTAAGGCGTGCAGAACAAATGGCGGCTAAGGGGCTAAGAGTTTTGGCGGTTGCATATGCCGACTCAGGTGTGTTAAGAGAAAAAGAGCTTGTATTCTGTGGTTTTGTTGCTATTTCCGACCCTCCAAGAAAGGAAGCCAAAACAGCGGTTGGTGAATGTAAGAGGGCAGGAATACAGGTTGTTATGATAACGGGCGACCATATTGCAACTGCTGCCGCTATTGCTCGTGAGGTGGGGATTTTAGACGGAGAGGGAAGGGTTGTTTCGGGTAGAGAGCTTGACAGAATGACCGACTCGGAGCTTGCGGGTATTTTGCCTGCGGTCAGGGTTTTTGCGAGAGTTACACCTGAACAAAAGCTCAGGATTATAAAGACCTTTAAGAGTATAGGGGCAATTGCTGCTATGACGGGCGACGGAGTAAATGATGCACCTGCCTTAAAGGCGGCAGATATTGGCTGCAGTATGGGCAAAAACGGAACAGATGTTGCAAAGGAAGCCTCGGATATGGTGCTTGCTGACGATAATTTTGCAACGATAGTTGCGGCGGTGAAAGAGGGAAGACGTATTTTTGACAATATAAGAAAGTCGGTACTGTTCCTGCTTTCGTCAAATATAGGGGAGCTTCTTTGCGTGTTTTTGGGGCTTTTGTTCGGCTGGGCTGCGCCTCTTACCGCACCTCAGCTTTTGTGGATAAATCTCGTTACAGACTCTCTGCCGGCTATTGCGCTGGGTCTTGACCCTGCTGACAAGGACATTATGACCAAAAATCATCAGGCAGGAGGAGCTTTGCTGACGGCATCAAACTGGGCGGCTATCGTAACGGAAGGCGCAATGATAGGAGCATTGGCACTTGTTGCTTATACAGTTGGCTCGATACTTTTCGCAAGCAGCGGAGGTCAGATTGCTGGAAGAACAATGGCTTTTGTAGTTTTAGCTTCATCACAGCTGATACATTCCTTTAACTTAAGAAGTGATACCTCTGTTATAAAGGACGGTCTGTTTAAAAATAAGGCTCTGGTGTGGTCGTTTGTTGTCGGGATACTTTTGACGGTGTTGCTTGTTAATATTCCGTCGGCTGCAGCGCTTTTCGGGGTATGTGCGTTAGAGTATTCAGGGTGGGCAATATGTGCTGTACTTGCAATAATGCCCCTTGTTATAGTAGAATTTGCCAAATCGGTTGAACAATACTTTGCAGGAAAAACAATAAAAAAAGAATAAAATCGACGTAGATTGTTAAAATTTTTACAAAATATCGGAAATATTTTGAAAATGAGTAGACATTTTCAAAAAATGTGATATAATAGATATGTTATGGTGTACCTTAGTACGTCATAGAATACAATTTACTATTAGGAGGAGATTCCAATGGCAAAGAAGTACGTATATCTTTTCTCGGAAGGCGACGCAAGCATGAGAGAGCTTCTTGGCGGTAAAGGTGCTAACCTTGCAGAGATGACTAAAATTGGTCTTCCTGTGCCCCAGGGCTTCACAGTTTCTACTGAGGCTTGTACACAGTACTACGAGGATGGAAGAAAAATTAATGCAGACATTCAGGCAGAGATTATGGAATACATCGACAAGATGGAGGGCATCACCGGTATGAAGTTCGGTGATAAGGAAAACCCGCTTCTCGTGTCTGTTCGTTCAGGCGCAAGAGCATCCATGCCGGGTATGATGGATACAATTTTGAACCTTGGTCTTAACGAAGAGGTTGTTGAAGTTATGGCTGCTAAGTCAGGCAACGCACGTTGGGCTTGGGACTGCTACAGAAGATTTATTCAGATGTATTCTGACGTAGTTATGGAAGTTGGTAAGAAGTATTTTGAGCAGCTTATCGACGAAATGAAGGAAGCAAAGGGTGTAACACAGGATATCGAGCTTACTGCTGAAGATCTCAAAACACTCGCAGGTCAGTTCAAAGCTGAGTACAAGAATAAAATCGGCAAAGACTTCCCGTCAGACCCGAAGGAACAGCTTATGGGCGCAGTAGAAGCAGTATTCCGTTCATGGGATAACCCCCGTGCTAACGTTTATCGCCGTGATAACGATATTCCTTATTCATGGGGTACAGCAGTTAACGTACAGATGATGGCATTCGGTAATATGGGCGACGATTGCGGTACAGGTGTTGCATTCACAAGAGACCCTGCTACAGGTGAGCCGGGACTTATGGGTGAGTTCCTTGTAAACGCACAGGGTGAGGACGTTGTTGCAGGCGTTCGTACACCGATGCCTATTGCTGAAATGGCAGCAAAGTTCCCCGAAGCATTTGCACAGTTCAAGCAGGTTTGTGCTACTTTGGAGGACCATTACAGAGATATGCAGGATATGGAGTTTACTGTTCAGGCAGGTAAGCTCTATATGCTCCAGACAAGAAACGGTAAGAGAACAGCTAAGGCTGCTCTTAAGATTGCTTGCGACCTCGTTGATGAGGGTATGATTGATAAGAAGCAGGCAGTTGCTATGATTGACCCGAGAAACCTCGACACACTTCTTCACCCGCAGTTTGATGCAAAGGCTCTTAAGGCTGCAACTCCTGCAGGTAAAGGTCTTGGCGCATCTCCTGGTGCTGCTTGCGGTAAGGTTGTATTTACAGCTGAGGATGCAGAGGCTTGGAATGCAAGAGGCGAGAAGGTAGTTCTTGTTCGTCTTGAAACATCACCTGAGGATATTACAGGTATGAAAGCTTCTCAGGGTATTCTTACAGTTCGTGGCGGTATGACATCACACGCAGCAGTTGTTGCTCGTGGTATGGGTACTTGCTGTGTATCAGGCTGTGGCGATATCATTATGGACGAAGCTAACAAGAAGTTCACATTGGCTGGTAAGACCTACAACGAGGGAGATTACATCTCAATCGACGGTTCAACAGGTAATATTTATGACGGTATCATCCCGACAGTTGATGCAGAAATCGCAGGCGAGTTCGGTAGAATTATGCAGTGGGCTGATGAGTTCAGAACACTTAAGGTTCGTACAAATGCAGATACACCGGCTGATGCTAAAAA
>JAXJXP010000011.1:0-1944 GCA_036307445.1 Clostridia bacterium
AAGGATGCTATTGCCAAGGCAAAGGCTGCCAATGTTCCAAATGAAAATATTGAAAGAATAATCAAAAAGGCCGCCGGCGACGGTGAGGCCAACAATTATGAAGAGCTTACTTATGAGGGATACGGTCCGTCGGGCGTTGCCGTGGTTGTTGAAACACTTACCGATAACCGCAACCGTACTGCCGGCGAAATGAGACATTATTTCGATAAATGCGGCGGCAATCTCGGTCAAAGCGGTTCTGTAACCTTTATGTTCGACCGTAAAGGTATGATAAGAATTGAAGCCGAGGGCCGTGACGAGGATACGGTTATGGAAGACGCTTTAGAGGCAGGCGCCGATGATTTTAATTATGACGGCGATGTGTTTGAAATTTCCACCGACGCCAATGAATTGGGTACTGTGCGTGATGCGCTTGAGGCAAAGGGTTATACCTTTATATCAGCCGAAGTAGAGTATATTCCCCAGACTATGACAACTATTGAAGATGAAGAAACCTGTGCCAAAATGGAAAAGCTTATAGATATGCTTGAAGAAAATGATGATGTTCAGGCAGTTTGGCACAACTGGGATATGCCCGAGGACGGTTCGGAAGAAGCTTAATACAGTACAGTACATAAAAACAGTGTCCTAAAGCTTAGGGCACTGTTTTTCTATAAGAGAGCGCCGAAAATTTTGTGTAAAAGCTGAATAAGAGAAAGCCTTTCAGATAAGAATTAAGATATAAAAAATTCAAAATCTGAAAGACTAACTATTAAAAGTCAAGTCTAAAAATCAAAAACTGTTGTGAATTGAGTGACGGCAAAAAAGGCATAACGAAACAGGCGTCAAAGACGCCTAATTTCAAACAATTAGTGAAATCAAGAATTAGCTATGTAAGGTTTACCGGACTTTTGCAAAGCAAAAATAAGGCGGACTAATTTCTTGGCAGCGTGTGAGATTGCAACATTGTAATGTTTACCTTCGGAACGCTTTTTGGCAAGATAATCGGCGAATAAAGGATTCCAGTAGCAAACAAGCTTTGCGGCGTTAAAAAGAGCGTATCGCAAATAACGGGAACCGCGCTTTTCCATGTGGGCATAGCAGTTGTTAAGCTGACCGGATTGGTAAGTAGACGGTGAAAGACCTGCAAAAGCTAAAATTTTATCAGGCGAATCAAAGTTGTTAAAATCGCCAATCTCAGCAATAATCATTGCACCCATGCGCAGGCTAATGCCCGGAATAGTTGTAATAGGTGAATCAATCTTATCCATTATGGATTGAATTTCGGATTCAATTTCAGCAATCTCGTTATTAAATTCTTTAATGAGTTTAATGGTGTGCTTGAGTTCCAAAGCTTTAGCAGGCATATATGTACCGATGGAATTTCTTGCGGCTTCACGAATTTGAATAGCTTTGTCTTTGGAGTAACGACCTTTAGAAGCAACATAAAGCAAATTTGTAAGGTGAGTAAGATGTACTTCGGCAATGTGCTTTGCGCTTGGCAGTTCGCTTAACAATGCATAAGATGAGGCTGTGTGTAAAGTCGGCAGTAACTTTTCCAATTCGGGAAATAGGATATTGACTAATCTTGCAACAGAAGATTTTAATGCGGCTCGTTCTTTTACCTTGTCAAATCTGTATCTTGTTAGTGACTTTAACTCGGAATTGTGGTATGCTATGTTTGTGTAGGGCTTGAGGCTCACATCAGACATTAGCATAGAAGCAATCGTTCTTGCATCCACACGGTCGGTCTTGGTTTTTCTAAGAGATTGACTCTTACGGTAAAGGTTGGTATGCAGAGGGTTTATGACATAGGTGGTCAGACCGTTGTCAAGAAGAAACCCGAGAAGGTTGTAACTGTAATGTCCGGTTGCCTCAAGCCCTACCTTTATTTTTGAGTCGCCGATACCTGTACAGGTATTGATTGTTTGAAGAAGATGTTCAAAACCTTCTTTACTGTTAGGA
>JAXJXP010000012.1:0-14917 GCA_036307445.1 Clostridia bacterium
ATATGATATATTCCGCTTTCACTCTTCCGTCTTGGTGTTCTTGGCATTTCTATCACCTCGAGATTAATATATCACAAACACTCCGTTCTGTCAAGACAACAGAACCGTCCCCTTGTCTCGCCCTTGTCTTGGCTTAAATTAATTCAACAAAAATACCCTTAGACAAAAGGAATTCTACAGTTGAATCTTTAATCTGGTCGCATTTTATATACATATAATAATCATATCCAAACTCTATTTCTACTTTTTCAGACTTCAGCTTGCACCACAACAATTCGCGCAATGTCATTCGGATAAGATTTTCAAGTTTATCCTTACTCACATTCATATTATCTTTTATCTCGGCAAGTAATTCCTTTTCATCTGGCGAAAAATAAGTCTCATCCGAAACATCATAATATTTTTCTAAACAATTAATCATTAGTGTTGAAATATTGTTTTCTTCCATAGTTAGTTTTATTGCACTAATATAGCCATTTTCGATACGAAGATATTCCTCTTTTGTTAGTGTCTCTCCATTAAAAACTCTCCCAATATCACTTATAGATGTCCAGTCTTCTTGTGTATATCTCCCATTCTTATCACGAAATTCTGGGTTATATTTTGTAATACGATAGCAATACATTTTAATCTCCTATTCTCTTTAAATTCTCATCATACGTACCCATTCTCGTACTCTTTTTTGCTAAGCCTTTAATTGAATCAGCCATTTTCCATCTTCCTCCAATATGACCATCAATATCAGGTGTTATATACCTATTTCCTTTCTTGAAAATAGGCTGACCATGAGAATATTGTCCTATTTGTGTAAAACCAAGTTTCTTTGCTTCATCCATCAACTCTTTATTGGTTAATCTTGTTGCATCATATGTTCTATTTATGTACTTCCTTGTCTGCTTGACCGCATTCATAGCTTCGTCGGAGTATTTGATACTACCCACCACAGGCAGTAATGCCGCAGCATCTAATATTGTCTGCAGAGCGTGCGACGGAGTCAGCTTCCAATGGGTTACATCGTACAGCAAATCCCTTATATCCGCAGGCAAATCAAGACCCAAAAAGCCTAATGCAATCTGTCCCAATGTTCCCAAAAGGTTAGTATCCTCGGTATAGTTTCCAAGAATCATCTGCTTTAGCGAGGCTTTTAAATAATCAAGCTTATCGAAAGTATCATTCTCCTGCAATATTGCAACCGAATTGCCGTCCTTGTCTAGAATCTCTGCTCTGCAGTTACAATTGGGATGGAGCGGCGAAAAATATGACGCATTGTGAATATCAAACACCTTGCCGTTTAGCTCGGTACAATGCTCACAATTATCTCCAACCGTCATAAACCGATAATGCGTAAAGCCTCTATCCTGATAATCCCATAATAACATATACCGTTCCATTTGTCCAGCACACGAGGTCAAAAATGACTTAACGGCATTTGTTCTTTTGTCAACAGCCGTATTTATATGCCTTAACAGAGTTTTTACATCCTTTCCCTGCATCACCATCAATTCCAGCTCACGAAGTAGCTGCTTTTTAGTTGTTTCCTCGGATTTTTCAAGATTTTTTCTAAACTGACTTTTAAACACCTCGGCACGCTCTTGGTACTGCGAAAGCTTTGCAATTGCTTCTGCACCCAAATCAAATTCGGCATAAAAATCCTCTATCTGCCTTTTTACCCTGTCAACAAGCAAATCATAGGGACACGTCCATCTGTTACCGACAATTGCGCGTGTATCATTATCAAGAAACTCACGGTCGGCAACTGCAATATTCCCTTTCATTGTTGCCAATACATCCTTTGTCCCCACAGGAACAAAACAGCTGTAAATATAAGCTATCTCGTTATCTATCCCCCTTTTCAGCTCCTCTGCAAGATATGTAAAATCCTTTTCCTTCATTCCATCATCCTCTCTTGTGTATTGCACTACGCAACATTATAACACAAAAATTTACATTTGTCAAGATAATTGATTGCGTTACGCAATTATTCGACACAAAAATAACTCTGCTTTCTGCAGAGTTACTTAGTCTTTATTCTTCTGTCCAGCCGTTTATTTTACTGTTTTGAATTGCTGTAAAAAGCCGTTTTTTAAGTCCGGGAAAGGTTTTCCTTTCCAATTCCGCAATTATTTCCTTCATATCCTCACGTTTGGTTACACCGTCTGCCGGACACCCGCTCGGTTTGACGGGGAAATTATTCCTCTTTGCCGCCCCTTTGATATCACCCTCTCGAACGTAAATCAGCGGTCTTATTGAATACAAATCGGTACGGTCAAGGTATGTAACAGGCGAAAAGCAGTTTACTCTCCCCTCATACAAAAGGCTTAGCATAAAGGTTTCCAGAACGTCATCGTTATGATGTCCGAGCGCAACCCTTTTGCAGCCCATTTCTATCGCCATATCATTGAGTGCGCCTCGTCTTAATTTAGCACACAATGCACAGGGATTTGTTTCCTTTCTTATGTCAAACACTACCTCACGTATATTGGTACGTTTGACGTGGTATTCCATACCAAGCTTTTCGCAAAATGCCGCAATTTCTGAAAAATCGCCATCACCTGTCATATCAAGAGACAAGCCGACAGGAGTAAATTTTTTTGGATAATATCTCGCAAGTCCCGCAAGAGCCGCCGCAAGAGCAAGACTGTCCTTTCCGCCCGATATACCAACAGCAACTCTATCGCCGTCCTCTATCATATTATAGTCCTCAACGGCACGCCGTACAAGGCTTGTTATATATCTCACTTCTGTTACCTCTTACATCTTAAGTATGCTTTTGTTCTTCCACAGATAATCAACACCTGAAATTACTGTAAAGGCAACAGACAACCATACCAGAATATCGGTGATTATTTTTCCCGCTGTTTCAGGAAACACAGGAAGAAGCAGAATAATAGCTGCAATTATTGCAACCATTTGAGAGACTGTTTTGAGTTTACCCCACATACTTGCTGCAATAACCTTTCCGTCAGCGGCTGCCACAAGTCTTACACCCGATACCATAAATTCTCTTGCCAATACTATCATAAGCGCCCATACGGACATTCTGCCGTAATGAAGAAGTATCAGAAATGCCGAGGTTGTCAGCATCTTGTCTGCCAATGGGTCAACAAATTTGCCGAAGTTAGTTATCTGGTTATAGTTTCTTGCTATATAGCCGTCTGCAGCATCGGACAAAGATGCAATTATAAATACCGCAAGAGCAGCCGCTCTCGCTGCAGTCGACTCCATCATCATAAGCACCATAAATACAGGTACAAGCACTACTCTAAAAAGTGTAATCTTATTAGCCAAATTCATTACAATACTTCCTTTCCTGTTAAATCATATTCATCGCAGTCAAGTATTTTAACCTTAACGAAGCTTCCGATTTCCACCTCATCCTCACTCGCAAAGTAAACCTTACTGTCTATATCAATACTGTCGGCATAGCTTCTGCCGTAGTACATATAGTTTTCCTCGTCATAGCCCTCGCATAGAACTTCCAAAACCGTTCCCAAGCGTGCTTTATTCTTTTCGAGCGAAATCTCACGCTGTAGCTGCATTATCTCCTCTGCCCGAGCCTCTTTGATTCCCTCCGAAAGCTGCTCCGGAAACTGCGCAGCAACCGTATCCTCCTCCTGAGAGTATGCAAAAACACCTACACGGTCAAGCTTGTACTCCTTCACAAAATTATAAAGCTGCTTGTGCGCCTTTTCGTCCTCGCCAGGAAAGCCAGAAATAAGTGATGTTCTGATAACTGCGTCAGGCATCTTTTCACGGATTTGCTCAATCTTTTTCTTGATGTCAAGGCTATCTGTTCTTCTTGCCATTCGCCGTAAAACATCGTCATTAATATGTTGGATTGGCATATCTATATATTTGCAAACCTTGTCCTCTTTTGCCATTATATCCAAAACATCTTCCGTAACTGCTTCTGGGTAGAAATAATGAAGTCTTATCCAATGCAGACTTTCAATCTTACAAAGCTCTTTAAGAAGTCTGTCAAGAGAATACCTGCCGTAAATATCCTTACCGTAACGTGTTGTGTCCTGAGCAATCAGTATTAGCTCCTTGACACCGTTTTCAGCAAGCTCTTTAGCTTCTGCCAAAATATCCTCAATCTTTCTGCTTCTGTACTTACCTCTTATCTGCGGTATAGCACAGTATGTGCAGTTGTTGTCGCAGCCGTCGGAGATTTTGATATATGCAGTATAAGGCGGAGTTGCTGTAATTCGTGCAAGACCTTCGGGAACAGCATCATTTTGATTTCCGAACATACACGGCTTTTCGCCGTTCATTACACTATCTATTACCTCGCATATTTTATAATAATCGCCCGTTCCGACAACTGCATCAACCTCAGGAAGTTCCGTCATAATATCATTGTGATATCTTTCTGCAAGGCATCCTGTCATAATAAGCTTTTTGCAGTTTTTATTCTTGTACTCTGCCATTTCAAGCACAGTGTCAATTGACTCCTGCTTGGCATCATTTATAAACCCGCAAGTATTTACAATTATAATCTCGGCATCCGAAACATCGCCGACAAGCTCGTGTCCGTATTCGCTGAGAAGTCCGAGCATCGTCTCACTGTCGGTGAGGTTTTTAGGACAGCCAAGGCTGACCATTCCTATTTTCATACCGTCATATCCTTTCAATCATCATATACCTCTGACGAAATTTCGTCAAAAGCACGTTTTATATCATCAAAGCTGTAGCCCCTTGCCGCAAAATAGCGAAAAGCCCTGTCTTTGCTTTTGCGGTCAAAGACACCGCCGAGTTTCTTTTCCATAAGCGGCAAAAGCTGTTCACTCTCGTCTGTTTCTATCTCATCCAAGACCTCGTATATTATTTCTCTGCTTATTCCCCGTCTTACAAGTTCGGCTTTTATCCTGTGCTTGCCGAATTTCTTTATATTGGAAAGGTCGTTGGCAAGCTTTGCGGCATATATACGGTCATCGGTAAGATGGTACTCGTGAAGGAACTCAAGAGTTTGTTCTATATCCTCAATTTTCGCACCAAAATGCTTTAGTTTTTCCTTTAATTCAAATTCAGAATGGCTTCTGAATTCCAGTAATCTCAATGCCTTTTCTTTAACAGAATCATAGTTATCAAGTACAATGCTCTTTTTCGTTCTGATGACAAAAACCCTCTTTCAATTATAGTCTGAAATAATCAAACAACTGACCGAAATCAATGCCCGCAATTATCTTATTCTCATACTTCTGAAACAGGCTGTGATAGCCAGACTGCAACTGCTCCGACTGTATTCCTGACTTAATCGATAGATACACCTCAAGGTAAGCAGATAAATGGTCGCAGGCACGGATAATCTCGCCATCAATGGCATTAAACTCGTCTTTATTGTACTTTTCGTTTATCTCATCAGATGAAACAGGCTGTACATTTTCATCTTTAACAACGCGTGATACAAACTCATCCTGTGTATAAAAATCCAAATCCTTCTTTATGCTCTCAGGCACAAGCGGATAAATTACACGGTGCATTTGCTCGTCCTCAATTTCCTTGATAATATCGTCAAGTCCTGCAACCGAGGATTTTACAGGCGAGACAATATCCCTTGTAAGAACCTCGGGGATATCGTGGAAAAGTGCGCCGAAAAAATTGTTTATAATACGTTTTCTACACACACCTATTTCCACACTGCAGAAGTAGCTGAGCATCGCAACCACCATCATATGTCCCATTACAAAGGTCTGAGGCATTCTGACTGCTCTTGACCACCTCTGCTGATAGCGGAGTTTACCTACAATGTTCAGGAATTTTTTAAGGTCTGCATTATTATTAAACCTTTCAAAACCGTCAAATTTATTACACTCCGAAAGTCCTCTTTCAACCTCCGCCTTAACCTCTTCTATAGCATAGGTTTCGCTATTCATCGGATATATTACCTTGAACTCCCATTCAGTAGCATAATAATGTGCCGCACGAAGTATTTGCTTTTCCTTTTCAGCATACTGAGGCTCGTTAAAATAACGGCACATTCTCTCATAAAAGCCGCCGCCTATTCCCTCGCACTGACCTCTGAGCTGTTCTAACACCCAGCTGTTTATTTGTCCACCCTTTCGTTTCATAAGACTGTGATATATTGGCGGTTTAATATCAGTCAGCACAAGTCTGTGCAAAAATTCAAACATACCGCCTTCAATGAGTAAAAGAGGGTCATAATTCCCCTCACCCTCACATTTTGCAAGAGTGTAAGCATACACCATTTTATGAGCCTGCTTGTCAAGCTCGGAAAAGCCCATAGCAGGTCGTATGTGGTCATTCCACCTTTGTATTGATGCCGCTTCGTATATATTTGAAATCAACGCTTTTCTTATCATATATGACACCTCATCGGAACATAAATATACATTGTAATTATATTATATATTGTTTTTTTTGTCAATAAGATTGAAAGTTTAACTAAAATTTGATAAAATATTAAAGAGGTGAATTTTATGGACAAAGCATTGCTTTCCAAGGCTTACATATTCAGCGGTTTGTCGGAAAATGAGCTTGATGACGCACTTTCCTACCTTTCCGCTCGTGAAAAGAAATACAAAAAGGGGCAGACTTTAATCACTCTCGGCAATGAAATATCCGAGTTTGCCGTTATAACAAAGGGCACTGTTCAGATTTCCTGCGATGATATTAACGGCAATCAGATGATAATGGCGACCGTAACAAAAGGTAATATGTTTGCAGAATCCCTTGCGGTTACCGCAAATATTGACAGTCCAATTTATGCAACAGCAACAGAGGATACTGTCGTTGTATGGCTAAAAGCCTCTCCCATTCGCAAAAATATTGCCGATAGCCCCCTGCACACCAAAATTATCGCAAACTTTATAAAGGCAGTTGCTTTGAAGTGCCTGAGTATGAATGACAGGGTACAAATTCTCTCCAAAAAAACAATTCGCGAAAAGGTTATAGCCTACCTTTCCCTTATGTCCGAACACGGAAAAAGGGACAAAGTCATTATCCCATTAAGCCGTCAGGATATGGCGAGCTATTTAGGTGTCGAACGAAGTGCATTATCACGTGAGCTATCACGAATGCAAACAGAAGGTATTATAAGCTTTAAGGGCAATCAGTTCAGGTTTTTGCAGTAAATGTTGCAGTTGCAACATACATTTCCTTTCTTTTGTGGTATCATAGTTTAAGCCATAGAGGAAAGGATTTTTTACTATGTACGATATAATGTCTAAAAAGGCGGAGGAGTTTATAAGCGACGAGGAAATATTGGATACTCTCGCCTATGCTGAAGCCAATAAATCAAACAAAGAACTTATAGAAAATCTTATAGAGCGGGCAAAGGACTGCAAGGGCTTATCGCACAGAGAGGCTGCGGTTTTGTTGGACTGCGATATTCCCGAGCTTAACGAGAAAATGTTCTCTTTAGCAAAGGAGATTAAGGAAAAGTTTTACGGTAAGAGAATTGTTATGTTTGCGCCGTTGTATCTTTCAAACTACTGCGTAAACGGCTGTACCTATTGTCCGTATCACTACAAGAACAAGCACATTTGCCGCAAAAAGCTTACCCAAGAAGAAATTGAGCGCGAGGTAATTGCACTTCAGGATATGGGGCACAAGCGTTTGGCACTCGAAATGGGCGAAGACCCTGTCAATAACCCAATCGAGTACCTTTTAGACAGCATCAAGACAATCTATTCCATAAAGCACAAAAACGGTGCTATAAGACGAGTAAATGTAAATATTGCCGCAACCACCGTAGAGGATTACCGAAAGCTCAAAGATGCAGGAATAGGCACATATATTCTTTTTCAGGAAACCTACAACAAAAAGGCTTACGAGGAGCTTCACCCAACCGGCCCCAAGAGTAACTATGCTTATCACACTGAGGCTATGGACAGAGCAATGGAAGGCGGCATAGACGATGTTGGATGCGGCGTACTGTTCGGGCTTAATCTTTACAGATATGATTTTGTAGGACTTTTGATGCACGCAGAGCATTTAGAGGCAGCCTGCGGTGTTGGACCTCACACAATAAGTCTCCCCAGAATCCGTCCTGCAGAGGATATTAACCCCGATGATTTCAACAACTCAATTGATGATGATACATTTGCAAAGATTGTTGCAGTATTAAGAATTGCTGTACCTTACACGGGTATGATAATTTCTACAAGAGAGTCAAAGAAGACAAGAGAGCGTGTTTTAGAGCTTGGAGTGTCGCAGATAAGCGGCGGCTCGAGAACAAGTGTGGGCGGCTATGCTGACGAGGGCGAGGAAGAAAACTCTGCACAATTCGATGTTGAGGACAGAAGAACACTTGATGAAATTGTAAACTGGCTTTTGTCGCTTGGATACATCCCAAGCTTTTGTACTGCATGCTACCGTGAAGGCAGAACAGGAGATCGCTTTATGTCCTTAGTAAAGTCAGGTCAGATTGTAAACTGCTGCCAGCCGAATGCACTTATGACATTAAAGGAATATCTTGAGGACTACGCTTCCAACGATACCAAATCAAAGGGTGCAGAGGTTATAAAACGTGAAATAGAACGTATTACAAATGAAAAGGTTAAGAAAATTGCAAAGCAGCACCTCTTTGATATGGAGGACGGGATGCGTGATTTCAGGTTTTAACAAACCACAGAGAGATGTATTTTGGCATCTCTCTGTTTTCATTTTTCACAGTAGCGGTACTTTCAGGAAAAAAATGTTTGTAGTATTTGTAGAAATTCTTGTAAGCCACTTGAAATTTTGACGATTTTGTGGCATTATAAAAATAGTATTCTTAATATATGGAAGGATGATGCGGAATGAAAGTCAGAATTGGTATTGTCGGCTACGGCAATCTCGGCAGAGGTGTAGAAGCAGCAGTTAGTGCAAGCAAGGATATGGAACTTGCGGCGCTTTTTACAAGACGAGACCCTGCTACAATAAAGACCCGCACAAATATGCCCGTTTACCATATAGATAAAGCTATTGAAATGCAGGATAAAATAGATGTTATGATACTTTGCGGCGGAAGTGCAAATGACCTCCCCGTTCAGACTCCTGAAATGGCAAAGTACTTTAACGTAATTGATAGCTATGATACTCACGCAAAAATCCCTGAGCATTTCGCAAAAGTTGATAAAGAAAGTAAAGCAAGCGGCAAGGTTTCGGTTATTTCTGTTGGTTGGGACCCAGGAATGTTCTCTCTAAACCGGCTTTACGGTCAGGCAATTCTCCCCAACGGCAATGATTATACCTTCTGGGGTAAGGGTGTCAGCCAGGGACATTCTGACGCAATCCGCAGAATTGACGGCGTAAAGGATGCCAAGCAGTACACAATCCCTGTGCCTGCCGCATTGGAAAGCGTAAGAAACGGCGAAAATCCAACTCTTACAACCAGACAAAAGCATTTGAGAGAATGTTTTGTAGTTGCAGAGGTCGGCGCAGACAAAGCAGCTATTGAAACGGCAATTGTATCAATGCCCAACTATTTTGCTGACTATGATACAACCGTACACTTTATATCTCAGGAAGAGCTTGACCGCAACCATAGCGGTATTCCTCACGGCGGTATGGTGTTTCGTACAGGAACAACAGGCTTTGATAATGAGCATAAACACGTTATCGAATACAAACTAACACTTGACTCAAATCCCGAATTTACATCAAGCGTTCTCGTTGCGTATGCAAGAGCCGCTTATCGTATGGCACAGGATGGTATGAGCGGTTGCAAAACGGTACTTGATATTGCACCAGCTTATCTCCACCCGTCAACACCCGATGAACTTAGGAAAAATTTGTTATAATTAATAAAAAAGGAGCTTTTGTATTATGAAAATAGCAGATAAAATTAACTTGGATTATGAAGGTCTTATCAAGCATGGACCGATTACAATAGTTGCATTTGGCGATAGTGTAACTCACGGAGCTGTTGCAGAAGGCGAAATCAACTACGAAACTGTTTATTGGGAAAGATTAAAGAAAAAAATCCTTAACGTACGCAACTATGTTCCTGTTAATGTGATTAACGCAGGAATAGGCGGAATTACAGCCAAAGATTCTATCGACAGAATGGATGCACAGGTTTTATCACACAATCCCGACCTTATAATTGTTTGCTTTGGCTTAAACGATGTTAACGGAACACTCGATGATTACCTCAATTCCTTAAAAACAATTTTCGAAAAGGGTATGGCAAGTGGTTCAGAGGTAATATTTATGACACCGAATATGCTAAATACCTACGTTGCTGAAGATGCTCCACAAAAGTGGTATGAATATGCCGGAGTTACTGCAAAAATGCAAAATGAGGGCAAGATGGATTTATATATTGAAAGTGCAATAAAGCTCGCAAAAGAAATGAACATAACTGTTTGTGACTGCTATGCAAAGTGGAAAGAGTTATCCAAAACCGAGGATACAACAATGCTCCTTGCAAACCGCATTAATCATCCAACAGAGGAAATGCACGAGCTTTTTGCTCAAGGCTTATTTGAAACTATTTTTGCCGACAGCGATATAGATGTAAAAGCAAGCGACAGTACTATGTACAGATAAAATTTCTAGAAATGAGGTAGAAAATTATGAACGAAAACAAAAGACCGGAGTCAATGGAACGTATCACAACCAATGCATTGGCTGATGCCTTTATCGAAGAGCAGGTTGCAAAGGTCAAGGCACAGGTAGGTGACAAGAAGGTACTTCTTGCACTCTCGGGCGGAGTTGACAGCTCTGTTGTTGCAGCTCTTCTTATCAAAGCCATCGGCAAACAGCTCGTTTGTGTTCATGTAAACCATGGTCTTATGAGAAAAGGTGAAAGCGAGCAGGTTATTGAAGTATTCCGTAATCAGCTTGATGCAAACCTTATTTATATTGATGCTACCGACAGATTCTTGGATTTGCTAAAAGGTGTCGCAGAGCCTGAAAAGAAACGTAAAATCATCGGCGGAGAGTTTATCAAGGTATTTGACGAAGAAGCAAGCAAGCTTGAGGGAATTTCTTTCCTTGCACAAGGTACTATCTATCCGGATATTCTTGAAAGCGATGGTGTAAAAGCTCATCATAATGTTGGCGGTTTGCCTGAAGATATGCAGTTTGAACTGGTCGAGCCGGTTAAACTTCTTTATAAAGACGAGGTAAGAGTTGTAGGAAAAGCTTTGGGTCTTCCCGCAGAAATGGTTGACCGTCAGCCCTTCCCCGGTCCCGGACTTGGCGTAAGATGCCTTGGCGCTATTACAAGAGACAGACTCAATGCACTCCGTGAAGCAGATGCTATTTTGCGTGAAGAATTTGACATTTGCGGTCTTTCAAAGACTGTTTGGCAGTATTTTGTTGCAGTACCGGATATGAAGAGTGTCGGTGTAAAAGATGATAAGAGATATGAGGGTTGGCCCGCAATTATACGTGCGGTAAATACTACCGATGCAATGTCTGCAACCATCGAAGAAATTCCTTATGACGTTCTCCATAAAATCACTAACCGTATCACTTCCGAGGTTGAAGGTATTAACCGTGTACTCCTCGACCTCACACCTAAGCCTGTAGGTACGATTGAGTGGGAATAAAACGAAACAAGCAAAAAAGTCGCCCAAGTGTGAGTGTTCTTAAGGACAGTAGATAGGAACACGAGCATTGCGAGGTAAGAAGATGAGGAAAACTCAGCAAAATGGGTTTTCCTCTTTTCTTTTTATCCGCACATTCGTCAAATTAAAAGCCTTCTGATAAAATGAAGATACAAAATTTAAAGGAGGCGTAAAGCTATGAAAGAAAAGATTGTTGAAAACGGAATTGAGTATGTAAGAGATGGTGATTACTACATACCCAACCTAAAAGCACCCGAAGGAAAATACAATTTTGGAAAGTATGGCAGGCTACACTCAATATTTATTAAAGAAAACAGACCTTGTCTATACTCAATGAAAATGCTCAACGGAACTTGGCTTGCCTATCTTGAAGAGATTGACAGTGCTGCAAAAGAAATGGTTGATAAGCTTGTCAAAGATATGGCGGTTAAACAAGGCATCACAGAAGAACTAAAAGCAAAAGACCAAATGGCTTGGGTTGGTGCAATGAACAGCATAAAACATTCCGCAGAAGAAATTGTATTACGAGAGTTTGTGTGTTCTATGGAGGTGCGAAGATGAGTTTTCTTGATGAATTATATTATGGCAACATCAATCCAAATGAAAATCGAAACAGAAAAAAGTTACCATACGAAAAAGCTTTAAAGACATTTTCTGACATTGAAAGTAAACTGACAAAAGAATTAAACGGCGAAAACTTAAAGCTCTTTAACGAGTTTGTAAATGCAAGCGATGAAATAAGTGCTACAAGTGGTATCGAGAATTTCAAAATTGGATTCAGGCTTGGCGTTCTGATGATGTGCGATAGCTTGTTTTCTGACAACAGCATCATTCTGAAAGATTAATTTATTACGGAGGTATTTTATAATGAAGAAATCAATCATATCCATCATATCAATCGTATCAGTTTTAATAACTTCTTTTTCTGTAAGCGCTGCAGAGGTGCCGAGAGAATCGGCACCCTGCAATGCATCAAATGAAGCAATCATTTTTGTTGAAAGTTGCATCGCAGATATTTTAACCGAAGTGCAGAACGGATTGGGGTATTCTGATGCACGAGCAAAATCAAATCGCATATTCTTCGATGCCTTTATTAAAGGGCAAACCAATGGTTACAGCTACGGTGAACTTGTCGATATTGCGAACTGTGCGATATGGCAGTATCGGGATATGTACCTACGACCTGATTTTTATAAAGATAATCTTGAAAAAGTCAGAGCTATCATCACTCCCGTAATCGAAGATTACAGAACCGGTAAAATCACTTATGCCGAAGCTGAGTTTAATGCACGAAACAGAATTTATCAATCTGTAAAACCTGATTTTAATTCCGCTGTTGAATATATGAAAGATCCTCTTTCAAGAGATATTCCGCCGATAGATAATAGTTTATTTATACTTGCAAGGAAACTGATTTTAGAAAGTAAATAATCCCAAATAACACAAAAGGTGTAGCCGTTCATAGCTACACCTTTTTACTTGCGAGTAGGTTTTACATTTACATCGGGGTTGATATTTCCTTCAATCGCACCGTTGGCATCTTCAAATGCTTTTATGTTTTCTCTGATTAAAACTAACACATGACTGTTAACACTTCTGCCCTCATAATCAGCAACATAGGCAATTTTATTTAACATTTCTTCCTCAATTCTTATTGATACACTCTTAGTAGCCATAAAATCACTCCAAAATAAATATATTATGTATTTATTTTATCGAAAATATGTGCTATAATGCTCTAAATAGATATACTATATATCTATAATATTTTTATGGTGATGTTATGGAAAATTTAAAATTACATACTTGTTGTTTTTTTGGACATAGAAAAATTGATAAAACTCCCGAACTGATTGAAAGGCTTACAAAAGAGATTGAAGTTCTGATTACAGAAAAAGAGGTTAGCACTTTTTATTTTGGCAGTAAAAGTGAGTTCGATGATTTATGCCATAAAACTGTTACCAAGCTGAAAGAAAAATATCCTTACATCAAACGGATATATGTCAGGTCAGCATTTCAACATATTCCCGACTGGTATGAAGATAGTCTGCTTAAATATTATGAAGGCACATACTTTCCGGAGCAGATTGAAAACTCTGGCAAAGCCTCTTACGTGGAACGCAATCAGGAAATGATAAATAAGTCTGATTTTTGTGTGATTTATTATGATGAAAACTATTTACCACCAAGACGAAGAAATGGCAAACGAGATTTGACAGACTACCAACCTAAAAGTGGTACAAAGGTAGCTTATGATTATGCTATAAGGAAGAAAAAAGAAATTATAAATGTTATGATTACGATATGATCCTCAATTGTAAAGTGAAATGCAATACTTGTTTGTTTGATTTATAATTTTAAGTGTATAAATTATAGATACAGGCAGGTGTTGCATTTTGTTTTGCAAAAAAATGAATTTGTCATAGGTTTGTCATATCGGTTTTGATAAAATAAAATAAAAAGGTACTTATATGATGAAAATTTGCAGGAAAGGACAGTGGAAATGAATAGTTTTATCCTAAAGGGAAACATTTGCTACAGCATTTCAAAAACAAAATTAAAGACAGTTTCAGGATATATTGTGTGCAGCAATGGAAAATGTGCAGGTGTTTTCGAGGAACTTCCTGAAAAGTATAAAGACCTTGAATTAAGAGATTTAAAAGACAAGCTCATTATTCCCGGTATGGTAGATTTGCATATTCACGCTCCGCAATATGCTTTTCGTGGCATGGGAATGGATTATGAACTTATAGAATGGTTAAACACGCAGACATTCCCCGAAGAATCAAAGTATAAGGATGCTGATTACGCAAAAAAAGCATACAAAATATTTGCTGATAATATGAAAAACAGCGCTACCACAAGAGCTTGCATTTTTGCAACAAGGCACAGACAAGCTACCGAAATACTGATGGATTTAATGGAAGAAACAGGTCTTGTAACCTATGTTGGTAAAATAAACATGGATAGGTCAGCACCCGATGAACTTGTGGAAGAAAGTGCAGATATGTCTGCTTTTAATACATTTGGATGGATAAACGATATTGCGGGTAAATACAAACGCACAAAACCTATACTTACACCAAGATTTATTCCAAGTTGTACAGACGACCTTATGGACCAACTTCGAGAAATACAAAGAGCATACAATCTTCCTGTTCAATCCCATTTGTCAGAAAACAAGGGTGAGATTGAATGGGTTCGTGAGCTTAGACCGGACAGTGCATTCTATGGTGACAGCTACGATAAGCATGATTTGTTCGGTGATGAAAATTTAGATTCTGAAAAAGTCAACACAGTAATGGCGCATTGTGTGTGGTCAAGTGATGAAGAAGTGAAGCTCATGCGTGAGAATGGTGTATTTATTGCTCATTGTCCTGCATCAAATATAAACC
>JAXJXP010000013.1:0-5808 GCA_036307445.1 Clostridia bacterium
ACACGCCATACCTTCGATAAAGTTTGCATCAAGCACACCTTTGCTCAATTTAAGAAGTGCCATCTTGCAAGCTTCTATTCCATCACAAGGAATTGCATTCAAATCAAAATCTATTTTCTGTTCCTTTAACCCCTGTGCTACAGCATCAGAAAGGCCACCGGAGCGTGCAAAAATTCTGCCAAAGTACGAAGCATTATCAAGCACATCTTCATCAAGCGCTGTTATATCAATATCCTTGCTGTCATAGAGAGCCTGAAGCTCTTCAAAAGTCATAACAGCATCTACATAAGGCTTTACATCTTCAAGCTGTGCTTCAGCCTTTTTAGCTGTACAAGGTCCAATAAACACAATCCTTGAGTTTGCATCTGTTTCCTTGATATACTTTGCAAGCGTTGCCATCGGTGAAAAATTGTGGGAAATATATTTAACCAAATCAGGAAACGCCGATTTTACATAGGAAACAAAAGCCGGACAGCATGAGCTTGTCAAAAGTCCTTTTTCTGCAAGTTCTTTTGATTCAGCCTGTGCAACCATATCCGCACCAAGTGCTGCTTCAATTACCGTGTAGAACCCAAGTTCTTTAAGCCCCTTGATTACCTGACCGAGTTTTGCATACGTAAACTGACTGGAGATTGAAGGTGCAACCATTGCATATACTTTATACTTCTGATTGTCTTCGCTCTTCTTAATCAGGTCAATAACATTCAAAATATATGACTTATCCATAATAGCACCAAAGGGGCACTGATATACACAAGCTCCACATGCAGTACACTTGCTGTTATCTATTGCAGCAGCATTTTCCTCATTTATAGAAATCGCTTTAATCTTACAAGCATTCTGACATGGACGCTTGCGGTTTACGATTGCCGAATAAGGACAAACCTTTGCACATTGACCGCATTCAACACACTTTGATTTATCAATATGAGCTGCGTGGTTGTGGTCAAAAGAAATAGCTCCTCTTTTACACACATCTTCACATCTGTGTGCCAGACATCCACGGCAGGAATCTGTTACTTCAAAGCCTGCTGCAGGACACTCATCACATGCAATTTCGATTACCTCAATTACATTTGGATTTTCCTTATCCCCACCCATGGCAATTTTAACACGTTCTCCGAGGATTGCACGCTCTTTGTAAACACAGCAACGCATTGTTGATGTCTTGCCGGGTACAATTTTCTTGGGTATTTCAAGTATATTGTCAAGAAGAGTGTCATTCCAAGCCTGTCTTGCCACTTCACGAAGCACTTTATATTTTAAATGCTGTACCTTTGTATCAAACTTTCTCATAATTCACTCTCCTTAAAAATAACTTACTTTAATTCTTTTACCCATTTCCTTAAGGCTTTTTGAAAGTTCTTCAACCAGATTCATCTTAATACTGAAATTTATCGGCAAATCAGGATTCTGATGTGCCGGGTTGATTGCTCTGCCTACATAAAAGTTTATATCAGTTGCTTCTTCAAATAAGAGCTGACATATCAGCGAAGCACCATCACGCTTGTAATTCCATTGCTCATATAATTCGTTTTTACCAAGATAATCCTTTGCATATTCAATTACCTTGTTCATTGTAATAACGCCTTCTGTTACCAGATCAACACCTTCAAGCTTTGCGATCGGAGGCACATCTGATTTTTCAAAATTCAGAGTTGCCTGCAAAGGTTTTCTCAAATACTTTGCAGCGATTGATGATGTTGTTCCGCCGCATATAATATGCTTGCCTTGCTTCGAGAAAAACAGAGACATCATTCTGTCGCAGTCATCACGATTAGAGGGAGGGCCAAAGAGTATATTCATTGGCTCGCGTTTTCTTATTTTAACAATACACGCTGTTGCATCATCGCCGGGCTTATATCCGTACAGCTTATCACATTCGTCAACAAGCAATGTTGACAAATTTTTTGCAGTTAATCCGGCTACAGACATCGTTTCCATAAAATCTATGATGTCTTCCCTCTTCCATCCAAAGTTGTATGCCATACCGATACCGGCATGAGGGCAGCCATCGCTCATTGCAATAAAAATATCATTTTCCTGCAGACGGATAACAGATTTATAAATCTTTTTACCGTCAATATTCATTTCGGTCTTCGGATAATCATAGTTCACATTATCACGAAGTACAATCACCTGCGGATTGTCATATTGTATAATTTCTGCAGTTTCATTGTTTATGAGATGCATAATGGTGAAAGTTGAATATGCAACGCCTCTTACCGAACATACAGGAAGTGTTGCGGCAATTGTTGAAACACATTCCTCTATCGGAAGTCCGGCAGCCATCATCGTGGATATTATCTTTGATGTGAGAGTAGACAAGATACTTGCCTTAACTCCGCTTCCAAGACCGTCTGCAAGAACGATAACAGTTGAGTCTTCGTTTTGTTCAACTATTTCAACATGGTCACCGCAAAGTTGTTCTCCTACATGGTTAATACTCTTCCAGCCGATATCTGCACATAAATCATTCATCCTGTATCGACTCCTTTAGCTTTGCAAGAGCAATTTTGGTTTCTGCTGCAGTTTCGCCGAGAAGAGATGCAATTTCCTGAACTATACGCATCTGCTTATCTACGACTTTATCTGCTACCTCAACAGTCTGTCTGCTGATGCTTTCTTTCTTTTCTCTTTCTGTCTGTTCATCGGTTACATCACGCATAATGCCTATTAAGAGATGTGAATCTTTATCATAAATAACTGACTGTTCAACATATCTTTTATATTCAGGAAGATATACCATCTTATTTCTGATATCTCTGCCTGTATTTCTTACTTCCATAAAGTCTGTAGGATCCATAATGCGAATAACCTGATCACCTAATATATCTGTGCTTGAGCGTACATTCATTATTTTTCTTGCCGCGTCATTTATCTGCTGTACCTCAAGTTCCTCATTAAGAACAATAAGACCGTTAGGTGTATTTTTTACAATTGTATCAGAGAAGCTTTCAGCCTTATCCTTTAAGAACGGCAGACACATGGATATTTCAGCCTTACCCTGACAGATTGCTATAGCCTTTTCGCGGCAAGTGTTGTATCCGCAGGAGCCGCAGTTGAGTTCATCAGAAGGTTTAAATTTACCCATCTGGCGAAGCACATTGAAAATCTCTGTATCTGATGGTTGCTGGAGTCTGTGTTCAATAAATTCAAACTGTTTGCTTAATTCAACCGAGTTGGGTTGTAACACATCGAAATCTTTTTCTCCTGCATAATTGGAAACCGTGATATAGTCTTTTACCGCAGAAGTACGGTGATACTTTTCCATTACAGGACCGCCGATACAGCTTCCTACACAAGCTGACATTTCAATAAAACATTTATGAATTTTACCGCTTTCAATATCCTTAAGTGCATCTATACAGTTTTCTACACCGTCAAGTGCAAGATATGTGTATCCGGGAGCATCCTGAGTCATTGTTTTAAGAATTCCTCCTGTTGTCGGGAAGAATCTTGCACGACTTTCAGGTTCTGAATCTATTTCCTTTTTCAGCTCTATATTTGCTTCTTTTAACCACTGTGTAAGTTCTTCAAATGTAAGCACCGCATCAACAATTCCTTCATAATGCTCTGCTTCATCCTTTTTGGACACGCAAGGTCCGATAAATACTGTTTTAGCATTCGGGAATCTCTTCTTAATATCCATGCAATGTGCCTGCATAGGAGAAACCACATCTGCAAGATATTCAAGCTCTGCCGGGAAATACTTCTGTATAAGCAAGTTGATTGAGTGGCAGCAAGATGTGATGATTATATCGCGCTCATCCTCTTTCAGCATTCTTTCATACTCTTTTTTTACGATGGTTGCACCGATAGCTGTTTCTTCCACATCATAGAATCCAAGCTTTTGAAGTGCATCACGCATTGCATTGATGCCTACTCCGTCATAGTTGGCAACAAATGACGGAGCAAGACTTACAACTACAGGATTGCCGCTTTGTAATAATACCCTTACTTTTTCTGTTTCATCTACAATCTGTTTTGCATTCTGCGGACATACAACAAAGCACTGACCGCATAAGATACATTCATTCCCTATAATATGTGCCTGATTTCCGGAAAAGCGAATTGCTTTTACGGGGCAATGACGAATACATTTATAACAGTTTTTGCAATTTGATTTTTTTAAGGTCAAACAATTTGGCATTCCCGTTACTTCCTTTCATTTTCTATTACAGAGAGCACCTTGTCATTAAAAAATTCTTTAAAATTCTCACGGTTAATTCCTGTATGTATAACATCATCTACCTGTACAGTTACCCCTACTCTATTGCACTTACCTATACAAAAGCTTCCGGCAAGTGTTATTTCATCCTCAAGTTTGTGATCTTTAACCGCTTGAGTGAGCAGTTCTACTATTTCCGGTGAGCCTTTCAAATGACAAGAACTTCCAACACAAATCTGAATAATCATATTATCACACCTTTGCAAGAACTTCTTTCTGGAAGAACTCGCTTACTGTATCCGGTGTAACTGAATGAAATTCTTCGTCTACTGTAACGCAAACACCCTGCTGACATTTATTCATACAAAATGTTCCGCCAAGTTCAACCTTATCGCCGAGATTATTTTCGTTAATAAGATACTGAAGCTGTTCTACAACCTGACGGGAACCCTTAATGTGACATGAACTACCGATACATACTGTTATTTTCATTTTACTATTCAATCCTTTCAAAATTTTTCGTGATTATGTGCCTTTGTGAAAAGGCACATAATCCGGTTAACAATTTATTATTCGTAATCGACAACATCTACCCAGGAGAGCAGGAATTCACGTTCCTTCTCGTTACCTTTAACTGACTGTGACGCAGCTACAATTGGCATCCACTTCTGAACGTACTGTTTTGCAGTATCACTCTTTTTGCAGAAAAGTTCAAGATATAATTTTGCACCTTCAATATCACCTGCAAGCCAGAACAAAAGATATGTTCTTGCAGCATCTGCTGATGCATTTCCCTGTGTTGCGTGGGACCAGTCTAAGATATATGCTGTTCCGTTTTCTGTTATTATAATGTTTGAAGGGTTGAAATCGCCGTGACAAACTTTGGTATGCTTTGGCATTCCTTCAAGCCTTGTGTGCAAATCATAACGGGTTGTAGCATCGATATCTGCTGCACTAATTTTGCGATTCATCTTATCCTTAAGCTTATTGAGGAGAGGAGATTTCTTAGAGTGTATTTCAAGCTGAAGGTCAACAAGAAGTTCAATGTACTCTTCCTTTTTGTCAGGCTCTTCTTCCATAAGCTGTGCGAGAGTCTTCCCCTTAATGAATTCTGAAACGATTGCCCACTTTCCGTCAACCATTGTTACCTCAAGGATTTTAGGAATGTTAAGTCCGGTTTCTTCGATTCTTGCCTGATTGAGTGCCTCATTAAGCACATCGGCCTTTGAATAGTGATCGTCAAATACCTTTACGCATCTGTCACCGTCACGGTATATGGTTTTATTATTTCTAACTGCAATTACTCTTTCAAGTTTCATGATTTATTCCTCCTTCTATTTTGACTCAGGCTTTTTTGCCTTTATTATATACGCCCTTGATTGCATCCGGTTTTGCATTGGATTTGATATCCATTGCTGTAGGCATAGCCGCCTCGATAAAGTGCTTGCCATAGTATGCATTCAAATACATCTGCTTGATTTCTGCCATTAACGGATATCTTGGGTTAGCACCTGTGCACTGGTCATCAAATGCCTGTTCAACCATTTCGTCAAGATTGTCGAGGAATACTTTTTCATCAATGCCGTAATCTTTAATTGTTTCTTTTATACCAACCTTTGCTTTAAGGTCGTTGATTG
>JAXJXP010000014.1:0-6203 GCA_036307445.1 Clostridia bacterium
CCAAAATTTATTTTGGTTGACGTTGACGGCGACGGTCCGTAATCAAAAAACGGCACATAGATGCCGTTTTTTTGTATCATTCATTATTTAAAAAATCTTCCACTAACTTTTCCGCCTCGAAAAACGCATTTTCAGGAGACAGATAATTCATATCCTGATTCTTCCTAAACCACGTCAGCTGACGTTTTGCATACTGTCTGGTACGAAGCTTCAGCTCGTCCTTTGCCTCATCGAGTGTCATATTCCCGTCAAAGTACCCGAACAGCTCCTTATAGCCTATCGCCTGTGACGCAGTTTTACTGAGCTTATCCCTGCTTTGATAAAGCTCTCTCGCCTCGTCCATAAGCCCGCTCTCGATCATAATATCCACACGCATATCAATCCGCTCTTTCAGCACTTCTCTCGGGTGGTCTATCATCATATAAAGTGCTTGGTAACGGCTCGGTTTCTTTTTTGTTTCCTCCTGATGCACCGAAATAGGCTTTTTGTGTATATGATAAAATTCTATGGCACGGATTATTCGTTTGAGGTTATTGGGGTGCAGTCTTTCGGCTGAAACGCTGTCATATCCTGCAAGCTCACGAATAAGAACCTCTGCCCCTTCGTTTTTTGCCCTCTCTTCCAGTTCCTTTCTCAAGGCAAAATCCGTATCCTCTCCGTCAAAATCAACGTCATTTACAAAGGAATCAATATAAAGTCCCGTTCCGCCTGCAACAATTATATTCTTACCCCTACTTCTTATATCCTCGGCAACCAAATGTGCCCTTTCGCAAAAATCCGCAACCGAAAAGCTGTCCTCAGGCTCGACAAAGTCTATGAGATGATGTACTACACCTTCCATCTCCTCCTTAGTCGGCTTTGCCGTACCGATATCCATTCTTCTGTAAATCTGCATACTGTCAGCAGAAATAACCTCGGCATTAAACCGTTTGGCAAGCGCTATTGCAAGAGAGGTTTTACCCGATGCGGTAGCTCCGGCAACAACTATCAATGGTATCTTTTTCATAGTGTTCTGCCGAACTCCTTTTCTATTTCCTTTTTAGTCATCTTTATCACAATAGGTCTGCCGTGCGGACAGGTATTGATATTCTCCATATCAAAAACCTTATTAACAAGTGCATACATTTCCACCTCATCAAGCTTTCTGTTGGCTTTGATTGCCGCCTTGCAGGCTATTGTGTATGTAAGACGTTCCTTTGCCGCATCTATAACCTTCTGCCTATTATCTCCAAATGCCGTAACAAGCTCCACAAACACGTTTACCATTGACTCCTCGTCCATCGGCGACGGCACTGCCGTAATGTATGTTTCGCCCTTCTTATCTTCCGTTTCAAAGCCAAGCTCGGCGAGCTTTTCCCTGTTATCCCCCGCCATCACCTTTTCTGTCGGCGAAAGCTCAACAGGAACAGGTGCTATCAGCTTTTGGGGTGTTATCGTTCTTTTGGCAAGCTCTAACTTAAGCTCCTCATATTTTAATCTCTCGTGCGCAGCATGCTGGTCTATCATAAGCAAGCAATCATCCTGCTCGACTAAAATATATGTATCAAAAAGCTGTCCGACAACCCTGAAATTCCGCGGTAATTCCTCTATTCCCCTTACCGCTTCTCTTTGCTCTCTTAGCTCTGAAGCGGGTACATCACCAATACCTGATGCTGTCTCTCTTGTTGTTTCAAAATACTCATAGTTCCCTTTTTGTGTAAAGGTGGCTGTTTCCTGTACATATTTTCCACTCTTTTCAGGCGCAAACGAAGGCTCAGACGTCTTTCTCTCATAATGAACAAAGCCGCCTCTTTGGGTAGGTGTCTTTGCACTCTCCCAGCCTGATGCCTGAAAAGGCAACACCGCAGCAGGCCTAGGGTCAGGAGACGGTTCAGGTTCTGCTCTTTCCACCTCAGGCACTTGTGTAATAGAATAAAGTGCATTCTTTACTCCGTGGTAAACCACCCTGTAAACAAGAGAATCGTCCGAAAATTTGACCTCAAGCTTAGTCGGGTGTACGTTTATATCTATCTCCGCAGGGTTTACGGCAATATTCAGCACCGCCATAGGAAATTTTCCTATCATTATCTGATTTTTATAAGCTTCCTCAAGCGCACGGGTTATGGCTGGGCTTTTAATATATCTTTTATTTACATAAAAACTCTGATAGCCTCTGTTTGCCCTTGCCGTTTCGCTTTTTCCGACAATGCCGCTGATTTTTATTCCGTCCATTTCATAGTCTACATCAATTACCGCTTTGGCATACTCTCTGCCGTAAACGCAGTAAAGGGCATTTTTTAAGCTGCTGTCGCCGGGCGAGTAATAAACTTCCTTGGAGTCCTTTGTAAGCTTAAAGGAAATTTCGGGGTGCGCAAGGATAAACCTTGTCATAATATCTGCAATATATCCCGCTTCTGTTGCGTCCTTTTTGAGAAATTTCATTCTTGCTGGAGTGTTGAAAAAGAGGTTTTTCACAACTATTGTTGTACCATTTGCAGTACCTGCCTCCTCCTTTTTTATAAGCACTCCGCCCGAGAATAATATTCTTGTACCCTCTAAATCTTCCGTACGTTTGGTTGTAAGCTCCACATCGGAAACCGCACCTATTGACGAAAGTGCTTCACCCCTGAATCCGAGTGTATAAATAGCATCAAGGTCGCTCGCCGTTTTTATCTTGCTTGTTGCATGGCGAAGAAAACATTTTTGTGCATCGTCGCCGGTCATACCACAGCCGTTATCGGACACACGGATAAAGCCCGTACCGCCGTTTTCTATCTCGACAGTAATGACGTTAGCACCTGCATCTATCGCATTTTCAACAAGCTCCTTTACCACAGATGCAGGTCTTTCCACAACCTCGCCTGCAGCAATTTTATTTGATATTTCAGTTGAAAGCTCATTTATTACTCCCAATTAAGCGAACCCTCCTTTTCTTTTTACATTAGCTCCTTAGCCTTTTGCGAAAGCTCATAAAGCTTATTCATAGCCTCAATAGGCGTATATGTTGTGGCGTCTAGCATTGCAAGCTCACTAACAAGCCCCAGTGCTGCCATTTCGCCAATACCGAACTCTGTATCATCGGACGGCAAATCCATCTTGACAGACGGTTTTTCACCGCTGTCATTTTCTATATTTTTAAGCACCTCTTTGGCACGTTTAACCACCTCGGATGGCACTCCTGCCAACGCCGCAACTTCAATTCCGAAGCTGTCGTCCGTGCCGCCCCTTACAATCTTCCTGAGGAATGTAATATCGTCACCACGTTTCTTGACAGCTATCGAATAGTTTTTAACACCGTCAACCATACCCTCCAAAGCACACAGCTCGTGGTAATGGGTTGCAAAGAGTGTTTTAGCACCGATTTTGCGTTTGTTTGCCACATACTCCGACACCGCCCACGCAATAGAAAGACCGTCAAAGGTAGATGTCCCTCTGCCGATTTCGTCAAGGATTATGAGCGAATTTTTAGTCGCATTAGCAAGAATGTGCGAAACCTCGCTCATTTCAAGCATAAAGGTGCTCTGTCCCTGCGCAATATCGTCCGACGCACCTACTCTGGTGAAAATTCTGTCGGTAATGCTTATTTTTGCATACGACGCAGGCACAAACGAGCCTACCTGCGCCATAAGTGTAATCAAAGCAGTCTGTCTCATATATGTCGATTTTCCCGCCATATTAGGACCTGTTATAATAAGAAGTCTGTTGTCGTCATTATCGAGTGTGGTGTCATTAGGCACAAAAACCGACTGCCTTTGTATCCGCTCAACGACAGGATGTCTGCCGTCCTTTATGATAATTTCACCGCTTTGGCAGATTTCAGGCATAACATAGCTGTTTTTTGCAGCAACGGTCGCCATAGAACAGATTGCGTCAAGGTCGGAAATCACCTCGCACACAACCTTAAGTCTTTCGGACGCATTTGCCGCCTCTCGTCTTAACATCTGGAATATCTCGCTCTCAAGCGCAAATTTTTGCTCTGATGCACTCAATATCTTTTCCTCAAGCTCTTTAAGCTGAGGTGTTATGTATCTTTCGCTGTTTACAAGAGTTTGTTTCCTGATATAGTCTTCGGGCACACTTTCCGAATTGAGCTTTGTTACCTCTATATAATAGCCGAATACCTTATTATACGAGATTTTGAGTGTTTTGATGCCCGTGCGTTCACGTTCGTATTCCTCTTTCGACCTTATGTGCTTGTCGGTATTCTTGCAAATATCCCTTAGCTCGTCAAGCTCGGCAGAAAAGCCCTCTTCTATAACCTCTCCGTCCTTAATGCTGACAGACGGGCTTTCCTTAAGTGCACTGACCAAAAGTGTGCATATATCCTCCATAATATCAAGCCTTGAATAAAGGCCTGAGAGAATATCACTTTTGGCATCGCTTAAAAGATATTTTATCTCGGGAAGTCTTTTTAACGACTCCCTCAGAGATGCCATATCACGAGGTGAGACAGAGCCTAAAAGCACTCTTGTCAGTATTCTTGAAATATCGTAAATTCCGTCTAATGCGTGGGCAAGCTCTTCTCTGAGCATTGCATTTTTGTAAAGCTCGTCCACACCGAACAAACGGCGATTGATTTCAATAGGATTCATAAGCGGCTTTTCGAGCCATTGGCGGAATCGTCTTGCGCCCATTGACGTCTTGGTCATATCAAGTGCACCCAAAAGAGACCCTCTCTTTGTCTTATCACGCATAGTCTCACAGATTTCAAGACTTCGGCGGGATTGGGGGTCGATTTCCATATATTCAGTAATTGAGTAAACATTAAGCCGATTTATAAACTCCAGCTTGTTCTTCTGGGTATGCTCAAGATAGTTCAAAAGTCCCGTAGCTGCCGACAGCATTGCTCCCGAAAGTGCTTCTACCCTCTCAATCCCAAAATGCTCCTTTGCGACCGCACTGTCAAGGAAATATCCTCTTTCCCTCTGCACCAAATCGCAGGGCAGTCTGCCTCTTAAGCTTTCGCCAAGGCGTGCCATTGCTCCGTCGTTTAATATAACCTCACGGGGCATATATCTGGCAAGCTCGGAAAGAGCATCCGATTCGTCCTTTGCCTCGGTCGAAAACACCTCTCCTGTAGAAATGTCGCAGAAAACCATACCGAAGCTTCCGTCATAAAAGCAGGCGGAAAGGTAGTTGTTGGCACGTTCGTCGAGCATATTCTCGTCTACGAGAGTTCCTGCCGTTATAACACGCACAACCTCTCTTTTTACAAGCCCTTTGGCTTCCTTGGGGTCTTCGACCTGCTCGCATACAGCAACCTTATAGCCTTTTGTAACAAGTCTTTCTATGTACATTTCCGCGCTGTGATGAGGTACTCCGCACATCGGAGCACGCTCAGGAAGACCGCACGATTTCCCCGTCAATGTTAGCTCAAGCTCTCTTGACGCTGTTATTGCATCATCAAAGAACATTTCGTAAAAGTCGCCAAGACGGTAGAAAAGTATGCAGTCGGGATACTCCTCCTTTGTCTGGAGGTAGCTTGTCATCATTGGGCTTAACTCTTCTTTTGCCATTAAGGCTCACAGCCTTTCTTCTGAATATTAGTGGCAGCCTCCGCAGGTGCTGCAATCGTGTGTGCAGTTAGGGTCCTGACCTGTGATATAGAAGTTGATTATTCCGTTAATCTGCTGTACAACTGCATCAAAATCCTTCTTCGCATCAACGTATGCCTTGATTGTAGCAGAGCTTTCAACCATCTCTGAAAAAGCATCGCTATTCTTCTTTGTTGCTTCCTCACGTGTTATTTTCTCTGCCTGCATATCACGGACAAGATTCATTCTCTTTAAGTTAAATGCCTTTAAAAGCTCCTGCGCCTCTGTGTCAGCTTCCTGAGCTGCTTCTGCAGCTTTAAGTGCCTGCATTTCAGGACTTTCCTGTATCATTTCTCCAAGTTCGTGTGCTTTTTCAAGTAGTGTCATTTTTTATTTCTCCTTTTTATAGTTGTTTATATTTTTACATCCAAACGGACCGTCGGGGACGCCAGCTCCCTTCATATAACGGTTTTACCCCATATATTCCGAAATCTTTCCATGTAAGCTCCATGTTTGCGCTTTTGTAATTTCTACTTCAACGTATTTTCCCTCAAGTGAGCTGTAGCCCGGGAAGTTTACAATTTTACCGGAATCTGTTCTGCCTGTAAGCATATCCTTGTCGGTTTTGCTTTCGCCGTCAACTAAGACACGGCATATTTTGCCAACATATGCCTCGTTCTTCTTACTTGA
>JAXJXP010000015.1:0-2108 GCA_036307445.1 Clostridia bacterium
AAGGAAGGAAGATTTAATATTACCGTAACCTACGAATATAACGGGGAAGTCAAGGAGGCTTCCGGTGTGTACGTATGTGAATATGACGGCGTCAATTGGTGGGACGTCAACGCAGATCCTTACGCGAATTGGAAGGAAAGCTACGAAGGCGACATACAAGACGACGGAATCATTCCTATATGCAATACCGATGACGGTGGAGAGATCTTTATCAGCCTCCTTATGTACCCCGAGTATTTTATGGGAGATCCCGAGCACGCTGAATCTACTCCCATTGTGAGAGCTGAGATTTTTTATGACGATAGACAGATCGACGATGCGGACGTTATCGCCGAGTACGGAGTGAAGCTGATCGACTGCAAATATGATAAGCCGATAGAAAACACGTATAAATAATTTGATTAAAATATATTCATAAGAAAAGGAGAAAAATCATGATTAAAAACAGAACAGCACAGTTAATTTACCAAACCATTTACCTTACGCTTGGATTCGTAGGTCTTGTAGCAAGCCTTGGAATCTTCGACAACATTAACACGATTCGCTGGGATTTCTATGTTCACTTCACAAACATCAGTAATTTCCTTTGCATCGGTGTTATGCTCGCCGGACTGATTCAAACTGCAAAGAAAAAAGAAGACAGCTTTGTTTCGGCTGCTCCTATTTTGAAGTTTATCGGAATGCTTGGCATTTTGCTTACCTTCCTCGTGTTTAACATTATGCTCGCAGGCGCAGAAGGCCGCGATCCTCAAGCCAACTGGAGAATTGGTAGCTTGTGCTTCCATGTTGTGCTTCCCATTATGTACATAGCAGACTGGTTTTTGTTCTACGAGCGCAAAAAAGCTAAGTGGTATTATCCTATTGCTTCCATTGCGTTCCCTCTTGCTTACGTAATTTTCCTGCTTATCCAGGCAATCATCTTGAAGTTTGACTCTTCTATTTTGATTCCTACCACAACCACACCCCTTATCTACCCTTACTTCTTTGTAAATCTTGATACGCAGGGTGTTGGTGGCGTGCTTATGTGGATCGGTATCCTTTCTGTTGCCTTTGTTGTTGTAGGTTTCTTGTTCTTCGGTCTCGATAAGCTTGGAAAGAAAAAACTTGATAAATAAGAGTGAGAGGCATATTTCACAGAGAGGCTTAAGACTTAGTGATTACTAAGAACAAGAAAGGAGAGATTTAGAAGTGAATAATAAAGAAATGATTGACAAGTACAGCATAACTAAAAAAACAGGTGTATTAATTTTGCTGCAAATAGTATTAATGACAGGAGCATTAATTATATCCCTGTTTGGCGTTTTTACATCTTTAGAT
This sequence comes from Clostridia bacterium, assembly GCA_036307445.1. GTDB lineage: Bacteria > Bacillota > Clostridia > UBA1381 > UBA1381 > HGM11525. Next base: position 1,318 of record JAXJXP010000015.1, read on the forward strand.
CTTGTAAATGACCTAAACAGACTCGTTGTGTATGGTGGTCAAGCGATGATTTGTATGGCTACCATAGTGTTTGGTGTTTACTATTTCAACAAAAAAGAATCCAAATACTTTAAAAGTCTGGTTATCGGCTATGCTCTATTGGAAGCGATACGAGTTTCATTACTGCAGACTGGTGGTATTGAGGGAATCTACAGTTTCCTGGCGAAATTTATTTTGGTATTGTTGGCTTTAGATGCCGCTCTTTTGTCCGAAAGGTATGAGAAGAAGGAAGGCTTGCGCCTGGCACTTGCAATGGTAGGCTTAGAGATTCTTTTATACTTGATTTTTATTGTTGGCTTCCCGGCAGTGAGAACCAGATTGCTGTATATGATTGTTCCTTTGGTGGGCATATTGATGGCCGGTTCAATGTGTATATTTGTTACAGGAAGATTAGAGCAAATATCATATAGCAAAAACAAAATCGAATAAGGAACTATGTATTGAACACTCCGGAATATCAGGCGCCAAAGCATATTCGAGCCGTCGCAGAAGAATTGGCGGCGATTGAAAAAGCCAGTGATATTCCGAGTTATATGGAGGAAACCACTATGAAAAAAGATATGATTTTTGCCCCAATTATGCTGCTTATCGGTGTTCTGTTGTTTTTACTCAGAGCTACCGGTATGACCGCACATATTGTTATTTCTGTAATTGGTGTTTTGGCTTTGATTGCCTATACGGTATTAACCAAAAAGGAATGGAAAATTCCTGCACTTGAGATTTTGATGAGAGCATTTTACGGTGTCGCTTTG
>JAXJXP010000016.1:0-6773 GCA_036307445.1 Clostridia bacterium
ATCCGACTGAGCTACAGGTGCACACATTTGGAGCGGGTGATGGGAATCGAACCCACACGACCAGCTTGGAAGGCTGGGATTCTACCATTGAACTACACCCGCACATTTCATATCGACTGACTAAACTATTATAGCAGAATTTATCAGGATTGTCAATAACTTATTTAAATTTTTTTTAAAAAATTTTTCTATTGTTTAAATTATGTACAAAATTATTAAAATTATTAAAAAAAGGTGGAATAAGAAAGATAATTGTGATAAAATATCTATGATTATATACACAGAATGGAGCGGTGGATATGGATAAATACAGTTATGACCCTAATTCACGAATTGCAAGACGTATAAAAGAGCGAGAAAGGAAAAGGAGAAGAAACAGAAGGATCAGATGCACAATAATTACTATAATTATTCTTGTAGCTGTTGCAGTTGGCATTGTGAGAATATTTGATAGTTTTAATTTCACACTTCCTGAGTTTAATCCTGTTGAGGGCTTTAACAGGCTTGTAGATACTATAAAGGGTGATGAACCGGCTCCGGTTGTTAATGATGCACCGGAGGCTCAAGAGACGCCAAAGCCTGAAGAGGCTCCTTTGGAGGAAAGCGAAGAATTAGTACCAGTATCACCAATAGGATATTATCCTGCACCTTCTGAAAACAACAATCTTCTTGATATATTCAAAACGGCACAGGGCGAGAAGGATAAGGTTTGCTGCCTTACATTTGATGACGGTCCTAATAAGGCAACAACTCCTGAAATACTTGATATTCTTGCTGAATACAACATCAAAGCCACCTTCTTTGAACTTGGCGAAAAGCTTGTGCAAAATAAAGATATAGCAAAACGTACTTATGAGGAAGGACATCTTCTTGCAAATCATACATACACGCAAAAGTACAGCACAATATATACAAGCTGGGACACTTTCTGGGATGAGGTCCAAAAGACAGAAGCGCTTATAACAGAGATTACCGATCAGCCGGCTTATAATCTTGTACGTATGCCAGGCGGCAGCTTTAACTCCGGCGTCTACGGAAGTGTAAAACAGGAGTACAGAGCAAAGCTGGCCGAAAAGGATTATTATTTTGTCGACTGGAGTGTTGATAACGGCGATGACGGTACAAGAAATTCAGATGATATACTAAACTATGTAAAGGATTACTGCGGTTCTAAGCCGGTTGTACTCTTGATGGAAGATGCAACTGCAAGACGTGCTACCGTAAGCTCTTTAAGAAGTGTAATTGACTATCTCAAGAGCTCGGGATATGTGTTCAAGAGACTTGACGAAATTGCTTACTATTCTGAGTCGGAAATGCCGCAAGAACCGGTTGAGGAAGTAATGATACTTCCTTATGACACCTTCACAAGAGGTTACATTTTATAAGTTTCAGGAGGCAATACCTTTGAAAAAAAGTAATAATGTCTTTAAATGGCTGTGGAAAAACAGTCGCCAAAGCCGAATCTTTATTTTGTTGCTGACGGTGCTTAGTGTTGTATTTTCGTTATTACAGCTTAGTTTTGTTACTGCATCAAAAAATGTTATTGATATTGCAACAATGTCTGTTTCTGGTAATCTGATGAACGCGTCAATAATATTGGTTATTTTGCTTGTTATACAGCTTGCGTTTCAAATTGGAATTAACTTTATAAACGTTCATGCAATGTCAAGATTTGAAATAGCGCTCAAAAGAAATGTATTCAGGCGTATGATGAATAAGAATTACCTCTCTATATCTCAATATCATTCTGGCGAATTACTTAACCGTCTTAACAGTGATATAAATGTGATTGTAAATGGTATAATAGGAATAATTCCGTCTGCGGCGCTCTTTATTACCAGCATTATTGGCGGTTTTGTTATGCTGTGGAACATTGATAAAACTCTTGCACTTATTATACTTGCCATCGGACCGCTGGTTGCAATCGGGGCACGATTGTATTCTTCAAAGTACAAAAAGCTTCATAAGGAATGTCAAAGTGCGGACGGGGATACAAAATCATTTATGCTTGAGATTTTGCAGAATATTTTGGTGGTGAAGTCGTTTTGCGGTGAGGAAATTGCGCTTGACCATGCTGAAATGCTGCAAAGACGCAGCTATCATTTGAAGGTTGTGCGAGTCCTTGTTTCAATTGTAGCCAATGTTGGTATGTTTGTGATATTTAATGCAGGATATTATTTTGCGCTTGCTTATGGAGCACACAGACTTGCGGCAGGTATTTTGGGTTACGGTGATTTGACAGCAATTCTCCAGCTTGTTAATAAAATTCAGACACCTTTTAAGAATGTATCAAGCTTAGTACCGCAGGTATTTGGAGTAATTGCATCAACAGAAAGACTTATCGAAATTGAAAACCTGCCTGATGAGGTTAGGACGGGTGATGAAATTTCTGCTGATATTTACGATAAGCTTGAAGAGATTGTATTTGACAATGTTACATTCCATTATGCCGAGGACTCTGTAGTGTCAGGGGTTAATATGTGTATAAAAAAGGGAGAATGTGTCGTTGTTGCGGGTGAGTCGGGAGCAGGAAAGAGTACCTCTATAAAGCTTCTTCTTGGCATACTTAAACCGGAAACGGGAAGCATTTATCTTTCTGACGGTGAAAAACGATATAATATAGGTAGAAACACCAGAAAACTATTCTCTTACGTCCCGCAGGGGAATATGATACTTTCGGGAACTATAAGGGAAAATATTGCTTTTGCACGACCAGATGCAAGTGAGGATGAAATTATTAATGCTGCAAAGGTTGCGCAAATATGGGAGTTTATCAAGACTCTTGATAACGGACTTGATACAAAAATAGGTGAAAAAGGCCTCGGTCTTTCGGAAGGACAAGCACAGCGGATTTCGATTGCTAGAGCACTTCTATACGACGCACCCGTGCTTCTGCTTGATGAATCTACATCTGCGCTTGATTCTGCAACCGAGCTCGCTCTTTTGGAGGCTATACGTAAAATGACAGATAAAACCTGTATAATTGTAAGCCATAAGCAAGCAGCATTTGATATTTGTGATAATGTATGTTATGTAACTAAAGATATAGAACCTCGGGAGGAAAGGAATGGGTAAATTTGACGGAATATTAATTTGTAGCGACCTTGATGATACGCTACTGACTTCTGAGAGGGCAATATCCGATGAAAACAAGAATGTAATAGAATACTTTATGGCTGAGGGCGGAAAATTCACCTTTTGTACAGGGAGAGTACCCCACGGGGCAAAGATTGCTCTACAGTACATTGTACCAAATGTTCCTATGATATGCTTTAATGGAGCAGCTATCTATGATTTTGAGAACGACAGGTTGTTATGGGAAATGTTTCTTGATGATGAAGCTGCAAGAGTTGTAGAGTATGTAGAGGAACGTATGCCGCAAATCGGTGTAGAGGTATGTACAAACTTTGGTGCATATCATTGTCGCTCTAACAGACTTACAAGGGAGCACGTAATGATAGAGCGGCTTCCCGAAATATCAATCGAACATAATGAAATTAAAGACCGTTGGAAAAAGGTTATTTTTATGGCTGAGCTTGAGGATATGCCAGAATTAAAACGACTTTTAGGTGAGTCTCAGTTTGCGGAAAAGTATACGTTTATCCAAAGCTATAAGCACTATTACGAGCTGTTGCCGAAAGGTGTAGGCAAGGGAGAAGCAATGCTTGTGCTTGCAAAAATGCTTGGAATAGACCGTAAAAAGACAGTTGGTGTAGGAGATAATGAAAATGATATTTCGCTGGTGAGTCTTGCAGGAGCTGGTGTTTCGGTTTCGAATGCAATTAAAGAGGTCAGGGATGTAGCCGATTATATCACTGTTGATAATGACAATCATGCTCTTGCGGTAATTATTGAGGCAATCGAAAATGGGAAAATTGTTTTTAAACATAAACAAAGCTACTGATATATTCGGTAGCTTTGTTTACTTATTGTGTTTGTTACAATAAACAACCACAATATATAGTGAAACAATGTAACATAAATGTAACATTACTTACAAAGCAAGTGTTTATGTGGTTTTTGGAATATAAGGTTAAAAATGGAAATAGAAAAGCTGAAAAAGTGGTTGACAGGTACATAATATTGAGTTATAATTCAATAGAAGCACAATATATGGTATTTGATAAGACAAGGATGAGGTACACAACAATAGGTATGTCTTTTTTTATGAGAAATGCTTATTAAATACATATTGAATAACAATATTTAAGGAAGGAGATTTTGTTTCAATGGTAGAGAAAATTGTAAAAAGAGACGGAAGACAAGTAGAGTTCAATCTTGAAAAAATAAGCGATGCTATTAATAAAGCTTTTATCGCAAGTACACAAAGAGATGATATTGAGTATTCTTCAAAGCTTGCACAACAGGTTGTGTTTGAGTTGGAGGAGATTGGTTTTGATGTCCCGTCAGTTGAGCAGATTCAGGACTGTGTAGAGAGAGTTCTTGTAAAGAACGGTCATGTAAGAACTGCAAGAGCATATATGGTTTATCGTTCCGAGCGTACAAGAGTGCGTGAAATGAAAACTAACCTTATGCAGATTTATGAGGATATTACATTTAAAGATGCAAAGGACTCAGATTTACAGAGAGAAAATGCAAATGTAAATGCCGATACTGCAATGGGTACAATGCTTAAGTACGGATCAGAGGGTGCAAAACAGTTTTATGAGATGGTTGTATTAAAGCCGGAGTATGCTGAAGCACATAAGCGGGGAGATATACATATTCACGATTTGGACTTCCTTACAATGACAACCACCTGTACGCAGATTGACCTTTTGAAGCTGTTTGAAAACGGATTTTCCACAGGACACGGTGTTCTTCGTGAGCCGAATGATATTGCAAGCTATTCCGCGCTTGCTTGTATTGCTATACAGTCAAATCAAAATGACCAGCACGGCGGTCAGAGTATTATTAACTTTGACTACGGTATGGCTCCGGGTGTTGTTAAGACATATCAGAGAAAGTATACGCAAAATTTACAGAAGGCTATTGAGCTTACAACGGGTACGGTAATTGATGAGCAAGTATTGAAGGCAATCCGTAAGGAGCTTGTAGCAGCCGGCAAGGTACTTAGAATTGCTGATAATGACGACTATAAGAAGGCAGAACTTCCAAAGCTTAAAGAGCTTGGTGTTGACGAAAAGGAAGCAAAGAAAGCTCAGAAGTATGCGTCAGAAACATCTGTAAAGGAAACAGAGAGAGCTACCTATCAGGCAATGGAGGCATTTATCCATAACCTTAACACTATGAATTCAAGAGCAGGTGCACAGACTCCGTTCTCGTCAATCAACTATGGTATGGATACGAGCGAAGAGGGAAGAATGGTAATGAGAAACGTTCTTCTTGCAAATGAGGCAGGTCTTGGTAATGGTGAAACTCCTATCTTCCCGATACAGATTTTTAGAGTTAAGGAAGGAATTAACTATAATCCTGGAGACCCCAACTATGACCTCTTCAAGCTTGCTTGCAGAGTAAGTGCTAAAAGACTGTTCCCCAACTTCTCATTCCAGGATGCCCCATTTAACCTCAAGTACTATAAGGGCACACCTGAAACAGAAATTGGATATATGGGTTGCCGTACAAGAGTTATCGGTAACGTGCATGATCCCGAAAGAGAAATCAGCAACGGCAGAGGTAACCTCTCATTTACATCAATTAACCTTCCAAGAATTGCAATTAAGGCAAAGGGCGATGTAAACTGGTTCTTTGAAGAGCTTGACAGAAAGATTGATTTGGTAATAGGACAGCTTCTTGACAGATTTGAAATTCAGGCCAATAAGCGTGTTCTTAACTACCCGTTCCTTATGGGAGAGGGTGTGTGGATTGACTCTGAAAAATTAGGTCCAAATGACTATGTTCGTGAGGTTCTAAAGCACGGAACACTTTCAATCGGATTTATCGGTCTTGCAGAAACTCTCGTTGCACTTATCGGTGAGCATCACGGACAGAGTGAAAGAGCGCAGAATTTGGGTCTTGATATAATTTCTCATATGCGTTCAAGAATGGACGAGGAAAGCAAAAAGACAAAGCTCAATTTTACACTTCTTGCTACACCGGCAGAGGGCTTGAGCGGCAGATTTGTAAGAATGGATAAGAAGATTTACGGTGAAATTGAGGGTGTAACAGACCGTGATTATTATACAAATTCATTCCACGTTCCTGTTCACTACAATATTGGTGCATTCAAGAAGATTAAGACAGAGGCTCCATATCACGCTCTCACAAACGCAGGTCATATCTCATATGTAGAGCTTGATGGTGACCCGACTAAGAATCTTGATGCTTTCGAGAAGATTATCCGTGCTATGCATGACGCAGGTATCGGCTACGGCTCGGTTAACCATCCTGTAGACCGAGACCCGATTTGCGGCTATACAGGTATTATAGGTGATACTTGCCCGATGTGTGGAAGAAGTGAGGAAGAGCACGGTACAAAGTTTGAACGAATCAGAAGAATTACCGGCTATCTTGTTGGTACTCTTGACAGATTTAATGATGGCAAAGCGGCAGAAGAACGAGACAGAGTAAAACACGGACTTGATAACTAAATATGAAAAATGCGACGGTTAAACCGTCGCATTTTTTATTGTAGAATTACGCTTTCTCAGCGAGAAGTTTTTCACAGCTTATAAGCTTTACGCAAAGTGTAAATACCTGCATAGCCATTTCAAGCTCATCGGTTGTCGGGAATGACGGAGCAATTCTTATGTTGCTGTCCTGCGGGTCCTTGCCGTAGGGATAAGTTGCACCTGCATTGGTGAGTGTAATTC
>JAXJXP010000017.1:0-1983 GCA_036307445.1 Clostridia bacterium
ACTAACTTTTCAATGTATGCATCCTTGTTTTCAGGATCCTCTTCCATAATCTGTGCAAGTGTTTTTCCTTTGATGTATTCAGAAACAATTGCCCACTTTCCGTCAACCATTGTTACTTCAAGGATTTTAGGAATGTTAAGACCTGTTTCTTCGATTCTCGCCTGATTAAGTGCTTCGTTTAATACATCGGCTTTTGAATAGTGTTCATCGAACACCTTTACACATCTGTCACCATCACGGTAGATTGTTTTATTGTTTCTAACTGCAATTACTCTTTCAAGTTTCATGATTTATTCCTCCTCTTCAATTTGACTCAGGCTTTCTTGCCTTTATTGTATACACCTTTGATTGCATCCGGTTTTGCATTTGTCTTAATATCTTTTGCTGTAGGCATTTCTTTTTCTTCAAAGTGTTTGCCGTAGTAAGCATTTAAGTACATCTGCTTGATTTCTGCCATAAGAGGATATCTTGGGTTAGCGCCTGTGCACTGATCGTCAAATGCCTGTTCTACCATTTCGTCAAGATTGTCAAGGAATACTTTTTCATCTACGCCGTAATCTTTGATTGTTTCTTTGATTCCAACTCTTGCCTTAAGGTCGTTGATTGCTTTAATAAGACCTTCAAGCTTTTCAGTATCTGTGTTACCCTTGATTCCAAGGTAATCAGCTACTTCAGCATAGCGAGCAAGTGTGTGCGGATGATCGTACTGTGAGAATGTACCCATCTTAGCAGGTGCTTCTGCAGCATTGAATCTCAATACTTCTTCAATCATAAGAGCGTTTGCTACGCCGTGAGGTAAGTGATGGAATGCACCAAGCTTGTGAGCCATAGAGTGACATACACCAAGGAATGCATTTGCAAATGCCATACCTGCCATTGTAGCAGCGTTTGCCATCTTTTCTCTTGCTTCAACGTCTGTCTGACCGTTTTCGTAAGCTCTTGGCAAGTATTCAAATACAGTCTTTAAAGATTTAAGTGCAAGACCGTCTGTGTAATCTGTTGCAAGCATTGCAGCGTAAGCTTCGATTGCATGTGTTACAGCGTCGATACCGGAAGCAGCTGTTAAGCCACGAGGTGCAGACATATGGAAGTCTGTATCGATAATTGCCATGTTAGGCATAAGCTGATAGTCTGCAAGAGGATATTTAACACCTGTCTCTTCATCTGTGATAACTGCGAAAGGTGTAACTTCAGAACCTGTACCTGCAGATGTAGGAATTGCAATGAAGTATGCTTTTTCGCCCATTTTCGGGAATGTGTAAACTCTTTTTCTGATGTCGATGAATCTCATTGCCATATCCATGAAGTCTGCTTCAGGATGTTCGTAGAGTACCCACATAATCTTTGCTGCGTCCATTGCAGAACCACCGCCGAGAGCGATGATTGTGTCAGGCTTGAATGCCTGCATCTGAGCAGCACCGTTTTTAGCATTGTTCAAAGTAGGATCAGGCTGTACATCAAAGAATGTTGTGTGTACGATACCCATTTCGTCAAGCTTATCTGTGATAGCTTTTGTATAACCATTTTCATAGAGGAATGTATCTGTTACGATAAACGCTCTCTTCTTACCCATTACATTTTTAAGCTCATCAAGAGCAACAGGCAGACAGCCTTTTTTAATATATACCTTTTCAGGTGCACGGAACCAAAGCATATTTTCCCTTCTTTCAGCTACTGTTTTAATATTGATAAGGTGTTTAACACCAACGTTTTCTGATACCGAGTTACCGCCCCAAGAACCGCAACCAAGTGTAAGTGACGGAGCAAGCTTGAAGTTGTAAAGGTCACCGATACCACCGTGAGAAGAAGGAGTATTTACTAAGATACGGCAAGTTTTCATTCTTGCAGCGAATGCATTTATTTTTTCTGTTTCTGTTACATCGTTAAGATATACAGAAGATGTATGACCGAATCCGCCGTCTTCTACAAGTCTTTCTGCTTTATCAAGAGCGTCTTCGAAATCTTTTGCCTTGTACATTGCAA
>JAXJXP010000018.1:0-2422 GCA_036307445.1 Clostridia bacterium
AGAAGTGCCTGTGTTCCAAGTGTACCACCAACACCAAAGAGTGCGCCGACTCCGCCAAACAACATCCAGAGGCCGCCCCCGAAGATAGAGCCAACTACCTCGGGAACATCAGCAACGGCAGACTTATCGTTCTTCGACTGTTTAACAGAAAGATAGATGCTGGGAGATTTATTGCTGAAGTTATACTTATTAAGGTCGTAGCAAATCTCCTCGCCGAAGCGGTGAACGGGGGTGTAGCCGTCTTTGGCTTTGTTGTTTTTTGTGCTGAGCACAAATTCATCGGCAAGAAGGGGCTTGCCTGCTTCGTAGCTCTTGGTGTAGTAGAGTGCGTTCCAGCGTTGCGCCGAAAAAGCATTAAGGTCGCCTGCGGCATAGTCGCCGTTCTTCTTTGCCTCTGCCTCACGTACTACTTCGTACTTAATATAGCGGTCGCCGTGAGTCGTTTCGCGCAGATCCACCATCGAAAGCGGAACATCCGCATAATCCGGATAGTAATAGTCGTGTATCGTGCAACCGATCATCAGAGCAGAATAGAGCAACATAATACCGCCGACGATATAGAGAACCGTGGAGGTCGCCATCTGGGTCGTGGTAGCCTCTCTCACCTGGTCGGCAACCAGTTGGGTGTTTTCGGCTTTAAACTGTTCTTTAGCGTTGACCACGAGTTTATTAACATTCGCATATTGCATATATTCATCAGTAGTCAATTTTGTCATTATATCTTTATATGAATATTTCAAAACATTAAACTTGGCACCAAATGTCATACCTGAGGTATCGAACTGCGATAAATATTTACTCAGCAAGTTATTTACCACATCTTGGGAGGATATTGACGGGTCAAGCTGCATTGTTTTGCTTGCCACAGCATTCACAGCATCGGCCATCTTCGAGTTATACAGAGCGGTTGCTTTTTCGATCGCTTCATTTTTGGCGGCGATGGCGGCGGCATTCTCCGCCTTCTTCTCAAAAGCGCCCCAGATCATAAAACCGATACCGCCGGCACCGACACCAATTTCTATGGAGGTCAGCAGCGTGTTCTTCCAACCGCCGAAGAAGGCATCAGCAAGCGTGTTCGTTTCGTTATAGGCATCCGCACGATAAGCATTGGTGGTCAGCGAGAAGGTACCCTTGAAAACGCTGCGGTCTACGCCCTCGTACACGTTAAAAGGATTCTCGCTGTACACTTCTTCGAGTTTTTCCACTTCGCTTTCCAGATACTCCTCGGGATAATCGCTCATACTGTAGCGCACGACATCATAGTAGCAAGCAAGCTTGGTCATCACTTCCTGACCGTCGTTAAGAGCGGCTACCAGCGGATACAAAGCGGAATAATCCTCTTTATCTACCTCGTAATCTAAGCAAAATTCATAAAGGGTTTTGCCATCCAAATACTCCACCGCGCGAGTCTGATTGGCAAGGGTTTTATGCTCGGCATATTTCAGTTCCTCATCGGCGATTTCATTATCCTCAAAGTTCAGGTCTTTCTCATAAGACGCAAACTCATGGAACATATCCTTAAGGGTGGTTATTGTGGGAGCTATCAATGCTGATAGTGCATCATAATCTCTTTCGCTGTCATCTACGAAAACATCAGGGTCATCGTTCATCTCTGCCGCCGCTTCGCCAACCTTGTCAAGATAGGTCATGCCATCCTCATTGTAGGAAACACCCATAGAAAGCAGGGAGCGGATGTTGTTAAGCACATGGATATTGCCCTCCATAAAAATGGTGGCAAGTTCTTTGCCGTCGATGCCGTCGTAGAAAATATCGCCAAGCAATTCCCCCTCAAAATCGGGGACATATTTTTGGTCAATGCCCTCCGTTTTGATCGTATAAAGATTCAACTGGCGATGGGCCATCAGAGCCGGAAAATGGTCAGCGTCATAGGCTTCGTTAAAATATTCAATAACCTTTTCATATTCGTCGCCCATCTTCTTATACTCTTCAAGGCTATCTTTAATCATTTCCTGATAGTTACCCTCTTGGTAACCACCGTCCATCTGCATTACGGAAAGATCGGTAATAGCATCTTCAATATCGGTGGTGGTCTTGTAGGCAAGCCATACGCCGATTTTTTTAGTGCCCTCATTAAGGTTTTCGTTTAAAAGCTTATAATCCTTAAAATCGGTACTGCTTAAAATATCTTTTGCCTCACTGTAATCCTCTGCGTAAATGATACGCAGATCGCTGAGGTAAACCTCTTCTATCGCGGCAAATGCCGAAAAATTCGACGTAAGAAGAAGCGCCGCAATAAGTACTAAAGCCAATATTCTTCTAAATGCTTTTTTCATAGTAAACTCCACTCTTCAAATTATGCGTTTTGTTCGCTATTCTTTGTTTTTCTTTTTTTAAGAAGCGCCTGTGTTCCAAGAGTGCCGCCAATACCAAAGATGGCGCCGACTCCGCCAAACAGCATCCA
>JAXJXP010000019.1:0-16251 GCA_036307445.1 Clostridia bacterium
AGAAATATAGAGCTGGTTATCACAATTTTATGTAAAAACTTTCCTCTATAAGTAAAAATAAGGAAAATCAGAATTTATATCACTTTCGGTAAAAATATAACTTCCGATAATATGCCTTATGACAAGTTGACTGCGAAAACGCATCTAAAACAACATAACTTGCCTAATGCTATCCCTCAAATCCACATACACTATGTGCTGTTTAGCCCATTATTCCTATGTTACGATTATAATACATTTTTTACAGAATGTCAACTTAATTTTATTAATTTTTGGTCAATTTGTCATTTGTGTCATTAAATTTATTGCCTTTTAGGCATTTTGTACAAGTTAGTCTGATAGATATTGTCGAATAAATGTAGGGACCGTCGTAACCGACGGTCCCTACATTTATTTATTATGCACCGATTCACAGGTGAGGTTTATACCAAGCTTTTTAAAGCTTGTTTCGTCCGTCTGCGACAGCAGCACCGACGAATGTGCCTCCGCACCTCTTAGATTACTCAGTCCGCCGAGCGCCTTTTTGGCAACATCGTCATTAGCAGCGCAAATGGACAGCGCAATCAATGTTTCATCTATATGCAATCTTGGGTTTTTACTGCCGAAATGTTCAATTTTGAGGCTCTGAAGCGGCTCAATTACCTCAGGTGAAATGAGGTGAATTTCATCTGCAAGCCCTGCCAGCTCCTTAAGCGCATTCAAAATCGCCGCACTTGACGCACCCAGAAGTGATGAGGTTTTGCCTGTAACAATCGTTCCGTCAACAAGCTGAATTGCACAAGACGGACCACCCGTTGCCTCTTCCCTCTCTTTAGCAGCCTTGACAACCGCTCTCTGACTGCAATCAACCTCTGCCTGCTTCATTATAAGCTCCATTTTGAGCAGAGTTTCATCGCCGCATTTTCCGTTGGCTTTATCCTTTAAGACCTGATAATATCTTCTGATAATCTCGTCCTTTGATGCCTGACGTACAATCTCGTCATCAACAATACAGTTTCCTGCCATATTAACACCCATATCGGTAGGTGATTTATATGGACTTTCGCCCAAAATCTTCTCAAATATCGCATTAAGAACAGGGAAAACCTCAATATCACGGTTATAATTTACGGTAGTTTCGCCATATGCTTCAAGGTGGAACGGGTCAATCATATTAACGTCATTCAAGTCAACCGTTGCAGCCTCATACGCCAGATTGACGTGGTGTTTTAAGGGCAAGTTCCAGACAGGGAAGGTTTCAAACTTGGCATAGCCTGCTTTTACACCCCGTTTATTCTCGTGATAAAGCTGAGAAAGACAGGTTGCCATTTTGCCGCTGCCGGGTCCTGGAGCAGTTACTACAACAATCGGTCTGGTGGTTTCGATATAATCGTTTTTACCAAAGCCGTCGTCGCTTACAATCAGTTCAATATTTGACGGGTAGCCCTCGATAGGGTAGTGCAAGAATACAGATATACCGAGATTTTCAAGTCTTTTCCTGAACACATCAGCAGCACTTTGACCGCTATACTGAGTTATTACAACACTCCCCACCATAAAACCAAGGCTCTCAAATGCATCAATAAGGCGCAGGGTATCAAGGTCATAGGTCAGGTTGGAGTCATTTCTGACTTTATTTTTAACTATATCAATAGCGCTGATTGCAATTACTATCTCAAGCTTGTCCTTTAGCTGCATCAGCATCTTTATCTTACTGTCAGGCTCAAAGCCGGGCAGTACCCTCGATGCGTGATAGTCGTCAAAAAGCTTGCCGCCAAGCTCTAAGTACAGCTTGTCGCCAAACTTCTGCACACGCTCACGGATATAAAGCGATTGCATTCTTTGATATTTTTCGTTATCAAATCCTATTCTCCCGTTCATTCCTATGCCCCCTGTCAATAATGGATTTATTATATCACTTTATTTGCCGTTTTTCAAGGGGTATGTTATTCTTTTTAAAAAAGGAACGACAGTGATGTCGTTCCTTCGCGGACCGTCGCCGTCAACGTCAACCAAAATAAATTTTGGGACGTTTTGGATGGGCGGTGTTTCCAAATCAAAGATTTGGACGAGCACCGCAGAGGACGCCAGTCCCTACAATACGTTAAATATGGACAGTCAAAAAGTTCATTTTATTCTCTTTGCTTCGGTATAATAGCGTTTTTCATTTGCATCACCCATTGAGAATGTTTTTCTCGGCAATGCTCCGTCCTTTATTACCGACTTAAACAGGTCTGATTTATCAGGTTTGGGAAGCAAAAATCCGACATTTTCCGCTCTTTTGCCCAATTCACGACAAACATCGTCGCCGTGGATATAGTCAACCTCTACTCCCTCTTTATCAAGGAAGTTCTGCAGAACTCCCACCGCAAGCTTTGACAAGTCGGCTGAGAGCGATATTTCCTCCTCGCCGTTTGACGTTACGCACTTCACAATATATCCCTCTCCTCCGCACTCGCTCTTAAGCTTTGCTACAAGCTTTTCAGCATCACAACCAAACACAACTCTGTGTATAGGCTCAAAGACAAGTGCTTCCGAGTGGATATTTACAAGCTCTACAAGACAAAATCTTGCAGGGTGGTTTATCTGTTCTTCAAGAGAAAGTGTCTTTTTGATTTTTTCCCAGCAGGTCTTTGCAGTAGCTAACGAGTGGTTACCGTCGCCCACCGCGAACAAAAGTCCATCAGGAGCTGTTTTCTCCAGTTTGGCAATCGCATTAAGTGCGCTATCTGCCGCACTATCAGACAAAAGCCAGCCTGATAGATGTCCGCCCTTTTGCATCAAATCAAAATCGTAAAGCGGTGTTTTTTCGCTATTTTTAAGCGGCTCAATTATTGTCCTTTCGCTATCGTCAACAAGAAGCATAACGTGCGGAAGCTCCAACGGCGCATCACGTCTTATCTCAACTCTGGGCGGAATACGCTCCATAACAGTGCCCTCAGTTGCTCTTATGGCGCTTTTGGCACCCTTATGAAAGTCGTACGCATCCAAATCAACCGCTCCGACAAGCCCCTGTCTGACCTTTCCTGCAACAGTTCTTTCTATATAAATAAGACTGTTTTTATATTCCGCAAAAAGTCCGCTATCGAGATACTCCTGCATAGTCTTATTTATTTTTTCAATTCTACCTCTTCCCTCGGAAAGATATACCTCAGGGAAAACGAGATTGAGCGTTGACGGCGTATCGCCTGCTATTCTCTCGGTCTCTGCCCAGTATTCAGGTTGTGATGTGAACTGGTCGCACGCAACTACACTCCATTTTTCCATATCCGTTTTCGGCAAAAGGATATCTGCTTTATTAAATACTGCCATTTTTGTTCCCCTCTCATTTTATAATATCGGCCGTTTCCGCTTCCGCTGACTTGATTAAATCGGAAGGCTGCATAACAAGCGTTACACCGCACACCCCGCCCGAAATTGCCGCTTTGTCCAAATCGAGAACACTTTGGTGGATAAAGGTTTTGTACCTTTTCTTCATACCAATCGGCGAAACTCCGCCTCTTATATAGCCAGTAAGTCCCAAAAGCTCCTTGACGTGTATCATTTCGACCTTCTTCTCGCCTGATGACTTAGCAAGCTTTTTGAGGTCAAGCTCCTCTTTTACAGGGATACAGCAGACGTAGATTTCCTTGCCACGAACAACCAGAGTTTTAAAGGACGCAGCAGGGTCAATTCCGCAAAGCTCGGCTATTCGCTCACCGAAATTCTCGCCTATTTCATCCCCTGCATCATATTCCAGAGTATCATATTTTATGCCCATTTTATCAAGCATTCGCATTGCGTTTGTTACTGTCTGTTTTTTCTTTGCCATAGCTTTATCCCAACTTTACCTCTATCGTACGTTCCTCTCCGTCACGGTAAACAATAAAGGTCATAATATCGCCTGCTTTATGCGCCGCCTTTAGCTTATTTATCTCATTAACCGACTTAACGGCACTTCCGTCCGCCTTTATGATGAGGTCTCCCACCTTCATACCTGCTTTTTCCGCAGCTGAGCCTTCGTTGACAGCTTCAACCGCAACACCGTATTCGGTGTCTATGCCCTGTATGCCGATAACAAGACCTGTTGTACCTGCGCCTATATTTATAAGCGATTCTATCGACTGCACTATATCATTTGACGGGATTGCGAACTGTATACCCTCTACATTAGATGAAATCATTCCGGTAACAAAGCCTACAGCCTTGCCGCTGCTATCCAGAAGGGTTATTCCTGCTCCCTCTCCCCTGACGCTGTCCGTCTGCAAAAGATTTATTGTCTGTCCATTCTGTGTTGTTACGCCGTTATCTATTCCGCAAATTGTGCCCACTGACATTGTTGTGCCGATATTGCTTCCCATTACTCTGCCGATAGCCGCTACGTTCATTCCTGAAAGAAGAGTGCTTGAATCAGCAAATTCAACCGCCTTTAAACCAGACTTTTCAACCTTAAGAATTGCAAGACCCAGTCGGTTATCTACACCCTCAACCTTCGCATTTTGCTCTGTGCCGTCAGCAAAACGCACGACCGCCTCCGAGCCTGATTCAATGGCTGCTACACTTGTCAGTATATATCCATCACTGCTCACTACAACTCCTGAGCCGCCGCCATAAGAGAACATCTGGCTGAAAAATCCGCCGCCTGTTGTGCGTGCCGGAATTGATACTATCGACTCGGACACCCGTTCACCCACACCGGCAAACCCTGCCGAAACAGGAATCTCGCTGATTTCAGGCACACTGCCGTTTACCGAATGCGATATTACCGTATTGGGTCTTAAATTTGGCACTACGTACAACGAATAGACCGTAAGAAATGCCGTACAAACAGCCGACGACACCAAAAGTGTAAGAATCCACGATGGCATCTTTTTCTTTCTCTTTACCTCGACATAGCTATATTCTCCCAGCTCATTTTGCCGCCACTCGTATTCTTTACAGGACATAATAATCCCCCATTCATCTGAATTATTTAGTTTCTATTATAATATCAGCTTTTTGTATAAATAAAATGTAAATTTTATGCTTTCAAAACTCTTGCGCTTGTTTCTTCCACATTAATATAAAAAATTCCATCATCCGAATAAAATTCTTCACCATTAATGTCAGTAAGCTTTTTTATCCCAAATCTTGCAACATCAAGCCTGATACAGCTTTCACCGCCTAAGTTTGCAAGAATAACTGCTTTTTCGTCCTTGCCGTTTCTAAGCATTGCATAGCCCCTGTCATAAGTGTAGACAGTTTCCATATCGCCCGAAACAAAGATGTCCGAGCTTTTTCTAAGCTTAATAAGCTTTTTGACCTCGTCATAAATCTCCGTGTCCTCGTTACCCCACGGATAGCAGGCACGGCAAAATGGGTCTCTAAAGCCCTGAATTCCTGCCTCATCACCATAAAACAAGCACGGCACACCCGGCATTAAAAAGAGAATTGTCATTACAGCAAAAAGCCTTTTTTTAGCCACTTTCAGCTTTTCACCGCTCATATAATATGCCGCCTGTTCCTCTTTGTTATCAGGGCAGTCACCGCCTAAAACGGTAAGTATCCTCTCTACATCGTGCGACGAAAGGAAGTTCAAAAGCGAATAAAAGGTTTCTTTAGGATAGTTTTCCTTTATTGAGGATATTCTCATATCAAATGCTTTCGCATCGCATCTGCCGAGTGCAAAGTCGATAAGTGCATTTCTTAAGGGGTAGTTCATAACCGAGTCAAGCTCATCGCCCAAAAGGTATTCCCTCTCCTCGCCGTATGCCACTTTATTTGACGCATCCTCCCAGACCTCACCGATTATAACCGCTTCGTTGTCCGTTTCCTTGACTGCCTTTCTAAGCTCCTTTATAAAGCTATCCGGAAGCTCATCTGCCACATCAATCCGCCATCCGCCAGCACCCTTTTTAAGCCACCTTCTCACAATCGAGTTCTTGCCCGAAATTATATAATCACGATAGCTTTCATCCATCTCCTCAACCTGCGGTAGAGTTTCCATCCCCCACCAGCTTTCGTAATTGTCCGGATGGGAGGAAAATCTGTACCAAGCAGAATACGCAGACTCTGTCGACTGATATGCTCCAACACTGTCATATGTTCCGTTTTTATTAAAATATTTACTGTCGCTGCCCGTGTGGTTAAAAACACCGTCCAAGATAATGCGTATTCCGTATTTTTTCGCCTCGCTGCAAAGACGTTCAAAGTCCTTTTCTGTACCCAAAACCTCATCTATTTCTTCGTAATCGCCCGTATCGTAGCGGTGATTGGAGTAGGCTTTAAATATTGGATTTAAGTATATTGCTCCTATCCCCAAATCAGCAAGATAGGAAAGCTTTGATATAATGCCGTCTATATTCCCTCCAAAGAAATCGGAGCAATCAAATTTACCGCCAAATTGCTCGGCTTTATAATATGGCAGCTCGCCCCAATTCCGTTTCTTCATATGCGGTTTTTCTGCTCTGAAATCACCGTCCCTGCAAAATCTGTCAGGGAATATCTGGTAACAAATGCTGTTTTTAAACCAGTCTGGAGTTTTGTAATCGGGCGAATAGACAGTTATCTGATATTTCTTCTCGGGTACACCGTCCCAAAGCCTGCCGACACCGCCTAATGCGCTATCATTATTGCCATAGTAAAACAAGCCCTGCTCGGTATCTATTTCAAAATAGTAATAAAGCTTACAGGGCTTTTCGGGGAGCTTCAACACAGTTGTATAGATATTATACTCACCCAGCGACTGAGTATAGTACATACTATAACGTGCAGTATTGGTTACAAACTCAATCCGCTTTGGTACTCCTATATTTTCTATTGAAATTGAGATGGTTACCTCTTTGCCACATACTGCGGCTCCAAACGGCTTGCGGTAAAAGTGTGAATGCGAATTATGTTCTGCTTTCATTTATGGTCTGTTCCTTTTTTGTTTGATTTAACGGACCGTCGTGGACGCGGCCCCTACAATATTCTCGCAGATTAAGCACAGGAAATTTTCGCAGATTGCCGTTATAAACAGCGACGGCATACAAGGGTACTCCAGGCCGTAAATAATGGCAAAATGCGGAAAATTAACAAGCATACAAAGCGGCAGATTTCTGCCGCTTTGTATGTCTTACTTAATAGGTTTTAAGTGCCAGATTTTTTCGTTGTAGTCATTTATGGTACGGTCGGACGAGAAATAGCCTGCCGAGGCGGTATTCATAATAGCCTTTTCGAGCCACTTATCTCTGTTCTTATAATCCTTGGCAATCCTGTCGTGAGTTTCGCAGTATGCGTCAAAATCACGAAGTACCATATAAACATCCGCATAACCGTAATCGCCAAACAAAAGTGTCTGGTAAAGGTCTTGGAAAAGCTGCGGATGTGTAGGCTCAAGCTCGCCCGAAATGAGCTGGTCCATAACACGTCTTAACACGTTATTGCTTGCATAGATATTCTTGACCTCCTGAGAGTCGCCAAGTCTTACTCTTGCCTCAACCTCATCTGCAGTAAGTCCGAAGATATAGATATTATCCTCGCCTACCTCCTGAAGCATCTCTACGTTTGCACCGTCGAGCGTTCCGATTGTTACGGCACCATTTAGCATAAACTTCATATTTCCTGTACCCGATGCTTCCTTACCAGCTGTCGAAATCTGCTCTGAAACATCAGCCGCTACAACAAGCTTTTCTGCAATAGAAACACCATAGTTTTCGAGGAATACAACCTTTATTTTTCCTTTAATTCTCTCGTCATTGTTAATCTTCTCACCAATTGTATTGATAAGCTTGATGATAAGCTTTGCTCTTGTATAGCCGGGAGCAGCCTTTGCGCCGAAGATGAATGTTCTCGGAACATAGTCAATATCGGGGTTTTCAACAAGCTTATTGTAATCTGCAAGAATATGGAGAATATTCATCAGCTGTCTCTTATACTCGTGCAGACGCTTTGCCTGAACATCAAAAATAGAGTCAGGATTAACTTCAATTCCGTTATGCTCTTTAATGTATTGTGCAAGCGCAACTTTGTTATTATGCTTGATTTTTGCAAATTCTGCCTTGAACTCCTTATCCTTTGCGAACTTCTTAAGTTTTGCAAGCTCGTTGTAGTCCTTAATCCACTTGTTGCCGATTTTTGATGTGATAAGGTCTGCAAGCTCTGGGTTACAGTTGCAAATCCAACGGCGGAAGGTGATGCCGTTTGTAATTGCGTGAAAACGGCTCTCGTCCATTCTGTAATAGTCTGCAAAAATGTCCTTTTTGAGAATATCTGTATGAAGTCCGGAAACGCCGTTTACCGCAAAGCAGGTAGCTAAGCACAGATTTGCCATAAATACCTTGTTATCAGCAAGAACTGCCATCCACTTATGCTTGCCTGTGTCGCCGGGATAGAAGTTTTCGAGTCTTTCCATAAGACGATGGTTGATTTCTTCCACTATCATAGAAATTCTCGGCAATATCTTCTTGAACATATCAAAGGGCCACTTTTCAAGCGCCTCTGACATAACAGTATGATTAGTATATGCAAAGGTTCTGCAGGTAATATCCCACGCCTCGTCCCAGCCGAGTCCCTTTTCGTCCATCAAAATTCGCATAAGCTCAGGGATTGCAAGGGTCGGGTGAGTATCGTTAATGTGAATTACAGCCTTGTCAGGAAGATTTGCCCAATTTGTGCCGTAACGTGTTTCATACTCACGCAAAATCCACTGAAGTGTTGCAGATACAAGGAAATACTGCTGCTTTAAACGAAGCTCCTTACCCTCGGTATGATTATCCTCGGGGTAGAGTACCTTTGAAATAACCTCCGCAAGCTGCTTTTCCTCAACTGCACGGATATAGTTACCACGGTTAAACTCGCTCATATTGAAGTAGTCGGGCGATTTAGCCGACCAGAGTCTTAATTTGTTTACAATCTTTGAATCGTAGCCAACAAGGGGTACGTCATAGGGCATTGCCAGGATTGTATGCTCATTTTCATAGTGGCACACAAATTTGCCGTCTACCCAATCGGTATGAACTCTGCCGCCGAATTTAACCTCAACAGTTTCCTCGGGACGTGCAATTTCCCACGCATTGCCGTTTTCAAGCCATGAGTCGGGAAGCTCAATCTGATAACCGTCAACAATCTTCTGACGGAAAAGTCCGTATTCGTAACGAATTGTGCAGCCGTATGCAGGCAAATCAAGAGTTGTCAATGAGTCGATAAAGCAAGCCGCTAAACGTCCCAATCCGCCATTTCCAAGTCCTGCATCGTTTTCAAGCTCTACTACATCGGACAGCTTATATCCCATTGATTCGAGCGCATTTCTGTACTCATCTGTCTGCATAAGGTTTAAGATATTTGTGGCAAGAAGTCTTCCCATCAAAAACTCAAAAGATAAGTAATAAAGCTTCTTTGAGCCTTCTTCCTTAACCTGCTTGTGTGATTTTGCCCACATTTCCATAACCTTGTCTCTTGCTGTAAGAGCGCAAGCAGTATACACCATTTTAGGTGTTGCATCTTCAAGCACCTTTCCGAAGTGTCTTGAAATCTTTCCCTCAATCTCCGCAACAAGCTTTTTCTCTGCTGCGGTCAGTTTCTTTTCTGCCATTATTTATGTTTCCTTTCAAGTTTGTATTATTTCTTTTCTGTCTTTTTTTCCGTTGTCTTCTTGGTCGTTGTTTTCTTATCTGCAGTCTTTTCGGGCGCTGTTTTTTCAGTAGCCGCCTTCTTTGCAGCGGGCTTTTTTTCAGCAACCTTCTTTGTAGCAGGCTTCTTCGCCGCTGTTTTCTTTGGAGCCGGTTTCTTTTCCTCTTTTACCGGCTCATCGTATATGCCGGTAATCTCACGGTACATAGCAATATACTTATCCGCCGATACAGCCCACGAAAAATCACGGTTCATAGCATTTTCGACTATCTTGTTCCAGTTCTCACGGCGATTATAATATATATCCATAGCATAGTTTATAACGTAAATCATATCAGAAACATTATAGTTGCCGAACGAGAAGCCTACTCCTTCGCCTGTATATTCGTTATAAGGCTCAACTGTATCCTTTAATCCACCTGTTTCGCGCACTATCGGCAATGTTCCGTAGCGCATAGAAATAAGCTGCGACAGACCGCACGGCTCAAATCTTGACGGCATCAAAAATGCATCACAAGCCGCATAAATCTTATGCGAAAGGTCATTTGAGAAGTAGATGTTTGCACTCACAACGTCGGGATTTTTCCAGCCGTAGTGGCGGAAAAGATTTTCATAATTCTCATCCCCTGTACCGAGAATAACAATCTGACAGCCATCAGCAACAAGGCTTTCCAACGCTCCTGCAACAAGGTCAAAACCCTTTTGGTCGGTAAGTCTTGAAACAATACCTATCATAAACTTATTCTCGTCAACAGGGATATTAAGCTGTTCCTGCAACGCAATCTTGTTAAGCTTTTTATTCTCTCTGAAGTCCTTAACCGAGTAGTTCTTATAAATCATCGGGTCGGTTTCAGGGTTCCATTCCTTATATGAAATACCGTTTACAATACCGGTAAGGTTATCACGTCTTGCCCAGAGAAGCCCGTTTAAGCCCTCGCCGTATTCCTCTGTGGTTATTTCACCGGCGTAGCTTTCCGAAACAGTGCTGACTCTGTCAGCATACACCATTCCGCCCTTTAACAAATTCGCATCCTTATGATATTCCAGCTTATCGTCGGTAAAGTAATAATTACTTATTCCCATTACGTCCTTGATTTTAGCCATATTCCATCTGCCCTGGAACTTGAGGTTATGAACAGTCATAACCGTCTTGATTCCCCGATAGAATGGATTGTCCTGAAATGTGTCCAGAAAAACAGGGATAGCTCCCGTCTGCCAATCATTACAGTTGATAACATCAGGTCTGAAATCCAGGGTCGGCAACAGAGACAAAACTGCTTTTGAGAAGAAAATAAACTTCTCACAATCGAGATGAATATAATCGTACGGCTTATCACCGTTAAAGTAATATTCGTTATCAACGAAGTAAAAGATAGTGCCGTCCAGCTCAAGAGAAAACACACCGCAATACTGCTTACGCCATGCCATATCAATGTAGATATGGTTAAGATATGTCATCTTGTCCTTGTACTGCTGAGGAATACAACGGTAAAGAGGTAATATAACACGCGCATCAATTCCCTTTTCGCGAAGTGCCTGCGGCAGAGAGCCTGCAACATCACCAAGTCCTCCTGTCTTAACGAAGGGCGCCGCCTCCGAGCTTGCATACAATATCTTCATACACTCACTCCTTTAATAATTATGTCGAGATTAATAAATTTCTTCCGCTATCATTTATACAGAAAAAAATTCTTTCATTGTATAATAGTAATTTTACCGCAAATCTATGCCTTTTGTCAACCTATACGGATTAAAATCGTTGTTTTTAACAGTATATTAGGAATATTTTCCGCAATGTTATTTGTTTTTTATAAATATTATGCCACATAATTCCTGTCCCCTTTGCTGTTGCTTTTTCCACAGGTGTGGAAAAATTATCATATGTGCTTTGTGCTATCATAAACGGCATTATTTCTTGGTTTTAAGACCTCAAAAAATCTTTTCACCGTATAATTCACCTTAAAAAGTGGAAAATTTCACAGATTTTTTCATAATTTTTTGTAAACCAAGTGGAAAAATAATTTTTTACGAAGTTATGCGGTTTGTTTTGCCCCCTTTCCTCGTGGATAACCCTGTGGAAAATGTGGAAAAGTCCGAAAAACTTGATAGATATGCACTTTTTTAGTTTTCCACTCTATTAAAAGGTGTGGAAAACTTTTTTGTTTTTGGTTTACATAATGTCGTTTTGTTTTTGTATTCCTATGCTTTCGTTTTTCTTATATTTAAAAATTTAGGCCCCCTAGGGTTTTTATTGCGTGTTTTACTTGCTTTTTATGTGAAAATATGTTAAAATGTACTATATAATAATATGAAAATCGGAGGCATATGCCCATGGCTAAAAAAGCTAAAGAAAAAGCTCTGGATATGGAAGCTATTGCTAACCAGAAAATAGTTGACGTAGAGCTAAATAACGAGATGAAGCAGTCGTACATCGACTACGCAATGAGCGTTATTGTGTCCCGTGCGCTGCCTGATGTCCGAGACGGTATGAAGCCCGTTCACAGACGTATTCTCTATGATATGTACGGCGAAAAGCTGACATATGAAAATGACTTTAAGAAATCTGCCGCAACAGTCGGAGACGTGCTGGCTAAATATCACCCTCATGGCGACTCGTCGGTTTATGACGCGATGGTAAGACTTGCTCAGCCGTTCTCGCTTCGTTACCCGCTCGTTCAGGGAAAGGGTAACTTCGGTTCAATAGACGGCGACCCCCCTGCTGCTTACCGTTATACCGAGGCTAAGATGTCAAAAATGGCAGCAGAAATGCTAAGCGACATTGAAAAGAATACAGTTGATTTCGTGCCCAACTATGACGACAAGCTAAAAGAGCCTGACGTTCTTCCGTCAAGGTTCCCGAATTTACTTGTAAACGGCTCGTCAGGCATTGCAGTAGGTATGGCAACTAATGTTCCTCCTCACAATCTTTGCGAGGTCGTAGACGGAATTATAGCCGTAATAGATGACCCGTTGATTGAGCTTGAGGAGCTTATGGAGCACATCAAGGGTCCTGACTTCCCGACAGGCGGTCTTATTATGGGTATGAGCGGAATAAGAGCTGCATATTCAACAGGACGAGGCAAGATAACAATGCGTGCCCGTGCCGAGATTGAGGAGCTTCCCAATGGCAGAAACCGCATTCACGTTACCGAGCTTCCCTATCAGGTAAATAAGCAGCGTCTTGAGTGCCATATTAACGAGCTTATAAGAGACGGACGTTTAGACGGTGTTTCAGGCACAAGAGATGAGTCGGACGATAACATACATTTTTATATTGACATAAAGAGAGATGCCAATCCGCACGTTGTGCTGAATAATCTCTATAAGTTTACACAGATGCAGGAGACATTTGGTGTTATTTTGCTCGCTTTGGTTGACAAGAGACCGAAAATCCTCAACCTCCGTGAGATGATTAACTGCTATATCGCTCATCAGGAGGATGTAATCGAAAGACGCACACGTTACGACCTCGAAAAAGCAGAGGAAAGAGTTCACATCTTAGAAGGCTACAAGATTGCAGTTGACCACATTGACGAAATAATCAAAATTATCCGCTCGTCATCGTCATTTGCTGATGCTTGTCCTATATTTTCAGAGAGATTTGGGCTTGATGAGGCACAGTCGACAGCTATATGGCAGATGCCTTTGGGACGTTTGTCCGGCTTGGAGAGAGATAAGCTTGAAAACGAGCTTGCCGAGATTAACGAAAAAATCAAGATGTTCAGAGAAATCCTCGAAAATGAGGGCAGAGTTCTCGAAATCGTTAAAGAGGACCTTATCAAAATCAAGGAAAAGTACGGCGACGAAAGACGTACTGACATAGAGCCTGTATCTGACGACCTCGATATTGAAGACTTGATTGAGGAGGAGGAAATCGTTGTAACCCTTACACACAACGGTTACACCAAGAGAGTTCCTGTTACAACATATCAGGCTCAGCACAGAGGCGGAAGAGGTATTGCGGGACATACCACACGTGAAGAGGACTATGTAGAACAGATATTCACAACCTCTACTCACAGCAACATTCTCTTCTTTACTACAAGAGGTGTGGTATATTCGATGAAGGGCTACCGCATACCAGAAGCAACAAGACAGGCAAAGGGAGTTGCGATAGTAAACCTGTTGCCGTTAGAGCCTGACGAAAAGGTTACAGCGATGATTCCGATTGACTCATTTGACGAGGGTAATTACTTAACCTTCATCACCAAGAACGGTACTGTAAAGAAAACAGACATAATGGACTATTCAAGAATCCGCCAGTCTGGGCTTCGTGCAATCGAGCTTGTTGAGGATGACGTTCTTATCAGCGTAATGCTCACCAATGACAATGACGAGCTGATGCTTGCTACCAACAAGGGTATGGCAATCCGTTTCCGTGCCGACAATGTTCGCTCTATGGGCAGAACTACAAGAGGTGTAAGGGGTATCAAGCTAAAATCAGGTGACTTTGTAATAGGCGCTGTTAAGGTTACCGACAACACGTCCGTTCTGTGCGTAACTGAAAACGGCTACGGCAAAAAGACCGATTTTGACGAGTACAAGTGTCAAACAAGAGGCGGTCTGGGAGTATTTACCTACAAGATTACCGAAAAGACAGGAAAGCTTATCGGTATGGCAGCCGTTAATGACGAAAATGATATTATAACAATTACATCAGAGGGCATTCTTATCAGAATGCACGCAGACGAGATAAGCACATTTGGCAGACAGACTCAGGGTGTTCGCATAATGAGGCTTGCTGAGGGTGTTAATGTAGTAAGTATGGCTCTCACCTCACGAGAAGAGGATGCAGAAGAAGCAAGCGAGCCTACACCTGCTACCGAAGAATAAGAAGAAAGGGCTATAAAATTATGAAAAAGATTTTTAGTTTAATTCTGGCATTATTACTGATAACAATGACCTGCTCCTGCGGTGGCGATACTGCGCCGATAGACTTCACTATTGAGATGCAGGACGGTTCGGTAATGAAGGGCGAGCTTTATCCCGACGTTGCACCCAAGACGGTTGAAAACTTTGTTAAGCTCTGCAACGAGAATTTCTACGAGGGACTTATCTTCCACCGTGTAATTTCAGGATTTATGATTCAGGGCGGTGCCTTTACCGAGGAGCTTTACACCGGAAATATGAATCAGAAGGCAGCTTCTTCAATCAAGGGCGAATTTGCAACAAACGGCTTTGAGAACAACTTAAAGCACGAGCGTGGTGTAATATCAATGGCTCGTACTAATGAGCCGAACTCAGCAAGCAGTCAGTTCTTCATTATGCATCAAGACAGCGCGTCTCTTGACGGCAACTATGCAGCATTTGGCAGGATTACCGAGGGACTTGAGATTGTTGACAAGATTGCAAGTGTTGAAACAGACAAGCTTAACGCAATGTTTGACGATGTTCCCAAAGAGGCTCAGGTTATAAAGACTATAAAGATTGATGAGGAGTAAGAATATGAGTGAAATTGTTATTACAATGAGAGACGGCGGCGTTATCAAAGCCGAGCTTTATCCCAATATTGCACCTATCACAGTTGCAAACTTCCTCGATTTAATCGAGAACAAGTTCTTTGACGGTCTTATCTTTCACCGTGTTATCGCAGGATTTATGATTCAGGGCGGTGGCTATGACGAGAATATGACTCACAAGGAAGCAGAATCCATCAAGGGCGAGTTTGATGCAAACGGTGTTAAGAATGATTTGAAGCACGAGCGAGGTGTTCTTTCAATGGCTCGTACATCATTCCCCAACTCTGCAAGCAGCCAGTTCTTTATTATGCATCAGGATGCACCGCACTTAGACGGTAAGTATGCCGCTTTCGGCAAGGTTACCGAGGGTATGGACGTTGTGGACAGAATAGCTAACACAAAGACAAACTTTACCGATGCTCCAATCGAGCCACAGGTAATTGAGTCAATCAGATTTGCAAGATAAAAAATATATCCCGTCGGGTTTACCGACGGGACTTTGTTTGTTCATATATTTCCGACACCTTTTCGCTGTCCGATATATCGGAAACGCATATTGCGTTTATTGTTGCAAGCCGTGCCAAAGCATCTGTGTAGCTTTCATTGATTATTTCATCTAACCCAATATTGACATATTCAGCATCGGGGTTATCCTCTAAAATTCGCTATATTATGTATCTTGGAACTCTCAAACAAATCATCTCCAAAATTAAAAAATGCACCGACCGTAGCCGATGCACGAAAAACGCATTTGCCACAATCACTGCAACATGACTCCTGGTAAGGTAATATAACAAATAAACCCTAACTTAGACAAGGCTATGCGTTTTTGCCTAATTAGAATTAGAGTTTGTTTATTAAATTATTCCTTATCCAAGGATATGGTCACGTTGCATCTATTATTATATAACAAATTTTACTGCTTGTCCATAGTTTTTTATGTTGTTTCCATTATATTTAAAATTAAAATTTATTCTTGTCTTTGCTCATTTACGTTCTTTTGCGCGTGCAAAAGAACCAAAACCCGCCGGGGGATTCCAATTTCCCCCGGTCCCCTTCAAACGGCCTCGTAGGACGACAATGGCGAACAACCGCTATTCACAAAATTTCTTACCAACGAACTTCGATTAAATTGTAGGGACCGGTGTCCTCTGCGGTGCTCGTCCAAATCTTTGATTTGGAAACAGAACCCATTCCAAAACGTCCCAAAATTTATTTTGGTTGACGTTGACGGCGACGGTCC
>JAXJXP010000020.1:0-1603 GCA_036307445.1 Clostridia bacterium
CTTAACGATTGAGTAAACACTGAAGGCAATCATTGCAAGACCTGCAGCAACACCGAGTGACGAGAATACTACTGTTGAGGTTGAAACCTGATACTTAGCATTTATAGCATCTATCTGACTCTGAAGCTTATCAATTCGTTGTGCGTAATTTTCAACTTTCATTACTGCGTTACTGTTGTTAAATTCAAGATTTTTCATCACACGCTGAAGAGTTGCTATGCTATCAGCGTCCTTAGCTGTCATCACAGAATGAGAAGCAGAAAACTGCTTCATAAGGAAATGAGCAGAAACACCTGTAAGAGCAATACCACCTACACCGATGAGAGAGGAAATTGAAATATCAGCTGCCATATTACCTGTGAAGCAAGCAAACCACTGATTGCCTGTTGCAGCTTCTTCTCTTATTGCATCTGATGTAACAGCAACTGCACCTTCAAGAAGATTCATATCTGTGCCGAAGTAAACTGACTTAGGATCATAGGTTTCTTCAAGCTCAGTAAGCTCTGCTTCAAGCTCTTCGTCACTCATTTCAACAGCGTTGTAAACAAGTACAGAATGAATCTGACCTGAAACAGCCATTGCTATCTGGCCCTCTGTCATTGCGTCAACAAAGGGATAAAGCTTCTTGTAATCAGGATCTGCGGTTGAAGCAAAATAATCGCTGTAGTTTGTGTCGCCGCAGGGAATTGACTTTAAAATAACATCAAGGCTGAGAATGAGAGATAAAGTATATTGGGGTAAAATTAATGCAAGCTCTTTTTCTTCCTGAGTCATATCAGGGTCTGCTTCAATTTCTTCAATCTCTGCTCTTGCTTCGTCAATCATCTTTAAAAGCTGCTGAATTTTACCTGTAAGTTCCTTTGCTTTGTCGAAATACATATCTTTAGTATATACCGATTCGTCAGCAACTGAAGCCTTGATACGTTCAATAAGGTCTCCACCGTCAGCAACACCCATTGAGAGAAGAATTCTGATGTTATTGAGAATGTTCGGGTTACCCTTTAAGAGAATGTCTGCAAAGCCTTCATTGGTTTTGGGGAAGTTAAGCATATAGTCACCCATATTGGTCTTTACGCCTTTATCATCCTCAACATAATAGTAGTTGAGCTGACGGTAAGCGTTAAGTGCTTCCTTTTTGCCTGCCTTGTAATTTTCAGCAAACTCCTTAGCAGCAATACGGATATTGTTTACCTCTGAGCTGTATGTATCCATTGCTTCCTCGAAGATGGTTTCATAGTCAGAGATATTGAAGCCGCCGTTCATGTTCATAACTCTGACATCTGTAATAGCATCGTCAACATTCTTTGACTTCTTGTAGCCAAGATAAACTACCTTGCCACCACCGGGATTGAGGTTTTTGTCGAGTACAGTGAAACCTTTGTCTGTGAGAAGCTTTTTAGCCTCGTCAGCTGTGTTTGCTTCTGCCATTTTGAGGTCACTTAAATAATAAGTTACTCGACCTGCGCTTGCAGGCATTACCATTGTAATGCACATTGTCACAACAAGAAGCATACTGATTAATACTTTTGTAATTTTCATAAGTCTCGTCTCCCTATATTTATTTGTTTTAATTATACACACAACATCTTACAAACCTCTTACA
>JAXJXP010000021.1:0-29468 GCA_036307445.1 Clostridia bacterium
CGATGAATTGAAAAGATATATTGATTACTACAACAACGACAGAATTTCTATGAAATTAAAAGGAATGAGTCCGGTACAATACCGAACTCATTCACAAGCAAGTTAATATTTAATTTTGTCTAAACTTTGGGGTTCACTTCAGTCTTGTTCTCTTTATTTTTTATGAAAATTGGGTATATAAATATCACTCGACGAGCTTTCTTCTTGTACAAATGCATTTTTAATACCAATTTTTTCGGCATAATCACATAATGTGTTATATTCATTTTTTCCTACTCTTCGGTTTAATGACTCAATGCCGGAAATATGAGGAAGGGGAGTATATTGATTCATTATGCTTATATAGATATCATCCTTATATTCAGAATACAAATAGTCAATTATTTTTTTAGCATCATACAAAAGTCCCGGCATTAAAAGATGTCTTACCAACATACCCCGCACCATAAGCCCGTTATCAAGCTGCACACTTCCGACTTGTCTGAACATTTCCGAGATAGCTGCTTTTGCAACTTCGGGATAATCGGGCGCTGAGGAATATTCTTTTGCATATTTTGACCGCCAGAACTTAAAGTCTGGCATATAGATGTCTATGTAGCCTTCAATCGCTTTTAGTGTTTCAACATTGTCATAACCGCTTGTATTGTAAAGAATAGGAATATTAAGCCCTTTTGCCTTTGCCTTGTCAAGCGCAGGTATTATATTTGCAAGAAAATGAGTTGGTGTAACAAGATTTATGTTATGTGCACCAATTTCCTGTAATTCCAAAAATATTTCCGTCAGCTCTTCAACCGAAACCTTTCTTCCGTTATGCAGACTGCTTATTGTATAATTCTGACAGAAAACACATTTCATAGTACAATGTGAGAAGAAAACAGTACCAGAACCGTTTTCGCCTGAAATACAAGGCTCCTCCCATTTGTGCAGACTGTATAGTCCGATGACTGTGTCCTCTCCTGCGCCGCAAAAGCCAATTTCACCTTGTATGCGGTTAATACCGCATTTTCTCGGACAAAGTTCGCATCTTCTAATGTCCATATTATCACCTCTGATTGTCTAGATTTTATCACAAAATATTCTGACTTACAATATTAACTTGCAAAAGAAATATTATTAGTGTATAATGTTAAAGTTGAAAGGAATGAAACTAATGACAAAGAACCAATATTTGATGAAAGAATACGGAATTTCAAAGGAGCTTGCTGATTTTATAGACGAATGCGAAAAAGAGGCGGAACCTTATTATAAAAGAGCAGATGAAATAGCTTCGCTTAATCAGATACGTGTTATGAAAGCATTTGCGAACAACCGTATCAGTGAAATGCACTTTGCGGAGACTACAGGCTACGGCTACGATGATTTGGGCAGAGATACTCTTGATAAGGTTTATGCAGAGCTATTTAATGCTGACGATGCACTTGTAAGACACAGCTTTATATCGGGTACACATACGCTTTCTACTATGCTATTTGGTGTTTTAAGACCTGATGACACTCTTCTTGCTGTAACCGGAAAACCGTATGATACATTAGAGGAAGTAATAGGAATTGCAGGGGAAAAGGGGAACGGCTCGCTTGCTGATTTTGGCGTTAAATACGAACAGATAGAGCTTGGAAATGATGGAATGCCTGATTTGGCTGCAATAGAAAACAGATTAAAGAAAGGCTTTGTAAAGGCTTGTCTTATTCAGCGTTCAAAGGGCTATGCTGTAAGACCAAGCTATACAGCCGAACAAGTCGGTGAGGTTGCAAGGTTTATTAAATCTGTATCACCTGATACTGTTGTTCTTGTTGATAATTGCTATGGCGAGTTTGTATGTGAATGTGAGCCGACAGCGGTTGGTGCTGACCTTTGCGCCGGTTCTCTTATTAAAAACGCGGGCGGAGGTCTTGCTCTTACCGGTGGTTATATTGCCGGAAGAAAGGATTTGGTTGAGCTTTGTTCATACCGCCTTACTTCAGTTGGCATAGGTAAGGAGTGTGGAGCATCGCTTGGATTTAATCGCAGTATGTATCAGGGGCTTTTTATGGCTCCGCACACTGTGTTACAGGCGATTAAAGCTGCAATCCTTTGCTCTGTTGTGTATAAGAAACTCGGTTTTTCAGTACTTCCTGAGCCTTGCGATATTAGAGGCGATATCATACAGGCAGTAACCTTTGGTAGTGCGGAAGGTGTTATTGCTTTTTGTAAGGGTATTCAAAACGGCGCGCCGGTTGATTCGTTTGTTACACCTGAACCGTGGGATATGCCGGGGTATAGTGATCAGGTAATTATGGCAGCAGGCGCTTTTGTTCAGGGGGCATCAATTGAGTTTAGTGCAGACGGACCGATTAAACCGCCATATTGCGCATATATGCAGGGGGGACTTACATATGAATCGGCACGGCTTGGAATTGTAATGTCTGTTAAAATTCTTAAGGAGAGTGGCGTAATATGAAGGGAATAGGCAAGCTGTTGGAAAAGAAATACGGGGAGCTTTGTTTTGGCCTTACTGGCGGTGTGGCGTACTTTCTAATAATACTTGGTTTCATTCTTGAACACACCAATACTGGCGGCGGTCTTCTGGCATTCTTTGTTGCACCGCTATTTATATGTTTCCCGGCTATAATACTAATTAAACTTGAACGTGATATGAGGGAGAAGGAACGTTTTGGCGGAGTAAACGCACTTATTTGGGCACACATAGTGTTGTTTGTAATTGCGGTAGTTACAGCAGTAGAAATGTTTATATAAAAATACAGCAGCCATTGGCTGCTGTATTTTAGTATTCATATACAAGAATATCTGTTGCAATATCGTCATAGAGCCTGACAAGTGCATATGTTCTGTGCTCCTGAGGTCGCCAGATGGTTATGTTTCCGTTTTGGTCGATATCCTCTTCGATGACATATGATGGGAAAATTCCTGCTGCAAAATCTGCTTCAGGCTTGCTTTTTTCTGTAACATTAAATTTATAAACCGAAGCATCCGGATGGAAGGTGATAACCTTTGAATTTTGTTCTATGCCGTCCTTTTCGGCAAGTATAAGATAATTTTCTCCTACTTCTGTTACAACACCGTATGAATAAATCGCAACTTCATTTTTGACACCAGCTGAATAAGTATAGAGAGGAAGGAAGTTGGAAAGAGAGCTGTCGAATACTGGCTCTTGACTCACAGGTCTGTAAATAAAGGTGATGCTTCGGGGGTCGTTAATAAATGGGTGGTTGAGGATGATTGCATCGCCGGGCTTTAAGTAACTTGAGTTATTACCTATTGCAGCCTGATAGTAGTCCGATGCTCGGCTAATCAGGAAGTTGTTGTCAAAGATAAAACTTTTTTCAAATCCTTGATAGAGAAGTGTAACCTCGTTCTTTTGTTCACCATCGTGATATACCTGTCTAACCTTTGATATCATTGCAGGTGCAAATAGTGCAGCTCCGTTATCAGGGTATAGTTCTTTATTGTATTCTTCTTCTGCTTCCTCGTCTGTTTTTTCCTTGTAAGGCTCTGCGTTAAGAATCGTTCTTCCATCAGGTAAAAACAGCTTTGCAGTAAGTGAATTGTCTGTGATATCTACATCCGTACAGAGATAACCATCGTCTGTAACAGTAATTGAAGTTTTTATAACTGATGAAATGATATTGTTGTCATCGTAGAATACAATAGCTCCTTTATCAAAAATACTGCTTGTATCTGATCTGAACAGATAGCTTTGAGCTGATATGGTTGCGGATGGAAGTATAAACAAAGCTGCTAATGCTAATATAACCTTTTTCATATTTATTCCTCGTTTCTGTATGCTGCGGCAAATTGAGAAGCACAACGGGGAGTTCTTCCGCCATAATTCATTTGCCAAGCTATTGCTTTTTTCTCAATTTCTTCGTTGATTTCAATTCCTTTTCTTGATAAAAGTTCTTTTACTATATCAAGGTACTCTCTTTGGTTTGGAGCAGAAAATACGAGACTTATACCAAATCTTTCAGAAAGGGAAAGCATTTCCTGCATATTATCGCCTGCATGGACATCGCCGCCTTCTCTGTCCTTCCAGTTCTCCTTGATAAGGTGTCTGCGGTTGGATGTTGCAAAAATAAGCACATTCTGTGGAATAGAGCCGAGTTGCCCTTCCATTGATACTTTTAGTGAGCGGTACTCAGGCTCGTGCTTTTCAAAGGACAGGTCATCTAAGTACAAAATAAATTTCTGCGGTCTTGCTGCAAGCTCCTTATATAAGTCAGGAATAAGTGTTATACAATTCTTGGGAAGCTCAATAACTCTTAAACCGTCCCTGTGGTACATATTAAGAAGTGCCTTTACACAAGACGATTTTCCAGTACCTCTGTCTCCGAATAAAAGGACATTGTTCGCTCTTTCACCTGAAAGTAAAATATTGGTGTTATCAATCAGGATTTTCTTGATGTGTTCCAAACCAATCAGTGAGTCAAATGAGGTGGCATCAGGGTTTTCTATTCCTGAAAGACCGTCTTTTGAACAGAGGATAGCAATATGACGCGCAAAAAGTCCTGTTCCAAGTGTTTTGTAGTGATTGATTAAGAGTGGCAACAGTTCTTTGGCTGAGGAAGCGTTTGTCATTGCTTCGATTGATGCCTGATACTCGTCGCAATATCTGCTTTTATGTACAGATGGAGTGTATGTAAAGTCAGAAAGATTATTCATAACGTCTACAATTTGTTCCAAATCGAAAGTTGCTGCATTTTTAAGGTCAGAGCCTATCTCACACCCCTCTCCAAGAAGCTTTGCCATGACATTTTCATCATCGGCAAGATGTGAAATGATAAACTCTCTTATAGGATTGTCCGTTACAGACTCTAACTCTGCAAACTCTATAATTTTGTTAAGAGATGCATTTGTGTTTTTGTCAATCAACAGTGATTGTACGGTTTTATCTTCAAGAAATTTGTAAAATACTGATAAGTTCATTTATAAAATCCACCTTTTTGTAATATCTTTATTATTATACCACTTTAACAGATGCATTGCAATTAAAATTTATCATTAGCCAAATATATGCAAATATTATTGACTATTTTGTAATCCTGTGATAAAATGATATAATAAGTATGTAGTATGTTCAAATATGAGAAAGGCTGCTTTATTAGCAGGATATTATAATGAAAAAAATATATAACGGACATAGCTTCCTTGGTGGCTTGCTTATATGCATTGCCGTGTTTGCGGGAGTTGGATTGTACGACTTAAATCTTCAGAATATACAAATGTCAGCGGTCGAGCTTGGTCTTGCGCTGCTTCTTTTGGTGTATGTTGTTGTTGTACGTATTATGCGAAAGAGAGATATGGATGCATATATGTCAATGATTGTTGAAAATGGCGACAATGTTTCACATAATGCGGTTACAATGCTTCCTATGCCTATGGTTGTTTTGTCAGTTGATGGTTATATTATGTGGTATAATGACCTTTTTGTTGACATAGTAAAAGAAGATAAGCTTTATAATGTTCCAGTATATGAGCTTATAGACGATATTAAATGGACTGAAATTTTGAAGTCTGAGACAGTAGATACAGAGTGTATTTATGATGGTCATATATATAAATTGAATGGAAAAATAATGAAAAATGGTGAAAGTGCATCGGTATTATTATATTTTGAAGATAAGACGGAGTTTATTGCTTTAGAGGATAAGTATCATGAAGAACGTACGGTTGTAGGTATTGTTGTTGTTGATAACTATGATGATTTGTTCAGTAAGCTCGACGATGTAGAATCTCAGCAGGCATCTGCTCTTATGAACAAAAGTATTGTAAGTTGGATTGAGGAAACAGAGGGCATTATTAAAAGACTTGAAAGAGACAGGTATCTTGTCCTGTTTGAGAACAGAAGTCTGCCTGAATGTATAAATAAGAAATTTGATGTTCTTGAAAAGGTAAGACAAATTGGTGAAGAAATCCATTTGCCTGTTTCAGTAAGCATCGGTATAGGAATTGGTGAAAGACTTGCCGAAAGTGAAGAATTTGCCCGTACTGCTCTGGATATGGCACAAGGACGAGGCGGAGATCAGGCTGTTATTAAAGACGGAGCACAATTCAGCTTCTATGGCGGAAAGACAAGAGAATACGAAAAGTCAACAAGAGTAAAAACTCGTACATTTGCAAATGCATTCAAGGATTTAATAAAGAAATCTGATGCTGTATTCTTTATGGGACATTCAAATGCAGATTATGACTGTTTTGGCGCGGCTGTTGGTTTGTCGAGAGCCTGCAGGGATTTAGGGAAAAGGGTGTATATAGTAGGAGATAATTCTCAGGCAATTGAGCCACTTGCGGTCGAGATGCGTGAGCTTCCGGAATACAACGGTATGCTAATTTCTGGTGAGTATGCATCAGAGATTATTACATCTGAATCATTACTTGTAATTGTTGATACTCACAGACCTTCTATGTTACCGGAAGAAAGACTTCTTTCGTTGACAGATAAGATTGTGTTAATTGACCATCACCGTCGAAGCACTGAGTTTTTGCCTCATACATCGCTTATGTATCACGAGCCGTATGCCTCCTCAACCTGCGAAATGGCAACTGAAATTATACAGTATATTGATGATAAACGTACAATATCACCATTTGAGGCGAAGGCTCTTTATGTTGGAATACTTCTTGATACCAAAAATTTTATGGTGAAAACAGGAGTCCGTACGTTTGAAGCTGCATCGTTTTTAAGACGATACGGTCTTGATACTGTTGAAATTAAGAAATTCTTTACTATGGATAAGGCTGAATATATTACTAAGCTTAAAATAATGGAAACCCTTGAGGTCTATGATGGCGGAATTGCTATTGCATATACAGAAGATAAGCATACAAATATGCGTGTGATTTCTTCTGTTGCCTGTGATGATTTACTCAACATTAAGGGTATTAAGGCTGCTTTTGTTGTATATCCAAATGATAATGAAACATATGTAAGTGCTCGTTCTTTTGGTGATGTAAATGTACAGCTTATATGTGAAAAGCTATCCGGCGGCGGTCATATGACAGTTGCAGGGGCACAAATGAAGGGGATGTCTGTCGAGGCGGCAAGGCTTGAGCTTAAGGCTGCTATTGCTGAATATATAAACGAAACCAAGGAAGTTTGATTTGAAAGGAGAGTGTCTTAAATGAAGGTTATATTGACACAGGACATAAAAGGTCAGGGAAAAAAGGGTGAGCTTGTAAACGTATCTGACGGTTATGCAAGAAATTTCCTTTTACCCAAAGGACTTGCTAAAGAAGCAACAAGTGAAAACTTAAATGTTATGCACGGCCAGCAGGAAGCAGAGGCTTACAGAAAGCAGATGGCTCTTGATGATGCAAAGGCTCTTGCAGAGAAACTAAAAACCGTATCTGTTGATATTAAAGCAAAAGCTGGTGATAACGGTAAACTGTTTGGCTCTGTTACATCCAAAGAGGTTACAGAGGAGCTTATAAAGCAGCATCATATTAAGCTTGATAAGAAAAAGCTACAATTGCCGGATGGAATCAAAGTTCTTGGCACAACTGATGTTGAGGTAAAGCTTCACCCCGGTGTTACAGGTGTTATTAAAGTTAATGTATCTGCTATGTGATTTTTACGAAATTCAGGATAATGGAGGTGCGTCGTAAGTGGCTAACGAGAATATTTCCCTAACTGAGAGGGAACTGCCGTATAACAGAGAGGCAGAAACAGGCGTAATTGGCTGTGTGCTTGTTAACGAAAAGAGCGTTGCAAGCTCTGCTGAGATTATAAAGCCGGATGATTTTTACTTCGGCGCAAACCGTGAGATTTATACAGTTGTTATGAGTCTCTTTAATGAAAATGTACCGGTAGATATTGTTACTGTTTCTGATAGGCTTGCGCAAAGTGATAAACTTGATGCAGTAGGCGGTGTTGCTTACCTAACAGCAGCAGCTACTAGTGTAGCAACAACTGAGAATGTTATATATCATTGTAAAATTATTAAGGAAAAAGCTACGTTAAGACGGCTCATTAAGAGTGCTAATGCAATATCAGAGCTTGCCTACGATGGCGAAGGTGAAATAGAAAGAATTCTCGAACGGTCTGAGCAGATGATTTTTGACGTGTCTGCGACAAGAGAACAGTCTGAGATTGTACCAGTCAGCGATGTCCTTATGTCCACCTATCAGCATATGGTAGAAAATGCTCAGAGAGAGGGGAATCTTACCGGTGAATCGACTGGATTTAAATATCTTGATGCGAGAACAGGGGGACTTCACGGCGGTGAACTGATACTTATTGCAGGAAGACCGGCGATGGGTAAGTCATCATTGGCAGTTAATATTGCGGAAAATATGGCAATTAAAGACGGAAAAACAGTTGCGATTTTTAACCTCGAGATGCCAAAAGAACAGTTAGTCAGAAGGATTATATGTTCTCAGGCGCTTGTTGACGGTTCAAAAATGAATACCGGAACATATACAAGTGAGGATTGGCAAAGTATTTGCCGTGTTCTTGACAAAATTGATGCAGCCCCGCTTTATATTGATGATTCTGCAACGGTAACTGTTTCTGAAATCCGTGCTAAATGCCGAAGACTTAAGCAGACAAAAGGATTGTCTTTAATTATAATAGACTATCTCCAGTTAATGCAGTCTGGTTCAAGAACAGAGAGCAGACAACAAGAGGTTGCGGAGATTTCAAGGTCATTGAAAATTCTTGCAAAAGAGCTTGACGTGCCTGTGATTGCACTTTCCCAGCTTTCTCGTGCGGTTGAAACTAGAAAGGATAACCGTCCTATGCTATCTGATATAAGAGAATCAGGCTCTATTGAGCAGGACTGTGATATAGTAATGTTTTTGTATCGTGATGAATACTATAACAAGGATTCTGAAGAAAAAGGAATTGCTGAATGTATTATTGCAAAACACAGAAACGGTGAACCCGGTACTGTGAAGCTCGGCTGGAAAGGTCAGTATACTAAGTTTATCAGTATTGAATACCGAGAGGAAGATAGTAAGGGCAAAGATAATGAATAACACACATAAGCGTGTAGTAGAGCTTATAAAGCAAGCTATAACTGAATATTCGATGATTACACCATATGATACTGTATTAGTTGGTTTTTCCGGCGGCTCAGATTCAGTATGTTTGCTTTCAGTACTTTATGAGCTTGGATATAAGGTTACTGCAGCACATCTTAACCATAATATGCGGGATACTGCAAAGAGGGATATGGATTTTTGTGAGCAATTTTGCAAAGAAAGAAATATTCCGTTTGTTTCAAAAACTGTACAAAAGGGTACACTTAAGAATGAGGCCGATGCGAGAGAGGCACGTTATGGCTTTTTTTCTGACGTTATGAAAGAGTTTGGACTAAGTAAGCTTGCTACTGCTCATAACAAGAATGATTCGGCTGAAACGGTATTGTTGCATTTGTTAAGAGGTGCCACGACAGATGGTCTTTGCGGTATTTCTCCAAAAGAAGATAAAATTATTAGACCGCTTATATTTGTAAAAAAGAGTGAGGTTATTTGTTACTGTAAAGAAAAAGAAATATCTTATGTTACAGACGAAACAAACCTTACCAATATATATACAAGGAATAAGCTAAGGAATATATATATCCCTGAACTTGAAAAGGAGTTTAATCCTAAGCTTGTAGATACTCTTGCAGATAATGCAGTTTTGATGTCATATGACAGAGAATTTATGTCAAATATTGCAAAGAACGCATTTAACGCCTTGAAAACAGATAAAGGTATAAAAGTGTCTGGTTTTTGTGAGCTTGACTATTCTATAAGGTCAAGAGTGGCTGAACTTTTGTGGCAGAAGGCGGTAAATGACGTCAAAAATCTCCCGAGAAAATACATTGAAGATATTACAAGGCTTGCAGCTTGTCTCGAAAGCGGAAAGAGGATTGACCTACCTTTTGGATTTGTGGTAAGAATTGAATATGATGAGCTTATCATAGATAAGAAAAGAGATATAATACCGTTTGAAGAGAAGATAGAAATAGGTAAATGGTGTAATATCCCTGAAACTAACAGTATGATAGGAATTTTTAAAAATGGAAAAGGACTTGCAATAAGTCTTAACGGCAACGAAAAGTTAATTGTACGAAGCAGAAGGAAAGGCGACAGATTTACCCCTTCTGGACTTTGTGGAAGTAAGACAGTGTCCGACTATTTTACAGATACTAAAATACCTCGCACAGACCGAGATACAGTACCAATTTTGATTGCAGACGGTAAAATTGCAGCGGTGGGGCAGTTGCGAAGTGATGAAGAATTTAAAAAAGGTAATCGCAGTTGTGATTATATCTTAAAAATAGTAAAAAATTGAAAATATATGGAGTTGTTAAATAGTGAACAGAGTATTTAAAAGTATGGCTATATGGATAGGCATTCTGTTTGTATTTTACGGCAGCTATGCTATTCTTGGGTCTATGCTTGACAACGTAGTTGACATAAGCTATTCAACGTTTGTACAGGAGATTAAGGCTGGCAATGTTGCAAGTATTAAGGCAAATTCGGAAAGTGCGAGTGTAGTTCTTAATGACGGAACTAAGTGTTACGTTGACCTTCCAACAAGAGATGTGCTTCATTCTGACCTTGGAGAAGAGCTTACAGTTCTTATGGAAAAAGGCGCACTCAGTTATGATGTTGCAGATGAAAAAATTTCAATCTGGTCTGTCATAACGCCGATTTTGACTATATTGATGCTGCTGTTTGTGTTTATGATGTTTATGTCTAACAGTGGTGCAAGGGGAGCGCAGGCATTCGGCAGAAGCCGCGCCAAGATACTCAATCCTAACTACCATGAGGTTACTTTTGCAGATGTTGCAGGTGCTAAGGAAGAAAAGGAAGAGCTAAAAGAGCTTGTCGACTTCCTTAAAAATCCACAGAAATTTGCAGAGCTTGGAGCAAGAATTCCCAAGGGCGTACTTCTTGTAGGGTCACCCGGAACAGGTAAAACGCTTTTGGCACGTGCTGTTGCAGGAGAAGCAAAAGTACCGTTTTTTACCATTTCAGGTTCCGACTTTGTTGAGATGTATGTTGGTGTAGGTGCATCAAGAGTAAGAGATTTGTTTGAGCAGGCAAAAAGAGCAAAGCCCTGTATTATATTCATAGATGAAATAGATGCAGTCGGTAGAAAACGCGGTGCAGGAATGGGCGGCGGTCATGACGAAAGAGAGCAGACTCTTAATCAGCTTTTAGTAGAGATGGATGGATTTGGTAAAAATGAAGGAATTATTATAATTGCTGCTACTAACCGACCTGATATATTAGACCCCGCACTTTTAAGACCTGGCAGATTTGACAGGAGAGTAGTTGTAGATATTCCCGATATGACAGCAAGAGAAGAGATACTTAATATCTATGCTGCAAAAAAGCCTGTTGCAAAAGATGTTGATATTAAGCTACTTGCAAAGAAAACATCAGGGTGTAGCGGTGCAGAGCTTGAAAATATAATGAATGAAGCTGCAATTTATGCGGCTCGTAGAGGTAAAACAGAAATTGATAATCAGGATATTTCTGATGCGAATGTTAAAGTTTTGATGGGACCTGAGAAGAGGTCAAGAGTGATTAAGGACGATGAGAAACGAATTACCGCTTATCACGAGGCTGGGCATGCATTGGTTGCAAAATTCACCTCGGATAAGGATAAGATTTCTCATATATCAATTATCCCGAGAGGTATGTCCGGCGGTCATACTATGTATCATTCTGATGATGACAACTCGCATACCACAAGAGGAGACCTTCTGGCAAGGATTGCATGGGCATTAGGCGGAAGAGCTGCAGAAGCTATTGTGCTTGATGACATAACAACAGGTGCATCGGAGGATATTAAGTATGCAACCAAGCTTGCACACGAAATGGTTGTAAGATTTGGTATGAGTGAGAAAATAGGTCTTGTGTGTTATGATACAAATGAAGAGGTTTTCCTTGGCAGAGATTTAGGTGTTGCTAAATCTTATTCCGAGTCTGTTGCAGGCGAAATTGACAAAGAAGTAAGGGAAATCATTGATAAACAGTATAATACGGCCGTCAATATTCTCTCGGAGCACAGGGCTAAGCTTGATGCGGTTGCCAATGCTCTTCTTGAAAAGGAAACAATTGACGGTACGGAATTTAATAAAATTATAGTATCGGTTTAACCCGAAAAGAAAGGAAGTAAAAATTATGAAACAGATTACAAAGGATATGATTATCCGCGACATTTTAGACCTTGATGTAGGTACAGCAGAATTTATGTTAAAAGCAGGTATGCACTGCCTCGGTTGTCCGTCAGCAAGTGGAGAAAGTCTTGAGATGGCGTGTATGGTACACGGTGCAGACGTAGAGGCACTAGTAAAAGAAATCAACGAATACCTTGCATCAAAGTAAAGGACAAAAGAAAGGAAAATTTAAGGATTTAATATTATGGACAGCGACATATCACTGATAATTTTTATTGGTTTACTCATAGTTGGCTCGGCATATTTTAGCGCAACGGAAACAGCTTTTTCTTCATTGAATCGTATTAAGCTAAAGAATATGGCACAAAACGGTAACAAGCGTGCGAAGCTTACGCTTGAGCTTTGCGAAAAGTACGATAAGCTTCTAACATCAATACTTGTAGGAAATAATATTGTAAATATTTTGTCCTCATCTCTTGCTACAACGTTGTTTGTTGCATATTTCCCTAAGCAGGGAGTTGCACTTTCTACGATAGTTATGACTGTTGTAGTATTGATTTTTGGTGAAATATCACCTAAGAGTATTGCTAAAGAGGTACCGGAAAAGTTTGCTATGTTCTCAGCTCCGATTATAAATGCAATCTTATGGATATTAACTCCTGTTTGTTATTTCTTTACACTTATTAAGAACAGTATTGCTAAAATTCTTAAGATACGAGGAGAAAATTCAATAACAGATGACGAAATACTGACAATGGTAGAAGAAGCAACTAATGAAGGTTCAATTGATGAAGGTGAGGGTTACCTTATTAAAAATGCAATTGAATTTTATGAGCTTGAGGTGTCGGATATTCTTACTCCAAGGGTTGACGTAGTAGCTATTGATTCTACTGACAGTAATGACGAAATCAGAAAAGCATTTGAAGATAGTGGCTATTCAAGACTGCCTGTGTATGAGGAAACTATTGATAATATTATTGGTGTACTCAATCATAAGGATTTTCAACAACAGATGGTTGGTGCCGGACTTCCTATTGAAACTTCTATTTCTCAGACGGCATTTGTTGTCCCAGGAATGAAGGTTTCTGTGTTGCTTGCACTACTCCAAAAAAATAAATCCCATATAGCAGTTGTAACCGATGAGTACGGCGGAACTGTGGGAATAGTTACACTTGAAGATATATTAGAGGAGTTAGTTGGCGAAATATGGGACGAACACGATATGGTACAGGAGGACTTTACACGTTTTTCTGAAACTTGCTACAGAGTTCGTGCTGTTGCTAACTGTGAAAAGCTAT
Source organism: Clostridia bacterium (assembly GCA_036307445.1). Lineage (GTDB taxonomy): Bacteria > Bacillota > Clostridia > UBA1381 > UBA1381 > HGM11525. The sequence goes on from JAXJXP010000021.1 coordinate 13,415, forward strand.
TTGAGCTTTTTGATATTGACGAAGAGCCCGAGAGTACCACTGTTGGAGGTTGGGTTATGGAAATGCTTGGTAAAGTGCCTGTTAAGGGAGATAGTTTCAAGTATGAGAACCTTACAGTAACAGTAACAAAAACCGAGGAAAACAGAGTTCGTGAAGTGGTTGTTATTGCTGACAGAAAAGCTGAACATAAAGATTGATAAATCTTTTTTCACAATATGAAAATTTTTTTTGGAGCATTTGAACTCGCTCACTTAACCTTATTGTACTTTGTGATGACGGTACAAAAGTGTTTAGCATAGAGTTTAGTATATTAGTAGTTACAGTGAGTTCTATTCCTTTCAGATATAGATCTACGGCGTAGTATATTAATCTCAGTTTTATCATATTGATGCTCCTTCTATTCAATAAGTATATTATGTGTAATAACAGGAATGTAAATTCATGATTAAAGTAGCAAAATTTTACAAAATAAGCAAAGATAATTATTTTTCTGTAAGAGGAAACTGCAGAGAAGAATTCGAAAAGATTAAGTTGCCGGAACGTGCAACAGTTGGTTCGGCAGGATACGATTTCTATGCGCCGTATGATTTTGAACTATATCCGGGGGAGAGTGCCAAAATTCCAACTGGAATTAGAGTGAAAATTATAGACGGTTGGGCACTTTTAATATATCCGAGAAGTGGTCTTGGTTTTAAATACAGACTTCAGTTAGATAATACTGTCGGTATAATTGATAGCGATTATTTTTACTCGGATAATGAAGGTCATATATTTATAAAAATAACAAATGACAGCAGAGAAGAAAAAGTGCTGTCTGTTAAATGCGGTGACGCATTCGCCCAGGGGGTTTTTATGCCATTTGGTATAACTGAGGATGATGAAGTAAAAGATATTCGTAACGGCGGTTTTGGAAGTACAACAAAGGTTAACTAATTATATAAGTAGGTGGGGAAATATGAGCAGAAGACAAACAAGAAGCGAAGCAAGAGAAGGTGCATTTTCTTTGGTTTTTCAGTTAAATACTGATAACATTGATATTGAATTCTTAATCGAACAACTAACAGAAGAAAAGCCTGAGAGTGTTTATAATATTGAATATATAAAAACTGTTATATACGGTGTAGTAGAAAAAACTAATGAGCTTGACGAAAGAATTTCTGCCGCACTCCCATCAAACCGTGGAATTACAAGAATTTCCAAGGTTGTTCTTGCAGTGCTAAGGCTTGCTGTATATGAGATTTTGTACGTTGATGATGTGCCTGAAAAGGTTGCCATAAACGAGGCTGTAGAGCTTGCTAAGAAGTATGGTGAAGATGATGCGCCGTCTTTTGTGAATGGTGTTCTTTCGGGAGTAGTATCAAGATGAGCATCTATCTTGGTGTTGATACTTCTAACTATACTACATCCTTTGCTGTATCAGGTGATGTAAGCCGCATGGTGAGGAAAATACTTCCTGTGCCGGAAGGGCAAAGAGGTATCAGACAATCAGACGGTGTATTTTCGCATATTAAGCAGGCGCCGACGTTATACAAGGAACTCGTTGACGGTCTTGATATAAAGAATGTCAAAGCAATTGGAGTGAGCACACGACCGAGGAGTGTTGAAGGCTCATATATGCCAGTGTTTCTGGCAGGAGAAACCTTTGCAAGAGTAATATCAGCCACTCTTTCTGTCCCGCTTTATGAGTTTTCACATCAGGATGGACACATAATGGCTGGGATTATGTCTGCAAATAGATTAGATTTGCTTAATAATGAATTCTTTTCCGTTCATCTTTCAGGTGGTACTTTTGAAATACTAAAATCTGGATATAACGGGTATAATTTTGATACAAAGATTGTCGGTGGAACAAAAGATATATCTGCGGGACAACTAATTGACAGAGTTGGTGTGGCCGCTGGAATGAAGTTCCCTTGCGGCAAAGAGATTTCAAAACTTGCGGCAGCAGCAGATGGGAAGCTACCGCTGCTTAGTGTATCTGAAAATAACGGTTATATTAATTTCTCCGGTGCTGAAACACAGGCGATGCGTCTTGTCGGCGAGATCCCTACAGAAAACATTTGCAGAGCAGTTATTGAGTGTATAGGTAGAAGTATAATTAAAGCCCTGAATTCAGTTGGAGCAAGAGCTATTTTGATGGTTGGTGGTGTTTCAGCAAGCGGCTATTTAAGAGAATACCTTATCAGCAACTGTGATATTGATTTTATATTTGCAAGTAATGAAATGTCCACAGACAATGCATGGGGCATAGCAAAGCTTACAGAAATGAGAGAGGGTGAGTAGCTACGGAACCAAAAATTGCTACTGTAAGCCAGATAAATGGCTATATTAAAAAAATACTTGATTCTAATGTGATTTTAAATGACATATGGATAAAAGGTGAAATATCTAATTTTAAACTTCACTATTCGGGCCATATGTATATTACACTTAAAGACGAGGGCGGAGTGCTGAAGGCAGTAATGTTCAAAAGTGCAGCATCGAAGCTTGCATTTATGCCGGAAGACGGTATGATGGTTCTTGCAAGAGGCAGAATTGCAGTGTATGAACAGGGCGGTTCTTATCAGTTATATATTAATGAAATGACACCTGATGGTGTTGGTGATTTGTATGTCGCTTTTGAGCAAATGAAAAAGAACCTTGAAAAAGAGGGCCTTTTTGACAATAAGTATAAAAAGCCGATACCTCAGTATCCTGAATGCGTCGGAGTTATTACTGCTGCAACCGGTGCTGCGGTAAGAGATATAATTAATGTAATAACAAGGCGTTATCCATATGCTAAGATACTTTTGTATCCTTCACTTGTACAAGGTGCCGGGGCATCAGAGAGTGTTGCTACAGGAATAGAACTATTTAATAAGCTAAAATGTGCAGATGTTTTAATAGTAGGTCGTGGTGGAGGCTCGATTGAAGATTTATGGGCATTTAACGAAGAACGTACCGCAAGAGCAATTTTTGCATCGGAAATACCAATTATTTCTGCAGTTGGACACGAAACAGATTTTACAATAGCAGATTTTGTTGCTGACCTTCGTGCTCCGACGCCGTCCGCTGCCGCTGAGCTTGCAGTACCGTCACAGACTGAATTGTTATCTGCTATTGCAACCGGCAGAGTCAGGATGAATAATCATATGACTCGTCTTACTGAAAATCTAAGACTGAGATTATCGAGACTTGAAGCGAGAAGCCCGTTAGAAAGGCTTGATATACTAAGACAAAGAGTTGATGATTATGTCAAAACGTCGGAAAGTTGTATTGACAGAATGATGTTGTCGAACAGAAAAAGGCTGTCAGAGCTTGCAGCTAAGCTTGATGCTTTATCTCCTTTGAAGGTTATGGCAAGAGGATTTTCCCTTGCTACTGATGAAGATGGACATATTATTAGAAGTGCTGATGAGCTTAAAGCTGGTGATAAATTCACCTTAAGACTCTCGGATGGTAAAGCAAGGTGCAGTGTGGATGAATGTATAAAGGAGAGTGTATGATATGAAATTTGAAGAGGCGATTAAAGAGCTTGAAAAGGTTGTTTCAGACCTTGAAAGCGGTGAAAATGGTCTTGATGAAAGTATTGAACTATTTGAAAAGGGAATAAAGCTTTCGAAGGAGTGCCAGAAGATGCTTGACGGTGCGGAAAAGAAGGTAAGAGTTCTTCTTGCAGATGGCAGCGAGAGTGATTTTTCGGAGGAAAAGGAATGATAAGTGATACAGTAAAAGCCTATGTAAAAAGAGCTGAAGCATCGTTATACTCATATATACCCCAAAACAATTTTTCACAGAAAACAGTTGCTGACGCAATGAAATACAGTGTTGAAGCAGGAGGAAAACGTTTGCGTCCTGTTATAATGATGATGTGTGCAAGGATGATAGGCTTAAATGAAAGTGATGTTATGCCGTTTGCTTGTGCACTTGAAATGATTCACACATATTCACTTATTCATGATGATTTGCCTGCAATGGATAATGATGATTTAAGACGCGGTAAACCAACTAACCATAAGGTGTTTGGTGAGGCTATGGCTATACTTGCCGGAGATGCGCTCCTTAACTTTGCTGCAGAAACTGTTAGCTGTGCAAACTATACGATTCCTGCAGAAAATATAATTAAAGGTATTTCAGAGCTTTATAAGGCATCAGGAATATATGGTATGATAGGCGGACAGGTTCTTGATATTGAAAGCGAAGGTAGGGAAATTTCAATTGATGAACTTAAGAAAATTCATCTTCTTAAAACGGGTGCCCTTATAAGAGCAGCAGGAAGAATACCTTGTGTTCTTGCCGATGTGGGTACAGACAAGCTTAAAGCTGTTACAGCATACTGCGATAATCTTGGGGTTGCTTTTCAGATATGTGATGACCTTTTGGATGTTTACGGCGATAGCAAAGAGCTTGGGAAGAATACCGGGAGCGATATTGCAAATAATAAGTCTACCTATGTATCTATCTTTGGCAGGGAAGAGTCAGAAAGACTTATGAATATGCATACCGAAATTGCTGTTGAAAGTCTTGAAGTTTTTGGTGATGCAGCTAAAGAGCTTACTGATCTTGCACGATATTTGACAAATAGAAAGAATTAAGGAGAAGGCAATGGGCAAATTCTTAGCAGAATCCTCATTTATTACAGCGATATTATGCTGGTTTATTGCGCAGGTCCTAAAGGTAATATTCGTACTGATAAAGGACAGAAAAATTGATTTTAGCAGATTTATCGGTTCGGGCGGAATGCCCAGCTCTCATTCAGCATTTGTGATGGGGCTTGCTACGGCGATAGGCTTTACAAAAGGCTTTTCAAGTGATATATTTGCTGTTTCTGCAGTGCTCGCTCTTGTAGTAATGTATGACGCAGCCGGCGTCAGACGTGCAGCCGGAGAACAGGCGAAAATACTTAATCAGATGGTGGAAGAATGGGGAAGTCAGAATTTTAAAAATACAGAGGTTCGTCTTAAAGAGCTGTTAGGGCATACACCGCTTCAGGTGTTTGCAGGTGCGATACTTGGGATTTTAATAGCTGTTTTAAGACACCTTGGTTAATAATAGAGAAAGAGAATATATGAAAACACATAATACAAATAATAGAACAAAACAAACAACAAGAAATACAACAAAACAAACACAGATAAGAAAGCCTGCTCAAAAGACAAGGGTGACAAGACAAGCAAAAATGCCAAAAGGCAAGCTTAAAATAATTCCTCTTGGCGGTCTTGATGAAATCGGCAAGAATATGACAATCTTCGAGTTCGGCGGTGAGATAATAATTGTAGACTGCGGACTTGCATTTCCAGATGATGATATGCTCGGAATAGACCTTGTCATAAATGATATATCATATCTTGAAAAGAATATAGACAAGGTTAAGGGTATTTTCCTGACACACGGACACGAAGACCATATAGGAGGACTGCCGTATTTTCTAAAGGTTATCAATGTTCCTGTCTACGGAACAAGACTTACGCTTGGACTTGTAGAGCACAAATTAAAGGAGCACAATCTTTTAAGTAAGGTAAACCTTATTCGCCAAAAACCGGGCGAAACAGTTTCTGCAGGTAAGAATTTCAAGGTTGAGTTTATACGTACAAATCACTCTATTGCAGATTCTGTTGCACTTGCAATTAAAACACCTCTTGGCACGGTTTTGCATATGGGCGATTTCAAGATTGATACAACACCGATAGTCGGAGAAATGATAGACCTTGCAAGACTTGGTGAGCTTGGTAAAGAGGGTGTGCTTGCGCTTATGTCTGACAGTACAAATGTCGAACGTCCAGGTTATGCTATGAGTGAGAAGAAGGTTGGTTCAACCTTTAAAACACTCTTTGAGAGCTCAAAGAAGAGAATTATTGTAGCAACCTTTGCCTCAAATGTACATCGTGTTCAACAGATAATAGACGCCGCTGCTGCAAATGGCAGAAAGGTTGCAGTTTCCGGCAGAAGTATGGAAAATATTGTTGAGCTGTCAATTCTTTTAGGCTATATGAAGGTGCCTGAGGGTGTTCTTATTTCGCTTGATGATATAAATAAATACAGACCTGAACAAGTTGTTATTATAACCACCGGAAGTCAGGGAGAACCGATGAGCGCACTTACAAGAATGGCATCTTCTGACCATCGTAAAGTGGAAATAACCCAAAATGATATGATTATAATATCAGCAACCCCAATTCCGGGTAATGAAAAAGCGGTATCTAATGTCTTGAATGAGTTATTTAAGTTTGGTGCAGAAGTTATATATAAGTCTTTAGTTGATGTTCATGTTTCAGGACATGCTTGTCAGGAAGAACTTAAAATGATACTTGCACTAACCAAACCAAAGCATTTTATTCCCGTTCACGGCGAACACCGACATTTGATGCTCCATGCTAAACTTGCAAATGATATGGGCATAAATGATACTTATATTCTTGAGAACGGCAGTGTTTTGGAGCTTGATGGCGAAAAAGCGAAGCTTTCGGGGAATGTTATGGCAGGGAAAATTCTTGTCGATGGACTTGGCGTAGGTGATGTTGGAAATGTTGTATTGAAGGACAGAAAGCTTCTTGCACAGGATGGTCTTATTGTAGCTGTGATTGCAGTTTCGCTCGATACCGGAGAGGTTGTTCGTGAGCCGGAGATTATTTCGAGAGGCTTTGTTTATGTCAAAGAGTCTGAAGAGTTGATGGAGAATATTAGAAAAGCTGCTAAGGACGGAATAGAGAAGAGCTTAAGACAGAGAAATACAGAGTGGGCACTTATGAAAAATAGTGTAAAATCAAGCGTTTCAAAGTATATATTTGAAACTACAAGACGTACCCCTATTATTCTGCCGATAATTATTGAGGTATAAGAAAATATGCGTTGCTGATTTGTGCAACGCATATTTTTTACTTTTTTCTTATCAGACTAATAGCTTCTTGCAAGGTTTTAACACCAAATACCGAAAATCCCTCAGGGACTTTTAAACCTCTGATTGACTGCTTAGGTACAACTGCACTCTTGAAGCCTAATTTTGCTGCCTCGTTAATTCTCTTTTCGAGTTGAGACACATTTCTGATTTCACCGTTTAGGCCTACTTCGCCGACAAAAATCATATCGGGCGGAATTTGCGTATCGGTCTGTCCTGTTGCGATAGCCGCGCAGATACCTAAATCAGCTGCGGTTTCGTCTATCCTGAGGCCACCTGCTACGTTTATGTAAACGTCTGAGGTTGAAAGATGTACTTTTGCACGCTTTTCAAGTACGGCTATCAAAAGGATAACTCTGTTTAAGTCAATTCCAGAACTCATTCTTCGCGGATTACCAAAGCCGGTTGGAGTAACAAGTGCCTGCACCTCTGCTAAAACACCACGACTACCCTCCATAGCACAGATGATAGAAGAGCCGGAATTGTTTTCGCTCCTGCCTTCCAGAAGCATAGCAGAAGGATTTTCGACCTCCCGAAGTCCGTCTCCTGCCATTTCAAACACACCAATTTCATTGGTGGACCCAAATCTGTTTTTAACTGCTCTTAGAATACGGAAGGTCATCTGTCTGTCGCCCTCGAAGTAAAGCACACAGTCCACCATATGCTCAAGTACACGAGGTCCTGCCAATGTTCCGTCCTTGGTAACATGTCCTACTATAAAAAATGTAATGTCGTGTGCCTTAGCAAGTCGCATAAAAGCATTGGTTGCTTCACGCACCTGGGGTACACTTCCTGAAGCAGAGGATATGCTATCGTGATGCATTGTCTGTATCGAGTCGACTATAACAATGTCCGGTGATACAGAATCAATTGCATCTAATACCGATTCGACGTCAGTTTCGCTGAGTAAGAATAAGTTTTCTCCGTCAGCACCTAATCTTTCAGCACGAAGTTTAATCTGACGTTCAGATTCCTCGCCTGATATATAAAGAATTTTCTTTTCATTTCCAAGCTTGTGACATATTTGCAGTAACAATGTCGATTTGCCGATTCCGGGGTCTCCTCCGACCAATACTAATGAGCCTTTTACGATACCGCCACCTAAAACTCTGTCAAGCTCGCCGATACCGGTTACGGTTCTTGACTCAATATTTGTCTGTATTTCACCGAGCTTTACGGGCTTTTTACAAGGTGAAGCGCCCGAGCTTGATTTGCTGACAGCCGAACTCTTTTTTTCATCTCGTAAAATACTTTCCTCTAGACTGCCCCATGTATCGCAGGAAGGACACTTTCCTAGCCACTTTGCACTTTGATATCCGCATTCGTTGCAGATGTATATGGTTTTTTGCTTCATAATTTATTTTTCCTATCCAATATATTTGCTTATATTATATATTGAAATGGATAAAAATTCAACTACGAAAAAAAATATTGTATTTTTTCTGTTTAACCCTTGAATATTGGTGTAAAAAGGTATATAATATTTTGAAGAAAAATAATTAAGGAGAGATTAAAACTATGAGCGCATTTACAGATAGCCTGAAAGTACGTGCAAAATCAGATATGAAAACAATTGTACTTGCTGAGGGCGAGGACATCAGAACAGTAGAAGCTGCAGCTATGGTACTTAGCGAGGGTTATGCAAAAATCATAATGCTCGGTAATGAAAATAAAATCAAGGAAATGGCAGCAGAGAAGGGAGTAGATATTTCTGGTGCCACCATAATCAACCCTGAAACATCTGCTAAGACTGCTGACTATGCAGAGAAATTTTATGAGATGAGAAAAGCAAAGGGTATGACTCCGGAAAAGGCACAGGAGACAATGAAGAATGTTCTTTATTATGGTGTTATGATGGTAAACGAAGGCGAAGCTGACGGTATGGTTGCAGGTGCGTGCAATTCATCAGCTAACGTAATCCGTCCTTCGCTTCAAATTTTGAAGACTAAGCCCGGAACTAAGCTTGTTTCGTCTTTCTTTGTAATAATAGTTCCTGATTGCGAATATGGTGAAAAGGGTTCATTTATTTTCAGCGACAGTGGTCTTGTTGAAAATCCTGATGCAGACGCACTTTCTGAAATTGCTATAGCATCTGCTGCAAGCTTTAAACAGCTTATAGGTGCAGAGCCAAAGGTTGCAATGCTTTCATACTCTACATACGGCAGTGCGAAGAGTGAGCTTGTTGATAAAGTTCAAGAGGCTACACGTCTGGCAAAAGAAAAAGCTCCTGACTTGAAGCTTGATGGTGAAATGCAGCTCGATGCTGCGATTGTTCCGTCTGTTGGTAAGTCAAAAGCGCCTGAATCAGACATTGCTGGCGAAGCTAACGTACTTATTTTCCCTGACCTTAATGCAGGAAACATCGGATACAAGCTTGCACAGCGCTTGGCAAAGGCAGAAGCTTATGGTCCTGTTCTTCAGGGTGTAAGAAAGCCTGTAAATGACCTTTCAAGAGGTTGTACAGCAGAAGACATTGCGGGTGTTGTGGCAATTACTTGTGTTCAGGCACAGTCCGAATGATAATTTTATACATAAAAGCAAACTATAACGAAGGGAAGTAGACAAAATGAAAGTTTTGGTTATTAATGCCGGAAGCTCATCACTTAAGTATCAGCTTATTGATATGGATACAGTAACAGTTCTGGCAAAAGGTCTTTGTGAAAGAATAGGAATTGAAGGCTCAAACCTTCAGCATAAAAATCTCGTAAAAGGTATTTCGCAAAAGGTAGAAAGCCCTATGAATTCACATGCAGATGGAATTAAGCTTGTAATTGATGCACTTACTGATGCTGAGTACGGCGTAATTTCTTCTATGAGCGAAATAGGTGCTGTTGGACACCGAGTTGTTCACGGCGGTGAATATTTTGCTGATTCGTTTATTATCGATGGAAAGGTTAAGGAAGCACTTGAAATGTGTACACCGCTTGCTCCTTTGCATAACCCGCCAAACATTACAGGTATCGAGGCTTGTGAAAAGCTTATGCCTGGTGTACCTCAGGTTGCAGTATTTGATACAGCATTCCATCAGACTGTACCTCAGAAGGCATATATGTATGCTATTCCGTATGAGCTTTACGAAAAGCATAAAATCAGAAAGTACGGTTTCCACGGAACAAGCCACAAGTATGTTGCTCAGGAAGCTGCAAAGATGCTCGGTAAGCCTGCATCTGAATTAAAAATCATCACCTGCCACCTTGGTAACGGTTCATCAATCTCTGCTGTTGATGGCGGTAAGTGTGTTGACACATCAATGGGCTTTACGCCGCTTGATGGTGTTGTAATGGGTACAAGAACAGGCTCGATGGACCCAGCTGTTGTTACATTCCTTATGGAAAATGAGAACCTTGATGTTAAAGGTGTAGATGCTCTTATGAATAAGAAGTCGGGTGTGCTTGGTGTATCAGGCATAAGTTCAGACTTCAGAGATCTTTCTGCTGCAGCAGATGAGGGTAATGAGCGCGCGAAGCTTGCGCTTGATATGTTTACATATACTGTTAAAAAGAGAATCGGTGCTGGTACAGCAGCAATGGGCGGTGTAGATGCAGTTGTATTTACAGCAGGTGTCGGCGAGAACGATTCTGCTACAAGAGCTGCTGTTGTTGAAGGTCTTGAGTATATGGGCATCAAGATTGATGCTGAGAAAAATAAGGTTCGTGGCGAGGCTTGCGATATATCTGCAAGTGATGCAAGAGTTAAGACGCTTGTTATTCCTACAAATGAGGAACTTATGATTGCTCTTGATACAGCGCGCCTTGTAGAAGGTAAATAATTATAAATAATAGCCAAAAAAGCGGTGTTATATTTTACATATATGACACTGCTTTTTTTGTTTCAATTTATGTTTAGGTGGGTAAATATTTTATAAGAGAAAAAAAGGAGGCTGGAAAGCTATGAACAACTACAAAATGGAAAACATTCGTAACGTCGCAGTGATGGGACACGGAAAATGCGGTAAGACAACACTTGTTGAAGCTATGCTCTTTAATGCAGGAGCTACAGACCGTATGGGTACTGTATTAGATGGAACTTCTGTTTGTGATTATGATGCTGAGGAAATTAAGAGACAGCTTTCTGTTTCTTGTGCGTTTGCGCCAGTTGAATGGAAAGATACAAAGCTTAATATTATAGATACACCGGGATTTTTTGATTTTGTCGGAGAAGTAAAAGAAGGACTCAGAGCAGCAGATTCGGCTCTTATAGCACTTAGCGGCAGAAGCGGTGTGTCAGTTGGTACGGAACAGGTGTTTAAGTACGCAAGAACAAAGGGAGTGCCCATTGTATTCTTCGTAAATAAAATTGATGATAACAGAGCAGATTATCAGAGAACTCTCGAGGAAATGAAGGAGAAATTCGGAAAGTCCATTACTCCTTTCGTGTATCCAATCCGTGAGGGTGATGAATTTAAGGGCTTTGTTGATATAGTTGATATGACAGCACGTCGTTATGAGGGTAAGGACAGAGTAGATATACCTGTACCCGATGGTATGGCAGAGATAGTTGCACCGCTTCGTGATATGATAATGGAGGCTGTAGCTGAAACTGATGATGCTTTGATGAATAAATACTTTAATGGCGAAGAATTTACCTTTGATGAAATTAAAAAGGCAATCAGAAAAGGTGTCAAGGACGGAAGTATTTATCCTGTATATTGCGGTTCTGGACTTGATAATATAGGTGTAAGATCATTAATGGACGGTATTTCAAAATATCTTCCGGCACCGAATGAAATTGCTGAAATAGCACACGTTGCATCAAGTGGTGAGCCTATTGAGGTTGTGCAAGAGGTTTCTGACAGTGCAGCAGCAATAGTGTTTAAAACAATTGCAGACCCATACGTTGGTAAAATGAGTGCATTCAGGGTTTATTCTGGTACTGTGAATGCTGATTCTGTATTGTTTAATGCTAATAAGGGCGAAAATGAGAGAATAGGCAAGCTGTATATGTTGCGAGGTAAAAAGCAGATTGAGGTTAAGAGCGTAAGTGCGGGAGATATTGGCGTTGTAGCTAAGCTTGATAAGACAGGTACAGGAGATACCCTTTGTGCAGAAAATAAGAATATCATCCTTACGGGTATTGATTTCCCTGAGCCTGTACTTTCGATGGCAGTTGAAGCTGTAAAGAAGGGTGATGAAGAAAAAATTATTACCGGTCTTAACAAGCTTGCAGAAGAAGATCCGACATTCTCTCTGACTAATAACACAGAAACCAAGCAGACGTTGATAAATGGTCAGGGAGAACAGCATATAGACATTCTTTCAAGTAAACTCAAGGCAAAATATGGTGTCGAAATGAAGTTGTCCGAGCCGATTGTTGCGTACAGAGAAACGATCAGAGGCAAGGTTAAGGCCGAGGGCAAACATAAGAAACAATCAGGCGGACACGGTCAGTATGGTCATGTGTTTATTGAATTTGAGCCTTGTATTTCAGAAGAAATGATATTTGAAGAGAAGGTGTTTGGCGGAAGTGTTCCTAAGAACTATTTCCCTGCTGTTGAAAAAGGCTTGAGAGATTCTTGCGCAAGCGGTGTTCTTGCAGGATATCCGGTTGTAAACTTAAAAGCTACTCTTGTTGACGGGTCGTATCATCCTGTTGATTCGTCAGAAATGGCATTTAAGACAGCGGCTGGCATTGCTTTTAAGGAAGGTATTGCAAACGCAAAGCCGGTTCTCCTTGAGCCGATTGGTAAACTTAAGGTATACATTCCTGAATCTGTAATGGGAGATATAATAGGTGATATTAATAAGCGCAGAGGGCAAATTATGGGTATGGGTGAAAGCGACAGAGAAGGCTTAAACCTTGTAGAAGCTGAGGTCCCAATGGCAGAGATGTTTAAGTATGCAACTGACCTTCGCTCGATGAGCCAGGGAAGAGGAACATTCACTTTTGCCTTTGAACGCTATCAAGAAGCACCTGCCAATGTAGCTGCAAAGGTTATTGAAGACAGAAAGAATTCGTGATTTATATATGTTTAGTTGTTTTGACTAAAAAAAAAAATAAATTTTGGATAATTGTAGTCTACACATTTGAGCAAAAGTATGTTATTATATCAAAGTAATTATAATTGCTCAGAAAGGGGTATTCTGTAATGGCAGATTTGCAATTAAATAATATTTACAAAAGATATGCAGGTGGAGTAACAGCTGTAAATGATTTCTCAATCGATATTGCTGACAACGATTTTATTATTCTCGTTGGTCCTTCAGGCTGTGGTAAGTCAACCACACTCAGAATGATTGCCGGTCTTGAAGAAATCAGCGATGGTGAGCTTTATATTGACGGAAAGCTTATGAATGACGTTGCACCTAAGGACAGAGACATTGCTATGGTTTTCCAGAACTATGCTCTTTATCCGCATATGACAGTTTTTGAGAATATGGCTTTTGGCCTTAAACTCAGAAAGACACCGAAGGATGAGATTAAGAAGCGTGTAACAGAAGCTGCTAAGATTCTTGATATCGAGCACCTTCTTGACAGAAAACCGAAAGCATTGTCAGGTGGACAGAGACAGCGTGTTGCTATGGGTCGTGCGATTGTTCGTAATCCTAAGGTATTCCTTATGGACGAGCCGCTTTCAAACCTTGATGCTAAGCTTCGTGTTGCTATGAGAACAGAGATTAAGAAGCTTCATCAGCGTCTCAAGACGACATTTATCTACGTTACACATGACCAGACAGAAGCTATGACAATGGGTTCAAGAATTGTTGTTATGAAGGATGGTATCGTTCAGCAGATTGATTCTCCGTCAAAGCTTTATAACGAGCCTGTCAATATGTTTGTTGCTGGATTTATTGGTAGCCCGCAGATGAACTTTCTTAATGCTACACTTACTCAGAAGGATGATGGTGTTTACTTTGTATTTGGTAACCAGTCAGTTAAGCTTCCTGAGGGTAAGGCTTCTAAGCCTGAGCTTAAAGCGTATATAGGTAAGGAAGTAGTTCTCGGTATTAGACCTGAGGATATGCATGATGATGAGGGTTATATCGCAAGTGTGCCTAGTGCTGTTGTCGATGCAGATGTTGAAGTAACTGAAATGCTTGGTGCAGAAACATATCTCTATCTCAAGATTGAAGATACTCAATTTACTGCAAGAGTAAATCAGCGTTCAACTGCAAATGCTAATGACAAGATTAAGATTGCTTTCGATATGAATAGAGTACATATCTTCGATAAGGATACAGAACTTGCAATTCTTAACTAAATTAACCATAAACCCCGACATTTGTCGGGGTTATTTTTTATGGTAATGCGTATTTTCTATTGACTTTTTCGCATAATAAGGTATAATAATAGTATTACAAATATGGGGATGCAACGGCTTCGACGGGGGCAGTGAGGCATCGTAAGCGGGTAGTGCGGCAACACTTTAAACTACTAAAATTTTAAAAATAAACGCTAACAATAGAGTAGCATTAGCTGCCTAAGTGCAGCCGTCTTAACCTACTTTACCGCGCGTAGGAATTAAGGCGAATACCAAGCGGTCAACCTGAATGAGCCATGCTCCTAACTCATCAGGCATAAGGAGCTACCGAACATAATGCTTTGACTGTGAAACTTATGCTAGGGAATCTTAATCATAGTCTACACCCGTAGAAATCGGTGAGGATTTGTTTTCGGACACGGGTTCAACTCCCGTCATCTCCACCATAATAGCGAGATAATATTACTGTGAGTAGTGTTATCTCGCTTTTTTACGCGGTTTTTCAAGGTTTCAGGTTCAATATTTTTCGAGAACAAATTTCTTACTGTGAAAGATATTTTTGAAGGATTTGAACCCTCACCCTAAATTCAATATCAATTTCAAAGTACAGAGAAATTTTCATCTCTGTACTTTTTTATTTTGAATTTTAGGAGGAAACGAAATGAAATTATATACTGAAAACTTTACTATTATATTAAACCAGCATATCACTAATACAGATATTGATACATACGAGTTTCGAGTGCTTTGTTATCTCTTAATGCTTGCAGATGATGAGGGTCTTTGTTTTCCATCATACAATACCATTGCCGAGAAGACTGGCATAGGCGAAACCAAAGCAAAAACTGCAATCAAGCATCTGATTGAACTTGGAATTATCAATAAAACCAACCGCACAAAAGAAGATGGCAGTGCCGGTTCCAATCTCTATGTTGTGTGTGAAAAGACCACCCTACAGGTCGTAGAAAAATCAGATGAGGTTGCCACAAACACTACCCCCTGTGTGCAAGACGACCAACCTACTGGTTATGAGGAAACCGAGGGTTGTGTGTCAGACGACCACGATAAATATTTAAATAAAAATATTAAATATTTTAATAATACCCATCTATCATCAATAGAGGATGTGATGGATAAGGCAGAAACATATTTTCTTGATGGTGAGCTTAAAAAGAATTTTGAGTCGGCGATTGAAATTATGTATAACTCAAAATCTATAAAAGTTGGTGGCCGAGAAATTCCTCGTGACGAAGTTCATAAACGACTTGAAAATATTAGTTATTTGCATTTGGTTTATGTCCATAACAATATGCCGAGAGAAGTTACTTCCCACGGAATTGAATTGAAAGTTCACAAAATGGTTTCATACATAGTGACTGCACTGTATAACTCATTACGATATACCGCAGATGAAATTTTAAAAATGGAATATGGAGATGCGGCATCGACTCACTCTTCCGGAGAGGAGGCCGCAGATGAATTATCTATATAATCAACGCCATAAATTTGCAAATGTTTTTATTATGCCAAATCAGATTATGCAGATAGATTTGAGTGCAACTGCATTGGCGATATATTTTTATCTCAGATATATTGAAGACAGAAAAACTTATCAGTGCTACCCAAGTTACAGAACTATCGGTAAGGCTCTTAAAATTAAAAGCAAAACTACAGTTGCTAAATTTGTCCGAGAGCTTGAAGATAAGTGTCTTATCTATACCGAACTGACAGAGGTAATTTTGAAAAATGGCAAGAAGCAGAATGGTAATTTGAAATATACCATCAGGCCAATTCAGGATGCAGTTGATTATTATCATCAAAAGCAAATGGAAAAATTTCAGGAAGACTTAGCTCGTGAAAATGCTAAAAGGTTACTCGATGAGTATAACAAAAAGCATCCGAGAGCATCTGCATAAAACATTTTTTCTGATTTGAGAATTGCCGTTACCCCATATTAAAATCTATTATACATTAACCAAAGA
>JAXJXP010000022.1:0-2370 GCA_036307445.1 Clostridia bacterium
AACGTTACTTATCGCATAGACAAAGATATTTTATATATCGCAATTGAAGGAAGAGTAGATGCTACAAATTCAGCCGAGGCTGAGGAGAAGATTTTTGGTATTAAAAATGATAATCCGGGTAAACACACAGTTATTGATGCAGATAAACTTGAGTACATATCTTCTGCGGGATTGCGTGTAATTTTAAGACTAAGAAAAGAAGAACCAAAACTTGCTATTATTAATGTTGCATCAGATGTTTACGAGGTATTGGATATGACCGGATTTACCGATATGGTGACGGTTGAGAAGGCTTATCAAAGAATGAGCGTAGATGGATGCGAGTTTATTGCAAAGGGTGCTAATGGCGCCGTTTATCGTTATGATGACGAGACTATTCTCAAAACATATTTTGCAAAGGACGCGCTTCCTGAAATTAAGCAGGAAAGAGAAAATGCAAGAAAAGCATTTGTTCTCGGTATCAATACCGCCATTCCTTATGGCATTGTTCGTGTAGGAGATGGCTACGGTACAGTTACGGAGCTTTTGAACGCAACCAGCGTAACCAAGTTGATCCGCAATAATCCCGATGATATGTCTGAGGCGGCAAAATATTATATTGATATGCTGAAAAGTATTCACGCTATCGAAGTAGAAGATGGCGAAGTGCCTGATATGAAGGAAACAGCTCTTGCCTGGGCAGATTTTGTAGCACCTCACCTTCCTGAAGAGCAAGGCAAAAAGCTTCGTGCTTTAGTCGAAGCCGTTCCGAAGCAGAATACCCTTATGCACGGTGACTATCACACCAATAATATTATGGTACAAAACGGCGAGCCTCTGCTTATCGATATGGATACTCTTTGCATGGGACACCCTGTATTCGAACTCGGTTCTATGTTTAATGCTTTCATTGGTTATTCCGAGCTTGACCATCAGGTAACGATGGATTTCTTCGGCTATACACACGAAACGGCAGAAAAATTCTGGGATATGTCTTTGAAAATGTATCTTGGCACCGAAGATGAAGAAGTGTGCAGAAACGTTGCAGAAAAGGCAATGATCATCGGCTATACCCGTATGCTTCGTCGTGCTCTTCGCCGCCCCGACGAAGCAGAAAGCCCTGCTAAAATCGCAAGATGCAAGGAAATGCTGGCCAAGCTTCTTGAAAAGACCGAAAGCATCTACTTTTAATTTCACAAGGAGCGATGAACTATGAAAAATAAAACTTTAACACTCCCAGCAATTATTATCGCAATCGGCTTGGTTGTCGCGCTGGTGGGCTGTTTGCTCACCTCAATGCAATTCAAGCCCGCTGTGACTGAGCAGGACTTTAATTATTCGGTAACCTATAAAATTGATGGCGAAACAAAAACCTTTAGCGGTGTCTATACCTGCCGCTTTACAGGCTTTGGCGGTGCCGGCGTCGATCCGCTCGCCCGCTACTATAACGGTGTATATACAGTTGATGGCGAATCTACGGAATCCCGCAGCTATGCCATCGCGGAAAAAGATGGCTGCGTTCTGGAAATTATCACCTTGTTTGATGATGACTATCTTATGGGCGATAACCAAGAGGAATATGAGTTGGTAAACCCCTGCCTTGAGGCAACAGATGCCGAAGGATACCAATATGGCGAGGATGAGCTTCCCGCAGAGTTTGATGCTGAGATCATCAGCTGGGAATATCCCGAGCCGATCGAAAATACCTTTGTCTTTGCAGGCTTTTCGGCGTTGTATTCCGTTAATATGGGCGTGATGCTGCTCGCCGGACTTCTGACCCTGCTGATCTGCGTTATTCTGGTCAAAAAGAGCAAGGAAGTTTCTTATTCCGTCTTGGATAAGATCGGTATAGTTCTGAATTTTATCGGTGTCTTTGCGGTGCTTCCTATTATCTCGTTGGCTGCTTGCTTGATTCAGGCATACCCCACCGGTCCGGATTGGATCTATCAGGCGTATCTCTGCGTACCGCCGATCATTGTGTTTTCGATTGCTGCGTCTGTTGCGCTGCGCCGTAAGGGCTTTGGCAAGAGCGGATTTTTCGTTCAGTTCCTCGGCATCATTGTCGAGGTAATCCTTGCTGTTTTAGAATATGCCTTATAATGTTCTCCTGAAAAAAGGGATTTTGAATTATGAAAAATAAAAAGAAGATAATTTATTTAGTAGCATTACTTTTGATAAGCACCGTATTATTTGTGGGATGTAAAGATAATAAGAAACCGGAAGATCAAAACGTTGATTACAGTCAATATTCGTTCGTAGATACTTCGTGGACAAGAGATGCCGAGCATGATACAGAAACCATTCGTTTTGGTGAAGACGGTAGCTTCGTCAGCCATTTCATCAGCCCAGGCTTTGTAAACCGGCAGTTCGAACATCTTGGAGGCTTCATAA
>JAXJXP010000023.1:0-7765 GCA_036307445.1 Clostridia bacterium
CGAAACAATACTTTTGCATATTGAAGATGAAGAAAGTTTCAAATTCTCGGCAGATAAATTTACAGCGGATTACCGTAAACTGATTTCGCAAATCAGGAAGAATAATAAAAAGTGCAGAATTGGCATTGTGTCTGCAAAAAATTACGATAGCAACAGCGAGATTGGAGAATTAAATAAACAGTTAAAATACATAGCCGATTCTGAAAAATGTGAGTTCTGTGATATTTCCCAAAAAAGAGTGTGGAATCCGCAGCAGACAAAGGATATAGTTTCGTTTGTGTATAACATAGGATTTGTACATCCACTGAAAAACAAAAGACCGCTTAATGATTTGGTTAGGTTATTGTTTTGTGTAAATGATCATAGTTATACAAGATAAAAATGTCCGGTCCTTTAACGAGCAGGGAAGATGTGTACCATCTTCCACGATTCTAGGAAAATCCTAATACCTTATACAATAACCCCCGAAACAGAATTCTGTTTCGGGGGTTAAACTGTCCTTAAGGACACTACGCCTACTTGTGTGAGGTTTTTTATCAGATTGCGTAGAACAGAATTGCAAAGAAGTGCAATATACTTCCGATAACCACGAACAGGTGGAAAACGGAATGCATATATTTCTTTTTCTTAAGGAAATAGTAGAACAGCGCTCCGATGGTGTATGAAATTCCGCCGGTAAGCAGGAACACGATACCGCCCGTGCCGAGTGCCGCAACTGTAGGTTTCCATGCAAACACGATACACCAGCCCATTACTATATAGCAAATAGCCGAGAAAACCTTATAGGCTTTGATGTCTATTGCGTTAAGTGTTATTCCCAGTGCCGCTGCTCCCCAGATTATGCCGAAAATAGTCCAGCCAAGGACAGGATTATCAGGACGCAGTGCCGATAGTGTGATAGGTGTATAAGTACCGGCAATGAGCAGGAATATTGAACAGTGGTCAATTACCTGAAACACTTTCTTTGCCATAAGTTCGGGTTTTAGACCGTGGTATATGCTTGACATTGTATAAAGAATAACCATCGAGCCACCGTAAATTGCACTTCCTACCACGCCGTATACGTTATGATGCAGTGCTGCAAAAATAACACAGAGAGTAACAGCAGTGAGTCCCACTGCACCGCCTACTATGTGTGATACCATATTAAAAATTTCTTCGCCCTTGGTGTATAAAGGCAGGATTCTGTCAGCTAGTTTTTGTCTTTTCATATTTTTGATCTCCAATCATAACAACTGTTTAAATTATAGCACACTATAAACATTTATGCAACAGTTTTCCAAAAAAAACATGGGGAAGAAAGAGACGGATAATAAAACAGGACTTTTTTGAAAGTCCTGTTTTATTATTTAGTTTATAATGTATCACTGGATTATTCTTAAAGCACCCAGATAGCAGTTATCGTAATATCCGCTTTCAATCGTGCTGAACTTAACTACATCGCCTGTTCGGGGTGAATGAATCATCATTCCTTTTCCGACATACAAGCCGACGTGCGAAGGTGAGTCCCCGTAACCAAAGTATACCAGATCACCGGGTCTGAGATCATCTCTTGAAACACGAACTCCGTCGTTAGCCCATTGGGTATATGTAGTTCTCGTTATGCTGTAACCGTTCTTGCCATACAAATACTGTACAAAGCCTGAACAGTCAAAGCCCTTGGGCGTTGTTCCGCCCCACACGTAAGGTGTGCCTAAAAAGGTCTCCGCCATGTCTATTATAGACTTAACCGCAGGGCTGACTGATGCCTCGCCCTTGTAGAAATCAGTTGATAAAATTGTGGTATTTTTTCCGTAATTATATGCAAAATCAACCGGTAAACTGTATATTTCGGAGCCGTCCTTGAGAATAGCTCCTATAGTTACTGAATAGTTGCCGTTTGACAACACGCTGTTTGAAAGTGTAATGCTTGTATTTGTTACATCCTTAAGGATTACAGCATTAGCAGCTTCATTTTTTACTATGACATGATAAGATGCAGCGTTATTAACTTTTGTCCATTTAACGTCAAACTTGCTTGTTGTAATCTCTGCTTCGTTTTCCGGAAGGATTATTTCGGGAAGCTCATTGGCAGAATACGCACGGGACGCAAATTTTTCGTATGAACGGTTCACGCTTACGATAGCCTGCTCTCTTGACGTTGCAGTAAGCGGCTCGAGAGTGGTATCTGTAACACCTGTTATAAGCTCATAGTTAAGTGCTGTATTTATTGACGACATAGCCCATGCACTTACGTCTGTACCGTCTATAAAGCCTGAAACATATGAAGTATCGGCACCATCAGCGATATTGAATCTGACACCGCTGGTAGTAAGTGTACTTATAAGCATCTTCGCCATTTCTTCTCTGGTAACGAATCTGTCCGGAGTGAACGTGTTATCGCTCGTTCCGTTAACTATGCCGTAGCTGTAGGCTTGCGCAACAGCAACACTGTCTGTATCAACAAACGGTGAGCCGTCAGGTACGGGCAATTCTTCGTTAGTGAGTTTTTTGTACAAATTCATTGCAAGTTCACAGAATTCCTCACGAGTGATGGAATCCTTTAGATTATTCGATACAACCGAATATGAAACCAAGCCTGCTTCACTTGCCGACTGATAACCCGATACTGCCCATTGGCTTAAATCAGCCGCCATTGCAGTAGAACCGAGAACAGCAGTTAATGAAATTGCACTGAGAATCATTTTCTGTACGATTTTCATAAAGAATCAATCTCTCCTTTTCTCTCTCTTAAATGAGAGGGACCTTCCGATATAAAACCGGAATTTGCATTTCTTTCTTCGTGATACGTTCCTCGTTTTTTCCTCTTGCTTTTGAAATCCAAATAATAAACTAAAATTACTGCTTTACAGTTTACGAGTACTATTTTACCATTTATTAAGAAGAATGTCAAGACTTTTTTCAAAAATAATTACAAAATTGTTAAGAAGGTCGGGCGAAAATTAACGGTTTTCTGCAAAAAAGCTGCAAAATGGGTGTAATATTGCTGTAATAAAAGACGTTTTTTAATCATTTTCGGCTTTTTTTAGGCGGTTTTTTATTAAATAACGGCAACAATATATAGTATATGTGACAAAATATTAAAAGCAGATGTATGTAAATTCAGCTGAAATTACAGAGAATGTTAAAAAGTAGTTAAATAAATCTTACTTTCTGTAATATATTTGTTGCAATTTGGAGGTGAATTTCGAAAAAAAACAGGGTTTTGCGGTTTGTGAACAGAACCAGTAAAAACGGACAATAGAAAAAAAGAGCCTCCTATGGTATAATGATAAAAAAGCCATAGGAGGTATTTTTATGCCAAGAAGTTATAGACATATACAAGAGTATGAAAACCAAATTATCGAATTAAAGGATAATGGTTACACTGGCAGGCAAATCTGTGAGAAATTTGATTTTAGCAAGAAACAATATGAAAACTTTATTACTCGTTACAACCGAAAGCAAAAGAAACTTGCAGCAGGAATCGCTTTAAAACGAAAAGGCAGACCGCCAAAAGACTATGTAATTGCTGAAAACGATAAGGTTTCAGAGCTGAAATATATCATCGCTCGTAAAGATTCAAAAATCAGAACATTAGAAATGGAAAATGAGCTTATGCGGGATTTTCTCTCGCTCACAGAAAGGAAGTGAGGACAAGTGTAAAATATATGGTTATCTATCGTCATAGAGAAAAATATTCAATTAGTGAAATGTGCAGATTCTTCAATGTATCACGAAGTGGATATTACGGTTACTTGTCTCGCATGGATATACCGGCTAAAGACCTGCCTTTGGCAGAGAAAATACAGGAGTGTCAGGAAAGATGCGGTAAAACCTATGGATATCGTAGAGTACATATATGGCTTGAGAAGCAAGGAATACACCATAATCCAAAAACAATACTGAGGGTGATGCAGAAATACAATCTTCTATCTGATATCAGAAGGAAAAAGTATCGCAATTATGGTGAATATTTGCATCGCTATCCCAATCTATTAAACAGAGACTTCAAAGCTGAAAGACCGAATCAGAAATGGGTTACAGATATATCGTATATCAAAACGAAGCAAGGAACATTGTATTTATCTGTTATCAGAGATTTATTTGACAACAGCATTGTTGCCTACAAGACAGGTACGGAACAGAATATTAACCTTGTGCTTTCCACGATACGAGAAGCAAAGAAAAAGGAAAAAGTCACTGGGGAGTTGCAGCTCCACAGTGACCAAGGCTTTCAGTATACATCCCATGCGTACTTTAAGCTAACACAATCATACAACATTATACCGTCAATGTCAAGACGCGGAAATCCATATGACAATGCATTAGCAGAAAATTTCTTTTCAATTCTTAAGACAGAGTGTATTTATCGCACTAAGATAGAGACTTATGAAGATGCTCGCATCCTCATAGACGAATATATGCGTTTTTACAATTATGAAAGAATACAATTAAAAACAAAACTGACACCATTTGAAAAACGATGTCAGTATGTTGCTTAAACTTAATATTTATGCCATAGGCACTCTTTTTTGTGCTGTCCGCACAAAATGGTGCAGTTCAGATGTACATCGCTTTTATATTATTTCTTTTCCTTCTTTGTTCTCTTTACCACTGTAACCATTCTTGCAAGTGCAATAAGAGCAATTACGTTAGGTAGTACCATTAAGTAGTTAAAGAAGTCTGTAAGCTCCCATACGAGGTCGTTCTGTAAGATCGAACCAAGGAAAATGAATACTATAGCGATTACCGAATAAATAACCACACCTGCTTTTTCTTTCTTTCCGAACAAATACTGAATATTAAGCTTTCCAAAAAAGTTCCAGCTTATAATTGTTGAGAAAGCAAAGAACAATAAGCATATCGCTACAAATATATTACCGAAGTTTCCGAACCAAGCCGGCAATGCATATGTATACGCTGTCTGCATTGCAGTTGCTTTTGTAACTACGCCCGCATCAAGTGCCGCTGTATAATCTGCACCGAAAAGTCCTGCAAGCGGACCATTGCCGTTATAAAGTGTTGAAATAACAACAAGAGCTGTCATTGTAAGAACAATAAATGTATCTATAAATACACCAATCATAGCTACAACACCCTGGTCATGCGGTCTTGCAACATTTGCCTGAGCGTGTGCGTGCGGTGTTGAACCCATACCTGCTTCGTTTGAGAACAAACCTCTCTTTGCACCCTGGCTGATAGCGATTTTAAGTGCAGCACCGATACCACCACCAATAAGTGCCTGCGGTGTGAATGCATACTTAAATATCATACCGAAAGTCGGAAGAATGTAACGATAGTTGAATGAAAGAACCATAACACCGCCCAAAAGGAACAAAATAGCCATTATCGGCACAAGTTTTTCAGTAACTGATGCGATTCTCTGAATTCCGCCAAGGAAAATAAATGCAGCGACAAGAGCAATGATTGCACCTACAATAACTGCAGTAAGTGTAACATCATACGAACCAACACTGAAAAGAATATTCGCCTTTTCAGGGTCAAGCACCTTTTCAACAACACCTGCAATTGAGTTTGACTGAACCATTGAACCCATAAAACCAAGTGCAAGAATTATTGCTATTGCAAAGAATACTGCAAGGAACTTGCCAAAACCGCCTTTGAATGCAGTTTTTATGTAGTAAACCGGTCCGCCAAGAACAGAACCGTCCTCTTTAACCACTTTTGTTTCCTGTGCCAGAGTTGCCTCGGCATATATAGTTGCCATACCAAAGAATGCGATTACCCACATCCAGAAGATAGCACCCGGTCCACCTGTTAAAATAGCACCTGATGCACCGACAATGTTACCTGTACCAACCTGTGCCGCAACAGCTGTTGCCAATGCCTGGAACGGGCTCAATCCACTATCGTTCTTTCCGCCGCGTAACTTAATGTTACCGAAAACCTTTCTCATTCCTTCACCAAAACATCTTACCTGAACAAATTTTGTTTTGATTGTGAAGAAAAGACCTGTACCTACCAACAGAAATATAAGAATATAGTCTGTTAAGTAGCCGTTAACTGTTTGAACTAACTTTAATAAAGCGTCCATGTTTTTTACCTCCTGATAAATAAAAAAGTTGCTTAAAATCAGCAACTCCGAATTATCCGCATAAACGCATTTTTAGCAGGTTAAAAATGCACTCTGTCCTTTTGCCTGAGAGATTCGATTAAAATAATCTTGCACCTTCGGCACTCGTTTGCGAGATTCTCCAGAGTTTCCTCCGATTCCGGTCTCTTTCCGATTCCGAAATCATCAAAGGATGATTTTATAACATTATAACACTTTGTGAACTGTATGTCAATAGTTTGTGTCGAAATTTTTAAGAGGATGTCAAAAAACATCCTCTTAATACGTCATTATATCTCGGTTTTAATAACTTCGTTTTTCTCCCAAGACTCCATTGCAGCCTGCATAACCTTTATAACACGCAATGCCTGCTCAGGCTTAATGGTAAGCTCTGCTTTACCCTCGATAGCATCAACCATCTGACGGTAAACCGGGTCAAGGTTATCCTCAACATCAAGCGGTTCTGAAAGTGTAATTGTTTCTACACTGTTCGGGTTTCTCGGTGCCATAGTTTTTGTGGGCCCGGCTTTTGTATAAACAATCTCCTCTGCCCACTTATCTTCTTTATCTATGCAACGCACCACTTTACCGTCGCAGTTCCAGTCATCAATCTGAAGTGTACCGTTTTCGCCAAGTACATACCATCTCGGATGAGTTATGTAGTTGTTTGTAGCAACCTCAATTCTTGCCTCAAGTCCGCTTTCAAACATCATAACCATTCTGAAGTTATCATCAACCTCGGGATACTGTATGCTGTTCTTTGTACAATAAACACTTACAACCTTTTCGTCGTACATATACATTATCTGGTCGATAAGGTGTACACCCCAGTCGAGCATCATACCACCGCCAAGAGCTTTGATTGTACGCCAGCCCGAAGGCATACCTCTTGAACCCTCTACTCGTGATTCAATAACGTATGGCTTACCGATAACACCTGACTCAACTGTTCTTCTCATAAGTACAAAGTCTTTGTTTGTACGTCTATTCTGGTCGACTGTGAATACCTTATCGTATTTTTTTGCAGCTTCTATAACAGTTTCAAGTTCTTCCGCTGTCGGTGTGACAGGTTTTTCACAGATAACGTGCTTACCGTGTGCCAATGCCTCGATTGCAAGTTCTGCGTGAACCTCATTTGTTGTGGCAACCAATACAATGTCGATTTCGGGGTCATTAAGCAATTCCTCTTTTGAAGAATATGCAACAAGACCTTTTTCCTCTGCAACCTTGAGTCTTTCAGGGTTCAAGTCATAAACACCTTTGATTGATACTTTAGTGTTTCCTTTTGAAAGCTGAGTATAATGATGACCTGCCATTCCGCCAAAACCGATTATACCCAATAAATACTTATCTTTCATTATATCCACCACGCTTCTCCTGCCTGTTCGTAAATTATTACGTCCTTCAGGAATGAAATAGCCTTTTCAAGACCCTCTTTCGGGCTCATAAGCGAATCCTCATGTTCAATACTTATGATGCCGTCATAGCCAACAGCTTTTAATGTACTGATAACTGCATTCCACATTTCTTTACCGTTACCGTATCCTACAGTTCTGAATACCCATGAACGGTCAAGAACGTTTGCGTATGAGCCAACATCAAGAACGCCGTTTACGCTTGTATTTCTATCATCAATCTTTGTATCCTTTGCATGGAAATGATGAATCGCATTATTCTTACCGAGCTCTTTTATAACCTCTACCGGATTCA
>JAXJXP010000024.1:0-1767 GCA_036307445.1 Clostridia bacterium
ACTGTGAAGCCTGCATCTTTGAGCATTTTTTTTGCTTCGTCTGCTGTGGCTGCTTCTGCCATTTTGAGGTCGCTTAAGTAATAAGTAACTCTTCCTGCGCTTGCGGGCATCACCATTGTTATGCACATAGTCACAACAAGAAGCATGCTGATTAATATCTTTAATAATTTCATAATTTTCGTCTCCTTTTTTTAATGATGAAAATATTATACACTCAATGATATTACAAACCTCTTACAAATAAGGCTTAATTTATAAAAAATAAGGCATCTGAAATTTTCTCAGATGCCTTACAATTCAGTAATTATAATTTAGATAGTTCGGATTGATTTCAGCTTTCCTTTTTACGCTTGATAAGTGACATAATGCACATACCAAGACCCATACCTGCAACACCGCTGATAGCCATTGCACCGTATGCAAACATACTGCCGATTACAGTGGGCACTGAAGTTTCAGCTGATTTCTTGTTGTTTGAGTTACCGAAAGCAACGAAGATATTTTCTGTGTTTTCTTTGCCGTTGAAGGAGTTGAGGTCGTAACAGTTATTTGTGCCGAAAGCAGCAACGGGGGTATACTTACCGAAGTTTTCAGCTGAATCAATGAAATAGCCTGTTGAAGTCATACACTTACCTGCTTCGAAGCTCTTTGTATAGTAGATTGCGTTCCACTGCTTACCACTGTAACCGTTTGTATCACCGGGCTTTTCAGAAGTTTTATTGCCGTCCTGATAAAGTGAGTTTACAACGGTATAATTGATGAATCTGCTACCGTTTGCAGTTGAAACTGTGTCAACCATATTTGAAGGAATCTTGGTGTAGCTGGGATTGTACTTGTCAACAATCTGAACAATTGAATAAATGCTGAATGCAATCATTGCAATACCGGCAGCAACACCGATTGAAGATAATACAATTGTGGAAGTAGAAGTTGTAACCTTTGCATTTATTGCATTATTTTCGCTGACAAATTTACTTATAGCTTCATCATAGGATTTCTGTGAAATTTCACCGGCTTTAAGCTGGTTCAAGCGCACAGCAATCTCGTTATTATTATACCATAATGTGTAATTTTCAAGATTGCTCAGCTTCGTTGTTGCAATAGTGTACTGTTGCTTAAGGAAATGAGCCGAAATACCCATAAGGGCAACACCGCCTACACCGAACAGTGAGGAAATTGTGATATCACCGGCCATATTGCCTGTAAAGCAAGCAAACCAGTTGTTACCCGTTGCTGCTTCTTCTCTTAAAGCATCTGACGTAACAGCCACTGCACCGTCAAGAAGATTCATATCTGTACCGAAGTACACTGATAAGGGTTCGTAATCCTTTTCCGTCTCAGCGAGTTTTGCTTCAAGCTCTTCGTCATTCATTTCGACTGCATTATAAACAAGTACTGAATGAACCTGACCTGAAACAGCCATTGCTTTCTGACCCTCTGTCATTGCATCAACAAAGGGATAGAGAAGAGCATAATCAACATCTGTTGTTGTTTCGAAATAATCGCTGTAATTTGTGTCACCGCAAGGAATTGTTTCTAAAATCACATCAAAGCCGAGAAGAAGAGTCACAATGTATTGAGGCATAAGTAATGCCGCATCTTTTTCTGCTTCTGTCATTTCTGTGTCTGCATTGATTTCATCTATTTCTGCTTTTGCATCAGTGAGCATTTTCTTGAGCTGCTGAATTTTGCCTGCAAGCTCTTTTGCGGCATCGAAATATTTCGCTTTACCGTAAACAGCTTCATCCTTTGTTGCTGCCTTGATAC
>JAXJXP010000025.1:0-99690 GCA_036307445.1 Clostridia bacterium
CGGAGTCTTAACCGCTTGACCAACGGGCCATACCGACTTAAATATAATAGCACAGGTGTCGGTATTTGTCAAGCATTTTTTTAAAAAATTACAACAATTCTTTATTTTCTTTTGTAAGTAATGCTTTTCTGTGAGCGGAAAAGAAGGTTATTTTGCCATCGGGCAGGTATTTATTTATGGCATCTATTAAGGTTTCAGGCTTTAATGTTGCCTTATTTCCCGCGGCAAGAATTGCCCTTATTCCAAGATTGCCGCTTTCAGATTCGATTCTTTCGAGGCTATGTATCAGCGGCTTTATATCCGTTTCCTTTTCGCCGCTTTTGGTTTTCTTCATAATGGAAATCTCGCGGTTTGACATAAAAGCATTAACATCAATTGCATCGGGATTATCACATTCAATATCAAGAATGTATTCCGCTCTTTCAATGAGGTTGAAATCGTATTCCTTTCCCTCTGTTTTCTTTGCGTTTTTTACTTCAAAGCCGGATGGAAGGACGCTGTTTAACAAGGTTATAAGCTCTTTTTCGCTAAGCGTTGTTTCAAAGCCTACGTTCATATATTCACCATCTGCGGTAACGCCTACTGAAAGGGGTACTGCAACCGCCATAATCGGGTGCGGATTAAATCCCTGTGAGAACATAAAATTAAGTCCTGAACGCCTTACTGCACGATGAAACATACGTACAAAATCAAGGTGCGATATATATTTTACTTTGTCGCCTCTTGAATACTTAATCACATATTTACTCATAACAAACCCCCGTCTTGAAGGATGCTACGCCACAGCCTGCACATTTTTCGCGGCAGTTGGGTGTAGTTTCGGCTCTTTGAGCCTTTTCGCTTTCTTTAAGGAAAAAGCTCTTTGTAATGCCCACGCTTATATGGTCCCAAGGCAAAACCTCGTCATACTCACGTTTTCTCAAGTACCAGTCGGGGTCAACTCCACAGTTGGCAAAAGCCTGCATCCACTTATCAAAAGCAAAATGCTCGTCCCAACCGTCAAAACGGCAGCCGAGACGTACAGCCTCCAATATAACTTTGCACAAACGTCTGTCTCCTCGCGCAAAAACACCCTCTAAATAGCTGGTTTTATTGTCGTGCCAGTTATAGCGGATACGCTTTGATTTGATTGTATGCTTTAAGATATCCTGCTTTTCTACAATTTCCTCTCTGGTATTCTGCTTTTCCCACTGAAATGCCGTAAATGGCTTCGGAATAAAGCTTGATGTGCTGACTGTTATATTGATGTTTTTTGCTCGTTCTTCTTTCGGAATAGCAAAATATTCGCCAAGCACCTTTTCTGAAAGCTCTGCAATACCTGCAACATCTTCTTCTGTTTCGGTTGGAAGTCCTATCATAAAATACAGTTTGACATTGGTCCAGCCGCCGCTAAAAAGAAGCTTAACAGACTTGAGAATATTATCCTCATTTATGTTTTTGTTTATAACATCACGAAGTCTTTGAGTACCTGCTTCAGGTGCGAAGGTGATGCCTGTTTTTCTAACCTTTTGCACCTTATTCATCAGCTCGAGTGAAAAATTGTCAATTCTTAAAGACGGCAGTGAAAGACCGATTTTCTTCTCCTCTGTTATTTTTAGAAGATTATCGGTAAGGCATTTAAGCTCGCGATAATCACTTGTACTTAGCGATGAAAGCGAAATTTCATCATAACCGCTTGAGGAAAGAAGACTTTCGGCTAGCTTTGTAAGTGTTTCGCTGCGTCTTTCACGAACCGGACGGTAAACATAGCCTGCCTGACAAAAACGACATCCTCTAATGCAACCACGGAAAACCTCAAGCATAACCCTGTCATGAACTACCTCGCCAAAGGGTACAATTATCTTGTCGGGAGCAGGTGTTTTATCAAAATCCGACATTATGCGCTTGGTAACAACTGCTTTTGCGGCAGGGTTATTGGGTGTAATACTCTTTACTGTGCCATCATTGTTGTACAAAACATCATAAAAGGACGGAACATATACTCCGTCTAATTGTGCGAGTTTTTCGAGGAATGCTTTTTTATCCTTTTTGCCGCTTTTTTTCCATTCGACATAAAGGTCGGTGGTTTCGTGAATAAGCTCCTCGCCCTCGCCGAGCATAAAGAAATCAAATACCTCAGCAATTGGCTCGGCATTATATGCACACGGACCGCCGCCGCAAATGATAGGATAGCTTTCATCTCTGTCTTTTGCAAAAATAGGAATTCCTGCCAAATCTAGCATATTTACAACGTTGGAGTAGCAAAGCTCATATTGGAGTGTGATGCCGAGGATATCGAAGTTAATAACCTCGTCGCCCGATTCCAATGCAAAAAGCTTTTCGCTGTTTTCTCGCATAAGGGCTTCCATATCACTCCAGGGCGCAAAGACACGTTCGCACCATGTATCAGACCTTTCGTTAAGGGTGTGATAGAGAATCTTTATGCCAAGATGCGACATTCCTATCTCGTATGTATCCGGGAAAACAAAGCCGTATCGAACATCGACATCGGCAGGATTTTTCATTACCGAATTTATTTCACCACCTGTGTAGCGTGTCGGCTTTTGTACCTTTGTAAGTATTTTGTCTCGTTCGTTAAATGACATTTCTGTTTTTGAACCTTTCCTGTTATGTGGGTAAAATAATGTAGGGGTTGATGCAGGCATCAGCCCCTACAAAAAAATTATTCCGCGTCTTCCGGTGTATCGTCCTTCTTCTTTTTGTTTTTCAAAGAAGAAACTGCACCGTTTACCTTATCTACCATTTCGGGCATAAGGTCTATAATCTTATCAACGGGTGATGAAGAATTGGTGATGGGGAGAAGCCTTACATTTCCGTTGCCTACAACCAAGAAGGCTACCGGCTTAACATTGGCACCGCCACCTGCACCGCCGCCGAATAAGGGCTGTGTTGCACCCTCAACTATATTTGACTTTTTGCCTGAAACCTCGCTTCCGCCTGCTGCAAAACCGAATGATACCGTTGAAATAGGTATAATTACTGTGTTATCGGGTGTTGTTACAGCGTTTCCTACAATGGTATTTACGTCTACCATTGCTTTGATATTACTCATTGCTGTGTCCATTAGTCCCTGAATTGGATGTTCTGCCATTTTAATCACGTTCCTTTCCTTTTTTTATCTTTAAGTATAGCTTCAAAAGCTTTACTGCAATAACAATAATATGCACATTTCTTATCTTTGCTATGCATTCGCCGTTTGTTTCAAAGACTGCAGCGGTAAAATCGGGATTTATTGTAATTTCTGATTTTTTTGTCTTTGATGAATTAGTAATTAAACCAAGAAGCCCGTAGACAATACCATTTATGACTCCGTACAAAATCCCTGTGCTTGCTGCATCTCCTGTTCCGTAGTGCAGGTAAAACCTTAGATTTTCAAAACAAAAGGCATTGTGCACTATATAACTTATTATAACCCTTGCGTCTTCTGATATGAGGTTATAAAGGTCAATTCCGTCTGTTATTTTCTCTTTTAACGATTTTTTCTGTTTTGGTGGGGACTGATTTTGCTTTTTGACTTTCTTTTTAGGCTTTTTGTCCGACGGGTGAATTTTAAATTGGAAAAAGGCAAGCTTAAATGCAAATTCAAGCCCTGCACCGTTTGGTTTTTTGTAAAAGCGTATAATGGCACGCATAGGTATAAAGAAAACTATACCTACGGCTATAATAATTATTGCCGCTATAATCAGTAAGGCAATAAGCACGCAATGCCACCTCCGTTTTTATTCTTCCGTATTTTCGTTATTTTCTGTAATATCGACCGATTCCTCGGTATCTGTGGATTCGATTTCATACTGCTCATACTCTGTGCTGATTTTAGAGAAATCGATTGCAGGAAGCTCCTGCGGTGTTTTAAGCCCGAAGCATCTTAAGAAGTTTTGTGTTGTCCTGAAAAGTATCGGTCTGCCTGGCGCGTCAAGTCTTCCGCACTCCTCCACCAAGCCTCGTTCAACAAGTCGGTTTACTGCACCGTCAGAGTTGACACCTCTTATAAATTCCACCTGACCTTTGGTAACAGGCTGTTTATATGCAATAATTGCCAAAGCCTCCATAGCGGCATTTGACAATGCCTGCCTTCGCTGTTCGCCTAAAACGTCCTGTATGTACGCATAATACTCAGGTCTTGAGCAAAGCTGATAACCTTCGTCAATCTCTATTATCTTAAGGCCTCGCATATCGGCATCATAGCTTTCTTGAAGCTTTTTTGCCGCTTTGTCAATTACCTCGACGGTAGACTCGAGGACTGCCGCGAGTTTTGAGCTTTTTACCGGCTCACCTGCGGCAAAGAGTATTCCCTCAATGGCGTATTCTATGTTTACATTTTCCACAATTAGTCTGCTTTCTCCCTTCAAAGCAAATTTAACACCTGGTCAGTACAAAATCTTTTCTGTCGTTGTCATATTCTGCTTTTATTTTATTAAGCTTAATCATTTCGAGTATTGCCAGAAATGTAGCAATCATTTCCGGTTTTGAATCGTCGGGCTTAAATACTGATTTAAAGTTGAGTTTTGGGGTTTTTGCTAAGTATTTGCATACCTTTTCCACCATATCCTCAACCGAAACCTTTTCTCTGCCGACAATGCCCGAAAAAGCACGTTTTTCGGGTCTCTTCTTGCGTTCCTTGCGAGCCATAATCGCAGCAAATGCCTCCAACAGCTCGTCAACCTCGTGATGTCTGTCATATTCGGGAAGCGGAAACTCAATCTTTTCCTCCGGCTTAAAGAACATATATCTTGTTGAGAACTCGTTTTTACGAAGACTTGCCGATGCTTCCTTAAATAGCTTATACTCCTCTAAGCGACGTGCAAGCTCTTCGCGAGGGTCTTCCTCTTCTTCGTCTGTTTCCGGTTTTGGCAGGAGCATTTTTGACTTGATGTACAAAAGCTGTGCCGCTAATACCAGAAATTCGCTTGTATCCTCAAGGGCAGAGTCCTCGATGCCCTCTATTGCTTCTAAATACTGCTCGGTTATCTCGACAATGGGTATATCCCATATGCTGACCTTGTTTTTTGTTATAAGGTGTAGCAAGAGGTCGAGAGGCCCGTTAAAGCTTTCAAGCTTATACTGCATTTTTTCCATAATTTGTTATTCCTATACCTTTATATAAAAATACCTATTATACTCCACACTGCGTTAAACAGCATATTCATAAAGAAATTGACTCCTGTACCTATAATGCTGTTAAATGCACCCGAAAGGGACAGCAGCATAATGACAAGGATAACATACTGCTCATAGCGGAGTATGTTGTAGTAGATGCGGTTTGGTATAAAGAGTCCCGCTACCTTAAAGCCGTCCAATGGTGGCAGGGGTATCAGGTTAAACACCATAAAGCACAGATTTCTGAATGCGAATACAAAAACAATGCTTCTAAGGGAACTGATAACCGTATTCGGTACACCTGCCATTAGACATAAAAGGATAATAATATATCCCACAAGTATGCCTATAAATGCAAGGATAAAGTTAGCAAGCGGTCCTGCAGCAGCAACAAGTGCCATCCCCTTTGTTCTGTTTTTGTAGTAGTTAGGGTTAATTTGTACCGGCTTTGCCCAGCCAAATCCGGTAATAATCATTAAAATAGTGCCGATAAGGTCTAAGTGTGCCAAAGGGTTCATGGTAAGCCTGCCCTGGTACCTCGGTGTCGGGTCGCCTAATTTTGACGAAACCCACCCATGGGCCAGCTCGTGGACAGTAAGAGCAAGAAGTGTTGTAGGCACACCAATAAGTATTGACTGCAAATTAAACATTTATATTTCCATTCCTTAAATAGTATTATTCTATCATATATTATACATTTTTTTTTCGTCATTGTAAAGCAAAAAAACAAATATTTCTTTTGCTATTGAAAAAGATTTTTTTGTATGATATAATGATAATAGACTTTTAATTTTCTCAGTTTTATGTATGTATTTAAAATATAACCCGAATAAGAAAGGGTTGCGGTGCAACTAATGTGTTGCAAAACACGAAATTTAAAATCTTTTCGTGCAAAATAAAAAATAATTATATGGAGGCGGCTATGTATGAAAGTATTTGCGGATGAACGTAAGCGGTATGTGTTTTTGATGGGTGCCAGCATAATATTCGGTATAATATACGTACTGACATCACATATGGATTATCTTATGAATATGATTGAATACAGAGCGCTTACTCTGACTAATTTTGTTTATTCATTTTTTAGATTTGAATGTGTTATTTTGCCGGTGATATTTGTTGTAAGGCGTAATGCGTATTTTCCTAAAATTTTGATGGAAAAGGTACTCCTTGGTGCATTTGCAGTTGCTGCACTTGCGGGGGTAATGTGGTCATTCGATTATCTTAATTATTACACCTTCAGAGATTTGCTTAATGAAGAATATATGTATTTATATCAGGCTATTACCTCAAATTACATAGCAGTAAATCGTTTGATGTGGGGTACAACGAGTCTTGCCGGTATAATCTTCTCGCTGATACTTTCTATTATGTATTTTATGACTGCTCTTTTGATGCATAAATACAGGAAAATTGTTGTTGGTTGCTTTACAGTGATTTTTCTGTTTAGAGTAATTACCCCGATAACTTATATATGCATTGCCGGTGAAATGCAAATCCTGTCAGAATGGTTTATAAAAAACTTATTTTGGGTCCTTTCAGCACTGTTTATGACCTTGGGGATATGGTCAACGGCAAGCAGTGATGATTCATGGATGGAGCATATCTGGGGAGAAGAATTGCAACTGGAATTTGAAGATGAGGATGAATAAGGGAGGTATTTCCGATGGGACACCATCATAATCACAGGGATCCTGAAAAAGATAAGAAAGAAAAGAAGCTTAAACTGTATGCGCTGATATTTTTTGGGCTTGGAATTGTAGCTTTGATTCCATATCTTGCATTAGAGCTGTTTCCGTTTGTAACATCTATACAGGCGCATCATAAAATTAATATTTCTACTGTTTGTTATACATTGCTTAGATTAATGCTTGTTGTAATACCCGTGGTAATAATATTACCGTCAAGGGTCTACAGGAGTAAAATAGAAAAAACAAATCTTTTGGGCAAGGTATTTGCACTTGTATCCTTCTTTTTCTTCTTCGGTATGGTTGCAGATATTATGTCGTACAATATATTTGGAGGATATGCAGATTTTGGTAATGACCCAGTAATGATTAAGATGCTTTGCGGATATATTGGTATTGGCGGAATAGTGTTTTGTTTTTTGCAGGGAGTATTTTACCTTTTACTCTCAAAAAAAATAAACGGGCACAAAAAAGATGTTGTGTTACTGTTTGCAATTGCATATCTTACATATCTGGTATTGCCGTTTGTATTAATGTCGATTAATGATATACAGCTGTTTACAAAAGACTGGTATACATGGTTTGGCAAAAACGTATTTTTGTGGTTATCAAATATGTTTGTGTTAGTTGGATTGATAATTGCTACAGGCTCTCGCCGTATGTGGGGCCAGCTTATCTGGTAATAGAATTTTAAATCCCGTCAGTGAGGATTGACGGGATTTTGATTTGTAATGGGGTTGTAACTATGGCAATTGATAAGGTAAGAGCATATTTTGCTGAAAAGAGAATAGCGAATAGAATACAAGAATTTTAAGTTTAAAGAGCAATGGTAGAGCCTTAAGAATATTCAGATATGCTTGGCTGGATAGAAGTTTGTAAGTATTGATATAAAGGAGCGGTATAAATGAAGCTTGATAACGGAGTAATATCAATAGAGGTTGAAAAGCACGGAGCAGAGCTTAAATCTGCAGTAAAAAACGGCAGAGAGTATATGTGGTGCGGCGATAAAAAGTACTGGGGCAGAACGTCTCCTGTGCTGTTTCCGAACGTAGGCAGACTCAAGGATAACAAATATATCCTTGATGGCAAAGCGTATCCTATGGGACAGCACGGCTTTGCAAGAGATATGGATTTTGAACTTTTAAATTATACTAAAGACAGTGTTACATATATTCTTGAGTCGGATAAGGAAACGCTTGAAAAATATCCTTTTGAATTTTCTCTTGCAATTAATTACACTCTTAAAAATTCGTCTGTGAAGGTTAGTTGGAGTGTAGAAAATAAAAGTGGAAGAATTATGAGCTTTTCGATAGGAGCACATCCGGCTTTTAATTTAAAAGAGGGCGAAAATTATTTTAAGTTTGACAATACGGGCGATATCATATATAATTTGATAGATGAGAGCGGATTTTATGCCGCTGATAATAAGCATACACTTAAAAATGACGGCTTTGTGAAAATTGAAAACAGTATGTTTGATAACGATGCCCTTATAATAGAAAACAATCAGGCAAAAGAGGTTTCTCTTTGCGATAGTAAAAAGAAACCTTATGTAACTGTAAAATTTACAATGCAGCTGTTCGGACTGTGGTCGCCGGTTAAAATGAACGCGCCGTTTGTATGTATTGAGCCGTGGTGCGGCAGATGCGACAGAAATGACTTTGAGGGTGAGATTTCCGAGCGTGATTATATAATTAATCTCAAAGCCGGAGAAACCTTTGAGGCGGCATATGAAATTGAGCTTTTGTAATTTTAAACCACTTAGGGAGTGAAAATAGTTGGCATATAAAATTCTTTTGAAGGAAAATTTGAATCCGCAGGTTTTCAAAATGGAAATAGAAGCACCGCTTGTTGCAAGAAAGGCAGAGCCGGGGCAGTTTATTATACTGAGAATTGACGAATATGGTGAAAGAGTACCATTTACTATATCTGATTTTGACAGAGAAAAGGGTAGCATTACTATAATTGTACAGATTGTCGGTAAGACAACACGGGATTTGTCGCAGCTTGAAGCCGGTGATGAGCTTTTGGACTTTGCCGGACCGCTTGGAATGCCTACAGAGCTTGAGGGCTTTAATAAAGTGGCGGTAATAGGCGGCGGGCTTGGAACAGCTATTGCATATCCGCAGGCAAAAAAGCTTCACGCAATCGGAAGCCAGGTACATACTATTGCAGGCTTTCGTGACAAGAGCTTTATTATTCTTGAGAATGAGCTTGAAAGGGTTTCTGATAAGGTTGTCATTACAACCGATGACGGCTCAAATGGTACAAAAGGCTTTGTTACCGACCGATTAAAAGAGCTTATAGAGTCGGGCGAAAAGTATGATGCAGTTATTGCGATTGGCCCGCTTATGATGATGCGTGCTGTTTGTAAGGTTACCGAAGAGTACGGCATAAAGACAATTGTAAGTATGAACCCTGTTATGATAGACGGAACTGGAATGTGCGGTGGCTGCCGTGTTATTGTTGGCGGTGAGACTAAGTTTGCCTGCGTTGACGGCCCTGACTTTGACGGACATCTTATCGACTGGGAGTCTGCTCTTAACAGGCAGAAAATGTTCAAATCCCACGAGAAATGTGCCTGCGATGAGGGACATTGCCGTATAGGCAGAATTTCAAAACCAGAATAATACGGAGAGTGATAGAAAAATGCCTAATATGTCTTTAAATAAAAATCCAATGCCCGAGCAATGCCCGAATGAAAGGAATAAAAACTTTTTAGAGGTCGCTAAGGGCTATACAGAGGAAATGGCGATAGATGAGGCTCAGAGATGTTTAAACTGCAAGCATAAGCCTTGTATGCAGGGTTGCCCTGTGAGCGTGAAAATCCCTGAATTTATTGCGTTTGTTGCAGAGGGAGAATTTGAAAAGGCTTATCAGAAAATAAAGGAAACAAACTCACTTCCTGCAGTTTGCGGCAGAGTTTGTCCTCAGGAAAAGCAGTGCGAATCCAAATGTGTCAGAGGAATTAAGGGAGAAAGTGTTGCAATAGGCAGACTTGAGCGTTTTTGTGCAGACTGGCATATGCGGAATGTGGAAGATAAAATTGTTGCCCCCGAAAAGAATGGCAAAAAGGTTGCAGTTGTAGGCTCGGGTCCTGCAGGACTGACTGCGGCGGGAGATTTGGCAAAACGTGGCTATGACGTAACTGTTTATGAAGCCTTTCACGTTGCGGGCGGTGTGCTGATGTACGGCATACCTGAGTTCAGACTTCCCAAAGACATAGTGCAGAGGGAGATTGACGGACTTAAAAAGCTTGGTGTTAAAATTGAAACAAACGTGATTATCGGTAAGACGATTATGATAGACGAGCTTGTTGAGGAAATGGGCTTTGATGCAGTGTTTATCGGTACAGGTGCAGGCTTGCCGTCCTTTATGGGAATTGAGGGCGAAAACCTTAACGGTGTTTATTCTGCAAACGAGTTCCTGACGAGAATAAATCTTATGAAGGGATATAAGTTCCCCGAATACGACACACCTGTTTATATAGGCAGAAATGTTGCGGTGTTTGGCGGTGGAAATGTTGCTATGGACGCAGCTCGCTCTGCCAAGAGGATGGGTGCTGAAAATGTGTATATAATCTACCGCAGAGGAAAAGAAGAGCTTCCTGCAAGAAAAGAAGAGGTAATGCACGCAGAAGAAGAGGGCATAATCTTTAAACTTTTATCAAACCCTGTAAAGCTTATTGGCGAGGACGGCTGGCTCAAAGCTGTTGAAGTGGTCGATATGGAGCTTGGTGAGCCTGATGTCTCAGGCAGACGCAGACCTGTTAAAATCGAAGGCTCAGAGCATAGGGTGGAGATTGACACCGCAGTTGTTGCAATAGGTCAGACGCCTAATCCGCTTATAAAAAAGACAACCAAGGGTCTTGAAACAAATGCCAAAGGCTGCATAGTTGCTGATGAAAACGGCAAAACCTCAAGAGATGCTATTTACGCAGGAGGCGATGCGGTAACAGGTGCGGCTACTGTAATTCTTGCGATGGGAGCAGGAAAGACTGCGGCAGAGGCAATAGATGAGTTGCTCAGATAAAGGTGTAACAAAAGACCGGAGCGGTCTTAAAAATAAAAGGGGGTAAAAACCAATGTCAATCATCAAGGAATTTAAGGAATTTATTACGAGAGGAAACGTAATTGACCTGGCAGTCGGTGTTATTATGGGTTCTGCTTTTACTAAAATTGTTACAGCACTTACCCAGAATATTATAATGCCGCTTCTGACAATCATTACAGGCAAGGTATCGGTTGCAGACCTTAAGGGTGTAATAGGCGTAACGGAAATTCCGTATGGCTTGTTTTTGCAGGCAATTATAGATTTCCTTCTCACCGCAATAGCAATATTTGCTATGATTAAGGTTATAAACACCGTATCAAAGAGAATGGAAGCGCTTAGGAAGAAGAAGGAGGAAGAGCCGGTTGAAGAACCGGAGATAGAGCCTTCAGAAGAAACAAAGCTTCTTACAGAAATCCGCGACCTTCTCAAAAACAAATAATATTACCAACCCAAGAGGCATATATTTTAAATATATGCCTCTTTTTTGCGGGCTGAAACTAAGTTTAAAAGGAGAAATGGGTTATGGCGATAGAACGTGTAACAAGAGTTCAGGAGATAAAAGACACACAGATTTTAACACTTTCGAACAGGGAAAGCCTTAGTGTTTCGGGAGTAAATGATGTGCTTAATTTTTCCGATACGCAAATTGAGCTTGACACAAATATGGGACTTCTTCTGGTCAAGGGCGATGGATTAAAGATAATAAGCATTTCAACCGAAAATAAAAGTGCAGAGCTTTGCGGCAGGGTTTCTGTTTTGGAGTATAAAAAGCAACGTGAAAAAAAGAGCTTTATAGCGAGCTTGCTTAAATAATGTATGTACCGTTAGGATTTGAAACAATAGGATTTTTATATATGTGCTTGGCAGGTGCGGCAAGCGGTATCTGTTATCACGTTATAAATACTGTTTTTTCGCCGATTAAATCAAAAGAATTAAAAGGTGTGATTGTCGGTATTTTAGTCCCGTTATGCTACGTTTTTTTACTGACCTTTACAGCATACTATTATAACCATGCACACCTTAGGTATTTTATGCCGATAGCCTTTTTGCTGGGCAGTGTAATATATTTTTTTACGGTGGGAAGAGTAGTTGTTATGGTTTTTGAAAAAATATGGCTGATTTTTTTAAAAATTTGCACTTTTATTTTTAAAATACTATTGACACCGATGCGTTTTTTGCTTAAAATTATAATGATGCCAATAGGTATGGCAGGGAGATTGTTGTATAAACTAAAAGCAGGAATTACCGCCTGTATGGGGAGAATTGTAAATGAGCAAAGAAAAAAAGCGAAATCTCATAAAAAGCACTCTCGGAATAGGGGTACTGTGCGCACTCGCGGCAGTAATAATGATAATACGCGGCATAAGCGTTCAGCCGGACATAAACCAGAACAAGCAGAAAATAGCAGAGCTTGAAAATGAAATTGCTTCTGCCAAGGAGCGACAAGCAGAGGTTGACCATATGAGAGAGAATGCAGATTCCGATGAGTATATCGAAAAGGTGGCAAGAGATACACTCGGTATGGTAAAGAGCGATGAGGTTGTGTTTATCGACGTGTCGGAAGAACAATAAATATAAGAGAACGATATACTAAGGAGGAAGAATTTCCAAAATGTCATTTGAGGTAGGAAGCATAGTAGAGGGCAAGGTGTCCAAAGTAATGCCGTTCGGAGCATTTATATCGCTCCCGGGCAAAAAGTCAGGACTTGTACATATTTCCGAGGTTGCACGGGATTATGTAGAGAACATCAATGACCACGTCAAAGAGGGCGATGATGTTAAAGTCAAGGTGGTTAAAATTGATGATGATGGAAAGATTAGCCTTTCCATAAAGCAGGCATTAGAGCCGAAAAAACGTACTGATAAAAAAACAGCTGACCAGGCATCTAAGGGTCCAATACGTCCTGCAGACATTGATTGGAGTAGTGTTAATAATTCTTCTGACCTATCCTTTGATGATATGTTAAACAGATTTAAGCAGGATTCCGACGAGAAGATGCAGGCACTTAAGCGCTCTAACGATTCCAAGCGCTCGGGTGGCTACAGAAGAGGCGGCGGCTCGTACTAAAATTGCCGGATTACATAGGTACTAAATCGTTCAGATTCCCGATTAGTCGGGCTATGTGAACGATTTTTGTGTATTTTAAAGGACAAATTTGAAAGGAACTTATGATGGATAGGAATAACTATACTCTGTTGACCGATTTTTATGAATTTACTATGGCTAACGGCTTCTTCAATAAAGGCTATCGTGATAAAATAGCTTATTTTGATATGTTTTTCCGCCGCGTTCCTGATGATGGCGGGTTTGCTATAATGGCGGGTGTGGAGCAGCTTATAGAGTATCTTAAGAACCTTTCTTTTTCAAACGAAGATATTGACTATTTAAGGAGTAAGGGTATTTTTTCGGAGGAGTATCTTAAATATCTTAAGGATTTTAAATTTACCTGTGATGTGTGGGCAATACCTGAGGGAACACCTATTTTTCCAAATGAGCCTGTTGTTGTGGTAAGAGGCCCTGTTGTTCAAGCTCAGTTTGTGGAAACTATGATACTCTTAACAATCAATCACCAAAGTCTTATTGCCACTAAAGCCAACCGAATAGTCCGTGCCGCAGATGGCAGACCCGTAATGGAGTTTGGCTCAAGACGTGCTCAAGGGTATAGTGCAGCTATATACGGCGCAAGAGCTGCTTATATAGCAGGCTGTGCAGGAACAGCCTGCGCAGCAGCTGACAGAGATTTTGGTGTAAAGGCTATGGGCACAATGGCACATAGCTGGATACAGCTATTTGATAATGAATACGAAGCATTTAAGGCATATGCACAAGAATACCCTGACAGCTGTACGCTTCTTATTGATACCTATAATGTGCTAAGCTCGGGTATTCCAAACGCAATAAGAGTTTTTGACGAGGTGCTAAAGCCGCTTGGGAAACGTCCTAAGGGAGTCAGGATTGACTCAGGAGATATAACATATCTGTCCAAAAAATGCCGTGAAATGCTTGACAGAGCAGGTTACGAGGATTGTGCAATAGTTGCATCAAATTCGCTGGATGAGTATATAATCAGGGAAATGATAGCACAGGGTGCAAAAATAGACCTGTTCGGTGTGGGTGAAAGACTTATCACTTCCAAATCTGCCCCTGTGTTTGGTGGAGTATACAAGCTTGCTGCAATAGAAAATGAAGATGGAGAAATAATACCCAAAATCAAAGTTTCTGAAAATGTGGGAAAGATAACCACACCAGGCTTTAAGCAGGTGTACAGACTCTATTCCCGTGAAACATCTGCCGCGATTGCAGACGTTATAACACTCCACTGCGAAAAGATTGACGATACAAAACCATACGAGATTTTTGATGCGGAGCATAGTTGGAAGAGAAAGACTGTAACAGATTTTTATGCCAGACCTCTTTTGAAGCCCATTTTCAAAAATGGTGAGCTGGTATATGAGCAGCCATCTTTAGAAACGCTTCGTGAATATTGTAAAATGGAGATAGACGGCTTGTGGGACGAGGTTAAGCGATTTGAAAACCCTCATGAATATTATGTCGACCTTTCCCAAAAGCTTTGGGATGTAAAATACGGACTGTTAGGACAATACAAATGAAAGATACAATTATAGCAAAAATAAACGATGAAAATGATGTAAGGATTAAAGAACTTGGCAGAATAATTCGCAATGGCGGTCTTGTGAGCTTTCCTACCGAGACGGTTTACGGACTCGGTGCGAGTGCCTTTGACGAAAATGCGGCATTTAAAGTATTTGAGGCAAAGGGCAGACCTTCCGACAATCCGCTCATTGTACACCTATCTGATATATCACAGCTTGAAACTGTTGCAAGGGATATTACTGATGAAGCTTACAGACTATTTGAAAAGTTTTCACCCGGACCACTGACAGTTATATTAAAGAAAAAGGAAACTATTCCTGATGCAGTTACTGCAGGACTTGACACTGTGGCGGTCAGAATTCCGTCCCATCCGATTGCAAGAGCA
This sequence comes from Clostridia bacterium, assembly GCA_036307445.1. Lineage (GTDB taxonomy): Bacteria > Bacillota > Clostridia > UBA1381 > UBA1381 > HGM11525. Next base: position 14,840 of record JAXJXP010000025.1, read on the forward strand.
CTTATTGATGCCGCGGGAGTACCTGTTGCTGCACCAAGCTCTAACCTTTCGGGGAAACCAAGCCCAACCAAGGCGGAACACGTTATTGCAGATATGAACGGCAGAATAGATGCCATTATAGACGGCGGCTCTTGTAGTGTTGGTGTTGAATCGACGGTTATAGAACTGGCTAAGGGGACAGTAAATATATTAAGACCTGGCGGAATAACTAAGACAGACCTTATGAAAGTGCTGGAGAGTGTTACTGTCGACAAACACGTTACAGAGCAAGTCTCGGAAGGAGAAACACCTAAATCTCCTGGAATGAAATACAAGCACTATGCACCCGATGCCGAGGTGACGGTGATAGTGGGAGACAGGGAAAAGACATTTGCTGAAATACGAAGCCGACTTGCTGACCAAAATGATACAGTATGCGGTGTTATGTGCTATGACGGCTTTGCTTTTGATGCACAAACTGTTTTGTATATGGGTGCTGATAACAGGAGCTATGCAGAAAGGCTTTTTGATGCACTCAGGCAGTTTGACATACTTGGTGCAAAAAAGGTCTATGCACAGTTTGAGGAAGATGATGATTACGGCTTAGCTGTAAGAAACAGATTATTCAAGGCTGCAGGTGGCAGAGTAATATACATATAAAGGGACACTAAAACAAACTAAGGAGAAAACACAGATGAACGTATTGTTTGTATGTACAGGAAACACTTGCCGTTCACCTATGGCAGCGGCATTGTTTAACAAAATAGCCGTAGAGAGAAATCTCGATGTAAGAATTGAGTCAGCAGGAGTTTTTGCAAATGACGGCGACGGAGCATCTGCCGAGGCTATAGTTGTTATGAAGAAGTACGATATAGACCTTCTGGGGCATCATTCGCAGACGATAAATACTGAACTTATCGAAAAGAGCGACCTTATTTTAACAATGACTGTGGCACATAAAATGCTTCTTGACCAGTATGCTAAGGACAAGACCTTTACTCTATGCGAGTATGCTCAAATCGACGGCGATATTCCCGACCCATTTGGCTCGGATATAAAAGAGTATGAAGAATGTGCAGATAAGCTTTATGAGGCTCTTTTGAAATGCGCAGACAGACTTGCCGATAAGTGTTAGAAAAATGAAAGAGTATATGATAAGAAATATGGATAAAGGGGACACAAAACAGCTTGCAGAGCTTGATAAAATCTGTTTTACAGTCCCATGGTCAGAACAGGCATTTGTAGATGAAACGGAAAATGAGCTTGCAAAATACATTGTTGCAGTTGATAATGATACTGTAATCGGTTATATCGGATATTGGAAGGTAATTGATGAAGGTCATATAACAAATGTTGCGGTAAATCCAGAATACAGAAGAAAAGGTGTTGCGTCTTTGATGCTTGCTAAAATTATAAAAGCTGCATATGATGAAAAGCTGTATATGCTTACACTTGAGGTCAGAAAGAGTAATACTGCTGCACAGAAGCTATACGAGAAGTTCGGCTTTGTACCGTTGGGACAGAGGAAAAATTACTATCATTCACCCACCGAAGATGCAGTAATAATGACGCTGATGTTAGGAGATAACTGATGGATAAATTGATATTGGGTATAGAGAGCTCGTGTGATGAAACTGCGGCTGCCGTTGTCAAAAACGGAAGAGTGGTGCTTTCAAATGTAATAAATTCCCAAATAGACTTACACAAAATATATGGCGGAGTAGTTCCCGAGATTGCATCGAGAAAGCATATTGAAAATATTTCGCCTGTTGTTGATGAGGCTTTGGAAAAGGCAGGGGTTACCTTTGATGATATTGATGCGATTGCAGTAACCTATGGACCAGGACTCGTTGGAGCTTTGCTTGTCGGAGTGTCTTACGCAAAGGCTCTTTCGTATGCACTTGATAAGCCGTTAGTGCCTGTGCATCACATAAGGGGACATATAACAGCCAATTATATTGCACACCCTGATGTAAAGCCACCATATGTGTGTCTTGTTGCATCGGGAGGACATAGCCATATAGTAAAGGTAAATGACTACTCCGATTTTGAGGTTATAGCAAGAACACGTGATGATGCGGCGGGCGAGGCATTTGATAAAATTGCAAGAGTGCTGGGTTTGGGATATCCTGGCGGACCGCTTATTGATAAGCTTGCAAAGGAAGGAGATCCTCACGCAGTTGAATTTCCAAGAGTAAAGATGGCGGAAGGCTCGCTTGATTTCAGTTTCTCAGGTGTCAAAACAGCGGTTATCAATTATCTTCATAAAGCCGAACAGAAGGGCGAGAAAATCAATAAAGCAGATGTTGCTGCAAGCTTTCAGCAGGCGGTATGCGAGGCTCTTTGCACACATACATTATCTGCGGCACTTGATGCAGGAGTAAATACTGTTGCCCTTGCAGGCGGAGTTGCATCGAACAGTAGCCTCAGACAGATGATGACTGAGGAGTGTGCAAAGCACGGAATATCGGTCATCTATCCGCCACCTGTTTTGTGTACCGATAACGGTGCGATGATTGCGGCGGCAGGGTATTTCGGATACTTAAAAGGCGATTTTGCAGAGCTTGACCTAAATGCAACACCATCATTGCCTTTATAGTAATTAATGTTTAAGAAAATATTCCTCGAGGGATACTATTTTTTGTGGTACCTTCGGGGATTTTTTTTCTGTTGGGGTAAAGGCTTGGAAATCGTTTCTGCGTCTTTCAAAACGTCCGTTTCTAACCGCCCACAAAACATCCTGCCTTGTTACAGCAGTGCGGTTTTCACATTCTAAAAGATTGCCCAATAGCTCAAGACACCTTACAGAATCTCTGCCGTTTGCGGTGTAGTTTGCAAGCAGATTACAAGCGTCATTTTCTATTCCGAGTCCAAGCCGTTCGGCTGCATTTTCAATTATCTTTACAACATCGCCAAAGCCAAGAGGAAGAAAAAATATCTCACAACAACGGGAACGAAGTGCAGGTGAAATTTCCGACGGCGAACGTGTTGTCGCACCGATTAAGCGGAAATCGGCAGGTAACCCCTCACGAAAAATGTTATGAATGTAGCGGGGGATATTTTTGTTGTTTCTGGAGTAATATGCGCTTTCAAAAAATACTCGTCTGTCCTCTAAGACCTTTAACAGCTTGTTCATCTGCATAGTCGCAAGCTCGCCGATTTCATCTATGAAAAGTACACCGCCGTGTGCATCGGATACCGCACCTGCCTGCGGTCTTGGAATGCCTTCTGCACCGTATGCGCCGGAGCCTTGATAAATCGGGTCGTGAACAGAACCTATCAGTGGGTCGGCAAAAGACCGTTCATCATATCGAAGTGTAGTTGCGTCAAGCTCAATAAATCTGGCATTTCTTAAAAAGGGTGTGCCGGACGAAAGCTTTGCTTCCTCAAGAGCAACTCTGGCAGCCGTTGTTTTTCCAACTCCGGGTGGTCCATAGATTAAAATATGCTGCGGATTACTTCCGCAAAGCGCAACCTTTAAAGCCTTCAGAGCCTTTTCCTGACCGACAATCTCGGAAAAGGCAATAGGTCTTGCCCGTTCTGTAAGAGGCTTTCCAAGCGAAACCTTTCTAACAGCGTTTATTCTCTCTGATTCGCGCTTATCCTCTTCTTTTAAACTCTCCTTATCCTTTCTTGCACCTGCTAATAAGCCAAGAAAATATAATCCTCCTGCAATAAAGAAAAATCCCTGTGCAACCATTATTATCAAAGACATAAATACCCTCCGTTAATATTATTCAATATATATTTTTCGACAATTTATTTATGCATATACTTGCAAAAAAATCTCTTAAGCGGTATAATAAAGAAATAGAAAATGGAGAGTGATTTTAAATGAAAAAATCAGATATAGCGGTAAATAATTTTGAAAAAGGGTATAACTGCGCTCAATCGGTAGTTGCGGCGCTTTGTGAGGAATTGGGAATGAAGGAGCAGGACGGACTTATCATAAGCGAGGGCTTTGGTGGCGGAATGGGGCGTATGCGCTCAGTTTGCGGTGCTGTTACGGGAATGTTTATGCTCGCAGGACTCAAATACTCTAAAGGTGTTGCGGGTGATATGGATACGAGAAAGATTATATATTCCAAGGTTCAGGAAATGTCTAAAGAGTTTGAGGAGAAAGCGGGAAGTATTATCTGTGCTGAGCTTCTGGAGGGTGTTATGCCACAAAATAAGGACGCAACACCGACTCCAAGAACTAACGAATTTTACAAAAAACGTCCTTGCAGTGAGTGTGTAAGATTAGCTGCAGAAATAGCCGAAAAACATTTATTGGCAGGTGAATAATTATGGCACAGTCGGTTGCTGCAAAAAATAAATATTTAAGAACATACCTGAGGGATTTACCTGATTTTGTATTTTCTTATATTGAGGAATATTATAACGGCGAGAGTGTTAATACCAAGCTTGCGTACAGTCTTGATATCAAGGTCTTCTTTGATTTTCTACGGTTTGAAAGCTTTGCTGAGATTAAAAAGAACGAGGATTTTACAGTAGCTCATATGGATAAGATTACACCTGTACTGTTGATACATTTTAAGTCGTATCTTCGGGAGTATGAGGTGGAATATACATCGCCGAGAGGAAAGCCTGTTAAGAGAGTTGTCAGAAATTCCGCATTCGGTATAAACAGAAAGCTCTCAGCGGTGAGAGGACTTTTTATTTATCTTTACAAAACGGAACAGATTTCGCAGAATGTAACCGATAAGGTTGATTTTATGAAGCTGCACCAAAAGATAAAAAAACCGCTTACAACACAGGAAACAGTGAGTCTTATTGATGTTCTCTATAACGGCGAGAACTATTTTGAGGGCAGACAGCTTGCGGAATACAACAGAAGAAAATTAAGAGATATTGCACTATTTATAACCTATCTCGGAACAGGAGTCCGTGTAAGCGAGCTTGTAGCACTTAACGTAGGCGATATTGACTTTGGTGAGGATGAAACCTCCGGCTCATTTATCGTTACACGAAAGGGAGGAGACCAACAGGAAATTTTTATGCCGCCGCAGGTGTATGAGGCTATGAAAAATTATATTGACTCTATAAATGCAAAGGACAGCGACCCTCTGTTTTTAAACCGTTCGGGAGACAGAATTAAAGTGGGCGGCGTGGAAAAGACGCTAAAAAGCTATTGTCAGGCAGTAGGTATAACCCACCCCGACAAAACTCGTCCTCACGCACTAAGACGTACCTTTGCGTGTCAGCTTCTTGCTGACGGAGTTGATATTAAGATGGTGGCAGAGCTTATGGGACATAAGAACATTGAAGTTACGCACCGTTATTATGCTCAGTATTCGCAACAGCAACGGCGTGAGGTTATGCAGGGGCATAAGGTTTTTGGGGACAAGGAGTAATTTGTTATTTTGTTCTTGAATATATATTGGTTATGTGATAAAATATCAGCATTATGAATTTTACGGAGGGTATATTTACATAATGAAGAAGGTAATTAAGTTTTTTGTTTTTATTGCGATACTGATGTGCACGGTGGCTGTATCTGCAGAGGATGCAGTGCTGACGGTTGAGCTGGGTATTTTTGACTATGGTACAATAGTCATACCGTCTGAGGCGAGCTTTGAGCTGATTTCGCCGGAGGGTGATAAGGTAGCAGAGTCAAAGACGAACATAGATGCGTCAACTACTAAGCTGACATTGGAGTTTGTAATACCTGAGTATATAGAAGGAGCTGTTTACAATCTTGTGCCAACAGAAGGTGTAACAGCATTAAACTACATTGGTACAAGCTACGAAACAGGTAGCCTGATACCATTGAATACTGCTGACGGTATGAATTTTATGCTTGAGGCAATTCCTCTTTATAAGCCGAAAACAGGAGCACGTACCGATAAAGTAACTGTGAGATTTTATATAAAAAACGGAATAGCATTTCCGGCGCATCCGAGATTTTTCCTGTTTAACAGTAAGGGTGAGCTTTTAAGCGCAAAGAATGCCGATATTGCAATTGGAGCAAATATGGTATCAGTTGATTTTTTTGTGCCTCAATATTATACGGGAGAACAGTTTTATCTTGTGCCTGCCAATGGTGTAATTGATGCCACCTATTACAGCGATACATATACTAAGTATGCACCAATCAAGCTGGGTACATTTGCGGCATTGTCAGAAACGGGTGAAACTATTGTGGGCGACTCCTTTGACATAGGTATCACAATCGATACAGAGGGTCCGGAAAACGAATATGCAATTGCAGTTGAAAATTATATAAACAGCACGGGAATAGAAAGCAAAACCAATTATTTTATATGGGTGTCGAAAAAGGATTATAAGGTAAATGTCCTTACAAGAAACAACGGCTTGTGGGACTATGTAACCTGCTTTGACTGTACAATAGGCAAGCCCACAACACCGACAATTACCGGTGAGTTTGAGTATTTTCAGTATCAGGAGAAGTGGACCTATGCTGATTATTATGTTGCGCCGATAATGCGATTTGCGCCGAAAGGCTATGCAATGCACAGTACATTGATTGATTATGATGGTAATGCTTATGACGGAAGACTGAGAGGAATGCTTTCTCACGGATGTGTCCGTCTTGCACCGGAAAGCATCAGATGGCTTGCAGATTATATGCCGATTAATACAAGAGTTTATGTAACCGAATAGCAAAAGGAGTCGGAAAATTTCCGACTCCTTTTGCTATAATCTTAATACTGCTTCTGCGGCTTTAATTCCGTCTACTGCCGATGAGGTAATTCCTCCTGCATGACCACCGCCTTCGCCTGCGGTAAAAAGACCTTTTGCTGATAACTCGAGGTTATCATTTCTTAGTAGCCTGACTGGTGAAGAACTACGTGTTTCGGGGGCAGTAAGGATTGCGTCATCAGATGCAAAGCCGTGTATGCGTTTGTCCATAAGAATCAGCCCTTGACGCATTGATGCTGTAATAAACTCAGGGAATACACGCTCAAGGCTTGTAAATGTTACCTGTGGCTTGTATGTTGGTATTACAGCGCCGCGGGGTGCATTAGTATTAGTTTTGCCTAAAAAACTGCCTACCGTTTCTGCGGGAGCTTTTCCTGCACCTATGGTGTAAGCCCGACTTTCAATCTCACGTTGCAGATATACGCCTGCAAGAGGGTCATTGCTTTCAAAATCGGAAGGAGTAACGTTTACAAGTATTGCGCTGTTTGCGTTATTTCCGCTGCGGTCGGAGTAGCTCATTCCGTTTGTAACTATTGTATTTTTCTCTGATGCACTTGCTACTACATACCCGCCCGGACACATACAAAAAGTATAAAGAGAACGTCCGTTGCTAAGATGTACCGCTAATTTGTAATCTGCGGGAGGCAGGCTTTTTGCTGCATCTCCGTACATTGCAGATGATATAAATGCCTGAGTATGCTCTATTCTTGCACCTATGGAAAAAGGCTTTTGCTCCATTTTAATACCACGCATTTTTAACATCTCAAAGGTGTCTCTTGCGCTATGCCCGATAGCAAGGACAATTTTATCGGTTTCAATTTCATATTTTCTGTCTGCGTTTTCAACAACTGCGCCAACAACCCTGCCGTTTTCGAGCTTGATATCGGTAAGCTTGGTTAAAAATCGTACTTCGCCGCCGTTTTTAATGATTTCTGTGCGGATGTTCTTAACCACGTTTCTAAGTATGTCCGTTCCGATGTGAGGCTTGTTGTTTACTAAAATATCTTCCTTTGCACCGTGAACAACAAACTCCTCCAAAACTGCACTTATTCTTATGTCCTTTGTGCCTGTGTTGAGCTTGCCGTCGGAGAAAGTGCCTGCGCCGCCTTCGCCAAACTGTACATTTGTTCTTTCGTCAAGCTCTCCGCTTGACCAATAGCTTTCGATCGATTTTGTGCGTGAATCAATATCAGCCCCTCGTTCAATGACAATTGGGTTAAAGCCTGTACGTGAAAGGTAGAGAGCACAAAACAGCCCTGCAGGACCTGTTCCAACGATGAGAGGGCGTTTTCCTTTTGGCTCTGCAACTGGGAAAACGTACTTCTCGGTTTTTGCAATACTCACGTTCGGAAGATTTTTTCTTAGTATATACTCTTCCTTTTCGACTGTTGCATCTACACTTAAGACATAATGCACATCGTTTTTCTTCCGTGCATCAATGGCTCGCTTTATGATTTTGACTGAGTTTACTTTTGAGCCGAGCTGTTTTTCAAGTCTGTTTTTTATTTCTGTAATATCATCATTAAGCCCTGCACAAAGATTTATAATTCTTAACATAAAGCCAGCTCCTTATTTATGCTATCTCCTGCACGCAAAGCACAAAGCCAAGCCCAGCTGAGATTGTAACCTCCACATTCTCCGTCACAATCAAGCATCTCTCCTAATATGTAGAGATTGTCTGTTATGCGTGATTTCATTGTTTTCGGCTCAATTTCATCAAGCGGTATTCCGCCTGATGTAACCTGTGCGTTGTCCCAGGAAAGAGTCCCTGAAATATCGAGGGAAAGTGCTTTAATGGCACAGGAAAGCTTTTCCAAATCAGATTCGGAAAGCTTATTCGCCGCAGTTGATGGACTAATGCCTAAAATGTGTTTTATAATCTGTTGCCAGACTCGCTTTTGTACAATTCCCAACGCAAGCTCCTGAGCCTCTCTGCCTTTTTCGGCAGCCTTTTTGATACGGTGGAGAATATAGTCCTTGTTGTATTCTTCGGCAAAGTCTATCACCACTTTGCAGCTATTTTCGATATGTCTTGAAAGCTGCATCGCCGCAATACCGCTTATGCCGTAATCGGTAAACTGTATTTCGCCGCTTTCTGAGAAAAGCTCGGTTTTGTCTGATACAAGCTTTATACCTGCTTTGCAACGTATGCCTTTTAAGGGTGCGGTAAAAGAGGTCTCTGATTTGAGTGCAACGAGTGCTGGAGTCAAAGTTGTTACACTATGCCCTAATGCTTCTGCCAGCTTGTAACCGATGCCGTCAGAGCCTGTTTTTGGTGCTGCCATACCTCCGCAGGCGAGGATTACTATATCGGCGTAACTACGTTTGCCGTCTTTAGAGTGTATATCAAAACCGTTTCCCTTCTTTGTGATTTCACTTACACAAAAATCACAACGTATCAGGACTCCTTTTTCGGCTGCTTCGTATCGTAAAACATCTAATACTGCTGCAGCCTGATTGCAAAGCGGATATACTCTACCCTCGTTTTCAATCCTCATCAAAAGACCGAGATTTTCAAAGAAGGTCATAACCTGAGATACGGCTGACATTCCCAGTATTTGAGGTATTATATTGCTATTTTCTGATTTTAGCTGCTTTGGCGAAAGGTTTGTATTCAAGAGATTGCATCTTCCGTTACCGGTGGAAAGAAGCTTTTTTCCGACACGTTCATTCCTTTCGTATATCGTTACCTCTGCACCTTTTCCGATTATACAGGCGATAGCAAGTCCTGCTGCACCGCCACCTATAATGGCTATTTTCTTATTCATTCTTTTTTTGCCGCCTTTTCAGATTCTTTTGTGGCTATAAGGTCCTGCAGGAGCATCTTTATAACCATAACAACCGGTACCGAAAGAAGCATACCCCATATTCCGAACAAGCCGCCGCCTAAGGTTACTGCAAATATTATCAGAAGAGGTCTTGCTTCGAGCATATTGCCCATAATTTTCGGGCCGATAAAGTTGCCGTCTATCTGCTGGAGTACAATAAGTGCAACTGCAACCCATATGGCTTGCAAGAGACCGCCTGTAAGGAGCGTTATTATAATACACAAAGCGACTGCAATGATAGCACCAAAATAGGGGATAAGGCTAAAAACACCCATAATAAGTCCGAGTACAATTGAGTATTTTACCTTTAGAAGACTAAGGAGAATTGTACTCAAAATTCCTATTATAAGACCGTCCATAATGATTGAGAATATATATTTTGAAAATATATCGTTTGTTCTTGCGGCGTATTCGGTAAACTTTTCTACTTTATCACGTGGGAGGAACAGCTTTAATAGTCTTTTTATGCTTGCAGCTATAAGCTGCTTGTCCGCAAGCATATAGACTGAGATGATAATTGCTATGAAAGTCGTTATTACACCTGATGTGAGGCTTATCACACCCTGAGCATATTTGCCAACCTCGGAGAAATCAAAGTTTTTGATAAAGCTCTGAATGGCTGTAGTTGCACTTTCTTTGTCAAAATGAAGAATATTTATATCAAATCTTTTTTGCAATTCGGAAATTTTTTGAAGTATATCACTCAGATATTTTGGTATGTTAAGGTATAAATCATATACGTTTTTGCTTATTGCCGGAACAATGAGTCTGAGTATAATTGTAACGGCTATCAGGAGCAAAAGATATATTGCTGTAATAGATATCCCTTTTGAATGATTTTTAAGAAAACCGGATTTTGATTTGTTTATAAGTGTCTGAAACTTCTTTATAGGTGTATTTAAAAGATAGGCTATTATAAAGCCTGTTATAAATGGACTTAAGGCACTTATAATTTTGCCGATATAGTCGAAAATAAAGTTGAAGTTATCAACAGTTTTATAAACAATTATAACTCCTGATACAAAAAGGAAAGCAAGAAACCATGTAGAATATTTTTGTTTCATCAGAAATTTTCTCCTTTGTTAATATTAAAAACCAAGGGAGCCGCCCTTTGATATAAAAGCGACCCCCTCAAAGTCTTTAGTCTTTGTAAGGTTATTTTACTATAATAACAGAAGATGCTTCAAATGCACCGTTTGAGTATGTGCCGTAAACGTTAATTACGTTGCCTTCCTTAACATCACGGAATTGCTTGGTGCTTCCCGCTGCGGTAATGAAGGTTGTCTTACTATCCGTGCAATATACGTTTTCTTCATATGAGTTGCCGGTTGAGTCGGTTGTGGCAATTTTTATAAACTTATATGACGAGTTAACTGAAATAACTGTACCGGTGAGATTACCCTCTGTTGCCTGGCTTGTTACCGTTGAAATTTTCACAACAGCTTCGCTTTCTATGGTAATAGTAACCTTATCACCAACTCTGAAATCGTAAAGTGTTCCTTCCTCGTCGTTTATTGTAATGTTTATATCCTTTGATATATCATAAATCTTTTCTTCGTTATTTACCAATACGGTAATTGTAGGATTCTGAGCAATCTTTACTTCGCGGATTGTACCGTTAACGGTTCTCTTCAATGATGTTGCAACTATTTTTGAAATAACACCGTATTCCATAGTGATTGTAACCTTGTCACCGCGGTATACTGAATTCATATCAGCTTCTGAGCCGTCCTTAAGAACATTAACCTTGGCTCCTACCAAAAGCTCCATACCATCATATACATCATCTGCATGGCTTATAACGATTGAAGGAGTTTCAGCACTGTGATTGATTGCTTCGACAGTTGCAGCTTTGATAGTTTCACTTTTGTTTGTACCAAAAATACTTTCAACCTTACCACCCGAGAGGCTAAGTATTACATAATCGCCTACGGTATAATCCCGGATAGTAACGGTTTTTCCGCTCTTTGTCAAGTCGCTGATACCGCTGATGCAAGTATATGTTTGAGAATCATTTGTTGCAGGGTTGGTTACAGTTACGTAAAGTGTACCATCAACATTTTTATAGCTGTTGTATACACCCTTTACCTGACGGTCAGGCTCTGCTGAATTAATATCAACATACTGAATCTTATTCTCAGAAACAGTTATAATTGCACGCACACCTGATTCGATGTTCTTTGCCTGAACCTTGTCTCCTTCAAGATAGAAAACTGTATCTTCTGTAAACGTATATGTTTTTTCGTCGCCCTTTGCATCTGCAGCGGTCAATGTCATATCTGCAGTGTTTATTGAACTGACCTTAACCTCGTCATATGATGAGTTCATAACCTCAACAGTCTTTGAAAGCATAACGGCAATTTGTGAACGCAACACCTCGGTATTAGGTGAGAAGCTACCGTCGCCTGTACCGCTCATTATGCCCTTTTCTGTTACGTAATATACATACTTTTTAGCAGCTGAGGGGATTTCTGAAACATCTGTGTACTCAAGGTCGAGAAGAAGATTCTTTTTAGCCTCATTCTCGCCGCCCATAGCCTTTGTGATAATAGTAGTTGCTTCATAGCGGAGCATTGGCTCGTTCTTAACATCGCCCTTCAGGAAAGCAGCAGCCTCAGCCTCGGTAAGAACACCGCGGTAGAGCATAAATGCAACGTCCTCTCTGCCGAACTTAAGACCATATGTATCAATAACATCACCGTACTGCTCGAGTGCATATTCAACGGCGGCTTTGTTAATCTCACTTCTTGAACCCATAGCACGGGCAAAAAGTGAAATGGCTTCTATCTTAGACACGGTATTACCGGGCTTGAAAGTGCCGTCTTCGTATCCGCTGATAAGACCTTTCTCTGCCATATCTTCAACGTATGGTGCTGCCCAGTTATATGCTGTTCCTTCTACATCTGAAAAAGTTGCACCCAACGCTGTCGCTGAAATGGACAATGCAGCGGTTGAGGCAATTATTCCCTTAAATAATTTCTTCATTTCTACTCCTCCAAACAAACAAGTTTATCATACACTAATCATAGCATAAATAACCTTCTTATTCAATATTTGTTTTAAATTTGTAGAAATATTGTAACATTTGCACAAAGATATTCCCAATATATAGTATTTTAAACCTTAAGAAGTTTGTTTTTTTCCACTAAATACCGATATTTATTACATCTCCATACGGCTTACGGAGACTTCGTAGGCTGTTTTTTCGATATAATCATCGTCTTCGGTACGTTTTTGGTATATTCTTGACTGTATTCTGCCCCAGATTTTAAGGTTACTGCCGATGGTGATGTGCTTGCAGAAACGTGCGTTTCTGCCCCAGGTAATTATAGGAATGTAGTCCGATTTGTTGTAGGTACGGTTTACGGCTAAAAGCAGGTCGCAGATTTCACGTCCGAAAGGCGTTGTGCGGTAGACAGGCTCCTTGCAAACAAAACCGTTTAAAAATAGTGTGTTGGGATTTCCTGACTCGTCATCATCTGCATATTTTATATCACGGGCGAAAACACTTAATATAAGACGATTGGCGCCGTTGTCGGAGGCATTGTATGAACGGAACTGTCCATCGACGCAGATTTTATCGCCCTCGGAAATGTTAATATCGCCTAAGAGTCTTTCCGATGCAATAATGCGTATATGATCGCTTACGCCTGAAAGCCTCGGCACATTCAATAAAAATAGAAAAAATGCTTCCCCGTATATTTCGTGGCTGAATTCCGGCTCATTTTCGACGGTGCCGATTAATTCAGCATGGTTGTTGCTGTCTGTAAATTCCATAGTTGTTGACCATCCCTTCTGTTTTATGTTCTTTTTTATATCATATTCACAACAGGTGATTATTATGCCTTAAGAGGCTTGACAAATTGGCGGTTTGGTGGGATAATATATGTTGATATAATATAGATTGAAAGGAAATAAAGATATATGGAAGACAGCAAAAACATTGCAAAAACCTATGATCCGTCGAGCTTTGAGGACAGGCTTTATAACCAGTGGTGCGAAAAGGGATATTTTCATGCAACACCATCTCCTGATAAGAAGCCGTACACAATAGTTATTCCTCCTCCCAATGTAACGGGACAGCTTCATATGGGACATGCTCTGGACGAAACATTGCAGGATATTTTGATTAGATATAAGAGAATGCAGGGTTACTGTGCATTGTGGGTTCCCGGAACTGACCATGCAGGTATTGCAACTCAGATTAAGGTTGAGGAAGAGCTTCGTGTCAAAGAGGGCAAAACACGTTATGACCTCGGACGTGAGAAGTTCTTAGAGCGTGTCTGGGACTGGAAGAAGCTATACGGTGACAGAATTATAAATCAGCTTAAGAAAATCGGCTCGTCATGCGACTGGGACAGAGAACGTTTTACTATGGACGAAGGTTGCTCAAAGGCAGTTCGCGAGGTCTTTGTAAATCTTTATAATAAAGGTCTTATCTATCAGGGCTCAAGAATTATTAACTGGTGCCCGCACTGTATTACTGCACTTTCAGATGCTGAGGTTGAGCATGCTGAGCAGGCAGGACATTTCTGGCATATTAAATATCAGGTAAAGGGCAGCGATGAGTTTGTGATTATCGCAACAACACGTCCGGAAACACTTTTCGGTGATACTGCAGTTGCCGTAAATCCTGAGGATGAAAGATATACACATCTTATCGGAAAAACACTTCTCCTTCCGCTTACAGACAGAGAAATTCCGGTTATTGCCGATGAATATGTTGATAAAGAGTTCGGTACAGGCTGTGTTAAGATTACACCTGCTCACGACCCCAATGACTTTGAGGTTGGTATGCGTCATAATCTTGAGAGAATTAAGGTTATGAATGATGATGCTACTATGAACAAGTATGCGGGTAAGTATGAGGGTATGGACCGTTATGAATGTCGTAAAGCGATGCTTGTTGATTTGGCTGAAATGGGACTTCTGGTTAAAACGGAAGACCATTCTCACAATGTAGGACAGTGCTATCGCTGCGGAACAACTGTTGAACCGATTATTTCAAAGCAGTGGTTTGTAAAAATGAAACCTCTGGCTGAGCCGGCTATCAATGCGGTTAAAAACGGGGACACAAAATTTGTGCCTGAACGTTTTTCAAAAACTTATATGAACTGGATGGAGAATGTGTTTGACTGGTGTATTTCCCGTCAGCTATGGTGGGGGCACAGAATACCGGCATTTTACTGTCAGGATTGCGGTGAAACAATTGTTTCAAAAGAGGATATAGTTACCTGTCCCCATTGCGGTGGAAAGGTTAAGCAGGAGGAGGATGTTCTGGATACATGGTTCTCTTCAGCACTATGGCCCTTCTCAACTCTTGGTTGGCCCGAAAAGACAGAAGACCTTGACTATTTCTATCCGACCAGTACTCTTGTTACAGGCTATGACATTATCTTCTTCTGGGTTTCAAGAATGATATTCTCCGCTTTGGAGCATACAGGAAAAGCACCATTTGAGCACGTGTTTATACACGGATTAGTTCGTGATTCGCAAGGAAGAAAGATGAGTAAATCTCTCGGTAACGGTATTGACCCGTTGGAGATTATCAGCCAGTACGGCGCAGATGCCTTAAGGTTTACACTTGCAACCGGTAATGCACCCGGTAACGATATGCGTTTTTATATCGAGCGAGTTGAGGCAAGCCGTAACTTTGCAAATAAGATATGGAACGCATCACGTTTCACACTTATGAACCTTGACATTACTGAAAACAAGCTGCCGGAGAACTTAAGCTTAGAGGATAAGTGGATTGTTTCAAAGTATAACAGCCTTGTAAAAGAGGTAACTGAAAATATTGATAAATTTGAGCTTGGAATAGCAGTTTCAAAGCTTTATGACTTTATCTGGGACAGCTTCTGCGACTGGTATATCGAGCTTGTAAAGCCGAGATTGTTTGATAAAGGTAGCGAAAGTGCTACTTCTGCACAGTATGTGCTCACATATGTGCTTTCAAATACAATGAAGCTGTTGCATCCGTTTATGCCGTTTATAACCGAGGAAATATGGCAGCATCTTCCGCACGAGGGTGAAAGCATTATGATTTCGGAGTTCCCGAAATATGATGAGGCTCTTGATTTCCCTGAGGCAGAGAAGGAAATGGAGCTTATTATGTCGGCAATCGGTGCGGTAAGAAACCGTCGTGCAGAAATGAATGTACCACCGTCAAAGAAAGCAAAGCTTATAATTGTTACTGAGAAGGCGGATATATATAAAAAGGGAGAAGTGTTCTTCAAGAAGCTCGCATCTGCAAGTGATGTAGAGGTTTCAGCTGACAGAGTAACAGTACCTGCTAATGCTGTAAATATTGTAGTAGAGGGTGCAGAGTTGTTCCTGCCGCTTTCAGAGCTTGTCGATAAGGATAAGGAGCTTGAACGTCTTAACAAGGAAAAGAAAGACCTGGAAAGTGAAATCAAGAGAGTGGAAGGTAAGCTTTCAAATCAGGGCTTCATTGCCAAGGCACCGCAGAAGGTTGTAGATGAAGAAAGAGCAAAGGGCGAAAAATATCGTGAAATGCTCGAAAAGGTAGAAGCATCAATCAAAGCAATGGAGAATATGTAATACGCATATTTTAAAGGGGATGGAGCAAATGAGCGAATATCTCGATAAAATTACCTCGCCGCAGGATATAAAAAGGCTGACAGTAGGTGAGCTTGAAAAGCTTGCGGCAGAGGTCAGGGAATTTTTAATAAACAGTGTTACCGAAACAGGTGGACACTTAGCTTCAAATTTGGGTGTGGTAGAGATTACCATTGCACTTCTTGCGGTTTTTGATATGCCGCGGGACAAGGTGGTATGGGATGTTGGACACCAGTCATATGTATATAAGCTTCTGACCGGCAGAAAGGACGGGTTTAAAACGCTTCGTACCTTTGGCGGAATGAGCGGTTTTCCTAAAACAGAGGAAAGCATATACGATTCATTCAACACAGGTCACAGTTCTACCTCCGCATCTGCTGTTCTCGGTATGGCTCGTGCCAGAGAGCTAAAAGGTGAAAAGAATAATACTATTGCAGTCTTTGGCGATGGGGCATTAACCGGTGGTATGATGTATGAGGCTATGAATGATGCCGGCAGAGGAAAGGCGAAGGTTATTTATATCCTTAATGACAATGCAATGTCCATATCCAAAAACGTGGGTGCAATATCGAAATATTTAAGAGCCTTAAGACAAAAGCCGATGTACTTTAAGTCGAAGGAGGTTGTGCTTAACTTTCTCGAAAAACTGCCTCGTGGCGGTGCAGGAATGGCTAGAGCTATAAGGAATATCAAGAGAATAATAAGGGCAACTGTTTTGCCTACCACTTTGTTTGAGGATTTGGGCTTTGACTACTACGGGCCTATTGATGGACATGATTTTCGGTCCTTGTTCACAGCTTTTGAACAGGCTAAAGCAAATAAAAAATCGGTTTTGATACACCTTCTTACAAAAAAAGGAAAAGGTTATGCTCTGGCAGAGGGAAATCCTCAGGAATTTCACGGAATTTCTGCAAGCGGCTCGGTTAAGAAAAAGGATTTTTCGGCAGCATTTGGCGAGAGTCTGGTAGATGTTGCAGAAAAAAATGATAAGGTTGTTGCAGTAACGGCAGCAATGCCGATTGGTACGGGACTTGATTTGTTCAGAGAAAAGTTCAAGTCAAGATATTTCGATGTCGGAATAGCAGAACAGCATGCAGTAACTATGTCTGCCGGAATGGCAATATCGGGTATGGTTCCGGTTGTACCGCTCTATTCGTCATTCTTGCAAAGGGCATACGATCAGGTGTTGCACGATGTCTGTCTTCAGAATTTGCATATGGTATTCCCGATAGACAGAGCAGGTGTAGTAGGAGCTGACGGTGAAACTCATCAGGGAATGTTTGATATATCATTCCTGTATGCAATGCCTAATATGACGATTTTGTCCCCGTCCTGCTACAAGGAGCTTGCCGAAATGCTTCGTTATGCCGTAAATGAGCATAATGGCCCGATTGCGATAAGATATCCGCGCGGAACGGAGGATGCGCAAAACCCCGTGCCGCAGTTTGAATTTGGAAAAGGATATATATTAAAGGACGGTTCTGATTTGGCAATATTTACTGCAGGCAGAATGATTAAAACTGCTGTTAAGGTTTCTGAAATACTTGCAGAAAAAGGCATAGATACAGGGATATACGTTTTGCCTACAATAAAGCCGTTAGATAGTGAGTTTATAAAAAATAATGCAATAGGCAAAAAGCTTATTCTTACAATTGAGGATGGCGTTGAAAGCGGCGGTTTTGGTATGGCAGTTTCGTCAGTACTTGGATGTAATGATATGTCAGAAATTGTGGTAAAGGCATTCCCTGATAAGCCGGTGCCTCATGGCACTGTTTCGGAGCTTGACAGAATGTTTAAAATGGACGCGGAGAGTATTGCGCTCTTTGCAGAGGAGAAATTAAATGAGCGATAAGGTACGTCTTGATGTGCTTTTGCACGAGAGCGGTCTTTGCGAAAGCAGGGAACGGGCAAAGGCACTGATAATGGCAGGACAGGTTTATATAGATAATGTAAAATACGATAAAGCAGGTGAGCAGGTTTTAAGAACGGCGAAGCCTGAAATTCGTGGAGAAACTCTTAAGTATGTAAGCCGTGGCGGATTAAAGCTTGAAAAGGCGATGAAGGAGTTTCCTATTGACTTAAACGGCACGGTTGCTATGGATATTGGTGCGTCTACGGGCGGATTTACTGACTGTATGCTTCAAAACGGAGCAGCAAAGGTGTTTGCGGTTGATGTCGGCTATGGTCAGTTTGCGTGGAAGCTTCGCAGCGACAGTAGAGTTGTCAATATGGAAAGAACGAATATTCGTTACGTTACACCCGAGGATATTGGTGAGGAACTTGATTTTGCGTCGATTGACGTGTCTTTTATATCGCTTGCACTCGTATTGCCTGTGGCATATAATCTGTTAAAGGACGGCGGCGGAGTAGTTGCTCTTATTAAACCGCAGTTTGAGGCAGGCAAGGGTCAGGTAGGGAAAAAGGGTGTTGTCCGTGATGCATCAATTCACAAAGAGGTTATAATCAAGGTGGTTAACATTTCCAAAGAACTAGGCTTTGGTGTACACGGTCTGTCCTTTTCGCCGGTAAAAGGTCCTGAGGGGAATATTGAATATCTGATATATTTGAAAAAGAATATTGACGGTATGGAAGTTGGGGAAGATTTGATAGAAGAAACTGTGGTTAGGTCGCATAATGAGCTTTGATGTGGGGAGTGGAGTAAATTGCGTTTGTACGATGATATTGTAATTAATGGAGAAAGAGCGGTTGCAAGGTCGTATGCTAAGATAAATCTGACTCTTGACGTGCTTGGAAAAAGACCTGACGGTTATCATGATGTTAAAATGATAATGCAGACAACCGGACTTTTTGATTTGCTGATAGTTGATAAAGAAGAGTATGGAATATCCGTTACAACAAATCTTAAATATTTACCAACGGGCGAAAAAAACATAGCATGGAAAGCCGCAACGGTTTTTTTCGAGACTTGCAATATTAAGGGTGGTGCCAAGATACTTATACATAAAAACATCCCTGTAGCAGCAGGTCTTGCAGGCGGAAGCGGCAATGCGGCAGCGGTACTTTGTGCACTTAATAGACTGTATAACACACAGCTTACAGATGCTGAGCTTTGTGCTATGGGAGCAAAACTCGGTGCAGATGTTCCATATTGTATATTAGGCGGAACACAGCTGGCGGAGGGGATAGGCGAGAGGCTTACAGAACTTACACCTATGCCCAAAACAACGGTACTGCTTGTAAAACCGCCAATTAACATATCAACTGCACAGATTTATCAGGAGATTGATTCGTGCGATGATTTAAAACACCCCGATACCGATAAGGTAATAAAAGCAATTAACAAAGGTGATATAAAAACAATTGCCGGAAATCTTTCCAACGTTATGGAAGCAGTAACCGAAAGGGAAAATCCTGTCATAACCAAAATCAAGGAAATGATGATGAGAGAAGGGGCTTTAGGCTGTGTGATGAGCGGCTCGGGTCCGACGGTTTATGGTATATTTGACGATGATATTAAAGCGAAAAATGGTGCGGACAGCTTCTATAATCTATATAAGGAAGTTTATCTTACAAGAACATATAATTAAAAAAACCCCCACTCATATTGAGTGGGGGTTTTGGTTGTGGAGCTGTCTAGCAGAGTCGAACTGCCGACCTCATCCTTACCAAGGATGCGCTCTACCTACTGAGCTAAGACAGCGAAACAACATTAATATTATAAAGCATAAGGCTAATTTTGTCAAGAGTTAATCACAGATTTTTTAAAAATATAAAGGGTGCTGTTATTTAGCACCCTTTTGCTTGTTATAAATTACCCACAAACCTTTTAATATAAGATCTTTATCATAAACTGCTTTGTGTGTCAGAAGGTCAGTTACCACTGCGCCGAATCCGCCTGTTGTTATGACAGATGCCTTTTCGCCAAGCTCTTTTTCTATGCGGTCAATCATTCCGTCCATCATTGCCGCACAGCCGATTATAATTCCGCTTCGCATTGCGTGCTCTGTGCTTTTTCCGATTACTGTTTCAGGAGCCTTAAGGCTTATTCCTGGGAGCTGAGAGGCGTTTGCGGACAATGTCTGCTGAGAGAGCTTCAAGCCGGTGGTGATGATACCGCCTGCATAATGCGAATTTCTGTCAATTACAGAAATGGTAGTTGCAGTACCTAAATCAAATATAATAAGCGGTGCAGGATATTGCGACAACGCTGCGACTGCTCCGGTCAAAAGGTCGCTACCTAAAGTTTCGGGACGGTCGATATCTATTACAAGCCCGTGATTTGATTTTACATCTACAATATACGGCTCGTGTCCTACAACCATCTTGATTGCACGGGAGAGAACTCCGTCTATCGGCGGTACAACAGATGAAATTATTGCACCGTCAAAAGCAGCAATATCAATATTCTGTATCTCAAGACTGTTTTTAAGGATAACGGCATATTCTATCTCTGTCCTGCCTCTGTCTGTGGCAATTCGGCCTTCAAAAAGGATTTTTCCGTCATCTATACAACCGAATACAATATTTGTATTTCCAACATCAAGTGCAAGTATCATACAGTTTACCCTCTCTTAGTATTTGTTTCTAATGTTAAGAAGTCTGATAATCACGGGGGTTAATACCACGTTTATTGCAAGCTCAATGAGAAAGTTTATGCCTACCAAGCCTACAATCATATACTTTCCGACATTGTCGCCAAAACCAAGGCTTGCTGCCCATTCGGTTATTGTAGGCATAAAGAATATACTACAGCCAATAAGGAATATTCCGGTATTAGCAATGGGTGATGCCAAGGCTGCTGCTGCAACTGCTACATATTTGTTGAAACGGGCAAGTGCTTTGTATACAAGCCCTGCAAACAGTCCGCACATAGTTCCTTTTACTAAAACGGTAATAATTGTTCCCGGAACATTTACCGCAAGAAATGCATTAGCGTCGCCTGTCAAAAGAACAACTATACCAAATACGAACCCCAGCCACGCACCCGAGGAAACGCCGCAAAGTGCTGCGCCCAAAACTATCGGCACAAGGGTAAGGGTGATTGAAAACATACTGAATCTTAGGTTCATACTTACAAACTGTAATATAATAACTAATGCAGTTAACATTGCTGTTATTACCAATTTTCTGGTTAATTGTGATCTTGAAGCGTTCATAAATAAAAATCCTCCTATGTAAAATACTCTGTTTGTGCATACATTATACACCTAAAAATAAAACACGTCAAGAAAAATGAAATTTTTTCTTGACATTGGTAGGTATATATGGTATTATATTTAAGCAGTTTAAATGCCGGTGTGGTGGAATTGGCAGACGCGCGGGACTCAAAATCCCGTGGTAGCGATACCGTGTCGGTTCGACCCCGACCACCGGCACCACGTCGCAAAAGCGGCGGATTAGCAGAGCTTCACTTTTCGTGAAGCTCTTTTGTATTACAAAAACAGATGTATATTTTTTTACTAATTTGTACATTTTGATTTGTCGTGTTAGTTGACACGGAAAAACTATGTGATATAATTAAAGAAAAGATTACTTAAGGAGGAAGAAACAGTGAAATATGCAGGAGAATTCTTAAATGAAATATCATTCCCTTTAGGAGGAATAGGAACGGGAAGCATCGGTCTTGGTGGAGATGGAAGGCTTGTTGACTGGGAGATTTTCAACCGTCCGTCTAAAGGCAGTATAAACGGCTATTCGCATTTTGCAATAAGGGCAATACAAGGAGATAAGATTACTGCAGCCGTTTTGAACGGAGATATTACCAAGGGATATATGGGTCAGTACAGACAACTCAAATTTACAGGCTACGGTTTTGGTCCTGATGTATCAAAAATGTGCGGATTTCCGCATTTTAAAAATATTGAATTTGACGGGGAATTTCCGGTGGCAAACCTGAGCTTTAGCGATGAGAGCTTTCCGGCTGAAATCAAAATGACGGCATTTAATCCATTTATACCTCTTGATGCGAATAACTCTAGTATTCCGGCGGCGTTTTTTGAGATTGAGGTGGAGAATATTACCGATAACAAAGTGAAGTATCAGGTAGCATTGTCTGTTGCAAACCCATACGAGAAATCCAGAAATAAGGTGGCAGACAAAAACGGCTACCATATGATTACAATGTATAACAGCGGTGTAGATAAAGATAGTGTGGAGTATGGCGATTTAACCATTGCAACAGATTGCGATAAGGTATATTCACAAGCATATTGGTATCGCGGAAGCTGGCAAGACGGTATTGTATCCTTTTGGAATGATTTTTCCGGCTCGGTGGATTTTGCAGAAAGAAATTACGATGATGACGGACAAAAGGATACAGGAACTCTTATGGCAGAGATAGATGTTGAACCAAAAGAGAAAAAGAAGGTAAGATTTGTATTAACATGGAATGTTCCAAATAATTATAACTACTGGAACGAGTACAAAGATGAGGACGGAACACATAAAATGTGGAAGAATTACTATGCTACTGTTTTTGAGGATTCTTCCTGTACGTCTGTTTATTCGCTTGAAAACTGGAATAGCTTATATAGCCGTACCATGAAATTTAAGGATACATTGTATAATACTACATTGCCTGAACCGATGGTTGAGGCGGCAGCGTCCAATCTGTCGGTACTGAAATCTCCCACGGTATTAAGACTCGAAGACGGCTCTTTTTACGGCTGGGAGGGAGTCCATGAGAAAGATGGCTCCTGCGAAGGAACTTGTCAGCATGTATGGAATTATGCGTATGCAATGTGTTTCTTATTTCCTGAACTTGAACGTTCCATAAGAGATTTGGAGTTTAAGTACAGCACAGATGAGAATGGCAGAATGCAGTTTAGAATGATGCTGCCTATTGGACGTGAAATGTTCGATAATAGAGCTTGTCTTGACGGGCAAATGGGTGCTGTGATTAAGTGTTATCGTGAATGGAAAATTTCGGGCGATGATGAATGGCTTAAAGAAAATTGGTCAAACATTAAAAAAGTGCTGGAATATGCGTGGAGTGAAAACAATCAAGATTGTTGGGATTTAGATAAAGACGGTGTTCTGGAGGGAAGACAGCATCATACGCTTGATGTTGAGCTTTTTGGCCCGTCATCATGGCTTGAAGGAATCTATCTCGCAGCGTTAAAGGCTGCATCTGAGATGGGTGAATATTTGGGTGATTTGGAAAAAGCAGAGGAATACCGACTCCTTTTTGAAAAAGGATATAAGTGGACAAAGGAAAATCTCTTTAACGGCAAGTATTTTATTCAGAAAACAGATGTTACTGATAAGAGCATAACAGACAGATTTGAAGCCTCCGATTATTATTGGAACGACGAAGTAAAACAGATAAAGTATCAGATTGGTGACGGGTCAGCCGTTGACCAGATGCTTGCACAGTGGCATGCGGATATACTCGGATTGGGTGATATATTCGACAACTCTCAGATTTCAACGGCATTATCCGAGATGATGAAGAATAATTATAAGCCGAGTATGAGATACTTTGTTAACCCGTGGAGAATTTTCTCACTCAACGATGAAGCAGGTACGGTTATATGCGATTATCCTGAAGGTGCAGATAAACCGAAAATTCCTGTTCCGTACTGCGAGGAAACAATGACGGGCTTTGAGTACTCTTTTGCAGGACTTTTGTGCTCACGCGGAAGAGTAGAAGACGGTTTAAAGGTAGTCAAGGCTATACGCGACAGATTTAACGGTCAAAAGAGAAATCCGTGGAATGAATTTGAATGTGGAAGTAACTATGCACGTTCAATGGCAAGCTATTCACTCATTCCGATATTGAGCGGATTTGAATTTGATGTACCTCATAAGTATATTGGTTTTAAACCTTATAAGACAGATAAATTCCAAGCTATCTGGAGTCTTGCAGATGCGTGGGGAGATTTTAAGGTTGACGGCAAAAAGGTAACAATAACTATTGTTGAGGGCGGTATCACCCTTAAAGCGTTAGGACTTAAATTCTGTGAAAAAGTATCGTCATTAAAAATTGACGGCAAGACTATAGACTTTGAGTTTACAAACGGAATACTGAACTTTGATGAAATTACCGTTACGCACAACTTGGAGATAGAGGTATGAAGTATCTGAAAATATCGACTTCGGAAATTGCAAAAATCTGCAATGTGTCTCAAGGCACGGTTGACAGAGCACTCAATAACAGGACGGATATAAAAGCTGAAACAAAGCAGAAAATTCTGGAAGTTGCAAGGCAGTACGGATACCGCGAATATGTAAATACTCGTGCCGATAAAATTGTCGGGCAAATAGGAGTTATTGTATTTAATTTAAATAATGAATACTTTTCCGAGCTTATAACAGAGGTCGAGTATGCCTTAAGAGAAGAAGGACTTGGAGCTACGGTGATGATGAGTCATTTTGATAAGGAGTATGAAATAGAATGTATCCGTAATCTGTATAATATGGGAGTTAAAGGGATTATTCTTTGTTCGGTAAATAGCGGAGCGGAGTTTGAAAACTATCTTAAGCTGTTTGATATTCCGATTGTTGCTGTCGGGAACAGAGTGCAGTCGTTGCCGTATGCTGGAATAGATGATTTTGCAGCAATGTATGATATGACCGAAAAGGTATTGAAGGAAGAAGAACCGCTTAATATTATTTATTTTTCACCTGCACTGCGTTATACTGATGCATATGCGCAAAGAAAACGTTATGAAGGATTTATCAGCGCTGTGGGCAATAAAAAATATACAGTTGTTACCGATATAGATGATATTAAGACAAGCTATCCCGAAAAAACTGCCGTCATTTGCTCCAACGATTATTATGCACTGAGAGTTTATTTTAAATCACCAGGCGTAAAGGTTGTCGGCTGTGATAATATAGGCGATATAGATAAGTATAAAATCAGTATTGACTCGGTTGGTTATTCAATGACGGAAATTGCAAGAGGTGCGATAGACATAATCAATGGAAAGAGAAAGGACAGTCTGATTGTAAAACATTATATTACAGAGCATAATAAGTAATCATTTAGCTAAACGCTATTAAGCTTTAAGCAATATACTGACTTCGTTTTTCAAGCGGAGTCAGTTTTGCTTTTGCAAAAATACATTTATTCATCTATGAGTATACGAGTTTAATCATAAGTTTTAGGTTTTATTAGATAAATTAACTCCGTTGTAAGTATAGAGAAGAAATTTTCGGTTAAAGCATTATCATATAGATTTCCTTTTCTTGACATTGACGGCGTAATGTTGTATAATTTATTTAGATTGAAATACTGATGGCAAACAGCATAAGGAGGATTGTATGGAACTTTGGAACGGATTCAAACTGGAAAAGAGCATATTTGAGGGAAGAGAACTGATAACGGTATTCCCTGAAAAGCCAAACGGAAAGTGGGCACTAAAAACGGAGTATTTTGATGCGTTCCCCGAAGTAGAGATTGAGCTTTTAAAGCTTGGTTATCATATTTTTCACGTCAAAAATATTACAAGATGGCACGAATGGTCGGATACTGAGACCAGAGCAAAGCTTGCTGAATTTGTACATAATGAATATGGCTTGTCAAAGAAATGCGTAGTTGTTGGAATGAGCTGCGGCGGTATGCAGGGGATATATTTAGCCAGCAAATATCCCGAATATGTTTCCTGTATGTACTTGGATGCTCCTGTTGTAAATCTTTTTTTATGTCTGAGCAGAGCTGGAGAGGACGTGGCAATAATGCGTGAGGAATTTATCAAACACAAAAAAATGGATGTGATAGAGATTTTAAAATCACAAGACCAACCGCTTGACCACATTCCCGAGCTTGTAAAAAACAAGATACCGGTAATTCTTGTTGCGGGGGACTCGGATGATATTGTGCCGTATGACGAGAACGGAAGGCTATTAAATGATGCTTACAGAGAAAATGGCTGTATAATTGAAACGATTATAAAAAAGGGCGCAGGCCATCATCCGCATAGTCTTGATGATAATACGCCGATAATTGACTTTATTAAAAAATACGATAAGTGAGAGGCAAAAAATGGAATACAAGGTTGCAAGAACAGAGGTTATAAATCCTGATATTAACTCGCCTGAGTGGGAAAATGCAGAAGTTGGATATGTTGATAAGGATTGCTGGGACGGCTGGCATAAAGGCCCGAAAACAATATTTAAAATTTTGAGAGGGCCTGAGGGGATGAGCGTGCTGTTTCATACCGATGAAACGAATCTTCGTTCAGAGGTTACCGAAGAAAATGGTGCAGTCTGCAATGATAGCTGTATGGAGCTTTTCTTTCAGCCGTACCCGTGGGACCCCAATTATCTTAATTTTGAGGTCAATCCGAAAGGCGTATTGCACTTGGGCATAGGTATAGACAGATGCGGACGGACACTGATTACCGAAGACCGCAAGACCTTTGATATAGTATCAATTGCCAATGAGGGAGACTGGACGTTAAAATATTACATACCTGACAGTTTCCTGAAAAAGTGGTACCCTGATGTTGATAAAAAAGCTCTGGATAACAGTGAAACGGTTTCAAAGGCAAACGTTTACAAATGCGGAGAGGCAACCGGACATTCACATTTTACGGTATGGTCAGAGGTGGACACAAAGTGCCCTGATTTTCATCAGCCCAAATTTTTTGGAATATTTAGATTTTAAAGTATGCCATTTGGCATACTTTTTTTGTGTGGCAAGCAGTATTATCTTGATTTTTTTGGTAAAAGGTAGTATAATAATACACAATGGATAGATTATGCATTACAGAACGAAAAAATGAAAGGCTGTGTTATTATGGAGCATAGCTCAAGAGTAAGAGTCAGCATATGCGGAAAGAATTTTACGGTTTTGTCCGACGAGGGTCAGGAGCATATAAATGCAGTTGCTGATTATGTTAACAAACGAATGAGCGAACTTATGAGCAGTAACTCAAAGATTACATATGATATGGCGGCAGTGCTTACTGCACTCAATCTCTCAAGTGAGCTTAAAACGGAACGTATGCTAAACAGCATCAAAGATGACCTCGACAGCGTTGATGCGTTGGAGAAAAAGCTTGCTGCAGCTGAGGCTTGCATTGCAGAGCTTAAAAAGATAAATGCCGAAAAACAAGAGGAATTCCGCAAGGAACGGGAAAAGATGCGTCTTGACTGGATTCTTAAGGAAAAGGAATTCCTTGATATGATAGACAGAGGCTGAGAGTGATAAGCTATGAATATAACAGAACTGCTTGCTCCTGCAGGGGGTAAGGCGGCACTTGTTGCGGCGGTACAAAGCGGTGCGGATGCGGTATATCTTGGTGCAGACAGATTTTCTGCACGAAGCGGTGCGGATAACTTTACACTTGATTCGCTTGGAGAATGGATTGATTACTGCCATCTTCGTGGTGTTTTGGTGCATTTGGCGGCCAACACTTTGGTAAAAGAAAGGGAACGAGCTGATTTTATACACTATGTTTCCGAAGCTTACCGAATGGGTATTGATGCTGTTATTATACAGGATTTGGGAATGGCAGAGCGGATAAAGGAGCTTATGCCTGAGATTGTGCTTCACGCAAGCACTCAAATGACAACCACTACTGCTGAGGGCGTAAAAGCACTTCAGGAGAGAGGCTTTTCGAGAGTGGTGCTTTCAAGAGAGCTTACAAAAGCTGAAATTGAAAGTATAAGAAAAAATACCACTGCAGAGCTTGAGGTTTTTGTACACGGTGCTTTGTGTTTTTCCTATTCGGGACAGTGTTTGATGTCAAGTATAATCGGACAGCGCAGCGGCAACAGAGGAATGTGCGCACAACCCTGTCGTTTGCCGTATGAACTTCAAAAAAATGGTAAATACTTAGATGAAGGATATCTTTTAAGCCCGAAGGATTTGTCCTTGTTAGACCATATAAAAGAGCTTAAGGATATGGGGATAGACTCCTTTAAGATAGAAGGCAGACTTAAAAATGCTGCATATGTTGCTACGGCGGTAGGTGTTTACAGAAAGGCATTGGACGGAAAAGAAGTAACAGAAGAGGACAGAAAAGCTCTTCTTGACACCTTTAACCGCAGCGGTTTTTCAAAAGGCTGGTATGGCGGCGGGAAGAATATGATGAGCGGTAAAAGTCCGTCAAATGTAGCATTGGGTGTTACTACTGACGAATATGCTAAATTTACCGACAAGAATGCAAATTACCGAAAAATCGGTATAGATATATTTGCAGAACTGAAAACAGGACAGCCTTTTACTTTAACAGCGATAGATGATGACGGTAACGCAGAAACCGTAACAGGCGATGTTGTTGCCGAAACGGCAAATAATGTTCCGCTTTCAGAGGAAAGAATTTCGCAGCAGCTTCAAAAGCTTGGTGCGAGCGTATATTATGCGAAATCCTGCTCGGTTCTGACCGATGGAAATGCGATTGTGCCAATTGGTGAAATAAATGCGGTAAGACGCAGGGCATTAGATGGACTTGACATTAAGAGAACAAGGGTTGAAGCAAGAGAAATATTGCCGTATAATCCTGAAAAACGCAATAAGAGTGCTAAATATGCGTACATTGTAGCGGTTTGCCGTACTAAAGAACAGGCAGAAGCTGCGGCAATGATGGGAGTAAAAAGACTCGTTGCACCGCAGAGCATTATAGCAGAAATTAAGACAAGTGCAGAAAAAGCAGTTTTGTTGCCGGCTCTTGGAGCGGGAAAAGGCTTGGTCGATGTCGGGGTGATGGTTATGAATAATGCCCAGTCATATTCTAATGATGATTTAAACCAATATGGCGGTTTTCGTCTTAATATAACCAACAGCGAAACGGTAAAGTCATATAAAAATATGTCGGCGGTTACTCTTTCGCCTGAGCTTAATCTTAAAGATTTAAGGGAGATTTCAGGTGAAATACCGCTTGAGGTTATAGCCTACGGAAGACTTCCGCTTATGCTTATGCGAAAGTGTCCTGCAGGAGCAACGGGGAAATGCGACCAAAAAAGCGGTAGTCAGCTTTTGGACAGACGCGGTGAGGTGTTTGCGATTGTCTGCGGTGAGGGTTGCACAAGTGAAATTTTAAACTCCAAGCCAATATATATGGCAGATAAAATGGACGAGCTTAGCTCTTGCGGAATAGATGGTATTCAGCTATGGTTTTATGACGAAACACCTGATGAAGTAAAGGAAATTATCGCAGAGTACAAAGGCGATAAGGAAGCGGTCTTGCCCAAGGATTTTACGAGAGGACACTTTTACAGAGGATTTTTATAAATTAAGAACGGAACTAAAGAATTATGGAAAAGATTATTTTGGCATCGGCATCGCCGAGACGAAGTGAGATATTAAAGAATATCGGACTCCGGTTTGATATAGTAGTGTCCGATGCAGACGAAAGCAGTATTAGTGAGAATTGCCCGGCCGAGCTTTATGTTCAGGGGCTTGCACTCTTAAAAGCTGCAGCGGCGGCTAAAAAAACAGAGTGTGAAAAAGACGGTGTTGTAATTGCGGCAGATACGGTAGTTGTTTTGGACGGGAAGATACTCGGTAAGCCTAAAGATAGGGAAGATGCTGCAGAAATGCTTAGAATGCTGTCGGGAAGAGAACATAGTGTAATAACAGGAATATGCGTTTTAAGGCTAAAGGATGCTTTCTCAGTTTGCGAAAGTGTTGTTACAAAGGTGAAATTTAAAGACTTAAGTCCTGAATTGATTGACCTTTATGTTGCAACGAATGAACCGCTTGATAAAGCAGGTGCTTACGGCATACAGGGCAAGGGTGCGATTTTGGCAGAGAGAATTGACGGCGATTATTTTAATGTTGTCGGCTTGCCTGTGTCCAGACTTTGCGAAATACTACAAAGCGAGTTTGGGATAGATGTACTTAAAGAAAACTAAGTGATAAGGAGAATAGATTGATGGATTTATCTTTTCTTGGAATTTATGCTGATATAGGCTTTGACCTTGGCAGTACAGTAACAAGGATAGCGGTTAAGGGTAAGGGTATTGTTCTATCCGAGCCGTCGGTGGTTGCTCTTGATAAACAGAGTAAAAAGGTACTTGCTGTTGGTGATGAGGCAAACGAAATGTTAGGCAGAACCCCTGATAATATAGTGGCGGTTTGCCCTTTGAGAGATGGTGTAATAGCTGACTTTGCGGCGACTGCAGCTATGATAAAGGCATTTTTGTACCGTGCTGCAGGCAAAAAGCCGATGATAAAGCCAAGAGTTGCGGTAGGTGTGCCATCGGGTATAACAGATGTTGAGCGCAGAGCTGTTATTGAGGCATTTTCTGCAGCGGGTGCAAGAAGTGTGATGCTTTTGGAAGAACCGGTTGCGGCTGCTTTAGGTGCAGGACTTCCGGTTGAAGCGGCTCAGGGCAGTATGATTGTAAATATTGGTGCAGGTACTTTGGAGGTTGCTGTAATATCTCTCGGAGGCATTGTGGCCGCAAGGAGTATAAGATGCGCTGGTGAGGCTATGAATAATGCCATTGTGGCATATCTGCGCCGCCAGTATGCTGTAACAATAGGTACTAAAACAGCAGAGGAGTTAAAGCACGAGATTGGCTCGGCAAGCCGTCAGAGCGATGAAGGATTTTATGATGTACGAGGCAGAGAAACAGCTACGGGACTTCCAAGAAATGTGCGTGTTAATTCTGCTGAAATCAGAAACGCAATAGCTGATGTTGTGGCTGGAATAGTTAATGCTGTTCTTGATACATTGGAGGAAACACCGCCTGAGCTTGCGGCAGATGTTCTTTCATCGGGCATAACACTGACAGGTGGCGGGGCATACTTAAAAGGCATGGACGAGGTGATTGAAAATGCAACAGGAATACGTACAAGGCTTGCAGATTCTCCTGAAAACTGCGTTGTATTGGGTGCAGAGCTTGCATTGTCGAAGCCTGTCGTTCTCAGACGTTCAGAGGTTGCAAAAAGACGCTGAATATAATATATTGAAAGGAACTGACATCTGATATGTCATTTTTCAGAAATAAACCTATATTGATAACTGCTGCAGTTCTTGTAATTGCGCTTATAATTGCATCTGTTTCGCATTTTTCAAATGGAGCAACCGAGGGTGCAGGAGGCACTGTAACATCATCTGCAGAAGGTTTTTTTGGTAAAATATTCTCACCCTTAAGAAACCTTGGCACCGCTTTTTCTGATAAAGAAAAGCTTGCCGAAGAAAACGAACAGCTAAAAGCTCAAATAGATGAGCTTATCAAGGCTAACAGAGGCGCCGAGGAGTATATTTCCGAGAACAAACGTCTTAAGGAGCTTTTGGGTATCAGGGAAACAATGATAAATAAAGAGATTCTGACGGCAGAGGTTATATCGTATGATTGGGATAATTTTTCCGAAACGGTAACCATAAACCGCGGAAGCAAAGACGGTGTCGAAAAGGAAGATGCAGTTGTTTCTGCGCTTGGAATAATAGGACGTGTAACTGAGGTTGGCGGAGATTGGGCGAGGATTACAACCTTGCTTTCACCTAAGCATTCGCTCGGTGTTAAGATTACAAGAACGGGCGACCTTGCAGTTGCCGAAGGTGATATAAAATTTGCTAAGGACAAAAAGCTCAGACTCAACTACATATCGGGTGCGGCAGAGCTTATTGAAGGCGATATTGTAGAAACGTCGGGCATAGGCGGAGTGTATCCGCCGGGGCTTACTGTGGGAAAGGTAAAAGAAATTAAAAAGGACAGCTCGGGTGCTGTGGCATACGCAGTAGTAGAGCCGACTGCTGATTTTTCTCGTATATTTGAGGTACTTGTGATAACAGACTGGGAGCGAGAAAGTGTTACGCCTGACTATGTTGTTAATGAGCCTGAATTTGAAGAACAGACAGAAATAATTGATGAGATAACAGACGAAGAAATAGAAAACGCTGAGGGTTGATTTGTATGAAATCAGTAAAAATATTTTTTGCAGTAGCAGCTCTTTTCCTTTTGGAAAGGGTGTTTTTTGCTGCACATTTAGAAATATTTTCACTATGCCCATGGCTGATGTTTGTATTTAGTCTTACGGCTGCGGCGGTTAGCGAAGAGCCGGCAGATGCTATAATTACAGCAGGATTTTGCGGACTGCTTGCTGATATTTCCGGTGGCGGCACGGCAGGCTCTGCAATGGCGGTGTTTGCGGTTTCTGCCACGGTGGTATATTATTTCACTTCGAGATTTTTTCAAAACAGCCTCTTAATTGCGTTAGTGGCTGTATTTGTTTTTGGTCTGGCTGGTGAGATGCTCTACTTTCTATTAAACAGCAGAGGATTGGAAAATTATTCTGCTATGACTGCTTTCTGGAGTGTGGCTTTGCCGTTGTCTGCTATTGATACGATATTTTCACTTTTGATGTACCCTGTGGTTAAAAAGATTTTTGCAGGGAGGAGATATGTATGAAGGGCGAAAGACTTACACTTCTCAAAATAATAACTGTAATTATCGGAATTATACTTGCGGCAAGACTTTATAACCTGCAGATTATAAATGGTAAGGCCTATCTTGCGGCATCTAATGCAAGGTCAACGGCAGTTGTTAAGGAAAAAGCACCAAGAGGCGATATAAAGGACAGAAACGGAAAAAATCTTGTAACCAATCGTAAGGGCTATTCTCTTTTGTGGCTGAAAACTGCAGCGCCTGATGATGAGGTTAATGAGATGCTTTTTAAAGCTGCGGATATTCTTGCAGAATCGGATTATAAGTTCTCTGACAGCTTGCCGATAACGCAGTATCCGTATGAGTTTACCTTTGCCGATGACGAGGAAAAGAAAAAGTGGTTTGATACAAAAAGACGCTTGAAAGCAGATATGACTGCTGAAGAGGTAATAGAGTTTTATAAGGACGAGGTTTTTGAAATAAAAGGTGATTATCCTCCGGATAAGCTTCGTGCGGTTATCGGTATACGTTATGATGCAGAAATGAGCGGTTTTTCATATTCAATACCGTACACGCTTGCATCAGATGTTGATATTGAGATTGTAATGAAAATAAAAGAGCGCAAAGGCGAATTTCCTGATATTGAAGTTACCGGCGAATATTTCAGACAGTATGAGTTTGGAAGCTTGGCGGCGCATACTCTTGGAAGAATCGGTAAGATTTATAAGGAAGAATATGAGGTTTTAGAGGAAAAGGGCTATGCAATGAACGACTATGTAGGTAAGCAAGGCATAGAAAAGATTTGCGAGGACGACCTTAGGGGAACAGACGGACAAAGAGTTCTTGGTACCGAAGACGGCGGAGAGCTTTTGGGCGTAGAAAATGAAGCGGCAGTTTCCGGTAATTATGTTGTACTTACATTAGATTCAGAGCTTCAGATGGTAGCTGAGCAATCTCTTAAAAATACCATAGACCAGATTGCTGCAAACGGCATCGGAAAAGGCGCACAAAAGGGAGCCGATGCAAATGCGGGTGCAGTTGTAGTTCTTGATGTAAATAATGCAGAAGTACTAGCTATGGCGACCTATCCGTCATATAATCCTGAAACATTTAACAAGACCTATTCCGAGCTTTCCCAAAATGAGGACAAGCCTTTGTGGAACAGAGCAATCAGCGGAACGTACTCGCCCGGCTCTACATTTAAGCCCTTAACAGCGATTGCAGCATTGGAAACCGGAGCGGTTACTGTAGACGAAAGATTGATATGTAACGGCGTGTATAAATTTTTTAAGGATTATCAGCCACGTTGTTGGATAAACCTTGAGCACGGACTCTCTCACGGCTGGGAGAATGTAACAGAGGCGATAGAGGACTCCTGTAACCTTTATTTCTATGAGGCAGGAAGACGTACAGGAATTGATGCCCTTTCGGAATATGCGAGGAGGTTCGGACTTGGTGAATATACAGGTATTGAGCTTAGCGAAGAGGTAAAGGGCAGTATGGCAACACCTGCATATAAGGAAAAGATAGAGGGCGAAGGTGCAGAGTGGTTTGGCGGAGATACTATTCAGGCATCGATAGGACAGAGCTATTCCCATTTTTCGCCACTGCAGCTTGCAAACTATATTGCTACGATTGCAAACGGCGGTACGCGTTATCGTCCGCATATAATTAAGAGTGTTCATAGGGCAGAGGATGGTGCGGAAGTCAAAAGAAGTGCAGCGGTAGTCGAGGAAAGGATTCCTATAACGGCTGAAAATCTTGATGCTGTAAAACGAGGAATGTACGGAGTGGTTGATGAAGGCTCGGCAAGCAAGATATTCAAGGACTATAACATTGAAGTCGGCGGTAAGACCGGAACAGCTCAGGGAAGCAGTAAACAGTCCAACACGGCATTGTTCGTTGCATTTGCTCCGTATGATAAGCCGGAAATAGCTGTTGCGGTAGTAATTGAGCACGGAGTAAGAGGTGTAAATGCAGCTACTGTGGCAAGAGATATATTCAATGAATATTTTGATATGGGCGGAGAAAATGTAAAAAGCTATGAGGTAGGAGAACTTCTTCCGTAAAAAAAGACTTTACAAGTGCGGAATAATTTGTTATAATTAATTGCAGTATATGGATAAAGGAGGAAGATAATGAACATCGCTTTTATTGCACATGACAAGAAAAAAGAGCTTATGGCGCAATTTTGTATTGCGTATAAGGGTATTTTGGAAAAGCATAAGCTTTTTGCTACCGATACAACCGGCAAGGTCATAAACGAGAATACAGGACTTGATGTTTACCGTTTTCTTTCGGGAATGCAGGGCGGAGACCAGCAGATTGGTGCAAGGGTTGCATATAATGAGATAGATTTAGTTCTGTTTTTCAGAGACCCTTTGACTGCTGAGGGATATGAGCCTGATATATCACCTCTTTTAAAGCTTTGTGATATGCACAACATTCCTATTGCAACAAATCTGGCTACTGCGGAAGTTTTAATCCACGGTCTTGACAGAGGCGATCTTGATTGGCGAGATATTGTAAATCCGAAAAACTAAATAACTTATAGATTATAACCCCTTGCACGAACATATGATTAAATATGCAGGCAGGGGTTTTTTGTTTAAAGGAGGTTTATTATGTACGGAGTAGTGTTTGGCGGCGGTGGAGCACGTGGTGCTTATGAAGTCGGCGTCTGGCGTGCATTGACGGAGCTTGATATAAAAGTGGGAGCAATTTGCGGTACATCAATAGGCTCGATTAATGGTGCAATATTTGCACAAGGCGATTATCAAGAGGCAGAAAATATCTGGCGCAATATTTCAATAGCAGATGTTGTTGATATGAGTACATTTTCTGAAGAAAAGCTTATGTCGGTAAAAAATATAGGTGCATTTATTGAAGAGATGCGTAAAAATAAAGGTATAAGCCTTGAGCCTTTGGAAAAGCTTTTGAGAAACGTAATAGATGAAAACAAACTACTGCTTTCGCCGATAGATTTCGGTCTTGTAACCTATTCGGTCAGTGACAATTCCCTTGTAGAGCTGTTTAAGGCAGACATTCCAAAGGGGATGCTTGTCGATTATCTTATGGCGAGCAGCTGTCTGCCCGGGACAAAGGCGAGAGTTATAGGTGATAAAACCTATATGGACGGCGGAGTCGGTGATAACAAACCTGTTGTTATGCTGACCAAAAAGGGTTATAGAAACATTATCTCTGTTGATGTGGGCGGTGTTGGGGTTGTGCGCCAATGTGTGCCTGACGGTGTAAATGTTATTGATATACGTTGCAAAAATCCGGCTGTTGGAGTACTTGATTTTGATAACAGCTCCATTTTGAATACGATAGAAATGGGTTATTTTGACACAATGCGTGCCTTCGGGAAGGTGTCAGGAGATATTTACCCAATCAGAATGTCCGACTATATCAGGGCAAGGAGAAAATATTCTCAGGACTTAATTTTCGGGCTTGAGAAAGCAGCTGCGATATTCGGTGTAAATCAGCTCAAGGAGTACACGGTGGTCTCGCTTGCAAGAGCGATGCTCAAGGTGTACAGACGATTGCTGTCGGAGGAACAGAAAAGTGGCTTTGAAACGCTTACCTCGCCTGCCGCACTTTTAACAGCGGTTTGTGCATCAATGTCCGAGGGCGGCAAGGATATAATGCCGAGAATTGCGGTTGCCGCATTCAAAAAATATCAAATGGCTGCCAATGCCGTTTGTTATTTTGCAAGGATTATGTAAAACTGCCCAAAACAAACAGAGAAAAAAATTATAAATTTGGCATAAGATTAGTTGACAAATATATGCTATATGTGGTAATATATACTTTGTTGAAAGTACAAATGTTTTTCTGTCGAGGATAAATGGAGGTATTTTGGATATGGATTCTACATTTATTTTGGTAGACAGAGCTGTTGCTCCTGATGTGCTTGTAAAGGTAGTAGATGCCAAGGAAAAGCTTTCCTCCGGCAGATACAAAACCATAAACGAAGCATTAAATGCGGCAAATATCAGCCGAAGTGCTTTTTATAAGTACAAAAACCACGTCTTTTCACATTCTAAGTTTGATGTAGAGCAGATTGTAACGCTCTTTTTCACACTTGATGACGTGCCGGGAATTCTATCCGACCTTTTGATACTTCTTTCGTCAGGCGGTGCAAATATTCTGACAATCAACCAGAATATTCCTGTTAATAACAGCGCAAACGTAACTGTTTCAATGCGCACTGACAATATGACTGCGGGACTTGACGAAATGATTAAGAGGTTAAAGAGTGTTGACGGAGTAAACAAAATAGAGTTACTGTCTATGTAAAACAATACGAAAGGGATATTTTAAGATGGCAAAGATTGCAATTTTGGGCTACGGTACTGTTGGTAGCGGTGTTTTTGATATTTTTAACGAAAGTAGCTTTTCTAAAAAGACAGGTGAGGAGATTGAAGTAAAAAGAATACTTGATATCCGTGATTTCCCAGACCATCCGCAAAAGCAGCTTTTCACTAAGGATTTTAATGATATATTAAATGACGGTGAAATTTCTGTTGTTGCAGAAACAATGGGCGGACTTCATCCTGCTTATGAGTTTACCAAATCTCTTTTGGAGGCAGGAAAGAGTGTTACAACCTCCAACAAGGAGCTTGTTGCAACATACGGTCCTGAGCTTCTTCAAATTGCGGCAGACAAGGGTGTAAGATATATGTTCGAAGCATCGGTTGGCGGTGGCATACCTGTTATAAGACCTCTTGCAACCTGCTTGCAGGCAAATAAAATTGAGAGAATTGCAGGTATCTTAAATGGTACAACCAACTTTATTCTTTCCGAGATGATTGATAAGGGCAGCGAGTTTGAAGATGCGCTTTCTGATGCTCAGCAGAGAGGTTATGCAGAGCGTAACCCTGCAGCAGATATTGAAGGACACGATGCTTGCCGTAAAATAGCAATACTTTCATCAATGGCAACAGGATGTTTTGTGGATTACAGCAATATTCCCACCGAAGGAATTTGTGACATATCACTTAAGGATGTAAAGTATGCCGAAAAGATAGGCGCTGCGATAAAGCTTATTGGCTATTCAGAACAGATGACCGATGGAACACTTTATGCTTGTGTAGCACCTATGATTGTTAATAAATCAATCCCCCTTTCTGGCGTATGTGATGTGTTTAATGCCGTTATGGTAAGAGGTAATTACTTAGGAGATGCAATGTTCTATGGCAGAGGCGCTGGCAAGGAAGCAACTGCAAGTGCTGTTTCTGCAGATGTAATTGACATAGTAAAGAACGGAAAAGCAAACCACCCGCTTTTGTGGGAAACAGATAAAATCAAGATGATGCCTTCTGAGGATAAGGAGTGGTCATACTTCGTCAGAGCCTCTGCAGACAAGGCACAGATAAAAGATGTCTTTGGAGATGTAGATATAATTGACGGAGTAGCTGATGGTGAGCTTGGCTTTGTTACTCAGAAGATGCGCGAAAAGGATTTTGTAGCTGCAGCAGAAAAGCTTGGCGGCACATACATCAAGGTGCTGGAGGCATAATGATAAAGGTACGTGTTCCCGCATCAAGCGCAAATATGGGCGCAGGATTTGACTCATTGGGAGTTGCGCTGTCCCTTTATAACACTATTTGCGTTGAGGAAACATCGGGCGGTCTTTTGGTCGAAAATAAACGTGTGGGAGAATATGTTCCCACCGGAGAAAAGAATTTGATATATCGCGCAATCAAAAAGGTTTTTGACAAGGTCGGTTACAATGAAAAGGGACTAAGGATTATACAAGACAGCGAAATACCGATGACAAGAGGCCTGGGAAGCAGTAGTGCATGTATTATAGGCGGTATGCTTGCGGCGAATGTTATATCGGGAAGACAGCTTTCCTACGCTGAGATATTAGACCTTGCTACCGAAATGGAGGGGCATCCCGATAATGTAGCCCCTGCCCTTTACGGAGGTTTTTGTGCAGCAGTTAGGACGGGAAACCATACGCTTTTCAAATCGGTCAAGATTGAAAAGCCGGTAGTGTTTGAAGCAATGATTCCCGATTTCTTTGTATCAACAAAGAAATCCCGTGTTGCTCTGCCTGATACAGTAAAGCATAAGGATGCGGCATATAATGCAGGTCATGCGGCGTTGTTTTCGCTGGCGTTGGCGACAGGTGATTTTGAAAAATTGAAAGTTGCGGTCAAAGATAAGCTTCATCAGCCCTATCGTGCGGCATATATTGATAATATGAATCAAACCTTTGACGAGGCATATAAAAACGGTGCCTATGCAGTATGGTTAAGCGGTTCAGGTCCTACAATTCTTGCTATGTGCAATCCCAAGAATGAAGGCTTTGAGGAAAATATGAGCAGGTATTTTGACTCAGTTGGACAAAAAAGTAACTGCTGCAGGCTTACAATAGATAATGTTGGTGCAATAGTTCAGGTAATATAAGAAAGGAAGGAATAAAAATGGGACTTATAGTACAGAAGTACGGCGGCTCATCAGTAAGAGATGCCCAGCGTGTTAATAACGTAGCATCACGAGTTGTTGAGGCTTATGATGAAGGTAATGATGTAATAGTTGTTGTATCTGCACAGGGAGATACAACCGATGATTTGATTGAAAAGGCACAGGAAATTAATCCTAACGCCTCAAAGCGTGAAATGGATATGCTTCTTGCGAGCGGAGAGCAGATTTCTGTTTCACTTCTTGCAATGGCAATCGAGAAAATCGGCAGACCTGTTGTTTCTCTTACCGGCTGGCAGGCAGGTTTTTCAACAGATACAAACTACTCTGCAGCAAGAATTAAGAAGGTAAAGACCGAAAGACTTCAAAATGAACTTGATAAGCGCAGAATTGTAATTGTTGCAGGCTTCCAGGGAGTAAATAAATATGACGATATAACAACCCTCGGCAGAGGCGGTTCAGATACATCAGCAGTAGCAATAGCAGCAGCTCTCGGCGCAGATGTTTGTGAGATTTATACCGACGTAGACGGTGTTTACACCGCAGACCCCAGATTTGTAAAGAATGCAAAGAAGCTCGACGATATTTCCTATGACGAGATGCTTGAGCTTGCATCCTTGGGTGCAAACGTGCTCCATAATCGCTCGGTTGAAATGGCAAAGAAATATCATGTGAAACTAGCAGTAAAATCAAGTCTTGAAAAAGTAGAAGGAACGTATGTTAAGGAGGTAAATCAAGTGGAGAAGATGTTGGTTAGAGGCGTTACAAGAGATAATGACTGTGCAAGAGTTGCGCTTGTAGGAGTAGAGGATACACCGGGGAAAGCATTTTCGGTATTCGCATTGCTCTCGAAGAAGAATATAGGTGTTGACCTTATTATTCAGTCAATCGGCAGAGACGGCAAAAAGGACATCAGCTTTACTGTAACAGAGGGCGACCTTCCTGCAGTTCTTGAAATTTTCGAGGCTAATAAGGATACTATAAAAGCAGATAAGATTGATTATTCAAAGGACGTTTCAAAGGTATCAATTGTTGGCGCAGGTATGGTAAACAATGCAGGTGTTGCAACTACTATGTTTGAGGCACTTTACAATGCACATATCAATATCAATATGATTGCTACATCTGAAATCAAGATTTCAGTTCTTGTTGAGCAGAAGGATGCTGAACGTGCAGTTGTTGCTATCCACGACAAATTTTTACACGACTAATATATAAAACAGTCTATTAACCGGCACAGACGTTTATGCCTGTGTCGGTTTTGGATATTTTAGAAAAGAGGATACTATGCAGGACAAGCTTGTAGGAAGAAATCCCGTTTCGGAAGCACTAAAATCAGGTGCGGATATAGACAAAATATTTGTAAAAAAAGATGCTGACGGCTCACTTTTGCCGCTTTTGAAAAAGGCAAGAGCATTAAAAATACCCATCAGCGAGGTTGACCGCCGTAAGCTTGACGAAATGGCAGACGGCGAAAATCATCAGGGAATAATTGCACAAATCCCTGCCGAAAGCTACAAGACGGTAGAGGATATTTTTGCACTAGCGGCTGAGAAGGGTGAAGCTCCGTTTATAATTATTCTTGATAAAATAACCGACCCACATAATCTCGGCTCGATTATAAGAACGGCGCATTGTGCGGGTGCACACGGCGTTATTATCCCAAAGCATGGCAGTGCAGGACTAAATAGCATTGCAGCAAAAACGGCATCGGGAGCTACAATGTACACACCTGTTGCAAGAGTTACCAATATTGCACGAACTATTGATGAGCTTAAGGATAAGGGTGTATGGATAGTTGGCGCAGATATGGACGGACAGAAGATGTACGATATTGATATGAAAGGCTCTCTCGGTATTGTAATCGGTAACGAGGGTGAGGGACTTTCGCGTCTTGTTCGCGAAAAGTGCGATTTTATTGCGGAAATTCCAATGTGGGGGAAAATTGACTCCCTTAACGCTTCGGTTGCGGCAGCAGTTTTGATGTACGAGGCTAAACGTCAGCAAATGGCATAAAACAACTAGGAGAATATGAATATTTACCACTAATTCGATGAATTTTGCTAAAAAGGTAGATTTTTTGTCATATTAGTGATATTATTATATTGATAAAAAATTAACGGAGGTTGAACAATGAGAGCGGTTGTTACAGTAGTAGGCAAGGACAGACCGGGTATAATTGCAAGAGTAAGCACATTGCTTTATGAGAATGAGATTAATATACTTGATATTTCGCAGACGGTTATGACCGATGATATATTTACAATGATTATGCTTGTTGATATGAGAAGCTCGTCGGTAGGCGATGTGGGTGAGAAACTTTTGAAGCTTTCTGATGAGATTGGAATGTCTATACACTTGCAAAATGAAGAGCTGTTTAACTCAATGCACAGAATTTAAACTTGGTTAAATTTTCGTATATAACCACTTTTAGGCGAGGGTGGTACAAACGTACAGCACCTTGGCTTCAAAGCGGCAATATACGAAAATTTTCCTCAAGTTTATACATATGTTTTACAATTTGCGAAAGGATTAAGTTTCTATGATAAACCCCTTTGAAATTCTCGAAACTATAAATATGATTGACAGGGAAAACCTTGATATAAGAACAATAACAATGGGTATTTCCCTAAAAGACTGCACAGACCCTGATGTTGACAGGGCTTGTGATAAAATTTATAACAAAATCACCAACTATGCCAAGGACTTGGTTAAGGTGGGTGAGGATATTGAAAAGCAGTTCGGTATCCCTATTATCAATAAACGAATTTCTGTAACGCCTGTTGCAACGGTTATTGATGCGATAGAAAATCCTGATATCGAAAAGTGCTTAAAAATTGCGAAAACTCTAGACAAGGCTGCAAAAACAGTAGGAGTAAACTTTATAGGCGGCTACTCTGCACTTGTTCACAAGGGCTTTACCAAGGGAGAGAGAGTACTTATTGAGTCAATACCGACAGTGCTTTCAAATACAGATATTGTATGCTCAAGTGTAAACGTAGGCTCGACAAGAGCGGGTATAAATATGGACGCAGTTGCGCTTATGGGCAAAATTATCAAAAAAGCGGCTGAGATGACAAAGGATAACGGCGGCTTTGCGTGCGCAAAGCTTGTAGTATTTTGTAACGCAGTTGAGGATAATCCGTTTATGGC
Organism: Clostridia bacterium; assembly: GCA_036307445.1. Taxonomy (GTDB): domain Bacteria; phylum Bacillota; class Clostridia; order UBA1381; family UBA1381; genus HGM11525. The sequence goes on from JAXJXP010000025.1 coordinate 56,728, forward strand.
AGGTGCATTTCACGGCGAAGGCGAAGGCGATGCGGTTATTAACGTAGGTGTAAGCGGTCCGGGTGTTGTTAAATGTGCTCTTGAAAAGGTTAAGGGTGCGCCGTTTGATGTAGTTGCAGAAACTATAAAGAATACCGCATTTAAGATTACAAGAATGGGACAGCTTGTTGCAAGCGAGGCATCAAAGAGACTTGGTGTTCCATTTGGAATTGTTGACCTCTCGTTAGCTCCAACTCCTGCGGTAGGCGATAGTGTCGCATATATTCTTGAGGAAATGGGACTTGAAAAGTGCGGAACTCACGGTACAACAGCCGCTCTTGCACTTCTCAATGATGCAGTTAAAAAGGGTGGAGTTATGGCAAGCTCACACGTTGGCGGCTTATCGGGTGCATTTATACCAGTAAGTGAAGATGCAGGAATGATTGCCGCTGCAAAAGAGGGAGCGCTCTCTATTGAAAAGCTCGAGGCAATGACCTGTGTATGCTCAGTAGGTCTTGATATGATAGCAGTTCCGGGAGATACGACTGCAGATACTATTTCCTGTATTATTGCTGACGAAGCAGCAATCGGTATGGTTAATTCCAAGACTACTGCAGTCAGAATTATCCCTGCACCGAATACAGACGTGGGTGATGAGGTTGACTTTGGCGGACTTTTGGGTACTGGTCCCGTTATGCCGCTTAAAAAGTACAGCGGCACTGAGTTTGTTGCAAGAGGCGGAAGAATACCGGCCCCCTTGCAGTCGCTTAAAAACTAATAAACACAAAAAAGCATTTTTACCGGTTAGTAAAAATGCTTTTTTAGGAAAAGGAGTCTATAATGAAAACCGTTTTCATAATAAACCCCAAAGCAGGACAAGGCAAGGATATTGATGCTCTTGCCGAGAATATCAGAAATACAGCAGAAGCACTTAAAAAGGATTATGAGATTTACTTCACGAAATATGCAGGAGATGCCAGAAGTTTTGTATCAGAATACTTAAAAGAAAACGGTGCCGCAAGATTTATAGCCTGCGGTGGCGACGGAACACTTAACGAAGTTGTAAACGGTGCAATATCGTATGACGATGCAGAGGTCGGTGTTATTCCTATTGGAACAGGTAACGATTTCTGTCGCAATTTTGGCAGTGCGGATGTTTTCAGGGATGTCAAAGCACAGTTTGTATCAAACTCACAAAAGTGTGACGCTATAAGTTACAAAACAACAGTAAACGGAAAAGGGATATCGGGATATGCTGTTAATATGTTTAATATTGGCTTTGACTGTAATGTTGCAGACCTGACATCCCGTATGAAGCAAAAGCCTTTTATTTCAGGCTCTCTTGCCTACTTCCTTTCGATTTTCGTTATACTCATAAAGAAAAAGGGTGCGAATCTCAGGATTACAGCTGACGGAAATACTATCAATAGCGGGAAACTGCTTTTAAGCGCTATTGCTAACGGCAGCTTTTGCGGAGGCGGTGTCAAGAGCAACCCTCTTGCATCTGTAACTGACGGTCTTATCAATATAAATATTATAAAAAATGTTTCAAGGCTAAGACTTCTTACTCTTTTGCCGTGCTATATGAAAGGTACATTTCCCGAGAAAAATGTTGGACATATTATATTCAGCAAGAAATATAAAAAGGTTGTTATTGAACCTCTTAATAATTATATGCGCCTTTGTGTTGATGGCGAAATTACAGATGCAGGAAATTGTGAGTTTGAGATTCTTCCTAAGGCTTTTAAATTTGTGGTGCCTGAAAGGGTATCAGAGTCCGATTTCCCTGACAAGAGTACGGAGAGTCTCAGCAGAGTTTAAAAGCCCTTTAAGCTCTTCCTTTGAAAATGGCACTTCCAATATATTTTCTACTCCGCCGCCGCCAACTTTGGTGGGAACGGATAGTGCGACGTCTTTAATTCCATACTGTCCGTCAAATATGCTCGAAACGGTCAGTATGGAATTTTCGTCTCCTGCAATACACTCGCATATTCGTGCGACTGCTGTCGCAATGGCGTAATAGGTTGCGCCTTTTTTTTCTATAATTTCGTAGGCAGAGTTTTTAACCCTCAAATACATATCGTCAAGGTCACTCAAATCGCATTTTTTAGTATAACGGCAAAATTCATTCATTGACATACCGCCTATGTTGGTAATGCTCCAGGCTGCAACCTCGCTGTCGCCGTGTTCGCCTATAATGTAGGTATGACAATTTCTTGCATCAATTCCTGTTCTCTTGCTTATCATATATTTAAGTCTTGAGGTGTCAAGGACCGTACCCGAGCCGATTACACGGCTTTTGGGGAGTGATGAAAGCTTGTAGGTTGCATAGGTCAGAATGTCGACAGGGTTAGTAACCATCAGTAAAATTACGTCATCAGGTGCGTGCGCGGAAATTCCGTTTATTATACTTTTCAAAACCTCTATATTTCTTTTAAGGAGAGCAACTCTTGTTTCGCCCTCTTTTTGTGCGACACCTGCGGTAATGATGATTATATCTGCATCTTTGCAATCACTGTAATCGCCGGCATATACGTTTACCGGCTTTACAAAGGATACACCGTGTGCAATGTCGAGAGCATCGCCCTCTGCTTTGTCCTTATTTATATCTATTATTACTATCTCGGAAAAAAGTCCGCCGAGCATTAGTGTATATGCTGTAGTTGAGCCGACAAGCCCTGAGCCTATCACCGCAACCTTTCCTCGAAACATTATAGTACCACTCCTTGTTAATATTTTTTTATTTAGTTTGGCATAATTATATGCAAATTATCCGTTAGACTTGCAAAAGAGTGTAGATTTAGGTATAATTAAAATATTGATAAATTTTGAAAGGAGGGTGTTCTTGGTGAAAAAGATAACTGTCGGAATACTGGCGCACGTCGATAGTGGAAAAACAACTCTTTCTGAGGGTATGTTGTACACCGCAGGAGAAATCAGCAAGCTTGGCAGAGTGGATAACGGCGATGCAACACTTGATACTGACGATATTGAGCGGGACAGAGGAATTACAATCTTCTCAAAGCAGGCAACAATGTCTTACGGCAATACTGAAATTTCACTTTTGGACACCCCCGGACATGTGGATTTTTCGGCAGAAACGGAACGCACGTTACGAGTTCTTGACTATGCCATATTGGTTATAAGCGGTACGGACGGAGTACAAAGTCATACTGAAACCTTGTGGAAACTTTTGGAGCACTATGATGTTCCGACATTCATATTTGTAAATAAAATGGACATACCAACTGCCGATAGGGATAAGGTGATGGCAGACCTTAAGGCAAGACTAGATGATGGCTGTATTGACTTTGCGGGTGCGGACTTTTTTGAGGATGCGGCTATGCAGGCGGAATATCTTTTGGATGAGTATTCGGCGACGGCTACGCTTTCAGATAAGCTTTTGTCAAAAGCTGTTATGTCGAGAAGGTTGTTTTTGTGCTTTTTTGGCTCGGCATTAAAGTCTGATGGTATAGACGAATTTTTGTCGGCAATTGATAGATTTACAAACCAAAGAGCAAAAGGTGAAAATCTTGGTGCTTCCGCTTTCAAAATCACAGAGGATCCGCACGGACAGCGGTTGGTGTATCTTAAAATCACAAGCGGAAGCCTTAAGGTTAAATCTCTGATTGATGGCGAAAAGGTAAATGAAATAAGGGTTTATCAAGGTACAAAGTATAAGCAGATTCAAGAGGCTTTTGCAGGAGAGGTCTGTGCTGTAACGGGACTTAACAAGGTTTTGGCAGGGCAGGGGATAGGGATAGAGAAAAACTTCAATTCGCTTGTTACCGAACCTGTGTTTTCCTATTCTCTGAAACTGCCTAATGGTACAGATATTCACAATGCTCTGTCTGTCCTGAGAAGGCTTGAACAAGAGGAAACTGAGCTTAATGTGATATGGAACGACAGACTGCAAAAGCTTGATGTTCAGGTTATGGGCGAGGTACAGATGGAGGTTCTAAAGAGGATACTTGAGGACCGCTTTGGTATGAATGTTGAGTTTGAAGAGGGAAGTATAATATACAAGGAAACTATCAAAAGTACAGTTGAGGGTGTGGGACACTATGAGCCTTTAAGGCATTATGCAGAGGTGCATTTGCTGTTAGAACCCGCCGAAAGAGGAAGCGGTATAAAGATACAGTCTAAGTGCAGTGAAGATGTTCTCGGCCGCAACTGGCAACGGCTTATTTTGACGCACCTTGAAGAAAAGGTGCATATTGGCACACTTATCGGCGCACCGATAACAGATATTAAAATTACGCTTGTAAACGGCAGAGCACATCAAAAGCATACCGAGGGGGGAGATTTTAGACAAGCCACCTATCGAGCGTTAAGACAAGGTCTTATGCAGGCGAAATCGGTGCTTTTAGAGCCGTATGCCGCATTTCGTCTTGAAGTGCCGACGGAGAACACAGGGAAAGCGATGACCGATTTGCAGCAAGCAGATGCAAGCTTTGATGTGCCTGATACAATGTCGGATATGTCGGTTATAACAGGCACGGCTCCTGTTTCTAAGATAAGAGATTACCACAAAAGCATAACGCAATATACGCACGGAAGAGGTCGGCTTTCTGTAAGCTTTAAGGGTTATGAGCCTTGCAGCAGACAAGCGGAAATTGTAGGGGAGTATGGATATAATCCAGAGGCAGATACAGAAAACACGCCTGATTCGATTTTCTGTTCTCACGGCAGCGGCTTTGTTGTAAAATGGGACAGGGTATTCGAGCATATGCACCTGCCTGCAATAAAAAAGGAGACACCCGTTTCCGAGAGGAGAGTTCATACGGCGGGCGCAATGACCTACAGCGATGATGAGCTTATGAGGATTTTTGAGCAGACCTATGGCAAGATAACAAGAAAATCGCACGGGATTATAAGAAGTTCAAAGGAGCAAAAGGAATATAAGCCAAAGCCTGTTGTTGTAAGAGAAGAGTATCTATTGATAGACGGATACAATATAATTTTTGCAAATGAAGGGCTGAAAAATATAGCCGATGAAAGCTTGGAGGATGCAAGGGATGTATTAACTGCAAAGGTTGCAGGGTATCAGGCGATGCGCAAGAATAATGTGATTTTGGTATTTGACGCATATAAGGTCAAAGGTGAAAAGCGTGAGGTTGAGAAGGTACACGGCATAAGTGTTGTCTATACCAAAGAAGCGGAAACGGCAGATGCTTATATAGAAAAAACGACAAAACAGCTTATTAAAAATTACAGGGTGAGAGTTGCAACCTCGGACAACTTGGAACAAATGATAATTTTTGGACACGGCGCGCACAGAGTAACCGCCCGTGAGCTGATGGAAGAAATTGAGGCCTCGGAGGAAGAGATTCGGGAGTTTATAAGGAATTACAACAAAAAAACGTGTTAAACTTAACTTTGTTTAACACGTTTTTTGCATAAGAATAGCAACACAAAATCAGCCTTATACGCATACTTTAGTAATGAAGGAGCGTGAGAGCCGTGTATTCTTTTATTATGGCGGAAAATCACACCGACTTCCCTGCCATAACGATATGCACAGCGGACGGTGTGATTTTTCCGGATATTCCAAAAGGCGACAAAACCGATTTAAAGCAGCTTGCACCCGGTAGTGTAAGACTTGAAATATACAATAATTTTATGAAACAGGAGGCTGTGGTTTGGGTGCCTGTTTCACCTTATTCAAAGGCAAAGCTTATGGTGTTTGCCGACCACATACAGCTTATTCCGCTGCAATAGAACGCAGCTTTAAAAGTGCTGCTTTTTCTATTCGGGATATATGTACCTGCGACACACCTACCAGCCTTGCGGTCTGGCTTTGAGTTTTGTCTTCAAAATAACGCAGTATAATTACCTGTTTTTCTCTGTCTGTAAGACTTGATAAAAGCTCTGCCATAGAAATTTTATTGATAATTGTATCCTCTTCCGAGAAGCCTATCCGCTCGGATAAGTCAAGATTGTCAGTGGCGGGAGCATCGATAGATTCTGGCAGGGTGCAGGCTTCTAATGCTTCTGTCAGCTCCCCGACAGAAATATTGCATTGGGAGGCTATTTCGGAAAGGGTAGGCTCACGGTTTAAATGCCGCCTTAATTCCTCCTCGGCGTTTGCAATGAGCCTGCTTCGCTCCTTCAAACCTCTTGAAACTTTTATTATACCGTCATCACGAAGGAATCTTTTTATCTCGCCGGTAATTACCGGAACGGCATAGGTGGAGAATTTCAAACCTCTTGACAGGTCAAAATTTGCAATTGCTTTCAAAAGTCCAACACTGCCTATCTGTATAAGGTCGCAAAGCTCTGTTCCTCGCCCTGTAAATCTGACTGCTAAGCTTTGGACAAGCCGCATATTTTCACGGCAGAAAATATCCAAAGCCTCTTTGTCCCCTTGCTTTGAACGCTCAATAAGAGCGATGTTTCTGTCCATGGGCTTTACCTGCCTCCAAAGTTCTTTATAAGGGTTACAACTGTCCCTTCGCCTACTGCACTTATGACATCTACTTTATCGCAAAAGCTTTCCATAATAGAAAAACCAAGACCTGAGCGTTCCTCTTGCGGCTTTCCTGTGTAAAGTGGTTCTCTTGCACGGTCTATATCAGATATACCAATACCGTTGTCACTTATAGTTATGTACACCGTATTATCCTTTATTTTGCCGGAAAGTCCTACTATGCCTGTTTCCTCGGGATATGCGTGAACTATTGCATTTGTTACCGCCTCGGATACTGCGGTCTTAAGCTCCGAAAGCTCCTCTATTGTTGGGTCGAGCATTGCTGCAAATGCAGATGTTATCGACCTTGCTAAGCTTTCATTTTCCGATATTCCGATAAATTCCATATCAAATCTGTTTTCCATACTTTCTACCTCTACATTTTCTTTAGTGCTTTGTTTACGCTTGATTCAAGGGTAATTATATTAAACAACCCCGATATTTCAAGTATCCGTTTTACTTGTGGCTTGGGTGCAACTATTACAAGCTTGCCTTCAAATTTCTGGATTTTTTTGTAGCGTCCCATTATCATTCCGATTCCGGAGCTGTCCATAAATGTCAGCTTGGAAAAATCAAATATTATATTTTTCCATTCTTTAGATATAGCTGCATCTATTTGTGAACGAATTTTTGTCGCTAAATGGTGGTCAAGCTCACCTGCTGTTTCCACCAATAGCGTGCTTTTTTCTGTCTTGGTTATGCTCATAGCCTGTCCTCCTTTGTGATATGCTCTTTTATATTCTTCTTACTAAATAAAAATTCCTTTAAAAAATAAAAGAAGCTTTTGTCGAAAGGAAAAAATCGTAGTACAAAATCCGACAAAAAAAGAACCGATAATATTATCGGTTCTTAGGTATCTACAGAATTACTTCGTTGAATGGCCTTTTGGGGACGTGGACACTGCCCTTTTCGTCAAAGTAGTATTTAATGCTGTCAGATGAGTCGAAGTATTCTCCGCTTTGGTCAGAATAGCCAACAGCCAAAACGTATGTAATATCAAGGTGCGCGGGGAGTGAGAGAAGCTCCTTTATTTTCATTCTGTCAACCGAGCCGAGCCAACAGTTATCAAGCCCGAGCTCGCAAGCTGCAAGGCACATATTCATAATAGCTGCACCGCTGTCGCATTCCGATTTTTCGGTTGGTTTTATATTGGTGTCATTGGTTACTATAATAAATGATGTTGCACATTCTTCAAAGACAGGGTTCCAGTCGGGGATATATCCTGCATACTTAAGATAAGGATACATTTCTTTTCTGACTTTTTCGTCGGTAACATAGATAAATTTAAGCGGCTGCAGATTTGCGCCGGTGGGTGCGAGTCTGCCACAGTCTATGATTGTTTTCAAATACTCGTCTTTTACTGAAATTTGCTTGAATTTTCTTACCGTTCTCCTTGCCTTGATGGTTTGAATTATATTCATATGGTTACACCTCATCATAAATAATAAAGCAGAGCAAGCGAATGCTTGCTCTGCTTGGTCGGAGTGACAGGACTTGAACCTGCGGCACCTAGACCCCCAGTCTAGTGCGCTACCACCTGCGCTACACCCCGATATGGTCGGGATGACAGGATTTGAACCTGCGGCCCCTACGTCCCGAACGTAGTGCTCTACCAAACTGAGCCACATCCCGTTATTGGTGTTTTCGTTAAACCAACGAGTTATATTATACTACACACGTTGGGGTTTGTCAATATTAAATATACAAAAAAATCAAATATTTTCTTGTGTTATAAGTCAGCTGCTCCCTTGTTAGAGAGCAGCTGATAATTGACTTATGCCTGTGTGCTGTAGCTGTAGTTGGGAGCCTCTTTAGTGATATAAATATCGTGAGGATGACTCTCTTTAAGCCCTGCACCTGTAATACGTACAAACTTGCCTCTTTCTTTAAGCTCAGGTATTGTCTTTGTGCCGCAATAACCCATACCTGCACGAAGTCCGCCCAAAAGCTGGAATACTGTATCGGAGAGTGAGCCCTTATAGGGAACACGGCCTTCAACACCTTCGGGAACAAGCTTTTTAGAACCGGTCTGGAAGTATCTGTCCTTAGAGCCTTTTTCCATTGCTGCAAGAGAACCCATACCACGATAAACCTTGAAACGTCTGCCCTGATAAAGTTCAAACTCGCCCGGGCTTTCCTCGCAGCCTGCTAAAAGGCTGCCAACCATAATAACGTCAGCACCGGCTGCAATAGCCTTTGGAATATCACCAGAATACTTAACACCGCCGTCTGCAATGACGGGGATATTGTATTTTTTAGCAACCTCAGCAACATCTGCAATTGCCGTAATCTGCGGAACACCAATACCTGCAACAACTCTGGTTGTACAGATAGAACCGGGGCCGATACCAACCTTAATGGCATCTGCGCCTGCTTTGATAAGAGCTTCTGCAGCCTCAGCTGTTGCTATGTTACCTGCGATAAGCGGGAGGTTCGGATATGCTGCCTTGATTTCCTTAACCTTATTGATTATGTTCTTTGAATGTCCGTGAGCAGAGTCAAGACAAACAACATCAACACCTGCGTCAACAACAGCCTTTACACGCTCTAAAGCATCTGCTGTAACACCGATAGCCGCACCGCAAAGGAGTCTTCCTGCAGAATCCTTTGCTGCATTTGGATAACGAACAGCTTTTTCTATGTCCTTAATTGTGATAAGTCCCTTAAGACGATTTTCGCTGTCTACAATTGGGAGCTTTTCAATCTTATATTTACGGAGAATTTCCTGTGCCTCTGCGTGAGTAGTACCCTCAGGAGCAGTGATAAGATTTTCGCTTGTCATTGCTTCCTTGATTTTCTTGGAGAAGTCTACTTCGAAGCGGAGGTCGCGGTTTGTGATAATACCGATAAGATGCTTTCCTTCATCACAGATGGGCACGCCTGAAATTTTGTATTTACCCATAAGCTCGTTGGCATCCTTTAAAGTATGTTCTTGTGTAAGGCTGAACGGATTGGTAATAACGCCGTTTTCCGATCTCTTAACCTTGTCTACCTCCTGAGCCTGCTCAGCAATAGTCATATTTTTATGAATAATACCGATACCGCCTTCTCTCGCCATAGAAATAGCCATAGGCGACTCTGTTACAGTATCCATAGCCGCACTCATCAAAGGAATGTGTAGAGTGATACCTGCGGTCAGCTTGGTAGTTAATTCAATCTCATTAGGTGTAACGTCTGACTCCTGAGGAATCAAAAGAACGTCATCAAAGGTTAAGCCCTCTTTAGCAAATTTATCGGACATATCTTTTCTCCTTTCGTCTTTTAATCATTGTCTTGATATATTTTATTTATTGTAACAGAAAAATCCGACAATTTCAACCCTAAAAGTCGATAATATTTCATTTTTTTTATGGGTATTTGCTATTCAATTTCACAAATAATGGTTATTTTAACGGAACAAGAGTGAATTTTTCGTTATTCAGCTCAAGCTTATCACTTAATCCGTCTGTGTAGTAGATGTTGTTGTTTTCGATAAGAATGGCATCTACGCAGAATTTATCGATTATACTCTTTGACTTTTCAAGACCTGCTACAAAAATTGCTGTTGAAAGAACATCGCAGAGCTCTGCATCACGGTCAATAACAGTAACAGAGCTTAATCCGCTTTCTGATGGATGGCCTGTTTTTGGGTCAATTATATGATGATAGTGTTTGCCGTTTAAATCAAAATACCGTTCGTATTCGCCTGATGTCACAACTGCCTTGTCGGTGCATTTTACTGTGAGTGCTGACTGGGCATTGTTTTCGGGGTCGGATACAGCTATATTCCAATCGCTTCCGTCAGGCTTTTTTCCGAGTGCGTAAACATTCCCGCCAAGATTTATAATTCCGCTTGAAATCCCGTTTTGACGCAGTTTGTCGGCAATAACATTTGCTGCATAACCCTTTGCTATTGCACCCAAAGTGATTGATGCACCGTTTTCTGTTATTTGAGCGGTGTTGTTGTCGATGTCGATATTTATGCAATCCGCACCAAGAAGCTTAAGCTTATCGGGGATATCAGCGGGAAGCTCTTTTGCATCCTCAGCTTTTGCCCAGCTTTCAACGACGGGATTTACAGTAATATCAAAATAGTCTGACAACATATTCGTATAGGAAACGGCAGTGCAGAGAAAATCTGTTATTTCAGGCTCAAGCGTTACGGTTTCGCCGCTATTGAGCCTTCCGATTATACTGTTGGCATTGTGTGCATTAAGCTCACTGTCAAGCTTACGCAGTAACTGTTCATATTCCGATGTGGTATCGGAGGTAGAATGAATGGAAATGCTGCATACCGTGTCAAATGTGCCGTAAATTTCACGTGAATATGTTTTTTCTCTTCCTAATAACAAAACAGCAACTGCAATTATAATGAATGAAATCAGTACAAATTTATGCTTCATAATCGCTATCTCCCAAAAACCGCCGCTTTTAAGCAACGGTTATGTTTTTTAAAAATCAAAGGTTGATTTGCCGGAAAGCTCTAAGTAAAGCTGTGCATCGGTTGCAAGAATGTAAGGTGTAACAAATACCGAGCCTATGCCAAAAGCTAAAAGTCCGAGAAATTGCCAGCCCAAGAAGGACAAACCGAGCACGAATACCGAAAAACGGTTACCCTTCATCAGCTTTTTGCTTTTATCCAATGCTTCTCTCCAGCTTAAAGACGAATCCTCAGCGATTATATATTCCACCAGATAGTAATCGTACATTTTAACTATTGCAGGTATCAAAAGAACCAGCATTGCAAGAGAAAGTGCAAGATATTCCGGAGACTCAGAAAGAGTTATAGTAAGCCTTTCAAGATGTGCGGTATTAATCGTTGTAGGGAACGTAACGCCCGAACGTGCAAGAATATACACAGTCGCAACACCTGCTATAACAACCGGAATTACTGTTAAAACAATAATGATAATCTGCTTTGCAAAAACCACACTGATAACACTCTTGTAATTGCTGCGGAAGGCATATGCAAAGGAATCTATTCCGGGCACACCGCCTTTGGCAGAATCAATCAGGTATTTGTTAAGCCCTACCTGCAACGGTAATGTCAGAAAGACAGTCGCCGCAAATTGCAGTATTAACCGTATAAACATTGTAACACCGAACAAGGCGATAACTCTTGGTGAGGCAAGAGTTATTGTCGGCGGGATTTTTGGGGAGAAAAAGTTATCAATAAATGTGGTTGCAAGCGAGAAAAGCAGCATCGTTCCAAATATCTGCCAATAGCTTGTAGCAAGCACCGATTTAGCACGGGTTTTAAGAACTTTTCGGTCAAACATAGGAATCCCCCTAAATATCAGTCAAATAACTTCTGAGCCTCGGCATAGGTTTTGGGTGTTCCTATGTCGATAGTCATTACATTAAATGTGTACGCATAAACTGGTACACGCTCGATAAGCCACGGAATAAGATGCCCCGGAGCATCGGGATTATTGCCCTCTTTTAAATATTGGTCAATGAGTGCCAAGGTTTCCTTCTTATAGAAATAGAAAGGGGGAACGCCCCAGTGAGTTTTAGGCTCAGCCGGCTTTTCTACAAAACCTATAACGCGGTTATCATCATCAAGCTCCAAAACACCCATCTGACGAAGGTCAACCAAATCCTCTACATAGTGAGCGGATATAAGGTCGCAATTTTTATCACGGTATAGCTTTACCATATCATTTAAGGAAAAATCAAAGACGTTATCACTTGCCATAACAAGAATCTCGTCTGTTATATTTTCCTTGTCGATAACAAACTTCATATCTCCGATAGCGCCAAGGCGGTTATCGTTGCTTGTTGTACCGTCGTCAAGTACCTTGACCGGTTTTTTGCCCTTGTAGCCTGCCGCCCATTCGGTGAGCTGGTCTGCAAAACGGTGGTTGGTTACGATGTAAATGTTGTTGACATCTTCTACCTCTTCAATCTTCTCGCACACGCGGTCGAGAATCGTCTTTGAACCGAGGGTTAAAAGAGCCTTCGGCTTGTTTTCTGTCAGCGGATACAATCTTGTTGCATATCCTGCAGCGAGTAGGATACAATCCATAAATCTCTACTTCCTTTCATTTAAAGAATGATAACAAATTTATTATACATCACATGCAAAAATTAGTCAACCTAAAATGCGGTATAAATTGGGTGGATAACGAAATAATAGCAGGGAAAGGGAGTGTATCAAATTGACTGTGATTATGTTGAAATTTTTCTTGTATTCGGTGGCAGGCTGCGGCTTGGAGGTAGTATGGAATTTACTTAAAAGCAAAAAGCTCAGAAGCAGAAGAATGCTTTTAAATCTTCCGATGTGCCCTGTTTACGGAATTGGTGCGGTTTGTATGTCGGAGCTTCTTTCGGGTTTTCGCGATGATGTTATCTTGCTCTTTTCATTCGGAGCGCTTCTGGCAAGCGCAGTAGAGCTTGTGTATTATCTTGTCTGCGTAAAGATGTTTTATGTAAAGGTTTGGGATTACAGCGAAAAGAGGGCAAATTTCATAGGCGGTGTGTGTGGTGAATATACATTATGGTGGGGACTTCTGGCGGTGGTATTTGTTAGCTATATCAACCCTGTTGCCGACAGAGTTATTTTTGCTATGACCGATTACGGAAGGCTTGTAACGGTGATATTTTTGAGCGCTGTTACGGCTTCGGATATAAACGCAACAATAAAAACTCTCATTCAGTACAAAAGAGGCGAAAAAGAGAAGTTACCTCCGTGCTTTTGGTATATGCAGAAAATATGACTAAATTATAAACTTTCTAAATACGTATTGATTTTTATTCCAAAAAGTGTTATAGTTATAAAAAAGCTTTTGATAAAAGCTACGCTTGCGGGCGTGGGAATAAAGTAGTAATTAACCACTTAAATTAGGGAGGAAATCTTACAATGAGCGAAAAAAGAGCAAAGAAATTGAGAAAAGAACAGCCACAGGAGGCAGTTCGTGTTGCTAAGAAGTCTGGTTCGGGATTTAATGCAATTCTTGCTTTGATTATAGTAGCAGCTATCGCGCTTGGCGGTTATGTTATTCATAATCAGTACAAGGTAAATCATCCGTCGACAGACCCTGAAACTGTATCTGACAGAGCGGAGGCAGAGGGTATCTCGATTGATGAGTTTTTAGCCAAGTATGGTATTGATGCTGTTGAAGATGTAGATGCTAATACAGAAATGGCGGCCGCAGCAGGCTATATGACTGTTGAAAAGTATGCTGAATTTGAGGGTATAACAGTTGATGAGTTAAAGGCTAACTACGGATTTTCAGCCGATGTAACCAATGATATGGTTATGAATGATGCACAGGGATACATTCCGATTAGCAAGGCTGCTGAGTCTATGGGTATTGAATATGCACAACTGTTGCAGATGTACGGGTTGACAGAAGCAGAGCTTCCTCAGGATATGCTCTTTAAGGATGCAAAGCCGATACTGGAGGCTGCACAGCAGAAGATAATTGCAGAGTCTGAGACTCAGGCATCTGCATCACCTGAGGCAGAGTAAGTTTATGGAAAATAAAGAGAATAAGAGTGTAATGTATACTGTGGGTGAGGAGATATTTAATTCAGTATCCCACGGAGTAGGAGTTTTACTGTCCATTGCAGCGTTGGTGCTGTTGATAGTGTTTGCGGCTATCTATTCGGATGGTTACGGACTTGCGAGTGCACTTGTTTATGGTATTTCCCTTATTCTGCTTTATACAATGTCAATGGTATATCACATTGTACAGAACGAGAAGGGTAAAAAGGTTTTAAGAATATTTGACCACTGCTCAATATTTATTTTAATAGCAGGCACATACACACCGTATCTGTTAGGACCGCTCAGAGGAAAGCTTGGCTGGACGATTTTTGGTATTATATGGGGTGTAACGGTTGTCGGTATATTGCTAAATGCCATAAGCCTTGAGAAATTTAAGGTGATATCGCTTATATGTTATGTGCTTATGGGCTGGGGGATAGTACTTTCAATAAAGCCTTTGGCTCAAAATCTGCCAACCGGCGGGTTGTGGCTTTTGATAGCGGGCGGACTGGTATACACCGTCGGAATTATATTTTATATAATGAAAAAATATAGATATATGCACTCGGTATGGCATTTGTTTGTGCTTGCAGGAAGTATATGTCATTATTTTTCAATATTATTGTTCGTACTTAAATAATGCGAACGCAAAATGATAAAAGGAGAGTATATTATGAACGAGAATAATTTGCCAAACATTGATGGTGAGGAGAACTTGACTCCTGTTGAAGAAACAACAGAAGAAATTGCAGTAGAGGATGTTGCTGAAGTAGAAGAAACAGCTGATGAAGAGGTTTCAGACGAAATTTTAGACGGTGCAGAAGAAGTTCTTGAGGAGACCTTTGAAGAGGTATTTGAGGACGAGGATATGATAGTTGATGCGCAACAGGTAGCTGATTTTGCAGAAGAGGTTAAAGCTAAGGGCGGTGCAGGAAAGGTTGTAGCAATTGTTATTGTGATAGTTGCAATCCTCGCTGCAGCAGGCTTTGGTGTATTTAAGTATCTTACAAGAAACCCTTACAATGCAATGGGTTATGTGAATGTGAGCGGTAGAACAATTGAAGAGGTTGCAGAATCAGTTGGTATGAGCCTTGACGAGTTCCTTGCAGAATACGGTTTGCCTGCGGATATGCCTGCCGACACAGAAGAGGCGGCAGCATTCTATAACATTCCTGTTTCCAAAATTGCAGAAATGTACGGAATGGATATGGCAACACTTAAGGAAATGCTCGGTCTTGGCGATGATGTAACAGACAATACACCTTGGGGCGAAGCAGAGGGTAAATCACCGCTTAAGAAGTATGTAGGCGAGGATAATATCGAGTCATTCAAGGCAGAGTACGGCTTAGGTGAAGAGGTTACAGGTGAGACACTCTGGGGCGAAATAAGAAATATCGTTGACCAGAAGACGCTTGAAAAGCAGCAGGAGGCTGAGAAGAATGCTGCAGCAGAGGGTGATGTGGCAGAGGATGCTAATGCTGATGGCGACGTTGTTGAGGAAGACGCAGCTGAAGGTGAAACAGAGGAAGCTCCTGCTGAATAATTTAAGGTTATTTTCTGAAGAGGGTTTTTGTTAAAGCCCTCTTCTGTTTTTATCAAGGAGAGGTTATATGACGGCTATAATAGACTACGGTGCAGGAAATCTGCATAGTGTGCAAAATGCTCTCGCTTTGCTTGGCGAGGAGTCTGAGGTTACAGGAAACAGAGAGAAGATTTTGAAGGCTGACAGGGTGATACTTCCCGGTGTCGGAGCTTTTGGCGATGCTATGGAGAGGCTTGTTGATACAGGGCTTGCAGATGTTGTGCGCGAGGTTGCAGATGGCGGAAAACCCCTTTTGGGCATATGCTTAGGACTTCAGCTTATGTTCGAGTCTAGCGAGGAAAATCCTGATGTAAATGGCTTGGGACTGTTTAAAGGAAAAGCGGTAAAAATCCCCGATAGAGGACTTAAAATTCCGCATATGGGCTGGAATGATATTACTGTAAGAGAGGACAGTTATCTTTTAAACGGACTTGGAAAAGAACCGTATGTGTATTTTGTTCATTCATATTACATACAGCCGGAAGATGAGAGCGTAGTTAGTGCGTATACAGACTACGGTGCCAAGCTTGCGGTTGCGGTTGAAAGGGATAACGTGGCAGCGGTTCAGTTCCATCCCGAAAAGAGCAGCTCGGTTGGTATGAAGATACTAAAGAATTTTATCGAAAGGGAGGCGGTATAATGTATGCAAAAAGAATTATCCCCTGCCTTGACGTAAAGGACGGACGAGTTGTAAAGGGTGTCAACTTTGTAAATCTCATAGATGCAGGCGACCCTGTTGAGTGTGCAAAGGTTTATGATAAAGCGGGTGCTGACGAGCTTGTGTTTTTGGACATTACGGCATCGAGCGACGGCAGAAACACGGTTGTCGATATGGTGGAACGTGTGGCAAGAGAGGTTTTTATCCCTTTCACCGTTGGCGGCGGTATCAGAACTGTTGAGGATTTTCGTAAGATTTTAAATGCGGGTGCGGATAAGGTTGCGGTAAATTCTGCAGCAATAAAACGTCCCGAGCTTATCAGCGAGGCTGCTAAGCGATTCGGAAGTCAGTGCGTTGTGCTTGCAATTGATGCGAAAAGAAAAGCCGATAACACAGGCTGGGAGGTTTACTTAAACGGCGGCAGAGTGAATACAGGACTTGATGCTCTCGAGTGGGCGAAAAAAGGCGAAGTGCTTGGTGCGGGTGAGATACTTTTAACCAGTATGGACTGCGACGGAACTAAGGCGGGCTATGATTTGGAGCTTACGTCTGCAATTTCAAAAAAAGTATCAATTCCTGTAATAGCTTCAGGCGGTGCAGGGAAAATGGAGCATTTTTGTGATGCTTTTACCGAGGGTGCGGCAGATGCGGTGCTTGCGGCAAGCTTATTTCATTTTAAAGAAATTGAAATCCTTGACCTTAAAAAATACCTGCGTAAAAAAAATATAAGCGTAAGAATATAAATTTTGAATAATATTAATAAAAGGTGGGATAATTAGAGTATAGCGATAAGCTCTCGTAGTTGTCGCTATCATATACCCTTTTATCATATATACCACCACCCGGAAGAAGAACGGCAGTTTCGTCAAAAGACGAAAGTGCCGTTCTTTCGTTTTTGCTCGCTTGACACGTAGCGGTTTTTGTGATATTATGATTAAGCTACATTATAATGATTATAATAAGATTTTGTATACATTTTTTATATTACAGAGGACAAAGTTAAAAATGTACTCTTTAGTGTTTCTGTGATGTATGAGTGTATACTTTAGATCATTATGATGTAGCAATCATAGCTGAAGATGTACGTTTTTTATGCGTAGCTTCGGCTACGCATTTTTTAATTTACGGAGGAGCAACGATGGACATTAAAAATGAGATGTTTGCTAACGTTATGGTGGAGGCGATAAAGACAAAAATGGAGTGGGCAGAGATTGATTTTTCGAAAGAAATAGAGTCTAAGTCTGCTGACATACTTTCACAAATTAAAAATGTGTTACATAATGAAACTGACGATTTTATGATAGTGGACAGGATTGTGGATATATTTATCAAAAACGGAATTGATACAGGCACGTGCCAAGATTTTTGAACATAAATTACTTGCTTTATGGTGTTATATGTGATATAATTGATATAGAAAATTTGTATTCAAAGGAGATGTTATTATGAAAATGGTAAAAGACAAACAGATTCTGGTCGGAGCAGACTTTGCAGGCTTTCCGCTTAAGGAGGCAGTTTGCGAGCATTTGAGAGCAAAGGGATGGACAATTACAGACGTAGGAGTTAAAGTTGATTCTGACCCTGATGACACAGATTTGATGTTCCACAGAGTAGGACTTCGTGCAGGCTCTATGATTTCCGAGGGCGAATTTGAAAGAGCACTTTTGTTCTGCGGAACAGGTATGGGAATACATATTGCTGCAAGTAAATGTCCGCACGTTCACGCAGGTGTTGTAGAGAGTGTTCCTGCTGCCCTTCGTGCGATTACAGGTAACGGTGTAAATGTGCTTGCAATGGGTGCATTTTATGTTGCACCTGCAATGGGCTGTGATATTGTAGACGCTTATCTTAATGCGGAGCTTGGCTCGGGTTATGAATGGTGGAAGAATTTTTATGAGTTCCATAAGCTTGCTATTGATGAGCTTGAGGCATTTGATTATGAGGAATACAAGGCGAATGGCTTTAAGGTAAATAAGCTTGGCGATTTTCCGTTGAAGCTTGAGAAAAAGCCTGAATAATGGTTTAAGAAAAGGAACTGACATCTAAAGTGATGTCAGTTTTTTTGTATAAGAAATACGAAACAATGAATAACAAAAATACGAACAAATGTTTGAAAAATCTTGACTTTTTTGCAAAAATGTGGTATAATATAGGTAGTATACTAATTGTAAAGCTATTTATTTTTTAGCTCTGTAAAGGAGAAAATAGTGCGGTTCCGGAACATACAATATTCTTAAAAAGGAGATATGTATGGAAATAACTTTAAGTATAAAGGGGCAAGAACTGAGGGTGTTAGGAAAGCAACCCAATTTATACCACGGCTCAATAGGAGTCCTTTATATAAAATTTTGTGATTTGAATTTTGATGCTTCACTTGTAAAAACAGTGAGATTTAAGACAAAAGAAAGCGATTGGTACACAGCTGATGTGGTTGATGGAAGAGTGCGAGTACCATATGAGGTGATAGTTGTAGGAGGTTTTGATATTGCTGTTGGAGGTTATGATACCTGCGATGGTGAACTGTTAAGATTTTTGCCTACAAACAGTGTGCATATAGATATAATGGAGAATGGATATGGTGAGCCTGATGCTCCGATAGAAACAGAGGGTGAACCAGAGAGTGTTGTTGCTAAGTTGTCAGGAGAAATTGACAAAAAGGCGGATTTGGAGTATGTAAAATCATTGATACCAACCAATACTGTCGACGGTGAAATTATTTCATTAACTGATTGCTTATGTAATTCTAAGGTTATAGGATGTACACTGTATGGGAACAGCATCCAATATGAAATCCCTGATGGATCTCAATATGCTGAGATTTACTCAGTTGGAGATTTAGTTACAGATATTAACGATGAGAATTATGGAAAATATAAAATCTTAATCCAATTGACAAATGATAATAATGAGATGCTTTTCTCGAAATATATCTATCTTGATGAGCCGTTGAGAAAGACAGGAAAATTTTGTGATTATATTAATTTGACAGAGGGTAAGCTTGTAAGGCGGTGCAGAGCTGTTGAATTAGATGGAACAGAAGCATGGAAATATATTAAAGATAATGGTTTGGAAATGTTGTACTTTGGTATAGGGAACCAGTTATCAATATCCAGAGACGCAATTATATGCACACATTTTCCTGCCGGATATACAGGTGCATGGAATACGAAAGGTGCAGTAGGACATATATTGAACTCGTCTACTAATTTTATACAACCAAGCTTTGTGTTCGAAGAGGGTACTTACAATATTGATACATGGAAAGATTTTTTGTCTATACAAAAGCAAAATGAAACACCGGTAACAATCTTTGTGCCGACCACGGATGTTATAGAGTTATTTGATGATTTGGTTGAAATAGATATAGACGTTGATAACTTAACTGTTACAACGATATCATCTATACCGGCTAATATTGAACTTACCTACTATCAGGATATAAACAAAAAGATTGCACAATTAGAACGGTTGATAGCAAAGTTATCTTAAAAATTATGAAAAAAACGTCGCACTTTTCTATGTAATTTAAAATAAACGCATTAAAATAAGGCCGTTAGCAAACATATTTTGCTAAATGGCTTTATTTGCTTTTGTTTATATTTTACAATTAATTCAAAACTATTGACGTAACAGAAAAATAATTGTATAATACATATGTGTGTACTACATATGCAAACTGATGAATATAGCTAAACATAGTAGATGAAGTGCGTAATTATCGCGAGATTTTTGAGGCGATAGAGGATACACTTGTTTTTTTCGTGGGATATTCATTTGAAATGGGGATGTGAAATGTATAATAGATTTTTCAAAAGAGCTATTGATATAGTTTTGTCATTTTGTGGGTTGCTTGTTTTATCACCCGTGTATTTGGTATTGTTTGTTGCGATAAGGCTTGACAGTAAAGGCTCTGCATTTTTTGTGCAAAGGAGAGTCGGAATACATAAAAAGCAGTTTAATATTTACAAATTTAGAACTATGTACATTGACACTCCCAAGAATATGCCGACACATATGCTTCAGGGAGCGGATTCTCATATAACCAGAATAGGAAAGCTTTTACGCAAATACAGTCTTGATGAATTACCTCAAATATTTAATATCTTTAAGGGAGATATGTCTATTATAGGCCCAAGACCGGCTTTATGGAATCAATATGATTTGATTGATGAAAGAGATAAATACGGTGCAAATGATATAAAACCGGGACTCACAGGGTATGCACAGATAAATGGACGCGATGAGCTTCCGATAGATGTTAAGGCGAAGATGGATGGTCAGTATGTTAAGAATATGGGCTTCTGGGTTGATGTGAAGCTGTTTTTCGGTACAATTCTCAGTGTTATTATGCATGACGGTGTAGTAGAGGGCGGAGTAGAAGAAAATAAGAAATCTGATAATGTAGAGGTATAATTATGCAGGGGAAATATGCGGTATTATCGATGGATGTTGAAGATTGGTATCATCTCTATTATTTTATGGACAAGGCGGACAAAAGCTATTCTATGCTTGACGGCTTTACAAATTACGTTGACTTGTTAAATGAACGCGGAATAAAGACTACATTTTTTGTCCTTAGTGAGCTTGCTGAAAATGTTAAGGAACAGTTAAGGTATGCTGTTTCATGCGGTCATGAAATTGCATGCCACGGAAAAACACATATAAGACCTGTGGATTTATCGCTTAAGGCGTTTGCGGACGAAATCTCCGATGCAAAGCAGAAGCTTGAGGATATTGTCGGAAGAGAGGTAATAGGTTACAGAGCCCCCTGTTACGGCATTGATAATGAACGCTACGAAATTGTTAAAAATATCGGATTTAAATATAGCTCGAGTAAAATGGATATAAAAGGGCATCCGCTATACGGAGAGCTTGATCTCGGTGACTTTTTGAAGACTGCAAAGGGAATATACGAAAAAGATGATATGGTAGAGTTTGCACTCAGCACGGCTAAGGTTCTTGGTAAAAATATTGCAGTATCGGGCGGTGGATGGATAAGGCTGTTGCCATGGTCGCCGCTTATGAAACCGCTTATTAAAAATTATCTTAAGGATGCTGATACATATTTTCTATATATCCACCCGTTTGAGCTTTCGAAAGTAAAAATGCCCGAAGTGAAGGATTCCTCGCTTCTTAATAATATAAGAGCCAGACGAGGTCTTGGAAAAGTTGAACATAGAATCGAACAACTAATTGATATTCTTCGGGATAACAGTTTCAGTTTTACAACATTTGAAGATTTATACAGAAAAACACTTGACTTAGAAAAAGAACATTACATTGAACTCTGAAGGAGGAAGTTATATGGATATTCTTGTTATAAGTCAATATTATTATCCAGAACAATTTCTTATCAATGAAATAGCTCCCGAACTTGTAAATAAGGGACATAACATAACTGTATTGACGGGCTTGCCTAATTATCCGGAGGGAAAGGTTTTAAGCGATTACAAATTCGGAAAGAATCGCGAGGAGGAGCTTGACGGAGTACATATCATTCGGTGTACCGAAGTCGGAAGACACAAAGGTCCTATGTGGTTGATGCTTAACTATATAACATATCCCTTCTTTGCAACAATAAAGCTAAAAAAGATCAAAAAGAAGTTTGATGTTATACTGTGTTATCAGCTTTCGCCTGTAATTATGGCATTACCTGCCGTAAAATATCGTAAAAAGAATAAAATTCCCCTGCTATTATACTGTCTTGATATATGGCCGGAATCGGCACAGGCGCATATTAGGAATGATAAGGGTTTTCTATATAAACTAATTTCGAAAATTTCCAAAAGTATATATAAGAGTTGTGATTTGATTGCAGTTACATCAGAGCCATTTATAGAGTATATGAATGGTGTAAATGATATAAGCAGGGAAAAGCTTGTATATATTCCGCAGCATGCAGGAGACAGCTTGTTGAATATGGATTTGACTGCGGAAAATACCCAAAAGGTCAACTTTATGTATGCAGGGAATATGGGAGCCGGTCAGACTGTTGATGTTATTGTAAATGCAGTTGCGGCTTTAAAGGACAGAGATGATTTTCTCTTGCATCTGGTTGGAGATGGTTCAAGGCTTGACGAACTTAAGAAATTAGCAAGTGAAAAGGGAATAGAGGATAAAGTCATATTCCACGGCAGACATAAAATGAGTGAAATGGCTGATTTTTATAAGACGGCAGATGTGCTTGTAATTACGCTGCGCGGAAACAATTTTGTCGGCAATACTCTGCCTGGTAAATTGCAGACTTATATGACAACAGGGAAACCTATTATAGGAGCAATAAACGGCGCTGCAAAGGACGTAATAGAGACTTCCGGCTGCGGTGCTTGTGTAGCTTCCGGTGATTATAACGGGCTTGCAAGACTAATGGCAGATGTGATAGAAAACCCTGAGAAATACGATAAGTGCGGAGAGAATGCAAGGCAGTATTTTAGGGGTAATTTTACCAAACAGGTATTTGTCGAACGATTGGACAATCAGTTAAAAGAGCTTGTGAAGGTATATAAGGATTGATTATGAAAATTAAGAAAATATTTAACGGACGAGCGCTATACACCGAGCAGGACTGTATTTGGGTTGCACGCGGTATGTCATTTTGGGCGGTGGATTATGACGGGAAGAGAGTTACACCCAAGTATAAGGTTGGCACTTTCTTGCAGCAGTTGCTTGGAATAAACCGCCTGAGCCGTCAACTACTGAGAGAAGGCTTGCATCATCTTCTGCCTCTCGAAAACGGTAATAAAATTGTAACCGCAAAAAAGAAGACGTACATAGTTAATAAAGACGGCAGGGTAATAAATATTTTCGAGGGCTACAGAGGCAACAAGCCGGCACATCAGGGCGTCTGTGTAACACCTGACGGAACAATATTTTTTGGTGAATATACCCTTAACACAAACAGAGAGCATGATACTTGTTTGTATCGCAGCTGTGATAGCGGACAAAGCTTCGAGTGTGTTTTGAGATTTGATAAAGATGATGTACGACATATACACTTTGTCAAATATGACAAATATGAGAAATGTCTGTGGCTTGGAACAGGAGACAAAGACTTTGAATGTAAGCTTATGCGTAGTGATGACAACGGTGATAGCTGGTATGTAGTAGGTGAGGGAAATCAGGACTGGCGTGCTATCGGAGTTTGTTTTCGGGAGGATAGTCTTTTTTGGGGAACTGATGCAGGCAGTGTTCCTGATGAAAACCATATTATTAGAATGGACAGAAGTACAAAGCAAATAGAAATTCTTGATACTGCAGAGGGTCCATGCCACGGTTGCGCCGGTTTTGCAGACGGCAGAATTTTTATCAGCACCGGTGTTGAAGGTGGAGAGAATGAAACAGACCGTTTTGCGAGAATGAAAGAGATAAACGGAAAAGCGGTTAATAATCTATTTAAAATGAAAAAGGATGTCATTCCATTGATTTTACAGTATGGAGTTATGAGATTTCCGATAGGTACGGAGAATACGGACATAGTGGTATTCACAGCAATGGGATTGGTAAATGGTGGAGAAAAAGTGATGGTTGAGGTAAGATAAGGAGGAGAATATGAAAAAGAAGAGTACGAGATACAGCAATGTACGGGTTCTTCTTATAGAAGGACGTGCACGGCAGGTTATGCCTTTAATGAAATCTTTACACGAACTTGGTTGTCATATTACTACTTATAATGCAAGCAGACTTGATATGGGCTATGCGTCAAGATATCCTGATAAAAAAATTCTCTCATATTGCAATTCTAAGGATGAAGAAGGTTCATACGAAGCGATAAGAAAAGAGATTATGACCGGAGAATATGACCTCGTAATTCCGCTTAATGATTTTGTTGCGATAATTTTGTCTAAGCATAAGGATGAGCTGAGGGAGTATACGGATATAGCAGTAAATGAATGGGATGTTTTCCAGTGTGCAAGTGATAAATTACGAACTATGCAGATATGTATGGAGAATGATATTCCATGCCCGAAAACTTTTATAGCTGATGAAAGCCTAAGTGATGTATCTTCTATGGATTTGCAGTATCCCATCTGTATAAAGCCGAGAACCGGCTTTTCAGCTGTAGGATTCAGAAAAATAGATACGCCTGAAAATATAGATAAAATCATAGAAGCAACACGTGATAAATACGGTCCGCCTCTTATACAGGAGTATATTCCTCAGACAGATTTGCAGTATAAAGCAGAGGTTTATATAGATAATGACGGTAATGTGAAAAGTGCTTGTGTATTTTCCAAAATTCGCTGGTATCCGGTAAGCGGTGGCTCCAGTACGTTGAATGTAACGGTAGACCGACCGGATATCGTGGAAAGCTGTGTCAAACTGCTTAAGGTGATTGGATGGAAGGGTTATGCGGACGTAGATTTAATTCAGGACCCGAGGGATAATATTGCAAAAATAATGGAGATAAACCCGCGAATTACAGGTAGTGTGAAAATATGCTATGCGGCGGGGGTTAACTTTACAGAACAGATAATACAGGATCATTTAAATGAAGAAGTAGCATCATATATGGACTATCCGGTAGGACAGTATCTGAGATATCTACACACAGACATTTTGTGGTTCATCAAATCACACGACAGATTTAAGTGTAAGCCGGCATGGTTTGATTTTAGAAATTCTGTCGACCAAATATGGTCTGCTGATGACCCGTTGCCATGGCTGACATACTCATTGCAAGGTCTGACCAAGATTAACGGCGACAGCAAAAAACGAAAGCTATAAACTATATTGTGGAGTAAAAAATGAAGGTTCTTTTTATAAATTCGTTCTTTAGTGTAGGTGGTCCGCCGCGTATTGTCAGCGGCATATATGAAACGCTCATCTCTCAGGGGCACGAGGCGATGCTTGCCGCAGGTCGAGAGAAACCGATTGAAGGTATGAATATATATAAAATTGGTACCGGACTTAATAAATATTGTCATTATTTTATGTCGGTCTGCTTTGATTCACACGGTTTTGCATCAAAGCTGGCGACCAGAAGGCTTGTACGAAAAATTAAAGAATACAAGCCGGATATAATACATCTGCATAATGTTCACGGTTATTATCTGAATATAGAAATACTGTTTAATTATATAAAAAAAGCGGACATTCCGGTTGTATGGACACTTCACGATTGTTGGTGTATGACAGGACACTGTTCTCATTTTGAGTATGTAGGCTGTGACAGGTGGAGAACTGACGGTTGCAGAAACTGCCCTCAAAAAGCAGAGTATCCTAAGTCTGCGGGGCTTGACCGTTCAAAAACTAATTTTATAAGAAAGAAAAGAGCGTTTTGTGGCGTTAAAAATATGACGATTGTAACACCGTCTCGGTGGCTGGCAGAGATAGCAAACAAATCGTTTTTGAAGGAATATGATATAAGGGTTATACATAACGGTCTGGATACAGAAAAATTTATGGCTGTACCGTCCGACCTGAGACAAAAGCATGGTCTTGAGAACAAAAAGGTTATCCTTGGCGTCGCACAGAATTGGGGCGTAAAGAAAGGCCTTGAAGACTTTTTTAAACTTGCAGGTATGCTTGATGAGACTTATCAGATTGTATTAATAGGACTGACACAACAGCAAATTGAGATGTTGCCAGCGAATATCATAGGACTGCCGAGAACTAATACGCTAAAGAGCTTGCTTCAGTACTACACTATGGCGGACGTTTTTGTAAATCTGACATATGAGGATACCTTTCCAACGGTTAATTTGGAAGCTCTTTGCTGTGGACTTCCGGTTGTTACCTATAAGACAGGAGGAAGTCCGGAGTCGCTTGATGAAAAAAGCGGTATTTGTGTGGAACAAGGCAATTTGGAGGCGGTCGTAGATGCCATAGCTAAAAGTGAGAGGCTGATGCCTGAGGACTGCAGAGCACGTGCTAAAGATTTTCAACAGCAGAAAAGGTACTTTGATTATATTGAATTATATCGTAATATAACAACATAAAGAAAAGGGATTTGATTATTACTATGGTGATTTCAGCACTTAAATTAAGATATAATTGGGGTTTGTACAAGCCAACAAAATGTGTGGGTTGGAATTCCCTTGCACTTGTGTTTTCAATTTTAAATCAGTATTTTTATATAATTGGTTCACGATTTAACATTCCGAGCAGTGGTTCTATCGGAACTTTTCTTGCTATAATCTGTATTATAATTGCATTCTTAAATTCAACCAAAAAGCTGCTCTCGTCATATCCGTACATTATGTTGGTAAATATTTTGTTTGCATTCCTTGTTACAAAGGCATTTGTACCGGAAGAAACAAGTATGACGATATATAAATTTGTTGCGTTTGCATTGATACCGATGGTAACCCTGATGTTTAAGGTTGATTTCAAAAAAGTGATACGTTATTTTTGCTACATTACACCAACGACTCTTATAGTACTTAATAGCTTATTTGAAACAAATGAGTTTGTACAACAGATGCAGATGGGATATGCATATGCATTAATTCCGTTAATTGTGGCAAATCTCATTCAGTTTGTATATTACAGGGCAGAAAGTAATTGGTATTTAAAATTATGCAATATTATAGCAGCATATCTTGTGTTACGAATACTGATGCTTGGAGTAAGAGGCGCTGTGCTGTCACTTTTGTGTGCGTTTGTCATAACAAGATTTACCAAATATAACAAAAATGGAGAACGTATATCTTTGGACACGTGGACAACGGTGAAGTTTATTTTACTTGGTGCATTTATTTTGATAGTTTCTATCAATTTTGTTGAAGTTCTAGAATTTGTAGCCGATTTCTGCGAAAGAATGTTAGGAGAGGTTCCCAACGTTATAACCAAGACAATTAAGTCAATAAAGAGTGATGACTTATCTCACGGACGAACAGAGCTATATATGTTTACATGGGAGGCAATTAAGGAGAAACCGTTCTTCGGGCATGGTGTGCTCACGTTCGCTTCAGGCAATTTTTTATATCAATATCCTCATAATTGTATATTGCAGTTATTGTATGAAGTTGGGTTTATTGGTGCTCTATATCCTATAGTGAGTATCACTTATGGAATATGTACCATATTGTTTGGAGGAAAAAAGGAAAGTAAGGATGAATTTTTATATCATTTTCTTATATTCTTGACGGCATTTCCGATGCTGTTTTTGTCAAATGAGATGTGGGAAGTTCCTGCGTTCTGGGTGGCAATGATATTAGGTGCAGAAATGCTTGGCAAAAAGAGATTGGCGGTATGATATGGATAAGAAGAAAGTTGCTATATTAACGTGCGGGTTAGAGCCTAATTACGGTGCTTGCCTGCAGGCGTTTGCTACTCAGCAGGCGATAAATTCACTGGGATGCGAATCTGAAATTCTTAACTATTCATTTATGAGCGATAAGGAATATTCTCCTTTTGTACAAAAAAGTATAAAGGCATTTATATCAAGTATTCTTTACTATAATCTCAGAAAAAGTCTTAACAAGGCATTTAAACAGTTTCGCAGTGAGCATATGAAATATGCGGCAGACAAGTTTAATTCACAAGAGACCGCAAGGGACTCAATAGATGGTTATGATATGGTTTTGGTAGGAAGCGATCAGGTGTGGAATCCGCATTTGGGAATTGATGTAAACATAACATTGCTTAATTTCTATAAAGACGGGCCGATAAAGGCATCCTATGCGTCAAGCTTTGGTATATCTGAGTTGCCGCCCGAAAAAGAAAGTATCTACCTCAAAGCTTTATCTGAGTTTAAGCATATCAGTGTCAGAGAGAATACAGGAGCAGCAATAATAAAAAAACTGATTGATAAGGATATTCCTGTTGTAGCAGACCCTACGATGCTTCTTAAGTCAGATGATTGGGACAAATATGCGCTAGAGGTGGAAACCGACGGCAAATATCTGTTGATATACGATATGGCACATTCCGACCTTGTTCTAAAAACAGCAAAGAAGATTGCAGCAGAGCTTGGAGTAAAGATCATTGCTCTTTCAAGAATTATACTCCCTGATAAGAGCATAAAAACGCTTCGAGGTATATCACCAGCTAATTTTCTGTATCTAATAAAGAATGCAGAGGCGATAGTTACAGACTCCTTTCACGGAACACTGTTTTCTGCTATATATCACAAAAATTTTTATTCCTGCTGTCCGTTGCCAGGAAGGAAGATAAGCAGCAGAATTACAGGCTTTCTTAAAAATGTAGGTCTTGAAGAGCGGATAGTATACGATGTAGATAATGTTGTATCCGGCACTGTCAATTACGAGTCTGCAGACCTTTTGATAGACAGGATACGTGAAGATTCATATAACTACTTACAAGATGTTTTGGGGGAAATATGATTAGCATTAATGAAAAAGCCGATAATTGCTGCGGTTGCGGCTTGTGCGAGAAGGTCTGTCCGAACAACAGCATAAATATGCTTTGCGACTGTAATGGATTTCTTTATCCGTCTGTCAATTTCGAGACGTGTACAAACTGCGGTCTTTGTGAAAAAGTATGTGCCTTCAGGAATAAAACCGATAAGGAAACAGATTTTATTCAGAAATATTATGCTGCCCGAAGTGTTTGTGATGATGTGCTTGTTAAGAGTGCATCGGGCGGTGTGTTTACCGTAGTCTCTGATGTGGTTCTTGGTATGGGTGGAGCTGTCTATGGAGCGGTTTTTGATGAGAGCTTTTGTGTTGTGCATAACAGAGCTGATGATGAAAACGGACGTAATACCATGCGTGGCTCAAAATATGTTCAAAGCGATATAAGAGCGGTATATAACAGCATTGCTAAGGACTTGAGTGAAGACAGATATGTTATTTTTACGGGTACACCGTGTCAGGTTGATGCAGTCAAGTCCTATTGTGAATTGAGGGAAATAAACACCGATAAGCTTTTCTTGTGCGACTTGATTTGTCATGGAGTAAACAGCCCGAAGCTATGGAGGGAGAACCTTGAATACTTAAGAGGTAAAATCGGTGATATAAGCTTTGCTACAATGCGTGATAAGAAATACGGCAGCGGATATCATATGACAGTAAAAGGTGAACACGGAAGTTACAGTAAGCACGGTAGTGAAGACCCGTTTATCCGTATATTTCAAAAAAACTATGCACTTCGAAGCTCATGTTTTAACTGTCCGTATAAATGCTATGACAGAATATCCGACTTAACGATTGGCGATTTTCATAAGGCAAAGCAGTATCACAGTGAATACTGCGATGGTAAAGGCATATCAGTTGTACTTGTAAACAGTCAAAAGGGCGAATGGCTGATGGAGAAATGCAGCACTAATATGAGTCTTTGTGAAAGCACGAAGGAATATACAGCTCAGCCTAATCTTTTGGAGCAGATAAAGAACAGAACTGAACGTGATGAATTTTTCCGCTACTATAACTGTAATTCATTTGTTTCTGTACTTAAGAAATATACCGAGGTCGGAATTAAGAACAGGCTTGTAGGAATAGCAAAAAGAACTGCAAAGATGATTTTAAGAAGGAAATGAGTAAGATGAAAATATTTTATTGTGTAAGAAGTCTTGAGGCAATACCATCTTGTATGTATAACATTCAGATGCTTTGTGACGGAGACTTTGAGGTTGTTCCGGTAATAGGACGTTCAACACAGAGCCTCGACAAAATATTTGCCAGCAGAGGACTTAAATATATAAGTACAGTCAATAAAGGCAGCAAGAATAAATATATCAATCATTTTCAATTGACATCTCAGTATCGTAAGAATATTAAGACTGCCCTGAAAGAATATACCGATGAGGATTTGATTATCTTCGGAACTGCAGATTCTGCAATAAGGGTTATGCAGCTTCTAAAAAATAAGAACTATGTATTGTGTCTTAAGGAATTGCACGAGAATCCGTGGTATTTCCCGATTCTTTTAAAGAAGCTGTCCAAGCGGGCAAAGGGCATTATCTGTTGTGAAAAGAACCGCTCAAGAATTATTCAGTTTAGATGGGGTTTGAAGAAAAGACCATATACAATTACCAACAAGCCTTACGGATATCAGACAGAAAGATACCTTGAGCCAACTACCGATCAGACTAAGGAGCTGGTAGAAAAAATAAAGGACAAGAAAGTGATTGTTTATCAGGCAAGACATATACATTTTGCCGAGGAGCTTATCAATCTTGCTAAGGCACTAAAAAAGCTGAATTCAGATATAACGCTTGTCCTGATAGGAACGGTTGACCATCCTGAAGATAGGGAAAAAATTGACGGGATTTATGGGAATACCGTATGGACAGGTCATATATCTGCACCAATGCATCTGGAGATAACAAGCTATGCAAAAATCGGTGTTGCGGTATATGCAGAGAATTCGCTTAACAATATGTTCTGTGCCCCCAACAAGACATTTGAGTATGCTGGCTTTGGAATACCATCCTTGTGTAATGATGTTCCCGGTCTGGTGGAGAGTATAGGTATGTCGGGAGCCGGCAAATGTGTTGATTGGAGCAATGTAGACGAGATAAAAATGGCGATAGATGATATACTGTCCGACTACGATGAATACTCCGAAAGAGCAAAGAGCTTTTATGAGTCGGAGGATAATGCAACTGCTATCAAAGAAATTGTTAATGAAATATTGAGGGAAATGAAATGAAGATAGTAAAGCTGATTTACAAACTGTTCTTTCTCGTCTTTGGCAAGGCATTAAACTACTTTTTTCAGAAGAAGTATATAAAGCTGTATGTTAATTATTTGAAATTTCTTGGTGTTCATATAAATGGTGAGCCGGCGTACATATCATCCGATGTGTATTTTGACGGGCACGATTACAGCAAAATAACAATAAATGACAGCGTAGTGCTCTCGAGAGAGGTAATGCTTCTTACACATGATTATTCTATTGCGAGAGGTATACAGAAATTTGGCGGAATTGATGTAGACATAAAGACTAATACACCGTATTTTCTTAATGAAATTTACATTGGCGAAAACAGCTTTATAGGAGCAAGGGCATCTTTGTTGCCCGGAACGCATATCGGCGATAACTGTATTATAGGCGCAGGTGCGGTTGTAAAGGGTAATATTCCGGATGACAGTATTGTTGTTGGCAATCCTGCAAAGATTGTCGGAAGCACACAAGAATGGACAAAGCGTCATATAGAGAAGAAAGATTTTATTGTAAAAGGCGGAGATTTATGAAAGAGAAGATTGGTATTCTAACCTATCACAGAAGTATAAATTACGGAGCGGTAATGCAGGCGTACAGCCTGAGCAAAAGACTGGCAAAGGATTTCCCCGATTATGATGTAGAGATTATTGATTATGTTTCTGCCCGTACATACCTGCTTTACAAAAAAACACTGCAAAACTGCATCCATGCGGTTTTTGCTGCAAACGGATTCAGACAGAGACTGAGCTATTGTAAACTCACCCTTCATTTCATTAAAGGTAAGCTTACAGGGAAAAAAGACAATAGTTTAACAGGTCTTTTTGAAAAACAGATGGAGTCTTTTCCTTTGTCTGATGAGCTTATCATAACAGATAATGTGGATAAGGTCTTTAATAAAATCAGGCGTAAATATAAAGCCGTTATCGTAGGCAGTGATGCTGTGTTTAACTGGGGGATAAGACGATTTCCAAATCCGTATTTTTTGCACGACGATATAGGCGCATATAAGCTTAGCTATGCTGCGTCGTCATACGGACAGGATTATCTTGCGGTTACCGAGGAGCAGAAGCGATATATTTCAGAGGCTTGGAAGACCTTTGACTATATAGGCGTAAGAGATGTTCCGACAGAAGATTTTGTTAAATTTGCAGATAATGACCTTGTTCCAAATCACAACTGCGACCCGACGGTAGTTCTTGATGTGGAGGATATTCCTGTCAATGACGATGAAATAAAAGAAATGCTGATTGCAAAGGGTATAGATTTGTCGAAACCGATTATAGGTCTTATGGCTCTTGATTGGTTGGGCGAAATCGTCAGGAGCATTGTTGGAGATAAATATCAGATTGTCTCGGTGTACAAGGATAACAGCTATGCCGATTGCTTCCTCGACAATCTTTCGCCGTTTCAGTGGGCAAAGGTGTTTTCTTATTTTGACGTAACATTCACGCATTTCTTTCATGGCAATCTGTTGAGCTTAAAAAACGGTACGCCGACAATTGTTATTGAGAAAAAGAACAGCTATAATCAAAAATACAATTCAAAAATACGCGATTTTATGGCAAGAGTAGACTTGAGCGATTTTTGTTACTACAGTGACGAAATTGAAGATAAAAAAGCAGAGCTTGCAGCTGCAGTAGAAGATAGAATGAATAGAAGAAAATATTATAGCGACAAAATTAGTGACGGAATTGAAAAGGAAAGTAAAGCTTATGAGAGCTTTAATGCGGCATTGAAGGAATTGTTGCAATAAGTATGCGGAGGAATTTATATGTATTGGAAATCGGGAACTATACTGCTTTTAAGAGAGCCTGATTCATTAATGATTATGAGTAAGCGTGTAGCCAATAAATATAAGAGAAACAGACTTTGCGTTATGCTTGATGCACTCTACTGTTCTTATAAGTACGGCACATCATACTCTGAATATGAAGCATTGGATTTTATAAGCAGAACAGCAAAAAATAGAGCTACGTATGTAACTGTTTTCTGGCATTTGGAGAACTTAAAGAAATATAATCCTGCGCAGTATGGGGCGGTTTTTAGAAATAAGAGAGTTTTTAACGAGGTGTTCTTAAAATATACCAAAAAGAAATGGCTCGATTTAAGTGTAGCAACTGAACAAGAGATTACTGATTTTCTGGATACTTATGAAAAGGTTGTTTTAAAAAATTCCGATGGTTGTTCAGGGAAACAGGTATTGGTAGTTGATGGAACCGAAACAAGCAGAGAGGAAATATTGAGCCTGATTCATAGCGGCAAGTATAATATGGTTGAAAACTGTATTATTAATGCTCCTGAGATGGCAAGCTTTAACCCCACTTCGTTAAATACAATAAGAATTGTTACGGTACATTCGGAAAATACATTTAATATAGTGGGAGCATTTATACGTATAGGTGCAATTGGCTCAAGGGTTGATAATATTTCTATGGGAGGCTCATCAGCAATTATTGATGTCTCAAGAGGTAGAATCATTACGCCATTCAGATGCAATGATTACAGGAGAATTGAGGGCACGCAGGATGGACGTAATGATGTTGGTTTTGAAATCCCATACTGGAAAGAAACTATCGAAATGCTAAAAGAAGCTGCCACGGTTGTTCCACAAGTGCATATTATTGGTTGGGATGTAGCGATTACCAAGGACGGGCCTGTACTTATTGAAGGTAATGAAAGCTTTGGTACATCAATAATGCAATACTATTATTCTGCTGATGAGGATGGAATAAAAGAAAGAATGCAGGAAATGATTGATAAGCTGTAATTAACTGTCGGTAATGAAATAATATAAGTGAATTAGGAGAGAATGTGTAAAATGGGACAGCTGAGGAGTCGTTCGTACAATTTGACAAGGAATGTGGTTGTGTCTATAATTTCGCAGGTTATTATTCTTATTACATCTTTTGCAAACAGAACTGTCTTTATAAAGCTGTTGGGAGCGGAATACCTCGGTGTTGACGGATTATTTACAAGTATTTTGACAGTATTTTCACTTGCGGAACTTGGTATTGGAAATGCAATAATCTATAATTTGTACAAGCCTATTGCAAATGACGATACAGATAAAGCAAGGCAATACCTGACACTTTATTCCAAGGCTTACAACATAATTATGGCTGTTATTTTCGCAGTCGGAGTTTTAATCATACCTTTTTTGAAGAATATAGTAAATCTTGATGCATTAAAGGCAGAAATAAATATATATTTGGTATACATTTTGTTCTTAGTCAATACATTGTCGACGTATTTTCTGGCAAGCCGACAGGCTGTGTTGGTGGTAAATCAGCAACAAAGTGTTGTGTCGGTTATTCAAACAGCGGTAAAGGTTACGGTTTTAGTAGTTGAAGCAATTGTCCTTTTTGTATTTAAGCAGTATTATCTTTACCTGATAATAAGAGTTGCAGGGAACTATGTTCAGTCGGTGATAATAAGTGTTATTGCGAAGAAAAGATACCCTCAGTTGTGCAAAAAAAGTGAAGAAAAATTGACACGTGAAGAAAAAACTGTTGTAGCCCAAAATGTCGGTGCCCTGTTTATTAAACGCGTTGGCGGAGTTGTTCTTTCATCCACGGACAATATTATAATCAATGGCTTTATAAGTACGGTTATGGTTGGTATATACTCCAACTACACTATGATTGTAACAGCTGTTAGAACTATTACAGTAAATATGTTTTCGGCAATGACCGCTACGATAGGAAACTTTGTCGCAAGCAAGGATATTGAAGAGGTGGAAAAGCTATTCCGTATCTATACATTTGGGGTATATCTGATATACGGTGCTTGCAGTATTTGCCTATATGTACTGACAAACAGGTTTATTACTGTTTTGTGGGGAACAGATTATCTTCTCCCGATATATGTTTTGCTGGTAATTGTCTTAGATTATTTTCTCTACGGTTTTCAACTGGCAATAAACATATTCCGTGATACAACAGGAAACTTTGTGCAGGGAAAATACCGCTCGCTTGTTTCGGCTGGTGCGAATGTAATATTTTCACTAGTGCTGGTAAAGTCTTTGGGAATATTCGGTGTAATTCTCGCGACGGTAATTTCGAGAGTTTGTATCTCTGCGTGGTATGACCCGTATATTCTCTATAAAAAATTCTTTAATCAAAGTGTTGCAAGGTATTATATAAGAGTTCTTGTATATTTGGCGATAGTATTTGGGTTGGCAATTGTAGCGGACCTTACGGCTGGAATGCTGTGCGGAGGAATTTTGGGACTGCTTCTCTGTATTCCGATTTGTGGAGTTTGCGTGATATTGCTTGTGTTGCCGTTCGTTGGGACGTACGAATTTAAATATATTTATCAATATGCATCAAAAACCTTGGCTAAAGTGATAAAAAAGTAAACTTGTGCTTTTTCTGCACCGATATATTTAGGAGGAATTAATATGATTAACGTAATTGGACTTGGTTACATAGGACTGCCTACATCGTTGATGTTTGCGTCAAGAGGGGTAGAGGTTGTTGGTACAGATTACAACAAGGAGCTCGTAGACGAGCTTAATGCCGGCAGGACAACCTTTGAAGAGGAAGGTTTAGACGAATTGTTTGAAGAGGCGGTAGCAAAAGGAATAAAATTCTCTACTGAATACCAGACTACCGATACCTATATTGTAGCAGTTCCAACACCGTATGATGCAGACAGCAAAAAGATTGATGCTGGTTATGTTGTATCTGCTATGAAGAGTGTAATGCAGGTTTGCCCAAAGGGTGCAACTGTTGTAGTAGAGTCAACGGTTTCTCCCGGTACAATTGACAAATTTGTAAGACCTGTTATCGAGGAAAACGGATTTGTAATCGGCAAGGATATAAATCTTGTACACGCACCGGAGCGTATAATCCCCGGCAATATGGTGTATGAGCTTGAATATAATTCCAGAACAATCGGTGCTGATGATAGGGCGATCGGCGAGAAAATCAAGTCGCTTTATTCTGCTTTTTGTAAAGGCGAGATTGTTGTAACCGATATAAGAACAGCAGAAATGACGAAGGTAGTGGAAAACACCTTCCGTGATATTAATATTGCATATGCAAATGAGCTGGCAAAAATCTGCCGCAGTGATAATATGGATGTATATGAAATTATCCGTATTGCAAACAAGCATCCGAGAGTAAATATACTTCAGCCGGGTCCTGGCGTCGGCGGACACTGCATTTCAGTTGACCCGTGGTTTTTAGTGGGAGATTATCCCGGTCTTGCTAATATTATTCTTGCAGCAAGAAAGATAAATGATTCTATGCCGGATTTCGTGCTTGAAAGAATTCATACCATTATGGAGGAAAACGGAATAAAGGATGTATCTCGTGTCGGTTTGTACGGTCTGACATACAAGGAAGACGTTGATGACGTGAGAGAAAGTCCTACACTTCAGCTTCTTGAAAGTATGAAAAAGCATCTTGCGAGCGGAATTAAGGTTTATGATCCATGGGTAAAAAGAGATATAGTTGATAATCAGTATCATGATTTTGACCGTTTCCTCGCTGATGTTGATTTGGTGGTTATTATGGTTGGACATACCCAGATAAAGGAGCAAATGGACAGGCTCGATGGAAAAATTGTTCTGGACACAAGACATATCTGTAACAGAGAAAATACATACACGCTGTAAAATTCGGAGGCAAATACTATGTTTAAAGATAAGACATTACTGATAACCGGCGGAACCGGTTCATTTGGAAATGCTGTACTAAACCGTTTTCTGGATACTGATATAGGTGAAATTCGTATCTTCTCGCGTGATGAGAAAAAGCAGGATGATATGCGGCATGAATATCAGGTCAAATACCCCAATCAGTTCCATAAACTTAAGTTTTATATTGGCGATGTCCGTGATATTGCGAGTGTAAAAAATGCAATGCATGGTGTTGACTACATATTCCATGCTGCAGCACTAAAGCAGGTGCCGTCATGTGAGTTTTTTCCGATAGAGGCAGTTAAGACGAACGTATTCGGCTCAGAAAATGTGCTTACAGCTGCAATTGAGGCAGGTGTAAAGTCTGTAATCTGCCTTTCTACCGATAAGGCTGCATATCCGGTAAACGCGATGGGCACATCCAAGGCTATGATGGAAAAGGTTGTTGTAGCAAAAAGCAGGACAGTAAATCCTCAAAAAACAAAAATATGCTGCACACGTTACGGCAATGTTATGTGCTCAAGAGGCAGCGTGATACCTCTTTGGATAGAACAGATTAAAGCCGGAAATCCGATTACAATAACTGAGCCTAATATGACAAGATTTATTATGTCATTAGATGAAGCTGTTGATTTGGTGTTATTTGCCTTTGAAAACGGCGTCAACGGCGATATCCTTGTTCAAAAAGCGCCTGCATGTACAATTGAGGTGCTTGCCAATGCGGTAAAGGAGTTATTTGATAGGGAAAATAAAACGGAAATAAAGGTAATTGGAATCCGCCACGGCGAGAAAATGTATGAGACACTTCTGACAAACGAGGAGTGTGCCAATGCAACAGATATGGGCGATTTTTACCGTGTTCCATGTGATAAGCGAGACCTAAATTACGACAAGTATTTCCATGAGGGAGACGAAAACCGTAATCCACTCACAGAATTTAACTCAAGCAATACAGAAATGCTGTCTGTTGAGCAGGTAAAGCAAAAGCTGCTATCGCTTGATTACATACAGGATGTATTAAAAATGGAGAATTAGTAGAATGAATGTTTTTCAAAAGGATATTATTGCATTAATAAAAGCTGGTATTGATGCTGAAAATATTGATTTGTCTTCTGAGTTTGACTGGGAGAAATGTCTTGAATTAACTACACGGCATAATATCATAACAATAATTTATTATGCTGTTATGAATGCACAATTGACTGTTCCGGAAGATATAATGAATAGAATTACAAATGCCTTTTTCAGCAATGTAATAATTAATGAAAGACAATTGTATTCCTTAGAGGAAATTAAAAGCAGATTCTTAGATAAGAAAATTGATTTTGTACTACTCAAAGGCTCGCATCTGAAATTTCTGTATCCGAAAACTGAACTCAGAAGAATGGGCGATGCAGATATTTTAATTAAAATGGAGCAATATGACGCAATAAAAGAAATACTGCTCGAGCTAGGTTTTGCAGAATTAAGGGACGAGGACCCTGAGATTATATGGAACTCAAAGAGTTTACATCTGGAGCTTCACAGAAGTCTTTATGCAAAAAGAAATGCTGATTTGTATGACTATTTTGGCACTGGCTGGGATTTTGCAAAGGACTTTGATGCAAGCAATGGCTATGTATTTACAAAGGAATATGAATATTTGTACATGTTTACACACTTTGCAAAGCATTTTCGTAATGGTGGTATCGGGCTCATTCATATGATTGATTTGTGGATATACAAAAGAACTAATCAGGATTTGGACGAGCAGTTTGTTAAAAAAGAGCTTGAAAAACTGGATATGACAGAATTCTATGACAATATCTGGCATACATTGAATGTCTGGTTTGATGAACAACCCGAAACGGAAAAAAGTAACGTGATTACAGAATGGATTTTTAACAGCGGCTCTTATGGAACATACGAGGCTCATGTTTTGTCAAAAGCTTTAAAAAAGACTGAAGCTGATACATCGAACAATAATGCTAAAGGGAAATTGTTGAAGGAATATCTGTTTCCGCCTCGGTACACAATGTACAACAAGTATACGTTTTTGAGAAAGGTACCATTTTTGTTGCCTGTGATGTATATTTGGAGAATAGTATATACGGTGTTATTTTCGTGGAATAAAGTAGAAAAAAAGAAAAACAATTTGAAACTGTCGAGTGACGACAATATAAAAAACCATAAGGAATTTATGGAAAATATCGGAATTAGATTTAGTAATAAAGGGGACAGATGATGAAAATTCTTGTTACCGGGGCAAAGGGCTTTGTAGGCAGAAACTTGGTGGAAACCCTCAAAAATATTAAGAATGGTAAAGATAAAAGCCGAGGTGTTGACAGTAACATAGAGATATTTGAGTTTGACATAGATACACCTGATGAGTACCTTGAGGAATACGCCCAAAAAGCTGATTTTGTATACCATCTTGCCGGTGTGAACAGACCCAAAGAGGAAAAAGAGTTTATGGAGGGAAACTTTGGGTTTACGTCCAAGCTTCTTGATGTACTTAAAAAATATAACAATAAAGCACCTGTGCTGATTACATCGTCAATTCAGGCGGCACTTGACAATCCGTACGGCAAGTCGAAAAAAGCGGGCGAGGATTTGATGTTTGAATATGGCAAAGAAAACGGAGTAAATGTACTTGTATATCGATTGCCTAATGTGTTTGGCAAATGGTGCAGACCGAACTATAACAGTGCGGTTGCAACCTTCTGTCATAACATAGCACACGACCTGCCAATCACCGTTAATGACCGTGAGCATATGATGACACTCGTGTATATTGATGATGTTGTTGACGAAATGATAAATGCACTTACCGGAAGAGAAAACAAGGACGGAAATTGTTGTAAGGTGCCGGTTGAGCATAATATAAAGCTTGGAGAGATTGCTGACCTTTTGTATAGCTTTAAGGAAAGCCGTGAAACAAAGATGATACCAGATATGACTGAGGGCAGCTTTTCAAAAAAGCTGTATTCAACATATCTTTCATATCTTGATATGGATAACTTTTCATATAAGCTCAAAATGAATGTTGATGACAGGGGCAGCTTTACCGAGATATTGAGGACACTTAATGCAGGGCAGTTTAGTGTCAATATATCTAAGCCGGGTATAACCAAAGGTCAGCATTGGCACAACACTAAGAACGAAAAGTTTGTTGTTGTGAGCGGCCGTGGGCTTATCCAGCTTAGAAAAATCGGCACAGATGAAGTGGTAAACTACGAAGTGAGCGGTGATGAAATTACTGTTGTTGATATGATACCCGGTTATACGCATAATATAATAAACCTTTCCGATACAGAGGATTTGGTAACATTTATGTGGTGCAATGAATGCTTTAATCCGGATAAACCGGATACATATTTTGAGGAGGTAGCAAATGTCTAAGCTTAAATTGATGACAATTATAGGAACACGTCCTGAGATAATAAGACTCAGTGCTTGCATTAAGGCGTGTGATAAATACTTTGACCAGATATTAGTACATACAGGTCAAAACTGGGACTATACCTTAAATCAGGTGTTCTTTGACGATTTAGGTCTTCGTGCGCCCGATTATTACCTTGATGCAGTTGGGGATAATCTCGGACAGACGATGGGTAATATTATTGCAAAATCGTATGAACTTATGGAGGAGATAAAGCCTGATGCGGTGTTTGTGCTAGGCGATACTAATTCTTGTCTTTCTGTAATCGGTGCAAAAAGACTGCATATTCCGATATTTCATATGGAAGCAGGTAACCGTTGCTTTGACGAATGCTTGCCTGAGGAAACAAACAGAAGAATAGTTGATATAATTTCTGATGTAAATATGTGCTATTCCGAGCATGCAAGAAGATACTTAAACGCATCTTCAGTTGCAAAGGAGCGCACATATGTTGTCGGTTCACCGATGGCAGAAGTTCTTGCAAATAATCTTGACAGCATAAAAGTAAGTAACATTCTGGATAAGCTTGGTCTTCAAAAGGGTAAGTATATATTGCTTTCGGCACACAGGGAAGAAAACATAGATACAGAAGAAAACTTCTTCAGTCTTATGAATGCGGTAAATGCAATGGCAGAAAAGTACGATATGCCGATACTTTATTCTTGTCATCCAAGAAGTAAGAAGTTTATTGATGCAAGAGGATTTAAGTTTGATAAGAGAGTTATACAGCACGCACCTCTTGGATTTCACGACTACAATAATCTGCAAATGAATGCTTTTGCGGTTGTATCCGATAGTGGAACTTTGCCTGAGGAATCAAGCTTTTTCCTTTCAATAGGAAGTCCGATACCCGCTGTATGCATAAGAACAAGTACAGAACGGCCTGAGGCTCTTGACAAGGGTAATTTTATATTAGCTGGAATTACAACAGAGCAGGTATTGCAGGCAGTAGATGTTGCTGTTGAGATGAACAAAAATGGCGATTTGGGTATTCCTGTTCCTAACTATGTCGATGAGAATGTATCCACAAAGGTAGTAAAGCTTATTCAAAGCTATACTGGTGTAGTAAATAAGATGGTTTGGAGAAAGAAATGAATTATGATGTAACAGCAACCTAAATGTTAAAAATTATAAACGCTGTTATTAGTGGATATAGTAAAAATTGCATTGTGAAAGCAGATTTTATTCTATTTTTAGAGTAAATCTGCTTTTTTTTATACAAAAAAAGCGGAACAAGCGTAACTTGTTCCGACGTGGAGGAGAGGAAGAGATTCGAACTCTCGAACGAGTTACCCCGTTACAGCATTTCCAATGCTGCGCCTTCGACCACTCGGCCACCTCTCCATTTTAACAACTATGACAGTATAACACGAAAGTGAGTTTTTGTCAATATTAAAATTTGTTTCTTTTATATTTTTTCTACTATTAAATATTGAATATTCAAAAAGAATGTGATATACTGTATTTTAGATAAGTATGCGAATTAGGAGAAAAAAACATTGTATAATAAATTTTATCCCGACTACAAATTTGACAGGGTTATGGATATTCCTGACAGCTTTTTTGAAAGAAATAATATAAAGTTTGCGGTACTTGATATTGACAATACTCTTGTACCTTACACATCTCCCTTGCCTGATGAGAATGCACGTCTGTTTCTCAATAGGCTTGAAGATATGGGCATTTCTTATATATTCGTTTCCAACAATCACGAGCAAAGAGTCAGACTGTTTTGTGATAAGCTTGATGGCAACGCAGAATATATATTTAATGCACGAAAGCCATTGGTCTTCAAAATAAAGCGTGCAATGCGCAGATTGGGCGCAGATAAAACAAACACAGTTTTAATTGGAGACCAGGTTTTTACTGATGTATATGCCGCAAACAGAGCAGGTATTCTGTCGGTTATGGTAAATCCGATTGAGGCAAAGGAAACCCCGTTCTTTGGCATGAAGAGGGCGATGGAAAGGGTAGTACTAAAAAACTATAAGGCAAAGGAATGGAACGAATGACGGTAGATGCGCATACAAAGGTTTTGGGTATAATCGGAACACCTGTTGAACACTCAAAATCTCCCCAAATGCACAGGGAGTTTGCAAAGCTTACAGATGTAAATTGTGTGTACACGGCATTTGATGTTACAAAGGACAAGCTATCAGATGCGATATGTGGAGTAAGAGGCTTAGGCATAAAAGGTGTTAACGTTACTGCACCGCACAAATTTGATGTAATGGAATTTCTTGATGAAATATCGGAAGAGGCACGGCTTTTCGGTGCAGTTAATACTGTTGTAAATCGTGATGGGAAGCTTTGCGGTTACAACACCGATGCTGAAGGCTTTTATAAGTCAATTCTCCGTGAGGGAGTAGACATTATAGGAAAAGATGTGCTGATATTCGGTGCAGGTGGTGCAACACAGCCGATAGTTGTCCTGTTTGCTATGAAGGGTGCAAAGTCAATCACGGTTATAAACCGTACAGAAGAACGTGCAATAAAGCTTAAGGATTATGTAAAAACGGCGGTAGGATATGACATAAACACAAAAATGCTGCTATCGCACTATGATGTTGTAATAAACACAACAACTGCAGGCATGGCACCGCAAACAGGTGTTTTGCCATATGAAGATTTGGGCTTTATTGATTCTGAAACTGCTGTTGTTGATATAATATATAATCCGTGGCAGACGGAGTTTTTAAAGCAGGCAGAGCTTCGTGGTGCCAGAACTGTCAACGGACTTGGAATGCTTATTTATCAAGGAATACTTGCCTATGAGCTTTTTACCGATAAAAAGCTCCCTGATGATGCTTTTGAGCTTGCAAAAAAGGCGGTGCTTGGCTGATGAAAAATATTGTGCTGACCGGCTTTATGGCCTCGGGTAAAACTACTATAGGAAAAGAGCTTGCAACGATTACCGGCAGAAAGCTTGTAGATACCGATGTTATGATTGAACAGGAAATGGGTATGACTACAAACGAAATATTCGAAAACTTCGGTGAAGAATATTTCCGTGACCTTGAAACTGTTGCGTGTCATGCGGCAGCGGAAGAAAGTGGCGTTATTATTTCTACCGGCGGCGGTGCCGTTATGCGTGAGATTAACCGTGAAGTACTTAAAAAGACAGGCGTAGTCTTTAATCTTGAAATGAATGAAGCTTTGATAAAGGAG
>JAXJXP010000026.1:0-12580 GCA_036307445.1 Clostridia bacterium
AAAAGTACGTAGTAATCTGCTGCGCCCTCTTCTTCGTTAATGTCAGCGAGTTCACCATCTGTAAGCTTTACGCCAAGACCTGCAGTGATAGCTGCCTGAGCTGTAGCAGCATCTTCCCACTGGTCGATGTAAAGGATGTCTGCTTCCTCAAGATTTGTGAGCGCGCCCTCTACCCAAGCGTCATGAGGAACAACCAAAACGGTTGTTTGACCTGCTGCTTCGTAAACGTCACCCTCTGAAAGAACCATCTTTCCTTCGTTAAGCTCTGCTGCAAAAGCAGATGTAGCCAATGTAGCAGCGATTGCAGTAGCAATAGCACCTGCCATCAATTTCTTTAAAGCTCTCATAATTATTACTCCTTTCTACAAAAATATAGATAGAAATATAGAGCTGGTTATCACAATTTTATGTAAAAACTTTCCTCTATAAGTAAAAATAAGGAAAATCAGAATTTATATCACTTTCGGTAAAAATATAACTTCCGATAATATGCCTTATAGG
This sequence comes from Clostridia bacterium, assembly GCA_036307445.1. GTDB lineage: Bacteria > Bacillota > Clostridia > UBA1381 > UBA1381 > HGM11525. The sequence goes on from JAXJXP010000026.1 coordinate 502, forward strand.
AAGATTGCAAAAATGGCAAACAGCGGACCGTCGCCGTCAACGTCAACCAAAATAAATTTTGGGACGTTTTGGCATGGGTGCTGTTACCAAATCAAAGATTTGGACGAGCACCGCAGAGGATGACGGTCCCTACACAAACCTTGTGTTAATGGCAAACAGCGGACCGTGGGGGACGCCGGTCCCTACATATAAAAAAGAACAATCACAATGGATTGTTCTCTTTTGAAATTGTTATTTTGTCTGCAGTCTTATTCTGTCGGCAACCATCGCTATAAACTCGGAATTAGTTGGTTTTCCCTTTCCTGTGTCGATTGTGTAACCAAATATATTATTCATTGTTTCCGGTCTGCCTCTTGTCCACGCCACCTCGATAGAATGCCTGATTGCACGTTCTACCCTTGACGAAGTAGAGCCGTACTTTTTTGCAATATCGGGATAGAGCTGTTTTGTTATGTAGTTGAGCAAATCCATATTATTAACAACCATCATAATCGCAGTACGTATATACTGATAACCCTTAATATGTGCAGGCAACCCAAGCTCGTGCATAAACTCAGTAACAATTGTTTCTAAATCTGTCTCCTTTTCCGACTTTGCTGCCTGTTGCGGAGCAGCTACAGCAGGGGTATTATCGCCCGGCACCAAAGACCTGATTGTATCTGCTATCGCCTCGCAGGTCTGCGGTTTCAAAAGAAAATATTCTGCACCTGCCTGATAACAGCTCTCCATCACCTTCTCATTGCCTGTAACAGAATGTGCAATAACTGTGGGGCGTTTGGTCATTTTCGTGTTGGCGAGCTTTTTTAGCAAGCTTATGCCGTCTCGTTTGGGCATAATAATATCCAAAATAACAATATCAGGACGCGTGGCACAAATCATACCGTAAGCCTCGTCGCCGTCGTTGGCAACGCCTGCTAAACACATATCCTGACTTGCTTTTATGTAGTCTGACATTTCATCACAAAATTCCCTGTTGTCATCCGCTATCAGCACTGATACCTTCAAATTCATTCTTTTTTCTCTTCCTTTCAACTTTGTTTTTTGTCTTTATACAAAGATTAACATATATTAACATATTAGTACAATAGGTTTTTAAAATTGTAAAATACAAGTTTTGTTGCTTTCTGGTAATATTTGTAAAACAACTGTAAAGAAACTCGTTTATTGTCGCAGAAGTCGAAATTTGCAGCAAAAAGCCCGTTCACCTTAGATGAACGGGCATAGATTGTTTTATTATATGCGTGCAACGTGAGTTTCTTTAGCAGTCTTAATTACCGCTTCTGCTACAACTTTTGCGACTCTTTTATCAAGGGCGGGGGCTATGATGTTGTCCTCGCTTATTTCGTTATCGGGTATAAGGGATGCAAGCGCAAAGGAGGTTGCAACCTTCATTTCTTCGTTAATACAGCTTGCCCTGCAGTCCAATGCACCACGGAAAATCCCGGGGAAAGCAAGCACGTTATTTATCTGATTGGGGAAGTCGGAACGGCCAGTGCCGACTATTCGTGCACCTGCCGCTTTGGCAACGTCTGGCATAATCTCGGGTGTAGGGTTTGCCATAGGGAATAAAATTGCGTCAGATGCCATTGATTTCACCATTTCCGGTGTTACTAAATTCGGTGCAGAAACGCCTATAAAAACGTCTGCATCCACTAATGCATCAGCAAGAGTGCCGTGTTTTTTCTCTAAGTTGGTAACCTTTGCGATTTCCTCTTGCGCAGGGTTGTTATTTTCGTCGCCCTCGCAGATAATACCAAATCGGTCGCAGAAGATAAGGTTTTTAATTCCAATATTCATAAGATGCCTGCCGATTGCAATGCCTGCTGAGCCTGCGCCGTTTATTACAACCTTAACTTTGCTTATTTCCTTTTTTACAAGCTTTAGCGCGTTTATTAATGCTGCAGCAACAACGATTGCTGTACCGTGCTGGTCGTCGTGGAAAACAGGGATATCGCAGATTTCTTTTAGCTTCTTTTCAATCTCAAAGCATCTTGGTGCGGAAATATCCTCTAAGTTTATACCGCCAAAGCAGCCCGAAAGCAGATAGATTGTACGGACAATCTCGTCTATGTCCTTTGATTTAATGCAAAGAGGAAATGCGTCTACGTCAGCAAACGTCTTAAAAAGAGCACACTTGCCCTCCATAACAGGCATTCCTGCCTCGGGACCTATATCGCCAAGCCCGAGAACTGCCGTTCCGTCGGTTACAACTGCTACAAGATTTGAACGGCGTGTAAGCTCATAGGACTTGTTGACGTCCTTATTTATTTCAAGACAAGGCTCGGCAACTCCGGGTGTATATGCCAGTGATAAATCTTCCCTCGATTCGATTGTAGCACGTGATATTACCTCGATTTTACCTTTCCAGTCATAATGCTTTTTTAGTGATTGCTGTCTTATATCCATTCCTGAAAACCTCCTACCTAAACAAAACAGAGAAGATGCTCCAAAACATCTTCTCCTAAATTTTAACATATAAACCCTGTTTGTGTCAAGATTTGCAGGATATGTTGTCTTGCCGGTCTATATACAGCTTATGTACACGGTATATAGCTTGGCTCGCTTAGTGCAGCCCATTAATGGGGTAAAAGATTAAACAAAATAACAGTTTATATTGCTTTTTTCTTTTAAAGATGAACAAAGTTTTTGCATTTTTTCATCTGTTTGCGAACCGTCTGCGAACTTTGTGTATTCATTTCCTGAAATCTTATATTTTGATTCTGCAAGATTATTGTATTTTAATAATTCTATTCCTTTTATTCCTTTTCCTAATGTTTTTATAATTTCAGCAAAGGCAGCTATATCATCATCAGAATCATTCACACCGGGTATGACAGGAATACGCAAAATAATGTTTTTATGCTTATTTGAAAGCTTTGTAATATTGTCGATTATCAGCTTGTTATCCTGACCGGTGTATTTGCGGTGTTTTTCGGGATTTGGAATTTTCAAATCAGCAAAAAACAAGTCGATAAAGGGTAACACTTCTTCAACATTTTTCCACTGGACGAAGAAAGCGCTTTCAACGGCTGTGTGAATATTATTGTCTTTGCACATTTTAGCAATTTCTTTTACAAATTGGGAATGAAGCAAACATTCTCCGCCGGAAAAAGTTACCCCGCCGCCTGAGGAACTATAATAGTGGGAGTCCTTTTTTATTTCTTCAAAAAGCTCCGAAACTGTTTTTTCTTCGCCGCACAGGCTGAGTGCAAGCGACGGACAGAATTTTGCGCATTTTCCGCACGCAGTACACCCTTCACGTAAAAACAACATATCATTTCCTTGTATTTTATGATGCTCCGGACATACCTCGATACATTTTCCACAATGAATACATTTAGACGGTGCATATAAAATCTGTTTTTGTGCAGACAACGTTTCAGGATTGTGACACCATTTACACCTGAGACCGCACCCCTTAAAATATACAACAGTTCTTACGCCGGGACCATCATGCAAAGCCCCTCGTGCAATATTGGTGATGACAGCACTTACAGACATGAGTGTTTGGTCCTTCCTATAATGTGATTTTGAAGCTCCGGCGAAAGCAGGTTGAATTTTTGGCTGAAGCCGGAAACTCTTACTGCTAGATTATTATACTTTTCAGGGTGTTTTTGTGCGTCAATCATAGTATCTGCGTCAATGGTGTTGAACTGTACATTTTCCAGACCTTTTTCACTGCTTGCAATCAGAATATCTGCAAGAATCGGGATGTTTCTGTCGGTAAACAGTTTAGGGTCTATCTCAATAATTGCTGAAGTTGTGCCTGGAGTTCGTTTTGTGGGGAACTTGGCAATTGAATTAAACACAGATGTTAATCCATTAAAGTCACGTCCCTGCATAGGAGAAACGCTGTATGCTATAATTTCACCTTTGCGTCTTCCGTCAGGAGATGCAGCACTTTGAGAACCGTGGTCTACCATCCAACGGAAAGTAAATGGCTGCGCATGAAATGAAAGTCCATATTTTTCGGAGAATTCTTCCAAATAATCGCAAGCAGTATTTACAATATCAACCGCAATTGAGTCTACACTATCAATATCATTTCCAAATTTTGCAGCCTTGTTTATAAATTCAAGACGTACACTTTCATCGGGGTAGTTGTTAATTAATATATCTTTTAATTCGCTAAGTGTATATTTTTGCTGGAGGTAGACAAATTCACGAATAACCTCAAGTGAGTCGGCGAGGTTTGGTATTCCGCCAAGCATAATCTGGTAAAAATCATACTTCGCACCGGCATCGTTAAAATCTTTTCCTGTTTCTATGCAGCCGTCTGTCAGTAATGACTTGTAAGGCTTAGGACTGTTAAAAACGGAACAATCCCTGTGCTTTTTTACAGAGGAACAGGTCAAATCAAGTATATGATAAATCTGTTTTTTTACAGCCTCATAAAATTTGCTGTAGGTGTCAAACGAAGAAAGCTCACCGGTTTTTGTGCCTGTGTTAAAATCAGGATACATCATACTATTGCCGTTACATAGTACATACTCAACTGCTTTTAACAAGTTGGTTTCACCTGTAACAGCGTGGGGATTGGATTTTCCGGGTATAACTGTTTCAACACATCCGATTTGTGTGTAGTCGTATGCATCTTCTAAAGAGATTCCCTTGCTTGTAAGAGCAGGAATCATTACATCATCATTAAAGAAGAACGGAACGCCTTTTTGGACATGACCAACTACTTCGAGAGCACGTTTTATAAATTCCTTTTCCGTGTTTTTTGAATAACGAACTGACATGCAGCGTATAAAATCAAGCTGTTCGGTGGCATCGAGCATCATATAAGAAAGCTCGTTAACCTGACTGCTTCCGTCGGGAGCAGATCCGCCCACACACGACTGCTGAACATCGTAATTTAAGTATAGTTTAATCCACAAGCAGCATATCAGTTCAAATGCATCTTCCTTTGTTAATATGCCTTTTTCAATATCTGCCTTATAATATGGATAAAGTATCTGATCAAGTCTGCCGAGAGAATTTGCATTGATATGGTCTTCCCATGTGTTGATGATATGTGCAAACCATAGTGCTTGCAGTGCTTCTCTAAAATTGGATGCCGGCTTTTCGGGAACGTTGTTGCATATGTCGATGATGTAATCCAAATCTTCTTTAAGATAAAGTTCGTTTCCGGAATCTTTGATTTTTTGTGCGGCCTGAGCATATTTTTTTCCCATTTCACAAGCAGCAACACAAATGTTTTTTACTGATGTATAAAGCTCGTTGGAGCCATTCTTCTTTTCGTATTCCAAAACCTCGGAAAGAATTCCGGAAAAACCGAGCTTTAATACTTTCTCGTAGTTAATTACGGTGTGATTGGAATCTATACATCTGCCTATTGCCGCCCATTCTGAGTTTGAATCCTGCTCTTCTTTTGTTAGAACGGGAGAAACTATTTTAAATAATTCGGGATTTTCCTCAACATATTTAAAATATGTATCAATATCCTTATTATCAATGCCGTTTAACTGTGCTAATCTGCGATTTTCTTCCGTGTCATCCGGTGCAAAATATTCATCATATTTCGAATCGGGAAAGTTAAAACCAACGATCAATTCTCCAGGAATAATCACAGGCTTAAAATTGTTTAAAACATTAACAATTCCGGACGATATAATCTCGGTGGCTGAAAGATTCTTTTTGGCAGCATCAACCATACCTAAATAAGAATACACTTTGTGCTGCATACAATAATAATCTTCATAGTCGTTTGCGCCAATAACCAAGCGACGTAATGCCTCACATCTGTCAGTTAGAGAATACATAGTAAATCGTTTCCTTTCATAATAAAATTGAGTTTCTTTGGCTTGCTTTTTATATTCTCTGGGCAAACAACCGAATTCTGCTAAGAAGGCTTTGTTAAAACCGCCTAAGGTTTCATATCCATAGGCAATTGCAACATCGGTTATTTTTTCGCCCGAGATTATATCAATGGCAGCCAATTGGAGACGGTAATGTCGAACATATTTTACAAAGGATTTTCCGGTATATTTATGAAATTTCGAGCAAAAATGCCATTTAGAATACCCAAACAGATTTGCCACGTCTGATAGGTCTAAATGCTTCTCGATATTATTATGAATATACTTTAAAACTTCATACACAACATCATCTCCTTTCGTTTTCATTATAGCAAAGTCAAAACGATATTACTACTCCAAAATTGTGTTTTTAAAAATATTAAAAATGCCCACCTATAACGGGCATAAGTGAGCATTAAGCTATTTAATTTTCTCTGCTTCAGATAGCATATTCTCAATAAATATCCCATAACCACGTGTAGGGTCATTAACAAAAACGTGTGTCACAGCTCCCACAATTCGTCCATTTTGGATAATTGGTGAGCCGCTCATACCCTGAACAATACCGCCGGTTATGTTTAGAAGGTTTTCGTCTGTAACACGAAGGCTCATACTTTTATTTGTTTTGGAATTGACTCGTGAAATCTGGTCTATTCTGATTTTGTATGCCTTAACGCCTGTGCCATCAACGTCTGAGAGTATTTCTGCATCGCCTTCTTTTACAAGAAATTCTGTGGCGACAGGGAGTTTAATACCTGTTATTTTTTCTGACAAATTACCGTAGAGGCCGAGGTCTGAATTGGTGTTTATACTGCCCCATACCTCGCCGCTTATAATACCTGAAAGCTCACCCGGCTCGCCGCTTTTTCCTGCCTTTACCGATGTAACCTTGCAGGGAGAAAGACTTCCGTGACCGAGCGGCACAAGAAGCTCGGTGTCGCTGTCGCATATTGCGTGTCCAAGTGCTCCAAAGTCGTAGTTTTCGGTAGTGAATGTAAGAGTTCCTATACCTGCTGCGGAATCCCGCACCCACATACCGACCTTATAGCCATTTTCACCCTTTTGTCCGCGAACGGTAATATCAAAAAGTTCTGTTCCCCTGCATATTGTAAGAATATTCACCCTTTGTGATGAAAGTATATCAGAAAGCTGCTCGGTGCTTTCGGCAGGTGCTCCGTTTATTTTTTTAATTAAATCGCCCTTTTTAACTCCTGCAATTCTTGCGCCGCCGATTGTTTCCACACCAACCACCATTACGCCGTCTGCGTAAATTCTGACTCCTATCACCTCGCCTGAGGCATAGACATATTGTTCGGGCACGACAGAAACCTCGACTGTTTTAATAGGCACAGCTCCAAACAGCTCTGCCGTAACGTTTTGCACGCCGACCGATGCTGTGTTAATGGCACCGTCCTCTGCAGAAAGTCGCACAAGTCCGTTTGGATACGCACTGTAATGTGCATTTTCTGTGAGGGTTATTTTGCTCGGTACGGAAAAGTAAGCCGTCGTAATAACCGATATAGGTAATATAGCGCACAGGGCGCGGTAGATATTCTTTTTCATCATATATGTCCTTTCGATAATTTTTGACACATATTATATTATTTCGGAAAGAACCTTTTTCAATTACGGCAATTTTTTCAAATTCGAGTGGACAGTTTTGCGATTTTGTGGTATTATTATTTCATATGTGATTTGAAATTATTTGGAGGAAATTATGGATTTTAGCCGATTTAACGAAAAACAAAAAGAGGCGATATTGCAGACGGACGGACAGGTGCTGGTGCTTGCAGGCGCAGGCAGCGGAAAGACCACTATGCTTGTAAGTCGCCTTGCATATATACTCGAAACAAAGAATATAAGACCTTACAATATCCTTGCCATCACCTTTACAAACAAGGCGGCGGCAGAGATGCGTGAGCGAATTGAGGCGAGAATTGGACCTGTTGCACGCGATATGTGGATTTCCACCTTTCATTCAGCTTGCGTCAGACTTCTTCGCGGCTGCTGTGAGAGGATAGGCTTTGACCCAAGCTTTGTTATTTATGACACAGCAGACTCAAAGACCGTTTTGAAGGATTGTATGAAAGAGCTTAACATAGACGAAAGGCTGATGCCGCTTAAGATGCTGCAAGGTGAAATTAGCCATGCAAAAGATAACCTTCAGGACGTTACGGCATATGCACGTATCAACGCCACCGACCACAGAAAAAAGGTGATTGCAGATGTTTATGAGCTTTATCAGCAGAAGCTTAAAAAGAACAATGCGCTTGACTTTGACGATATAGTGTTCTCGACGGTCAGAGTTCTGTCGGAAAACCCCGACATACTGGAAAAGCAGCGTGAGCGGTTTAAGTATATAATGGTTGACGAGTATCAGGATACCAATAATGCACAATATATGTTGATTTCGCTTTTGGCAGGCGAGGACGGAAACATTTGCGTTGTCGGTGATGACGACCAAAGCATCTATCGTTTCCGTGGCGCAAATATCAGAAATATTCTTGACTTTGAAAAGGAATACCCCAATGCACACGTTGTTAAATTGGAGCAGAATTACCGTTCTACTTCAAATATTCTAAATGCCGCCAATGCGGTAATTGCACATAATCGTGGCAGAAAGGGGAAAAATCTCTGGACATCAAAGGACGGCGGAGATTTGATTTTCAGCTTTGTTGGACAGAATGAACGTGATGAGGCAAGATTTATTGCAGGTCAGATTTCTGACAGGGTGAAAAAAGGGGCAAAATTCTCCGATTGTGCAATTTTGTACCGCACAAATGCGCAGTCCCGTGTGCTTGAGGAAATGCTTTTGCAGTATGCCGTTCCGTATCGTGTACTGGCGGGGTTGAGGTTCTATGATCGTAAGGAAATCAAGGACATTATCGCATATCTTCGAATAATTCATAACCCTGCTGACAGTGTTAGTCTTAAGAGGATTATAAACGAGCCGAAAAGGGGAATAGGTGCGGCTTCTATTGAAAAGGCGGAGAATATAGCGGCGGAAAATGATATTACCTTGTTTGAAACGGTGCTTTTTGCAAATGAGTATAACGAGCTTTCAAGAGCCGCAATTAAGATGGTAGAGTTCGGAAGACTTATAAAGACCTTCCAGAAGACAGCTGAGGTAACTCACGTTTCCGACCTTGTGGCGAGAGTTTTAAACGAGAGTGGATATATGGCAATGCTCGAGCTTGAAAACAGCGTAGAGTCGAGAACAAGAATAGAGAATATAAACGAATTTATGTCGGCAGTTACAGAGTACGAAAAATCGGCAGAAAGTCCGTCTCTTGGCGGATTTTTGGAGAATGTAGCACTTGTTTCCGAGATTGACGCATATGATGAGGATCAGGATGCGTGTGTGCTTATGACTGTACACAGTGCAAAAGGTTTGGAGTTCCCTGTGGTATTTGTAGCAGGACTCGAGGACGGACTTTTCCCGTCGGCAAGGTCAAATACCGATGAGGATATTGAGGAGGAGCGCCGTCTTTGCTACGTAGCAATCACTCGTGCAAAGCAAACTTTGTATGTTACCATGGCTCGCCAGAGAACGATTTTCGGAAAGACTACACCTGCTTTTCCGTCAAGGTTTTATAAAGAAATACCTTCTGAGTATATTAAGGACGTAAGCCCTGCTATTGACAGAGCTGTCAAGACTGCAACAGAGACCTTCCGCCGCAGTGCACCGTTTGTTGAAACCTACAAAAAGCCGACTGCTGTTAAGGCAGACAATGTTTCGGGCAGCACCTTTACAACAGGCGACAGAGTTTCCCATGCAAAATTCGGTGAGGGAGTTGTCAAGGCGGTTACACCATTTGAACGTGATGCACTTCTGGAAATTGAGTTTGTAACTGTTGGAACTAAGAGACTGATGGCAGCGTATGCGAAATTAAAAAAGATATAAGGAATATAAGAATGATTAAACTGGTAATTTTTGACTTGGACGGAACATTATTGAATACCTTGCCGACTATTGCATATTACGGCAATAAGGCTCTTGGGGAGTACGGTTTGCCCGCTATAGAAACAGAGCGATATAAGACACTTGTCGGTAATGGCAGAGATTTGCTTATCCACCGTATGCTTGCTGAAACAGGTGATGACAACTCCGAACTCTATCAAAAGGTTGGAGCTGTTTACGATAAGGCTTATGAGGCGGACCAGTTGTATCTGACCGAACCGTATGATGGTGTAGAGGAGCTTTTGTCGGAGCTTAAGAAAAAGGGAGTACGGCTTGCGGTTTTGTCAAACAAACCCGACAATGTAGTAAAGCCGATTGTGGACAAGATGTTCGATGGTGTGTTTGCAGAGGTTTGGGGCAAGAGAAATGATTATGCTGTAAAGCCTGCGCCGGATAGCGCGCTTGAAATATGCAAAATTGTCGGTGTAAGTGCAGGTGAAACAGCATTTGTCGGCGATACGTCGGTAGATATCGAAACCGGCAAGAACTCAGGGTTTTTATCTGTCGGAGTAGAGTGGGGATTTCGTACAAGAGAGGAGCTTGAAAGGGCTGGTGCGGATTTTATTGCAGAACATCCTTTGGAAATAATCGAAAAGCTCAAATAAAAATACCGCTTTCCAATAGGAAAGCGGTTGATTTTTTTGTTATTCATCATCGTGATGACAGTCATCACAGTCGCAATCGCAATCAAACTCAAGTTCGATTTCTTCGCGACAGTTCGGGCAGATGATGGGCGCTTCGTCATCGAGCGCCTCGAAGTCAACCATTACGTCCTCGTTGCAGTTGGGACACTGAATTTCAAAGAACCCCATATCCTCGTCGTCATCATAGTCCATAATGTCAAAATCGTCGTCATCGTCGTCTTCATAATCGTCATCATCGTCAAGGTCGTAGACGATTTCTTCTACGTCGTGAAGATCTTCGTCAATGTCGGAAACCATTTCCTCAAGCTCGTCGGCCTGATAGCAGACGTCGTCCACTGTTTCTGCAATCTCGCCGATTGTTTCAATTATTTTTAAAAGCAGCTTGTTTTCAGCCTTGTCTGCATCAAGATTCATACCATCAGCAAGACCTTTAAGGTAAGCAGCTTTAGAAGTTAAGCTATCCATATTGAATGCTCCTCTCAAGAATTAAACTCTTTCCATATATTCGCCTGTTCTTGTATCAACTCTGATAACATCATTTTCGTCAACGAACAAGGGAACCATAATAGTAGCTCCTGTTTCGAGTGTAGCAGGTTTTTTAGCACCTGTAGCAGTATCACCCTTGAAGCCCGGCTCTGTTTCGGTAATAGCAAGCTCTACGAATGTAGGAGGCTCAATACCAAATACATTGCCCTTGTATGAAAGAATCATACATACCATATTTTCCTTAACGAATTTCAAAGAATCGCCAACCTGGTCAGCGCCGATAGGAATCATATCAAATGTTTCCTGATCCATAAAATAATAAAGGTCTCCATCGTTGTATGAGTACTCCATATTTTTTCTTTCGATGTGAGCCTTAGGCATCTTCTCGTCGGGACGGAAGGTCTTTTCAACCACGCCGCCTGTGATAACGTTCTTAAGCTTTGTTCTTACGAAAGCAGCACCCTTACCCGGCTTAACGTGCTGGAACTCAACAACCTGAAATACGTTGCCGTCCTGCTCAAAAGTAACACCGTTTCTAAAATCTCCGGCTGTAATCATAATTATATTCCTCCAATGTATATTTAATCATATATATTCTAATATATTTTTCCTGAAATTACAAGTATTTTTTGCAATAAATATAAAATATATGAAATTAGAGAGAAAAAGGACAAAAAAAGCTTGACAAGATGGATGCTTTTTAGTATAATGTTTTGGTAACAAATAAATAGGGGTATGATGTAATGGTAACATGCCGGTCTCCAAAACCGTTCTTGAGGGTTCGAGTCCTTCTACCCCTGCCAAAGACAAAAGAACTGCCTGATAGCAGTTCTTTTGTTTTGAAACAGGGATAGGACGAGAACCCGTAGGGTGAGATCGCGAAGCCACCAAGAATCCGAGCGAAAGCGAAGGGTGATTGGAAAGGGCGAAGCATACAAGCGAGGCAAAGCCGAGTCGTAGTCCTTCTACCCCTGCCAAAGAAATGAAGAGTGGCTTCAGCCGTTCTTAATTCCACGATTTATATAATCCTTGGGTGGCAGAGAACTACTGTAGCTCTGCCGTCTAACAAAATTTTTGCTTTATTTTGAGAATTTTGTAGCCAGATAAACTATAACGGATATTGCAGCCATAACAATGAATATAGCGAGCATACCCTGTCCCATAAGCTTAACTGCTGACATTAAATC
>JAXJXP010000027.1:0-2370 GCA_036307445.1 Clostridia bacterium
CGATAATTTCGGGTGACTTTTTTGTTGAAAATTAAAAATCAGACTTTATTTGTAAGAGGTTTGTAATAACCTTAAGTGTATAATACTTTCATCATTTAAGAAAAGGAGACAGCCCTAATGAAATTATTAAAAGTACGTATCAGCATGCTTCTTGTTGTGACTATGTGCATAACAATGGTGATGCCTGCAAGCGCAGGAAGAATCACTTATTATTTAAGTGACCTCAAAATGGCAGAAGCAGCCACAGCAGACGAAGCAAAACAGCTTCTCACAGCTGCAGGCTATGAAATCCTTGATAAAAACCTTAACCCCGGCGGTGACAAGGCTGTTTATCTCGGCTACAAGAAGTCAAAGAATGTTGACGATGCCATCACAGACGTAAAGGTTATGAACATGAAAGGCGGTTTCAATGTTTCTGACTATGAAACCATCTTCGAGGAAGCAATGGATACATACAGCTCGGAGGTTAACAACCTTCGTATTGCGGCAAATGAATTCGCTGCAAACTACAAGGCAGGTAAGAAAGAAGCACAGCTTGCTTACCGTCAGCTCAACTATTACTATGTTGAGGATGACAAAGGCGTAAAGACATACATGGGCGACTATATGCTTAACTTCCCTGGAGATAACAAGGACTTTGCAGATATTCTCTTAAAGGGTAACCCTAACATTCTTGATAATATCAGAATTCTTCTTTCAATGGGTGTTGCTGATGACGGTGACCTTATTGAGCGTATTAAGGCATCGGTTGCAGACAAATCAGTATATACTAAAGACAAGTATTTTGATAACGCAAAAGAGCTTACAGGCAAAATTCAGCAGTTAAAGAAAATGCTCGCTGATGCACAGGCTGAAATTGCAGAGATCGAAGCTGATACCGAAATGACTCAGGAAGAAAAAGATCTTGCATTAGTGATGCCTACCTATATTGTTACTCTTCTCGGTAGCTTTGATCTTGTTTTAGCATCTATTCCTTACGGCGAAACAAACTACAGAGAATATTTTGAAAATGCTACAGATGTTGATTACAAGCTTCTTTATCCCTTTGTTGAGGCTATGACAGAAGGTCAGCGTGCAATGGCAGTTTCAGGTCAGCTTCATTCAGTGCTTGTTTACAATGCAGTTGAAATGTCCGATGAAGAGCTCGAAGCAAAGCTCAAAGAAACAGAAGAAGGACTTGAACCCTTATCAGTTTACCTTGGTACAGATATGAATCTTCTTGAAGGTGCGGTGGCTGTTACATCAGATGCTTTAAGAGAAGAAGCATCATCAGGCAACAGCTGGTTTGCTTGCTTCACAGGTAATATGGCAGGTGATATAACAATTTCATCCCTCGTTGGTGTTGGCGGTGTTGCTCTCATAGGTACTTCACTCCACTTCCTTAAGAAGGCAATCGCCAATACAAACTGGTCTCCTGCTGATTTGGAAGCATTAAATGAGTACACGTTTGCTTTAGATCATGAAAAACAACTTTATGATATTGTTAGTAAAGGTTTTAACTCTGATGCGACAGAAAAATCAGCGAATTATATTAAAAGTTTTGAAAAAAGTATCAAAGATTTGAATGCAAAGCATTCTGTCCCGACAAGTACAGTTGTTTTAACATCTCTCGGTATTGCTGCAGGTATTGCAATGATTGCTTTCAGTATTTACTCAATCGTTCGGATTGTTGATAAATACAACCCCAGCTACACAAAGATTCCCTCAAATATGGTAGATACAGTTTCTACTGCAAACGGTAACAGATTCATCAACTACACCGTTGTAAATTCACTCTATCAGGACGGTGATAAAACTGCTGAAAAGCCCGGTGATACAAACGGCTACGACGGTAAGCAGTGGAATGCTATCTACTACACAAAGAGCTTCGAAGCAGGTAAGTGCATGACCTCGACAGGCTACTTTATTGATTCAGCTGACAACTTCGGTAAGTACACACCCGTTGCAGGCTTTGGTACAAAGAATTGCTATAACCTCAACTCCTTCAACGGCGAAGAAAACACAGAAACTGTTTATATGGCTTTCGGTAACTCAAACAATAAGAAAACAGCTGAAACATCAGTTCCCACAGTTATCGGCAGTATGTTTGCATACGGGGCAATAGCTATCAGCGGTGTTGCAGGTATGGGACTTGGTATGTGCATTATGTCACTTATCAAGCGTAAAAAGGAAAGCTGATAATAATCTGATCTTTCTATAATAGAAGCTTTGAACTGTAAGGCATCTGAGAATATTTTCAGATGCCTTATTTTTTATATTTTTTATAAATTAAGCCTTATTTGTAAGAGGTTTGTAATATCATTGAGTGTATAATATTTTCATCATTAAAAAAAGGAGACGAAAATTATGAAATTATCAAAGATATTAATC
>JAXJXP010000028.1:0-59071 GCA_036307445.1 Clostridia bacterium
GCGCAGACGCTATCTGCCACGGTTGCACAGGTAAGGGTAACGACCAGGTAAGATTTGAGCTTACAATCAAGGCTCTTGCACCGCACTTAAAGATTATAGCTCCCTGGAGAATCTGGGATATCAAATCCCGTGAGGATGCAGTTGACTATGCAAATGCTCATAATATAGAAATCCCTGTTACAAAGAAGGATTTGTATTCAAGAGACCGTAATATCTGGCACATCAGCCACGAGGGTATGGATTTGGAGGATCCTGCGAACGAGCCTCAGCTTGATAATCTTTTGAAGCTGTCCGTTTCGCCTGAAAAAGCTCCCGACGAACCTACATATATCACAATCGGCTTTGAAAAGGGTGTTCCCGTTTCAATCGACGGTGAAAAGATGGCTCCGCGTCCGCTTGTTGAAAAGCTTAACGAGCTTGGAGGTAAGAACGGTGTAGGTATTGCTGACATCGTAGAGGACAGACTTGTTGGTATGAAGTCAAGAGGTGTTTATGAGACTCCGGGCGGTACAATTTTGTATGCAGCACTTCAGGAGCTTGAGTACCTCTGCTTAGACCGTGATACCCAAGGCTTCAAGCGTCAGGCAGCTATCAAGTTCTCCGAGCTTGTATATGACGGTAAGTGGTATACACCGCTTCGTGAGGCACTTTCTGCAATGGTTGACTCTATGGAGGAAACTGTGACAGGTGAAGTAAGAGTTAAATTGTATAAGGGTACAGTTACACCAGCGGGTACAAAGAGCCCCTACTCACTCTATAACGAGGACATCGCATCCTTTGGCGACTCAAAAGAGCTTTACAGCCACAAGGATTCAGAAGGATTCATTAACCTATTTGGACTTCCATTAAAAGTTCGTGCATTAATGAACAAGAAAAATAACGGATAAATATGCTTGTTAATTTTTAAATATTACCATATTTTGCAACTCGGAGTACCTAGGTACGCTGTCGTTGCTCAAAACGGCAATCTGCGAAAAAATTTCCTTCGCATTAAACATTATTAAGATTAAGCAAGTCAATTAGATGTTAGGGTCGGTGATACCATCGACCCTAACTTTATAAAAGGAGAAAAAACTATGGCAAAGCTATGGGGCGGACGTTTTCAGAAGAACACAGATAAAAAGGTAGACGATTTTAATTCGTCAATCAGATTCGATAAACGTATGTACCGTCAGGATATAAGAGGCAGCAAGGCACATGCTGAAATGCTTGGTAAGCAGGGCATTATTCCGAAAGAGGATGCAGACAAGATTATCAAAGGTCTTGATGAAATCCTTTCTGATATCGAAAACGGCAAGATTGAATTTTTGATAGATGCTGAGGATATTCATATGAATGTCGAAAAGCTTCTCACCGACCGAATAGGTGATGCAGGTAAAAGACTTCATACAGGCAGAAGCAGAAATGACCAGGTTGCACTTGACCTTCGTATGTATCTTCTTGACGAGGGTATTGAGATAAAGGAAATGCTTGTGCATCTTTTAGACGTGCTTTTGTCGATAGCAAGCGAGCATACCGATACCATAATGCCCGGCTACACACATCTTCAAAAAGCACAGCCTATAACCTTTGCACATCATCTTATGGCATACTTTGAGATGTTTAAGAGAGATTTGGCAAGGCTTTCCGATTGGAGAGAAAGATGCAATTTTATGCCGTTGGGCTCAGGTGCGTTAGCAGGAACAACATATCCCTTAGACCGTGAGTTTGTAGCGGAGAAACTTGGCTTTGCCTCTGTTACAAGAAACTCTTTAGACGGTGTTTCCGACAGAGATTTTGCAATAGAGCTTGCATCTGTCTTATCTATGATTATGATGCACCTTTCGCGTTTCTCTGAGGAGCTTATTCTGTGGTCAAGCCATGAGTTTCAGTTTGTGGAAATGGACGACAGCTATTCTACCGGCTCATCAATTATGCCGCAGAAGAAGAACCCCGACGTTGCAGAGCTGATTCGTGGTAAGACGGGCAGAGTTTATGGACATCTTATGGGACTTTTAACTACTATGAAGGGAATTCCGCTTGCATATAATAAGGATATGCAGGAGGATAAAGAGCCTATTTTTGATGCAGTTGATACAGTCAAGCTCTGCTTGCCTGTTTTCTGCGATATGATAGCAACGATGACAGTGAGAAAGGATAATATGCTTTCTGGTGCAAAGGGCGGATTTACCAATGCTACCGATGCGGCAGATTATCTTGTCAAAAAGGGTATGCCTTTTAGGGAGGCTCACGCAGTTGTAGGTAAGCTTGTGTTCTACGCAATCAGCAAGGATAAGGCACTCGATGAGCTTACACTCGATGAATATAAGGAATTTTCCAATATTATTGAGCAGGATATTTATGATGCAATCAGTATGCAGACCTGTGTGAATGACCGTAAGATTATTGGCGGACCTGCTGAAGAAACGGTCAAAGCGGCAATTAAAGCCGGAAGAGAATTTGTGAACTCCTTAGAATAAGACGGAATATAATGTAATAACAGGCTGTGGCTGTCTGGAAGCGGCTGCAGTCTTTGTTATCTCTATGAAAGGATAGGTAAAAATGGAAAACAAAAAGGTGCTTGCACGTCTTGCGATACTGCTTGCAACAGTTATATGGGGAAGCTCCTTTGTGGTGCTTAAGAGTACACTCGATTTTCTGCCAATTCTTTTTATACTTGCTTTCAGATTTTTAGTTGCTGGGATGTTGCTCTCAGTGATATTCTGGAAAACGGTTAAAAAAATAAGCATGGGAGCGGTTGTAAACGGGGGAATTATCGGTGCGTGTTTGTTTTTGGCATATTATTTGCAAACGATAGGCCTTGCAAATACTACACCGGGCAAAAACGCATTCTTGACGGCAGTTTACTGCATTATAGTGCCGTTTCAGTTCTGGGCGGTGGATAAAAAACGTCCCGATAAATATAACATAATTGCTGCTGTAACCTGCCTGACAGGTATAGGGCTTGTGTCGCTTACAGAGTCATTTACTATTCAGATGGGCGATTATATGACACTCCTGAGCGGATTTTTCTGGGCGGCACATATTGTACTTATTGCTAAATTCTCAAAGGATTACGACCCTGTACTTCTTACCATAATACAGTTTTTCTCCTGCGGAATTATTTCGGTCGTGGGGTCGGTGTTTGTGGACACTGTACCTGCAGGGTGGTTTTCGGGTGCGTGGAAGGAGCTTTTATATATGGCGGTATTCTGCACGGCAGTAACACTGCTTTGTCAGAACTGGGGGCAGTCAAAGCTTCCTCCGTCAAATGCGGCAATACTTTTAACACTCGAATCGGTGTTCGGTGTGCTGTTCTCGGTGGCACTATATAATGAGAGAATAACACCAAGACTTTTTATAGGCTTTTGCCTGATATTTACGGCAACTATCATATCGGAAACAAAGCTTTCCTTTCTTAAGAAAAAGGAATTGCAAGAGGTGGGAAAATGACAAAGAAGGAAAAGGTTGCGCTTTTAAGAGAAAAGCTCGACAAAGCATACCCCGTGGTTAAATGCTCGCTTGATTACTCAAATCCGCTCGAAATGCTTATTGCAACTCAACTTTCGGCGCAGTGTACCGATGCGAGAGTAAATATAGTAACAAAAGACCTTTTTGCGAGGTACAAAACGGCGGAGGATTATGCCAATGCCGATATTACAGAGCTTGAGGAGCTTATTCGCTCGGCTGGGTTTTACAAGAATAAGGCCAAGAATATAATTGCTTGTTGCAAAAGGCTTATAGATGTCTATGACGGTGAAGTACCTGATACTATGGAGGATTTGCTGACTCTTGCCGGCACCGGCAGAAAGACGGCTAATCTTGTTTTAGGTGATATATTCGGAAAGCCTGCAATTGTGGTTGATACGCATTGCATCAGACTTACTAACAGAATTGGTCTTGTTAAGGACGATGACCCTGTCAAGATTGAATTTGCGCTTAAGAAGATACTCCCCGACGATTATAGCCTTCGTTTCTGTCATCAGATGGTATATCACGGCAGAGCCAGATGTACTGCAAGAAAGCCCGACTGTGAAAACTGCGAAATCAAAGATTTGTGCAGCAGGGTCGGGATAAAGAAGTGATTGTATACGGCTTGTGAAAATGTCTGGTTCAACTTATAGAGACTGGAGTCCTCGACAGTCCGTTTATTATATCTTGGTTGGTTGAAATCGCAAATGTTATAAAAAGGCTGAACGAATTTAATCGTTCAGCCTTTATGTGTTCGTGCATTTTTTTATTTCATAGAATACTGTTTACCGTTCATTATGTCATAAGTTATAAGCTTATGTGCTGTTATAAATGGCTGTTGCTCATCGGTTGGCTTGATTTTCAAACGATAGTTATAGTACGGAATCGCACGGTAATAATCTGTCAGAAACGCCATAAATGCTGACTTTGGTGCACCGATAAGGTCGGATGCTGCGTTTATCAAATTATATGACGAAATCTCGTTTGCTGTCCCTTGTTTCAGCATTTCGCTGTCTTCCGTTTTAAAGTTGGAATAGACAAGAAAGGGCGTTCTCAAAAGTGCTTTCCACTCATCGTCTGTCATTTCACTCTCGGATATAAAGCCGCTTTCCTTATATGCAGCCTTGTCTGCGCCAAGGGTGGGAAGATGGTCGCCAAAGTAGATTAGCAAGGTGTCTTTCTCTCTTGAGTCAATGTAATTAATAAGCTTTTCAAGTGCCAAATCTGCCATATAAATACCTGTTGAATAGTTTTCAAGTGCAAATTTGGAGCTTTCCGAAAGCTTGGAGCCTGTTACTTTAATTATGGGCTCTGCATATTTGTTCTCATATGGCTGATGGTTTTCCATACTTATACCAAAAAGAAAGCAAGGCTTGTCCGTATCTTGTTCCAAGAAATATTTAATATATGAAACAAAGCTGTCGTCGGAAAGATATTTACCGCTGATACCCCAATCCACACCCTTGATGGCGGTCAGTTCGTCCTGAAAATACAACTCATCAAAGCCTATAAATGGGTATGCTCTTTTTCTCATATAAAATGACGGCTCATAAGTGTGCATAAATACTGTGCGGTACCCCATATCTTTATAATGAGAGGGATAAGAGGGTATATTATCCGATACATATTGCCACGGTACGCTGCCGACGGGAAGTTGGTCTATTGTCATACCTGTGATAACATCAAACTCGGTTCTGACTGTGCCGCCGCCGTATGAGGTTTGGTACATATAACCGCTTCTTGCGTTCTTCCTCTTTGAAATACGGTCATAATTTGCGGTGGGATTTTTAGAAAAACTTGTTTCTGGCAGAAACTTCGGGTCCCAGAAGCTCTCCGAAAGAATAACTATTATGTCGGGGCTGGTAAAGCCCGACGTTGCCGGCTTAGAAGAATAGGGAGCAAGGATAGAATTTATGGTATTTTCCGAATAGTTTTCAGGCTCGGGTACATTCATAGACAGAAGATTAACCAAGAAACCGCCAGTAAACCCATGAGCTGCGTGATTCATTTCCTGATTTGATGTGGAGTTAATGCTCATATTGTATAGTCCGAGAGTACGCGTTGTTTGCTCAGGTGTACATACTGAAATGTACATAATAGCAACTATTCCAGCACCAATTAATGCCCGCCATCTTGTACGAATATGCATTTCTGATTGGATAAAATATGTAGCCGCTACAAGCAGAAAGCCTATTGCAATTATGAGTACATATCCAAGTGGAAGACCGCTTTTTACGAATTCTGACAATTCGCCCAGATTGCCCGTGTTGTGAATTATGTCCCAAGGATATACAAAATCGCTCGTAAGAGTGTGCTTAAAGTAGTTACTGACTGCAAGCAGAGAACAGAGTATGGTCATAATAAGCCCTGCAATAAAGCTTCTTTTTACAACAAGACACAACAGCCCGTATATTGCATAGAGAACTATGATTGAAAACAAACCTGCTCCCTTGTATAGCGTAAGGAAGCGTCCTATTTCACCAAACGAGCCAAAGTGTATGTACTCCAATATAATAAAAAAATAGACAGGAAGTAATGCAGTAATAAACATACCGGCAATGTGCAGAAAGCTGGTTCTTTTCTTAATCTGCTTTATGTCTGGCTTGCAGATTTTTTCTGTTATTGTTGAATTAGTCATATATTTCTCTCCATTTAAAGAATACACACAGTATATCATCTTTCTTTAAAAATTGCAACAAAAAAGCCCCGTTAATTACGGGGCATTGGATTATCTGTTCTTTAAGAAGCTGGGAACATTGATGTTGTCAATATCGTTTCCGAGTGTTCTTGAGAATATGTCTGAGTCATTTGGTGACGGACTTGAAAAGGTCGGAACACGTTTTTCGGTATCTGACGGAGTTCCTGTAACGGCAAATGGTGTTACAGGCTTGCTTCCGCGCTTTGTTGCGGCATTGAGGCCTGTTGCCACGATTGTAACCTTAATCTCGTCACGCATATTCTCGTCGGTAGCAGTACCAATTATAATCTGTGCGTCGTCTGAAACCATTTCGCTTACAATAGCCGAAGCCTCACTCATTTCAACAAGCGACATTTCTGTTCCGCCTGTTACGTTGAGGAGTATGCCTCTTGCACCTGCGATGCTTGTTTCGAGAAGCGGAGACTCTACAGCCTGTCTTACTGCGTCCTGAGCGGCATTTTCGCCCTTGCCGTAACCGATACCCATATGTGCGATGCCCGAATCACGCATTACCGTACATACGTCTGCGAAGTCGCAGCTGATGATACCGTCCTGAGCGATTATGTCTATAATTCCTTCTACACCCTGACGGAGAACTTCGTCAGCGAGCTTGAAGGATTCGTTGATGTTTACCTTTTTATCTGCAATCTTCAAAACAAGGTCATTGGGGATTGTTACGATTGAGTCTACATTAGCTGAAAGCTCCTCAATACCTGCAATTGCCTGCTGCATTCTTGTCTTGCCCTCAAAGAAGAAGGGCTTTGTAACAACTGCAACTGTAAGAATGCCCATTTCCTTAGCCATCTTTGCAATAACGGGAGCTGCACCTGTACCTGTACCGCCACCCATACCTGCAGTAACGAATACCATTTCGGTGTTCTTCAAAAGCTCACGAATCTGGTCTTCTGTTTCTTCGGCAGCTTTTTTGCCGATTTCCGGCTTAGCGCCTGCACCAAGACCTTGTGTAAGCTTAACACCAATCTGGATTGTTGTAGGTGCTTTAACGTGCTTGAGCTGCTGTAAATCTGTGTTTACACATACAAACTCAGCATTTTTAACTCCTGCCTCAATCATTCTGTCAACAGCGTTGTTACCGCCGCCGCCGATACCGATGACTTTAATTCTTGCACCGTCGGTAGGCTGTACAGAGTCGAGGTCAAATTCTATGTTACTCATTTTGAAAATCCTCCTTAGCAAAACTACTTATATAATATCATTGTACTATGTTTTTTCGATTTATTCAATAGTATTTTGAAATTTTGTTACAAAAAATTTAAGAATTTTCCGATTTTTTATCGAAATCAAGGCGTGTAAACTGCCTTGCCTGTTTTGGTAAGGTCTATTGTTCCCCTTGAATTTTCTGTCAGCTTATTTGAGGTAATAGCCTCACGGAAAAGCCCAAGCTTTCTTGTAAAATCTACATACGGACCGCAGATGCCGTCTATGCGGTTTTCGTAGTTGAAGGTTATGTTATCCATATCCTCCAGGCTGATTTTGGTAACTCCTGCAATAAGTCCTGATTTTTTGAAGCTTTCAAGCACTCCGAGTACAGTTTTCAGCTTTCCGTTGTCATCAAGGGAGATGATTTCTCCTGCATTTGATGAAGTAAGCTTAAGCCCGACTAACTCGGCATATTCTGTGTTTCTCTCACCGACTTCAAGTATTTTGCCGCCAATATCTATTGTGGCATAGCTTTGATTATGCATAAGCTGTACTGCGGGCTCTCGTTCTGTTATGACTATTGATAAAGATGGTGGGAATAGTCCTCGTTTTACCGAAACAGAATCTGCATACGCAAAGGGGAGCAGTGCCTTTTCCACGCTGCCCTTGCCTGTTAATATGAGATTACTGCCCTTGAAGGATTCTGCTATCGGGTCAAGCTCAGCGGTTTCAATTTTTACATTTCCGCTGATGCTGACACGGCGTATATCAAGAATCGGTGTAGCAAAGATTATAACACACAGCAATATTGCCGACAGAGTTCCCAAAGAAATGCATCTTCGGATAAGCTGTTGCCTGCGGCGCTTCTGCTGCCTTTTTGAATGACGTTTTCTTATGGAATCTTCGTGTCTTTCGCCATGCATTACAATCACCCCTTTCGTATAATATCTGCCCCACACATAGCGAGGTATTTTTCTATATGTTCATAGCCTCTGTCTATAAACCTGACATTTTCGATTGTTGTTCTGCCGTCTGCGGCAAGTGCTGCGGCGACAAGAGCTGCCCCGCCACGTAAATCCTTTGCTACTACATTTGCACCTGTTAGCTTGCCGACTCCGACGACTACGGCACATCTGCCGTCAATGCGTATATCCGCACCCATTCTTACAAGCTCGTCGACGTGCTGGAAACGGTTTTCAAAGATGTTTTCCACAAATACACTCGTGCCGTCAGAAATTGAGGCAAGTGCCATAAACGGCGATTGTATATCGGTGGGGAAGCCGGGATAAGGCATCGTTTTAACCGATGCTGCAGCTTGCGTTCTGCCGTTCGAGATTAAGGCGATACGGTTTTTTTCGCGAAAAACCTTGCACCCCATATCCGACAGAAGATTAAGTATTGCCCCCATATGCGAGCAGTCGGTGTTGTTTAAAACCAACTGACCGTTTGTTGCTGCGGCACATACAAGGTAAGTACCCGCTGCAATGCGGTCGGGAATAATGGTGTGTTCAACTCCGTAGAGTTTTTTAACACCCTCAATTCTTATGACATTTCCGCCACCACCACTGATTTTTGCACCCATTCGGTTTAAAAAATTCTGCAAATCGACAATTTCGGGCTCTCTTGCGGCATTTTCAATTGTAGTAATACCCTCTGCCATACAGGCGGCGAGCATAATATTTTCGGTTGCTCCGACACTTGGGAATTCAAGGTGTATATCTGCTCCGGTTATTTTATCTGCACTGCAGTTTATGTACCCGTGGGACTCGGAAATTTCAATCCCTAAGCTTTTAAGTGCTTTAAGGTGCAGGTCGATAGGTCTTCCGCCTATTTCGCAGCCGCCGGGCATACTGACACAGGCGTTTTTGCACCGTGCGATAATTGCGCCTAAAAATATAATTGACGAGCGCATTTTCCGCATCAAATACTCAGGTATGGTATAGCTGTTCATATTGGAAGAGTCCACATAAAGTATATTCCCGTGCCTTGATACACTGCATCCTAAATTTTCCAGAACCTCTACCGTGCTTGCAACATCCGAAAGGTCGGGACAGTTATATACAACATTTTTTCCGCCGTTTAAAACCGTAGCGGCAAGAATTGGCAATACGGCATTTTTTGCACCTTGTACTGCAAATTCGCCGTCTATACGTTTGCCGCCATCAATCAGCAAGCTGCTCAAATTAAGCACACCTCCATAATGCAGAAAATCTGCCATTGATAATAATACACATCGGTTTTGTGTTCATTATACAATATGAAATTGCTGATAAAGTGTTACGGCAGGCAAATAGCTTGCGTCATTATATAACTGTACACTTCATTATAACAGATTTTTTTATTAAAATCAATAACTTTCGCATCTTTGTAATGTAAGAGTAAATTTTTTTTGTAAATTTGTTAAAAAGGTCTTTACTTTATTACGCTAATGTGATACAATGATAAAGCTTTAAGAAAAGAAGCCGTAAAGGCTAACTAAGAAAGGGCGGTATAAATTATGAAAAAGTTATTGGCATTGCTTATGGCGGCAGTATTGGGTATAGGCGCACTTGCAGGCTGTGCTTCAGAGCCGGCAGCGACAGGTGAGGATACCTCCTTGGAGGATATTAAGGCTAAGGGTTATTTCGTACTCGGTCTTGATGCAACATTTGCTCCTATGGGCTTCACAGATGAAAATGGCGATATTGTAGGCTTTGATATTGACCTTGCAAAAGCGGCAGCTGAAAAGCTTGGTGTTGACGTAAAGCTTCAGCCGATTGACTGGGATGCTAAGTCAATGGAACTCTCATCAGGTAACATTGACGTTATCTGGAACGGATTCTCAATTACTGAGGAGCGTAAGAAGGAGGTTCTATTTACAGACCCGTATCTCACAACAGGACAGGTTGTAGTAGTTCCTGCTGATTCTGACATTAAGACAAAGGCAGACCTCGCAGGTAAGACAGTAGCACTTCAGGACGGCAGCACAAGTGAAGATGCTTTGAAGGCTGATACAGAAACATACGAATCAATCGGTGAGGAAAACATTTCAAAGTTCAAGGAAAACACACTTGTTCTTATGGAGGTTGAATCAGGCAGAGCGGATGCGGCTGTTATCGACGAGATTTTCGTAAGATATTATCTTGCCAAAGAGGGTATGACAGACAAGTTCACAGTTCTTGACGAGCAGCTTGACCCTGAAGATTACGGTGTGGGCGGCAGACTCAGCGATGTAAGCTTTATGACAGCACTTAACGATGCTATCAATGAGTGTATCAAAGAGGGTACTGCATCAGCAATTTCTAACGAATGGTTCGGTGCTGACAAGTACGCAAAATAATATTAAATTATAAGTACAAAAAACCGCTGTGCTCGGCTAAAGCGAGGGCAGCGGTTATTTTGACGAAAGGATTGTAGAAATGGATTACGAGTACATAATCGGACTGATACCGCAGATTGCAAAGGGTATGGACGAAACTCTGAATATTTTCTGGATGACGTTGGTGCTTTCTCTGCCTTTGGGGCTTTTGCTCTCCTTGGGAAGAATTTCACGTTTTAAGCCTCTTTCGTGGTTTGTAGGGCTATATCTTCTTATATTCAGAGGAACACCTCTTATGTTGCAGTTGTTCTTTGTGTATTTCGGACTTCCGTTTATAAAAATAGTAAATCCGTTTACCGGTGCAGTTATGAAGCTGGCACTTGACCGTTTCCCTGCGGCACTTCTGGCATTTGTGCTTAACTATGCGGCATATTTTGCCGAGATTTTCCGTGGTGGAATTTTGAGTGTTCAAAAGGGACAGTATGAAGCGGCAAAGGCACTTGGTTTAAATCAGGTACAGACTATGACTCTTGTGGTAATACCGCAGATGCTTCGTTCCATTGTACCGCCTGTTGCCAATGAGGCGATTGTTCTTGTAAAGGATACAGCGCTTGTTTCGTCAATAGCATTGATAGATGTACTAAAAAGAGCACAACAGATAGTAAGCCGTGATATGAATGTAATGGCATTTGCAGTTGTGGCTGTGTTCTATCTGGTATTCAGCTATGTTCTTACCAAGGTTTTTGAATACACCGAAAAACGCTTATCAGTATCGACAAAATAACAGAATTTAATCGGAGCTTGTTGAAAGCTCCGATTTTTAACATACAATATTTTGTATAATTTGAAAAAAATACTTGCAATATGTATCAGTATAGGGTATAATAGTTATATAATATTTATGAGCAGGTCATAAAAACAAATAATAACTAATGTTATGAAACGGAGGGGTCGTAAATGGTAAGGGCGGAAAAAAAGCGAGCAAGACAGGAACGGCTTGTCCGTGAGATAGGGAAAAATCCGTTTTTAAAGGATGACGAGCTTGCGAAAAAACTTAAGGTGAGCGTTGCTACTATCCGCCTTGACCGAACGGAGCTTGGTATAGGCGAATACCGTGAGAGAATTAAAGATGTTGCCAAGACGCAGACCAACGGTATTGATGATTGCGGCGAGGTGCTTGACTTCAATCTTTACCACGACGGAATATCTGTTTTAAACACTCTTGATGCGGCTGTTTTTGAGAACAGTACAGTTATAAAAGGACAGGCAATGTACGGTTATGCGGAAAACCTTGCGATGTCTGTCATAAACGCAAAATGTGCTTTGGTCAGAGTAGCTAATATCAAGTATATCAAAGAGGTAAATCGTGGCGATAGGCTTGTCGCAAAATACGAGGTTATGCGTGTTAGAAATAATGAATATGTTGTATGGGTGAGAATTAAAAAGGATATGACCGAGATGTTCCGGGCAAAATTTAATCTCTCGGTTACTGACGAAAGGGATAGCTGATGAGAATAATTATAGATGCAATGGGCGGAGACAATGCCCCCGGAGCGGTTTGCGAGGCAGTAGCAAAATGCAGTAGAACAACAAAGGCAAAGCTGGTGCTTGTAGGACGAGAAGAAGAAATAAGAGCAGAACTTAGAAAATACGGCGACTTTGATAATGTATCAATAGTAAATGCAGATGAGGTTATAACAAATCACGAAGAACCGGTCAAGGCGGTTAAAACCAAAAAGAACTCTTCTTTGGTTGTGGCTTGCGAAATGCTCAAAAATGATGTGGGAGACGCTTTCGTTTCCTGTGGCTCGACGGGAGCGATACTTACTGCGGCACTTTTGATAGTAGGAAGGATAAAGGGGATAAAACGTCCTGCGTTAGCGACCTTGTTGCCGGGTGAAAAAGGACCTGTTATGCTGATAGATTCAGGCGCAAATACATCCTGCAAGTCGGAAAATCTTGTACAGTTTGCGCTGATGGGCAATATCTATATGCGTGATTATATGGATATTAAAGAGCCGAAAATTGCACTTGTATCAAACGGAGAGGAAGAAGGTAAGGGGGATGCGCTTGTAAAGGAAACATACCCTTTACTAAAGCAATCTGATTTAAATTTTATCGGCAATATTGAGGGCAGAGATGTTATGCTCAGCAAAGCGGACGTAATAGTCTGCGACGGCTTTGTAGGAAATGTGATACTTAAATCAATTGAGGGAATGGCTGCCGTTATCGGCAACGCGCTGAAGAAAATTTTTATTAGAAATATCCTTACTAAATTGGGAGCATTGCTTACCAGAAAGGGTATAACTGAATTTAAAAAGACTATGGACTACCGTGAATATGGCGGAGCGCCTTTTCTCGGTGTTAAAAAACCCGTCATAAAGGGGCACGGTGCTTCTGACAGTAAGGCTGTTATGGCGGCGATAAAGCAGGCAATTATATTTGCGAAGAAGAATTATAACGAAACACTTGTAAAAGAACTTGCGACAATTAAAAAGGGAGAGAACAGCGATGAGTAGAATTATAGGACTTGGATATTATGCACCGGAAAAGGTGTACGATAATGCTTATATGGAAAGCATTGTGGAAACTAGCGACGAATGGATTACACAGAGAACAGGCATCAAGGAGCGTCATATTGCGGCTGATGATGAGTTTACATCTGACCTTGCCACCAAAGCGGCACAAAATGCATTGAAGGACGCGGGAATTACTGCAGAGGAGCTTGACCTTATAATCCTTACCACCGTTACTCCCGATTACTTCACACCGTCTACCGCTTGCGTAGTGCAGAAGAATATCGGTGCAGTAAATGCGGCTGCATTTGACCTTAATGCAGCCTGCTCAGGCTTTGCAACAGCAATGACAGTTGCCGACCAGTTCCTTTCAAACGGAACATACAAAAAGGTACTTGTTGTAAGTGCAGATGCTCTTTCAAAGGCTACCGACTATGCCGACAGAGGAACTTGCGTACTCTTTGGCGACGGTGCAGGTGCGGTAATACTCAGCGATGAAAAGGGCGGAATTTTAAGCACCTGGATAGGCGCAAAGGGCGAAGGCGGGGACAAGCTGACGGCTCTTGCGTACCGTGAGGATGCAGAAGAAACAGAAAAGCGAGTTTCTCATAACAAAAATACTGTATGGATGGCAGGCGGTGAGGTTATGAAGTTCGCAGTCAAGATTATGGCAGAAGCTGCTGAAAAGGTTGTAGCCGATGCAGGTCTTACATGGGACGATATTGACATTATCATTCCGCATCAGGCTAATATGCGAATAGTTGAAAGTGCCGCTAAACGTATGGGAATTTCTACCGACAGAATGTTTATAAATCTTGACCGTTACGGCAATACCTCAGGTGCATCAATCCCCATCGCACTGTGCGAAGCACGTGATGCCGGAAGGCTCAAAAAGGGTGATAAAGCCGTATTAGTAGGCTTTGGCGGGGGATTGACTTGGGCAGCCTCCGTAATAGAATATTAAGTCGGTTGGTTAAATTTTCGCATATTACTACTTTTTCACAGCTTGGAGTACAACGCGTACGCCGTCGCTGTTCAAAGCAGCAATCTGCAAAAATTTTCATCAGCCTTGGTTGATATAACTTTATATAAAGGAACGATTGTATGAAAACAAGAATTACAGAACTTCTTAACATAGAATATCCTGTCATACAGGGCGGTATGGCATGGGTTGCAACAGCTGAGCTTGCTGCGGCGGTATCCAATGCAGGCGGTTTGGGACTTATTGCCGCAGGTGGTGCTCCTGCCGATGTGGTAAGAGAACAGATAAAAAAGGCACGCACACTCACCGACAAGCCATTTGGCGTAAACGTGATGATGATGTCCCCATATGCAGAGGATATTATGAATATGCTTTTGGAGGAAAAACCGGCAGTTGTTGCAACAGGTGCAGGTAATCCATCCAAATACATTCCCTCTCTTAAGGAAGCGGGGATAAAGGTTATTCCCGTAGTGGCAAGTGTTGCCGTTGCAATGAAGATGGAAAGAGCAGGCGCTGATGCGATTGTTGCAGAAGGCACGGAGGCAGGTGGTCATATAGGCGAGATAACCACGATGGCACTTGTGCCGCAGATTGCCGATAGTGTTTCTATTCCGGTAATTGCGGCGGGGGGTATTGCTGATTCGAGAGGTACTCTTGCGGCATTTGCACTTGGCGCTGAGGGTATTCAGGTGGGAACTCGTTTTATCTGTGCAACAGAATGTATTGCGCACGAAAACTATAAAAATGCGGTTATCAAGGCAAAGGACAGAGATGCCGTAGTAACAGGCAGGTCAGGCGGTGCGCCGGTAAGAGCACTTAAGAACAAGCTGACCCGTGAATATGAAAGACTTGAAAAAGAGGGCGCATCCTTTGAAGAGATTGAAGCTCTTGGAGTTGGTGGACTTCGCCGTGCATTTGAAGAGGGCGATGTTGAAATGGGCTCGTTGATGGCAGGTCAGGTTGCGGCAATGGTAACAAGAATAGAGCCGTGTGCCGAAATAATTCGTGATTTATTCAGTGGCATTGCAGAAACGGCTGAAAAAATAACAGCTAAAATAGGATAAGGAGAAAAATTATGGGGAAGCTTGCATTTGTATTTTCAGGACAGGGCGCACAGGCTGTCGGAATGGGAAAAGAGCTTTGTGAGAATTTTAAGGTAGCTGATGATGTGTTTAATACCGCGTCCGAGGCACTTGGCTTTGATGTAAAGGAAATGGTATGGAATGGTGATTCGGATACACTTATGATAACCGAAAACACACAGCCGACGGTAGTTACAATGAGTGCGGCGGCTTTGGCGGTGCTTACAGAAAAGGGTATAAAGCCTGATGTTGTGGCAGGACTTAGCCTTGGCGAATATACAGCACATATATGCTCAGGCTCTCTTGATTTTGCTGATGCGGTAAGACTTGTTAAAAAACGCGGCAAATATATGCAGGAGGAAGTGCCTGAGGGTGTAGGCTCAATGGCGGCAATAATTGCTCTTGGCAGTGATGAGGTAAAGGCGGCTTGCAAGGAAGCGTCTGCAGTTGGCATATGTGAAAGTGCAAACTTCAACTGCCCAGGACAGATTGTAATTTCGGGCGAAAAGGCAGCAGTTGAAAAATGCTGTGAAATATGCAAGGAAAAGGGCGCAAAAAGAGCATTACCGCTTGCGGTATCGGCACCGTTTCACTGCTCAATGTTAGTTGGAGCGGGCGAAAAGCTTGAGAAAGAAATGGAAAACATCGTATTCGGCGAAATGAAAATCCCTCTTATAACAAATGTAACTGCTGATTATGTTCAGTCGAAGGACGATATTAAGCCACTTTTGGTAAAGCAGGTTTCAAACTCTGTTTTGTGGGAGGAGTCAATAAGAAAAATGATAGCTGACGGCGTGGACGCCTTTGTAGAGGTAGGACCGGGCAAGGCACTTTCAGGCTTTATCAAGAAGATTGATAAGGAAGTTTATGTCTATAACGTAGAGGATATGACATCTTTGGAAAAGACACTTGAGGGTTTAAAGGAGAGAATGTAATGTTAGAAGGAAGAACAGCCATCGTAACCGGCTCAGCAAGAGGAATAGGCAAGGCAATTGCATTAAAGCTTGCGGCTTTGGGTGCAAATATCGTGGTAAATGATATTCCGTCGTCTGAGGATGCTGAAAAAACCGTAGAGGAAATAAAGGCTCTCGGTGTAAATTCAATTGCGGTGCTTGGTGATGTCAGAAATATAGAAGATGTAAAAAATATGGTTGATACTGCGGTTAGTGAATTCGGCACAGTGGATATACTCGTAAACAATGCCGGTGTTACAAGAGACAATCTGATGCTCAGAATGAGTGAAGAGGATTGGGATTTGGTGCTTGATATTAACTTAAAGGGCGCATTTAACTGTATCAAAACTGTTGTAAGACCGATGATGAAACAGAAAAAGGGTGCAATAATAAATATTGCATCGGTAGTCGGCGAGATGGGCAATGCGGGTCAGGCAAACTATTCTGCATCAAAGGCAGGACTTATAGGACTTACCAAAACTACTGCAAAAGAATTTGCCAAGAAGGGTATCCGTGCAAATGCGGTTGCACCGGGCTTTATAGCATCTGCGATGACCGATAAATTATCAGAGGATGTCAAGGCGAAATACTTTGAGTCAATACCTTTGGGACAGTTCGGAGCTACCGAAGATGTTGCCGATGTAGTTGCGTTTTTAGCAAGTGATATGTCATCATATGTAACCGGCCAGGTAATAAATGTTGACGGCGGGCTTGTTATGTAATATAATGGTAGTAACAACTGAAAGGAGGTGGCAATAGTGGAATTTGAAAAGGTAAAGGGTGTAATCGTTGACCAGCTTGGTGTTGACGAGGACGATGTAACAATGGATGCGAATTTTGTAGATGACCTTGGTGCAGATTCGCTTGATATTGTTGAGTTGATTATGGGATTGGAGACAGAGTTTGATATCGAAATCCCCGATGAGGACGCAGAGAAGATTGCGACCGTTGGCGATGCTGTTAACTACATTAAGGAAAGAGCATAAGCCTGATTTTGCAAGTTGATGTGCGTCGCTTTTGAAATATTGCGACGCACAAAGGTTTGCTTTTTAATTAGATTTTATCACCATTTATAATGGATACATATAAAACCGAAGGGAGAAACTCCTATGAAGAGAGTGGTTATAACAGGTGTAGGAGCTATCACACCGATTGGCAACAATATCAAAGATTTCTGGTCAGCGATAAAGTCCGGCAAAAACGGTGTTGGTGCTATCACCAGATTTGATGCTTCCGAAATGAAATGTCAGATTGCGGCTGAGGTTAAAGACTTTGATCCTGCTTTATATATTGACAAAAAAGAAGCGCGCAGAATGGACCTTTATACGCAGTACACAATGGTTGCTGCCAGCGAAGCGGTTGAGGCTGCGAAGATAGATATGGAAAAGGAAGATTCCTGGAGAGTTGGTATTATTACCGGCTCAGGTATCGGCGGTATGGAAACCTTCAATGAGCAACATACTGCACTACTGGAAAGGGGAGCGGGTAAGGTAAGTCCGTTCTTTATCCCTATGATGATTTCAAATATGGGTGCAGCTCAGGTTGCAATTAAATACGGAATGCGTGGTATCAACTATAACGTAGTTTCCGCTTGTGCGTCAGGTACTCACGCAATTGGTGATGCGTACAGACAGATTCAGTACGGAACAAATGATATAATCGTTGCAGGTGGTGCAGAAGCGGCGATAACACCTATTTCAGTTGCAGGCTTCTGCAATATGAAGGCACTTTCTACAAGAAATGATGACCCTGCAACCGCATCAAGACCGTTTGATGCTGAAAGAGATGGCTTTGTAATGGGCGAGGGTGCAGCTTATGTTGTACTTGAGGAGCTTGAGCACGCAAAAAAACGTGGTGCTGATATTATCTGTGAGGTAGTCGGCTACGGTGCTACCGATGATGCGTACCATATGACAAGCCCTATCCCTGGCGGTGAGGGCGGTGCAAAGGCAATGAGCCTTGCCGTTGAAGATGCAGGCATCAGTGTTGCGGACGTTGACTATATCAATGCACACGGCACATCTACCAAGTATAATGACAGCTTTGAAACATCTGCCATAAAATCTGTTTTTGGCGAGCATGCAAAGAAGCTTGCAGTAAGCTCGACCAAGTCAATGACAGGACACCTTTTGGGTGCAGCAGGCGGAGTTGAGGCGATTGTTTGTGCGCTGGCACTTAAAGAGGGATTTATCCCCCCCACCATCAACTATCAGAATCCTGACCCCGAATGCGACCTTGATATTGTTCCCAATGTGGGAAGAGATAGAGATATCAAATATGCACTTTCCAATTCACTTGGTTTTGGCGGTCATAATGCAACTCTTGCATTCAAAAAATACGAGGACTAAGAATATATAACGAGGGACTGTCCAAAGGGCAGCCCCTTGTATTGCTTTTAAGAAGCAGAGATTTTAAAGCTTCTTTCGCCGTGTATGAGCTATGCTCTTGTATAGGGCGAAGTGAGCTTACCCATTAAGGAGTGAGTAAAAATGACAGAATTTGAGAAGAAAATTGGCTATGAAT
Organism: Clostridia bacterium; assembly: GCA_036307445.1. GTDB lineage: Bacteria > Bacillota > Clostridia > UBA1381 > UBA1381 > HGM11525. The sequence continues at coordinate 18,664 of JAXJXP010000028.1, forward strand.
TTAAGGACAAAAATTTAATTTCCAGAGCATTAACCCATAGCTCATATGCCAACGAGCGAAAGATAGGCAATAACGAGCGTCTTGAGTTTTTAGGCGACTCGGTATTGGGACTTATAACGGCGGAATATCTGTTTAAAAGTCTTAAAAATCAACACGAGGGCAGTCTTACAAAGTTAAGGGCATCGCTTGTGTGCGAGCAGTCGCTTTTTGACATTTCAAAGAAAATAGAGCTTTCAAAGTATATACTTTTGGGACACGGCGAGGAAATATCAGGCGGACGAGAAAGACCGTCGGTTGCATCCGACGCATTTGAGGCGGTTCTGGCAGCAATTTATCTTGATGCAGGACTTGAATTTGCACGAAAGTGGCTTTTAAACCTTATGAGTGATGCGTTTGAGGATGCGTTGTCGGGTAACAGAAACCGTGATTATAAAACAGAGTTGCAGGAATATCTCCAAAGAGAGAAAATGGGCAGAGTAAACTATCGTGTAGCTGCGGAAAGCGGACCTGACCACGATAAAAGATTTGAGATAGAGGCTGTATTAGACGGCAAGGTAATCGGAAAAGCAATTGGCGGGAGTAAAAAGGACGCTGAGCAGAGCGCAGCAAAGATGGCGATTGAAAGCCTATGAAGTACTATAATATTCCTATTTTTGTTCCGCATTACGGTTGCCCTTTTGACTGCGTATTTTGTAATCAGAAACACATAACAGGTGAAAAGGACAAGCCTTCTGCAGAGCGGACGAGAGAGATAATAGAAGAATATCTGGCAACACTTCCTAAGGATAACAGATGTGTTGAGGCTGCTTTTTTTGGCGGCAGCTTTACTGCGGTGGAGGTTGAACTTCAGGAGGAGCTTTTGCAGGTGGCGTATGAGTTTGTAAAGGATGGCAGAATAGACGGAATAAGACTTTCTACAAGACCTGATTTTATTGATGAAGCCGTTATGGCGAGACTTATGAAATACGGTGTAACGTCAATAGAGCTTGGAGTTCAGTCTATGGATGACGGGGTATTACTAGCAAGCGGCAGAGGTCATACAGCCGTCGATGTAAAAAATGCAGTAGAAACAATAAAAAAGTATCCTGTCAAATTAGGACTTCAGATGATGACAGGGCTTCCTGATGACACAGATGAGAAATCATTGGCAACTGCGGAAAAGATAGTCGCACTTTCTCCTGATTTTGTGAGGATTTATCCGACGCTTGTTATTCGTGATACCAGACTTTGCGATATGTATCAAAAGGGAGCATATAAACCGCAAGGCTTAGAGAGTGCTGTAAGTCTTGCTGCAAAGCTTATGGAAATGTTCAGAAAGAATGCTATAACAGTAATAAGAGCAGGACTTGCCACAACAGAAGAAATATCACCGGGCGGTGCACTTGTGGCAGGGCCGTATCATAGCGCATTCGGTGAGCTTGCAGAGGGCGAGATGTTTTATAACAGAATAAAAGCGGTATTGGCTGATAGTAAAACGGCTGAAATTGCGGTAAATCCCAAGGATATATCAAAGGCGGTCGGAAACCGCCGCAAGAACATAGAGAGATTTAAAGAAGAGGGTTGCCTTGTACATTTTGTGCAGGACGAAAGGGTAGCTCAGGGTGAAATTAAACGGAAGGATTGAGTTTAGTTGTATTTAAAAAAGATTATTATGCAGGGCTTTAAGTCCTTTGCAGATAAAACGGTAGTCGATTTTGAAGACGGCATAACGGCGATAGTAGGCCCAAACGGAAGCGGAAAAAGTAATATTCTTGATGCTCTGCGTTGGGTAATGGGCGAAATGAGCGCCAAGACACTTCGTGGTGCGAATATGCAACAGATTATTTTTGCAGGAACAGAGGCGAGAAAGCCGCTTAACTTTGCAGAGGTAAGTCTTGTGCTTGACAATACAGACAGGACTTTCCCGATAGACTTTGACGAGCTTGTTGTAACAAGACGTGTTTTTCGTTCGGGCGAGAGTGTATATATGATAAATAATGCAACTTGCCGACTTCGTGATGTGCAGGAGCTGTTTATGGATACGGGTATTGGTAGAGGCGGATACTCTATGATTGGTCAGGGTAATGTCGCACAGATACTTTCTACCAAGGCAGAGGACAGACGTGATTTCTTCGAGGGTGCGGCAGGTGTGTCCAAATACAAGCACCGAAAGGAAGAGGCGGAGCGAAAGCTTGACACCACTAATGAAAACCTGACCCGTGTAAACGATATTACAGCAGAACTTCAGTCGCAGATAGGTCCTCTTGAAAACCAGTCGAAAAAGGCGAAAAAATACCTTGAATACTACGAGGAATACAAGGGCCTTGACGTAAGTATGAGTGTTATCACCTTAAAGAGAAACAGCTCTCTTGCGGCAAAGGCAAAAGAGGCATTGGAAACGGTAACCGCCGAGATGGAGGACTTAAGGGCAAAGGGTGACGAAACTACAAGGAGAGTTGAGGAGCTTATTACTCTTTCCAAAGCAAAGGACGAGGAAAAGGAAGAGCAAAACAGAAGTCTTTCTGCCTGCGAGGAGCAAAGATTAGGCAGAGTAAATGATATTACCATTGCCAACAATAACATCAGCAATAATACAAAGAACGCAGAACGTATAGACCGTGAAATAGAGGCATCTAAAAAGAGAACTTCAGAAATGCAGGCACAGATTGCATCTAAGAAGGAAAAGATAGAGGAGAACAGGAAAGCTGTTGCTGAAATGGAGACAGGATTTGCTGATGTTGCAGGCAGAAACAAAGCGGTTTTTGATGCAGTTAATGAGAAGAAAGAGAGCCTTGCAAAGCTTCGTGAGGAATTATCTCTTGCCAAGGAAACAGCAACTGCAAAAAAAGCAAACATAGAGGGTGCAGAACAGATGCGCTCTGAGTATATTTCACGCCGTGAGTCTTTGACGGCGGAAATCACAGCAAAAGCGGCAGATGCGGAAGAAATTTCTAACAAGATTTCAGAGAATGAAAAACAGGCGAAAGATGCAGAAGAAAAACGTCTGTCTATGCAAAGCAGAGTCGATGCTGTAACCAAAGATTTGGAGAGTAAGAAAGCAGAGCTTGACAAGGTTGTTTCCGAACAGTCGGAGCTTACAGTCAGCAATAATTCTATGACCTCGAAAAAACGTATTCTTGAGGGAATGGAGAATGAGTATGAAGGCTTTGCTAGGAGCGTAAAGCTTGTTCTTAAAGCACCAGAGCTTAAAAATCGCTCGATTTACGGCGCTCTTTCAGGATTAATTGAGGTTGACAGTGAGTATATAACAGCAATCGAAACTGCACTTGCAGGAGCCTTGCAGAATATAGTAGTTGAGGACGAGGATGATGCCAAGGCTGCAATCAGATTTTTGAAGGAGCAGCACGGTGGCAGAGCTACATTTTTGCCCATATCCTCGGTAAAATCACGCAGACTTGATAATGAACGTGAGGTATCGGCGGCAGAGGGAGTTATAGGTATTGCCGCAGACCTTGTAAAATGTGAGAAAAAGTACAGAGGAATTATTGAAAATCTGCTTGGAAGAACTGTAATTGCAGATAATATTGATAATGCAATTGCACTTTCTAAAAAGTTCGGATACAAATTCCGCAGTGTAACTGTGGCGGGCGAGGTGTTTAATGCCGGTGGCTCAATAAGCGGCGGTAGTGTTAATAAACAGAGTGGATTTTTGTCCCGTGCAAATGAGATTAAGGAGCTTACGGCAGAAATTGCAAAGACTGCGAAACGCCTTTCCGAGCTTACTGAGATAAGAGAAAGCAAGGAATCGGAGCTTAAAAATCTTGAAAACAGACTGAATTCATATCTGCCGCTCTTGCGTGAATATGAAAATGATGCAATGCTTGCTAAAAATAATGCCGAGCATTTGAAGGTTAATATGCTCTCAAGTGATGAGAGCGGCAGAAGCTTAGAACAGCAGCTTGCGGCAATTGAGCAACAGTTAGCAAACTCTGGTAATGATGTTGCACGTCTTATTGGCGAACAGAGAACCTTTGAAAGAAAGGCTATGGAAATAGAAGAGACTATTAAAAATACCGAAGAGGAGCTTTCTGAGCTTGAGGCTGAAAAGGAAAATGCGGCAGCATCTGTGATGGAAGAAACATTAAAAATCCGTTCTCTTACAAGCGAGATTGAGGCGGAGCAAAGTGCGATAGCATCACTTCTTGAAAGTATATCTGCATTTGCAGAAGAGGAAAGGTCAAAGCTTGACGAAAAGGCGGCATTCCTTGCTGATAACGAACAGCTCGCTCTTGAAATTGACGAATGTAACGACAAGATAGAAGATATAAAACGCAGAGCGGAGATTATAAGAGCCGCAATTGCGGAAATTGATGCCGAAAAGGATAAGATTGCCGAGGAGCAACGCAAAATTCAGGAATCAAATAAAGAATTTACCGACCGACTGGTTCTCTTGCAGCAGGAGCATTCCCGTGCGGAAACAAAGTGCGAGAAGATTGCAGCAGACAGCGAAAATATCATCACACACTTGTGGGAGGATTACGAGCTTACAGTTTCTTCTGCAGAAGAGGTTAAACAGGAAATCGCCGATGAGAAGGAAGCGGCAAGAAGAGTTTTGGAACTTAAAGGAAAAATTAAGTCACTCGGCAGTGTAAATATGGACGCTATTGAGGAATACAAGGCGGTCAAGGAGCGTTTTGAATTCTTAAGTACTCAAAAGGCTGACCTTGAAGCAGCTATCCAAAACCTTAACAAGATTATATCCTCAACCCAAGAGCTTATGGAGGAGCATTTCAACAAGCAGTTTGCAGAGATTAACAAGAGCTTCCAGAAGGTGTTTGCAGAATTATTTGGCGGCGGCAGAGGCAGACTATATCTCTCCGATCCCGAAAATGTTTTAGAAAGCGGTATTGAAATTGAGGCACAATTGCCTGGTAAAACCCTGCAGAATATGAGCCTTTACTCAGGCGGAGAGCGTTCGATGATTGCAACGGCGCTTCTGTTTGCAATTCTTGCTGTAAAGCCGACACCGTTCTGTGTTCTTGACGAGATTGATGCCGCGCTTGATGATGTAAACGTATCACGATTTGCTACTTACCTCAAAAATTATTTAGAGGATACACAGTTTGTTGTAATTACACACCGACGTGGTACTATGGAAGCTGCAAACGTCCTATACGGTGTTACAATGCAGGAAAAGGGCGTAACAAAAATGCTATCTCTGGCAATAGATGATGTCAGCGACGAAATGTTATCATAGTCGGCTGGTTAAAATTCCGTATCTCACTACCTAAAGCCAAAGGGCGGTACAACCGTACAGCTCCTTTAGCTTTAGGCAGCAATCTACGAAATTTTTCCTCAGCCTTGGTTGATGGAAAATTAATAATATTAAATTCCCATATAGGAGGAATAAAAATGGGTTTTTTTGACAGATTAAAACAAGGGCTATCCAAAACAAGTGCATCTATTGCCGAAAAGGTCAACGACGTTTTCAAGACTACGTCAGAGATAGATGACGATTTTTTTGAAGAGCTGGAAGAAGCACTTATAATGGCGGACATGGGTGCATATACAGCAAGCTACATCATAGAAGAGCTTCGCGACCGTGTAACAGCGAAACGACTTAAAGAGGCAGACCGTGTAAAAGCTGAGCTTTCGGACGTTATACGTTACATTTTAACCCGTAAGGACTGCCGTATGAAATTAGATACTGCTCCGTCGGTAATTCTTGTTATCGGTGTAAACGGTGTTGGCAAGACCACAAGCATAGGTAAGCTTGCATCGCACTATAAATCACAGGGGAAAAAGGTGCTTTTAGCAGCCGCCGATACCTTCCGTGCAGCAGCAATCGACCAGCTTGACATATGGGCACAGCGTAGCGGCTGCGATATAATCAAGCATCAGGAAAACAGCGACCCTGCATCTGTAATATTCGATGCCTGCACTGCAGCAAAGGCAAGAGGCTGTGATGTACTCATATGCGATACTGCGGGCAGACTTCATAATAAGAAAAATCTTATGGAGGAGCTTGCTAAAATCAACCGAGTAATAGAACGTGAGCTCCCTGAATGTTCAAGAGAGGTGCTTCTTGTTCTTGACGCAACAACAGGTCAGAACGCACTTTCTCAGGCAAAGCTCTTCTCTGAGGTTGCGGATATTACGGGAATAATTCTTACAAAGCTTGACGGAACAGCTAAGGGTGGAGTAATAGTTCCTATTATGAAGGAGCAGAGCTTGCCGGTTAAGTTTATCGGCGTAGGCGAGGGGATGGACGATTTGCAGGAATTTGTGCCGTACGAATTTTGCAAGGCACTTTTTGAGGAGCAGGAAAATTGAATTTTATAGGACATTTAAAAACTATAACAAAGCATCGGCATAAGGTAATAGCACATTGTGCCAAATGCGGAATACTGTGGCAGGGGCTAAGGCATGATTTGTCAAAATACACCCCGACCGAGTTTGGTGAGGGAATAAGGTATTATCAGGGCACTCGTAGTCCCAATGAGGCAGCACGCACAGAAAAGGGATATTCGGAAGCATGGATACATCATAAGGGCAGAAACCGCCACCACTTTGAGTACTGGACCGACTATAACCCGGAGACAAAACTTATGTCGCCCGTTAAAATGCCATTAAGATTCGTCAAGGAAATGTTCTGCGACAGAGTTGCAGCAACCAAGGTCTATCAGGGTGAAAACTATAACAGAGTTGCGGCACTTGAGTATTTCCAAAGAGGCAACGCAAAAAAAGCAATGCATCCGGAAACGGCGGCATTGCTCGAAAAGCTATTAACTATGCTTGCAGAGGAAGGAGAAGAGAAGACCTTCCGCTATGTCAGAAGCCTCAAGAATTATTAATTTTTTGTTTCTTCCACGAGCAACAACAGCTCGTCATACGTTAAAAGTCTGTTAATACAATCAAGCAACATATTAGCTGAAAGCTTGGACGGAAGTCCGAGCTTTTTTGATATTTCCTGTCGCATAAGGGAGGAGCCAGCACCGCCTGAAAGTCCTAAAGAGAACATATCCGCCTTGGTTATCTCTCTCGCAGAACGTATAACGCCTGCCTTATCATCAACTGTTGCACCGGACTTTCTTATTGCATCTATTATAACATCCTCCGTCATACCCTCGACACCCAAAAGCCCCTCTGCACTATCCTTTTCCTTGCGTTTTTCACGTCCTTTGATTTCCGGTACATATGCGTGCAGAATAATACTGTCAGGTGCTAATTGCTTGATAAAGTTGCGTATTTTTATTCCTGCTGAATCGGAATCGGACAAAATTACAATACCTGTTCTTTCGGCAAGAGTGCGGATTGTGCTCTGAGTTTTTTTGTTGTTAAAGACAGAAAAACCGCCCGTTGTCATAATTATCCCATCTATAAATGAAGAAAGCTTTATCTTATCATAAACGCCCTCTACAATTATTGCTTCCTTTACACGATACATTTTCCCGCCTCCTTACCTGTAAAAGCATATCACGAACAGACATTTTTGTCAATGTGATTATATTTTTGCTACTTTAGGACCTGTGTTTTATTAAAATAAATGAAATTGAAAAAAATTGTTGAAAATCGCCTGAGTGTAATGTATAATTATATTGGTATTTTACTTCGGGAAAGGACTGGTTATATGAGTCAAGCAGAGAGATTACACGAGGAATGTGGCGTATTCGCCATATATGATCCTGAAGGCGAGGTTGCACGCAGTGCCTACTATGGCTTGTATGCACTTCAACACAGAGGACAAGAAAGCTGCGGTATAGCAGTATGCAAGAATAAGGACATTTCTCATTATAAGGGTATGGGACTTGTCAATGAAGTGTTTAATGACGATATTCTTGAGAATTTGGATGGCACAATGGCACTTGGACATGTTCGTTACGCGACTCAGGGCGAATCGAAGATGGAAAATGCACAGCCGTTGGTTATCAGATATGTTAAGGGCAATATTGCAGTTGCTCATAACGGATGCCTTGTTAATTCCGAAACTCTTTTGCAGGAGCTGACTAAGGCTGGCTCGATATTCCAGACTTCAACCGATATTGAGGCTTTTGCATATACCATTGCAAGAGCAAGACTTGAAACTCCGTCAATAGAACGTGCAGTTGAGGAGAGTATGAAGCATCTTTACGGTGCATATGCACTTGTGGTAATGTCTGCACAGAAGATTATCGCTTGCCGCGACCCGTGGGGGATTAAGCCTCTTTGTATAGGTAAAAGGGGCAAGGCTATAATAATCGCATCTGAAACCTGTGCACTCGATAGCGTAGGTGCGGAGTATGTGCGTGATGTACGTCCCGGTGAGGTTGTGGTTGTAAAGGACGGCGAGATTACATCAATTGATACATACGTAAACTCCAGACCGACCTCGCTTTGTATATTTGAGTATCTCTATTTTGCACGTCCCGACAGTGTGATAGAACAGCAGATGGTACACGAGTCAAGAAAGCTTGCAGGTGCATATCTTTCGGAGGAATATCCTGTTGATGCTGATGTGGTTATCGGTGTTCCCGATTCCGGCATTTCTGCTGCTATGGGTTATGCCGAAAAATCAGGGATACCTTACGGTCTTGGATTTATAAAGAATAAATATATTGGCAGAACATTTATTCAGCCGTTGCAGTCAATGCGTGAAAATTCGGTAAGAATTAAGCTTAATGTGTTAAAGAGTACCGTTGAGGGCAAGAGGGTTGTTATGGTTGATGACTCTATTGTAAGAGGTACTACATCAAAGAGAATTGTAAGCTTGCTCAGAAAGGCAGGAGCAAAGGAAGTACACGTTCGCTCATCAGCACCCCCGTTCCTCTGGCCCTGCTACTTCGGCACAGATGTCCCGTCAAGAGACCAGCTTGTAATGGTTGGCAGAACAAACGAAGAGGTTTGCAAGCTGATTGGTGCAGATAGCTTAGGATTTTTAAGTGTGGAGGCACTTGCAAAAATTGCACCAAAGGCAAACTGCGGATTTTGTACAGGTTGCTTTACAGGCAAATATCCTCTTAATATTGAAGAAGATTCAAAAAAGTGTTAATATAAAAAAATGGCTATGCTTAGCATAGCCATTTTTTTTATATCACCATCTGCATAATTTGGTTGTTTCTTTCCACAAAGCGAGTCATCTGCTCGGGGGAGAGAGGTTTGTTACAAAGGGATGCAAGGTCATAGATGTGATTTATAATGAGTGCCTGTTTTTCGCCGTCCAAATCGGGCAGCTTTTTAATAAGCGGATTTGCGGTATTAAGAACAAGAGTACATTCGTCCTTAAACATATCACTCATACCTGCAAACTGCTGACCGTACGAGCGGTACATTTCTCTCATACGTCTTGATTCCTCGGAAACGAGCATAACCCCTGGCATATCCTCAGCCTTTAGTGCCTGAGCCTCAATCTTCAATTCCTCAATATTGAGAGTAGTCTTAAACAGCTCAATAATGCCCTCGTTGCTATCCTTTTCGGCATCCGTATCGGTAAGCGAATCGGAAATTGCCGAGTCAATTCTTTTGAATTTAAGGCCCTCGTTCTTCATTTCGAGGAAGGAGATAAAGTGTGTATCCATCACAGCAGGAAGCATAACCGCATTTTCGCCCTGAGAACGCAGAATATTGATGTACTGAGATTGTATGCTCTCGTCTGTTACATAGTAGACGGTCTTCTTCTCTCCGTCGTTTGTAAGCTCATTTAGTGTTAGATACTTGCCGTCCAAATCCTTGTATATGATATAATCTTTTACTCGGTCATAGAACTTCTCATCACGCAGACAGCCGTACTTGATAAATACGTTTATGTCGTCCCAATACTGCTCAAAGCTTTCACGTTCCTTTTTGAACAGCTCGCCGAGCTTATCGGAAACCTTCTTTGTAATATGTGAAGAAATCTTCTTGACATAGCCGTCATTCTGCAGAAAGCTTCTCGAAACATTAAGCGGGAGGTCGGGGCAGTCGATAACACCCTTTAGAAGCATCAGGAAGTCGGGGATGACTTCTTTCACGTTATCGGCAACGAATACCTGATTATTGAATAACTTAATCTGTCCCTCCTGTGCCGCAAACTCGTGGTTGATTTTCGGGAAGTAGAGGATGCCTTTTAAGTTGAACGGAAAATCTACATTAAGGTGAATCCAGAACAAAGGCGGTGTGAAGTCTGCAAATACCTTTGTATAAAACTCTTTATATTCCTCATCTGTACAATCCTTGGGTGCCTTTGTCCAGAGTGGTGTTGTGTCATTTATCGGCTTTGGTTCGTGCGGCTCTTCTTTTTCTTCCTTGGGGAGAACCTCAAGGAAAACCTCAACGGGCAGGAATGCACAGTATTTGTTTAAAATACTTCGTACTTCAAACTCCTCCAAAAACTCTTTGCTGTCCTCGGCAATGTGGAGGATTACGGTAGTTCCTCTTGCAGTTCTGTCGCTGTCGGAAAGTGTGTATTCCATGCTTCCATCACAGCTCCATCTTACCGCTTTTGCACCATCCTGATAGGAAAGTGTGTCTATTTCAACCTTCTCAGACGGCATAAAAGCGGAGTAAAAACCGAGTCCAAAATGACCGATAATTTGTGAGCCCTTATCCTCTTCTTCCTTGTATTTAGACAGGAAATCAGCAGCACCGGAAAATGCAATCTGTGTGATATACTTTTCTATCTCCTCAGATGTCATACCGATACCGTTGTCGGAGATGGAGAGTGTCCCTGCATCCTTATCAATTGTAACGGTAATAGCAAACTTTTCTTCTGCATCAAATTTGGCTTCACCCAAAGATGCCAGCTTTTTGAGCTTTGTAACAGCGTCGCAGCCGTTTGAAACAAGCTCGCGAAGGAATATATCCTTGTCCGAATAAAGCCATTTTTTTATAATCGGAAATATGTTTTCCGAACTGACGGTAATATTACCTGTTGCCATTAAATTCAACTCCTTGGTATAATTTACTATCCATTATTTTATCCCTATTTTCTATGTTTGTCAATAAAAAATTAGCACTCTTTGGTTGAGAGTGCTAATTTTTACATTTTGTTCATATTTACTTAGAATGTGCCAAAGGCTTTATACCTTTGTCTGTAAAAAGAAACAGGCGGTTACATACGTTTGGAAATTCTGCCACTGCCTCGCCGTAGGAGTTAAATGTGATGTCGGTCTTATATACATCAATCAGTACTCCGTCTTCGGTGTATTTTGCAGCATAGAAATCTGCATTTGTGTCGGCAGTGCCGTCTATTGCGATAAGGTTTATTGTAGAAGATAACGGAAATACGTTATACATTACAGCTTCGAGTTTTTCGTAACTTGATCTGACAAAACCATTTTCAGTAAACTTATAATATCTTTCAGACGGGTAACAGGTTACGGTTTCTGCATCAGGGTTCAAATAATGATCATATGCTTCAAACCAAAAGGTGTTGTTATCCCACCAAAGCCGTGAGTATATGGTATCAAGCTCGCCCGCAAGCAAGGTATTGCGATAGACCGAGTCTGTACATTTGGGCATATTGGTTGTCCATACACCCTCTGTGGAATGCAGAGTTGAGCTATCGGTGTCAGAACGAAGAAAGTGCCGTCTCAAAACATGATCTGAGGTGCATCTGTAATTATTTTCATTTTCGTCAGTTACTACAACAGTTATGGTGTCATCCCAGGTTACATCTATGTGATAATAGTTACCATTACATTCTGCAATATTCCATATGTGTTTTGCCGATACTGCATATCCGCACTCAATTCCTGCCATATCGCAAAGAAGTTTAAATGCAAGGGAATAGCCCTGACAAACGGAAATTCTGTCGCCTACAAGAGCACTATATGTAGTCCAAGCAAGATAATTTGTGTTTTCTTTATATGCGTCTATTTGGGCATCAGTGCCGCTTGCGACAATGTCTGAATAGGTAATGGTATCAGCTAAGTAATCGTGAATGGATAAAAGCTTTTGCCAGTCCGCTGTCATATCGGGTGCAATCGCTTTAGAATAGGCATATTTAACAGCTTGATTGAATGCGTCAACATTATGTGTTTTTGCAAGATAATCAGCCTTTTCCTCGTCTGTTGCCAATGACTGATACGTCTGTTCGTTATATATAGCACGGTACAATGGCCGTATTTTGGTTATCTTTCCATTTTCCGCCCTGGCACTTATTCCTGAAATTAGGTTGCCTATTTGCGGGTTGTTATATACTACATTTGAGTAGATATTAAGTAGATAATCAACAGTAGCATCATCAGCAGCAAAATCTACCCCTATGTCTGATATAGGTATATAAACAGAACTTTGTAATGCACCATCAGTAGCAGCATTGACAACAGCGGATTCAAAACGGTTGTAGAGAGTTTCCTCTACTGTCGGCTCAGTAAAGAAGCTTACCGCAGGCGGAGTATATAGAGTTTCAGGCATCTCGCAAACATACTCACCAAGCTCATAGTCAGCATAAGCAGTCGGAGATAACAAAAAGAGTAGTGAAATAAGAAAAAGTAATTTTTTCATAAAAATATCTCCTTAATTATCTGTGCCAAACAATTTGTTGGCAATTCTTACTGCACCGAGAGCATCTTTTGCATAAAAATCTGCACCGATAGATTTTGCGTAGTCGTCGGTCAGAACTGCACCGCCGACCATAATTTTGCAGTCGGTTTTTGCACGAAGATGATTTATGGTCTCTTCCATACTGCACACAGTAGTGGTCATAAGTGCGCTTAGTCCGACAAGCTTTATGTTATTTTTAAGCACCGTTTCAACAACTGTTTTGGGCGGAACATCTTTGCCGAGGTCTATTACGTTATAGCCGTAGTTTTCCAGAAGCACCTTTACTATGTTTTTGCCAATGTCGTGTATATCGCCCTTGACGGTTGCAAGAACAATATCGCCTTTGGAGTCGCTTACTGTGTTTGTTTCAATCATATGCTCTTTTATAGCGTCAAAACCGCGTTTTGCGGCATCAGCGCTGATTAAAAGCTGAGGAAGAAAAATCTTATTCTGTTCAAAGCCTGTTCCAACAATATCAAGAGCAGGAATAAGCTCGCCGTTTATAATATCAAGCGGAGCGGTGGTTTTCAAAAGCTCCTTTGCGGCGGTGTACGCATCCTCCAAAAGACCTTTTATAACCGCATCTCTAAGAGTAATTGCGGTGTTGGTGCTGACAGGCGCCGGCTTGGTATCGGCAAAAGCTGCAATATATTCCGCACAGTCCTTATCATATGCGTGCAACGCCAGAAAAGCTCTGTAAGCTGTCATCATACTATCGGACAGGGGATTGATAATTCCTGCTGACAAGCCTCTTTCGAGTGCGTTAGCAAAGAATACTGCATTGATGTTTTCTCTTGCAGGGAGTCCAAACGAGATATTGGAAACACCGAGAACTGTGTTTAGCCCCATTACATTTCTTAAATAGTCTATGGTATCAAGTGTTATCTTTGCATTATCTACGCCTGTTGAGATTGTCATTGCAAGTGCGTCTATAATGAGATTTTCGTGTCCGATGCCGTATTCTTCGGCACGAGCGACGATTTTCTTTGCAATCTCAATTCTTCCCTCTGCGGTATCGGGAATACCGCTTTCGTCCAATGTCAGACATACAACAGCGGCTCCGTATTTTTTAACAAGCGGAAGAACGGTACTTAGTGATTCCTCTTTGCCGTTTACCGAGTTTACGAGTGCCTTGCCGTTATAGTAACGAAGTGCTTTTTCCATTGCCGCGGTGTCGGATGTGTCTATCTGGAGAGGCAGATTTGATATGCCCTGAATGGCAATAACCGCCGATTTCATCATTTCAGGCTCGTCTATCTCGGGAAGTCCTACGTTTACGTCAAGCACATCTGCGCCCTTTTCGGTCTGTGCAACAGCCTCGCGAAGAATATAGTCTATATCATTGTTTCTTAATGCCTCTTTCAACAGCTTTTTGCCTGTGGGGTTTATCCTTTCGCCGATTATAATGGGCTTTTTGCCAAAATAAACAGTTTTTGAAGAGGAGGTTATAGCCGTTCTCTTTTCGGTTTTGCGGTGTATGGTTATTTTGCCTTTTAAAAGCTTAACGGTCTCTCTGATGTGCTCCGGAGTTGTACCGCAGCACCCGCCGAGAATTGCCGCGCCGCTGTCATAAACCTTTGTCTGCAGGAGAGCAAATTCCTCGGGATTTATGTTAAATACCGTCTTGCCGTTTACTGAGACGGGGAGTCCGGCATTTGGATTTACTACAATCGGAAGGCTTGTAGAAGCGGCAAGCTCGTTTATAAATGGAAGCATCTCACGGGGGCCTAAGCCGCAGTTAAAGCCGAGAGCATCAACACCGAGTCCTTCAAATATATGAGCCACAGTTTCGATATCAGCACCGGTCAGAAGTCTGCCGTTTTCATTAAAAGCAAAGGTAAGAACTACCGGAAGGTCAGAATTTTCGTTTGCTGCCAATACTGCCGCCTTTGCCTCATAAACATCGCTCATTGTTTCAATCAGAATAAGGTCGGCACCCGCTTTTGTACCAATTTTTACTACTTCTGCGAAGGCGCTGTATGCATCATCAAACGGTAAATCGCCATAAGGGGCAAGGAGCTTTCCCAAGGGCCCTATGTCAAGTGCAACATATCCGTCAGGATTGGCTCTTTTAGCAATAGAAACACCATTTGCAATTATATCCTCAAGAAGTTTAGTGTCCCTGCTAAGTTTTATAGGATTAGCGCCAAATGTATTGGTGCTTATAATATTAGCTCCTGCATCGACGTAGCTTTTGTGTACGTCATAAATGTCTTCTGCGTGCGTAATGTTCCACATTTCAGGAAGCTCTCCGGCTGTAAGTTCTTTACTTTGGAGAATTGTTCCCATTGCGCCGTCAAAAAAGAGTATTTCTTGTCCTAAACGTGCTTTAAAATCTTTCATAATCTGTAATCACAGTCCTTTTTATCACATTGGCTGCAGTCTTTCTTTGCAGTACAGCCTGTATTGTTTAGTCCTATTATTGCTGTTACCGATTTGGTGGGTATCATCATTAAAGATTCGGTAAGAGTTATACCTATTCGCTTTTGTGCATCGCATAGACTCAGCATATCCCTTTGTGCCGATAATTCCCAGTCGGCATACCCTGGTGAAAAACGGGGTATTGCTTTTAGTCCGCTTTCCTTTTCGATAGCCTCTGTGGCAATGTCTGCAACCTGTTCAATCATTGCCGTGCCTGCAGCCTGAGCAGCAGATGAATTTACTGTCCCCGAAACCATAGACCGTCTTATGATAGTATCTGCCTGCGTGCCGAGTGTGGCAGCAAGAATGGCGGCTTTGTTGCAGTCTTTAAGGTGTGATGCAAGCCGTCTGCTTATAAATAAAGTATCAGCCACTCTTACAGTATCTTCCGAAACAATAATTGGGAAAATGCGGTAAACGTACCGAGGCGACACAGTATTTTGCAGCATATCGCAGACTGCAGTAACAGCTGACAATATCTCGTCTTTTACATCACTGTTGCCGCTCCCCATATACCGAAGAACTTCTTTTAAATCAATATCCATTTAGTGTCCCTCTGTTAGTTTATAATATCGGACAGATTTCCCATTATACTCTTTGCAATGTCGGGTTTGTTCATTGTGTAGATATGAATGTTCGTTACACCGTTTGCAACGAGGTCGATTATCTGCTCTGTCATATATGCAATGCCTGCCTGACGCATAGATTTGGGATTGTTGCCAAAACGGTCTACGATTGCCGCAAATCTTGGCGGAAGAGCTGTTCCTGAAAGACGGCATATTCTTTCAATCTGTTTTGCATTTACAACCGGCATAATTCCTGCAACAATAGGTACGTCAATACCGGCTTTTAGTAACCTGAACATAAAGCTGTATAGAATGTTGTTGTCAAAAAACATCTGTGTTGTCAAAAAGTCGCAGCCTGCGTCAACTTTAATTTTAAGGTTTTCTATATCGTTTGCTCTGTTCTCCGATTCGGTGTGTCCTTCGGGGTAGCACGCACCACCTATACAAAAGTCGCCCCTTGCTTTTATTTTTGCTGCAAGGTCGCTTGCGTGGCGGTATTTGGCATTGGTGTTAAATTCATAACCTTCGGGGATATCGCCCCTTAAAGCAAGAATGTTTTCAATACCGTCTGCATGTAGACAATCTAGTGTATGGTCGATTATATCGTCTTCAGCGTTTATACAGGTGAGATGTGCAAGTGCGGTTACATTGTTGTCGCATTGAATTTGACGAGCAACCTCAATTGTTTTTTCGGCAGTTGCCTTTGTGCCTGCCGCACCGTATGTAACACTTATGAAGGCAGGGTTGAGATTTGCAAGCTCAGCTACTATTCCGGCTGTGTTTTCAAGGCTTGTAAGCTCCTTAGGAGGACTTAGCTCGCAGGATACGTTTACTTTGCCGTTTGCTAAAATATCTTTAATTCTCATCTTTTATTCCTCTATTTCCAACATAGCTCTGGCACTTTCCTCATCCAGACTTTCTACATTCTTTAGCTTTCTTTCTATTGCCCTTGTTCTGACGCCTACTAATTTATCAAGCTCGGAATTTGCCTGCTCAATCTTCTTTTGTGCAGAGTCTAAAACCTTACCAAAGGTGTCAAATTCCTTTTTAACGGCACCCAAAAGTGTCCACACCTCTGCGGACCGCTTTTCGATTGCAAGAGTTTTAAATCCCATCTGGAGAGAATTAAGCAAAGCCGCCATTGTGCTGGGGCCTGTTATATTAACCTTGTATTCTCTTTGAAGAACTTCCACCATTCCGCGATTTACGACCTCGGCATACAAGCCTTCAACCGGAAGAAATATAATTGCAAACTCGGTTGTGTACGGTGATAAGACATACTTTTCGTGAACGTCCTTCGCAAACTGCTTAAGACGTGTGCAAAGAGCCGATGCCGCCGATTTGACTGCATCTGCCTCGCCACTTTCGTATGCATCCTGAAGTGCAGAGTAGGCATCAAGCGGAAATTTGGAGTCAATCGGAAGATAGGTAAAACCACCATCATCGTGCGGAAATTTTACTGCAAACTCGACAGGATTACGGCTGTTGGGAACGGTAACAACATTTTCCTCGTACTGCTGGGGAGAAAGTATTTCCTTGAGTATTGAGCCCAACTGAATTTCTCCTAAGATACCTCTTGTTTTTACATTTGAGAGAACCTTTTTCAAATCTCCAACACCTGTTGCCAAGGTCTGCATTTCACCAAGACCTTTGTAAACCTGCTCCAAACGCTCGGATACAAGGCGAAAGGACTCGTTCATTTTATCCTCAAGAGTTTTTTGCAGCTTTTCGTCAACCGTTTTTCTCATTTCATCAAGACGCTTGCTGTTGTCATTTCTGATTTCCAAAAGCTGTTTCTCGGTGACAGAACGAATGTTTTCAAGTTTTTCTCTTGTTTCGCTTTCAAAGGTCTTGAAACGAAGCTCCTGTTGTGCAAGCGAGCCGGATACACTCTTTTGTATCTGCTCAAGCCGTTCCTTTTGTAGCTCGTTGGCAGCCGATTGTGAAGAGGATATTCCGTCGCCTATTGCTTTTAATGTCTGTATGGCTGATTCGTTGTTGCTTTTTTTGGATATTACAATAAAAAAAGTTATTATTTCTATTGCAATAATCACAGATAATAGTATAATAAATATAGTGTACATATATAAAACACCACCTTAGAGTTATTATAACAGAAAAAAAATAAAAGGTCAAATAAATAGGGGGACATTTCTTCCAAAATTGTTGTGTTTGGTAATATAAGGGAATATATGTCAGTGGAAAGGGGAGTAACAAATGGCATCACTCAAAAGTGAATCATCAAAATTGGTAGGTTCAAGAATAGCAGAATTAAGAAATGAACTGGGATTAAGCCAGTACGAGCTTGCAGATAAAATAAATGTTTCAAGAGCACTTGTTTCAGAGTGGGAATGCGGAAACAGAAAGCCTGATGTAAGGTCTTGGGTAAGCCTTGCTGAATTTTTTGGTGTGTCTACCGACTATATCTGCGGTACAAGCAATCACAGAATATATAAGGGTCAAAGCTTTTCTGATAAGCTTGATATTAAACGTCTTAACGAAAAGGGCATTGATATGCTGTTTGAGTTCTATCATATGCTTTTAAGACACGAGGAATTTGTGAATAAAGCAGACAAGTGATAAAAAAGCAGAACGGTTCATTCCGCTCTGCTTTTGTGTTACTTATTCGCCTATCATTTCTTCAAGCTTCTTACCTACAGTATCAAGCCAATCACCCTCAAATAGCTCAATCATACCGCTATCAGATGCAGCAGCTAACTTTGGCTCAACAGGAATTCTGCCTAAAAGCGGGATATGATGCTCCATTGCAACCTTGTCAATATGGCTTTCACCAAAGATTTTAATTTCCTTGCCACAATCGGGGCATTTAACATAGCTCATATTCTCGACTAAGCCGAGTATGGGAATATTCATCATAGCCGCCATCTTCACAGCTTTTTCAACAATCATTCCTACAAGCTCTTGCGGAGAAGCTACTACAATAATTCCGTCAACAGGCAAGGACTGGAACACAGTAAGAGGCACATCTCCCGTGCCCGGAGGCATATCAACGAACATAAAGTCTACGTCCTCCCACACAACATCTGTCCAGAACTGTTTAACAGTTCCTGCAATAACAGGACCTCTCCAGATAACAGGGTCGCTCTCGTTTTCCAGAAGGAGATTTAAGCTCATAATCTTAATACCTGTTTTAGAGCTTTCGGGCAGTATGCCAAGCTCTGAGCCTTGAGCCTTTTTCTTTATTCCAAACATTTTCGGTATGGATGGGCCTGTAAGGTCTGCATCAAGAATTGCAGCCTGATACCCAAGTCTTGCGGCAGTAACGGCAGAAAGTGCAGTAACCAAGGATTTACCAACGCCACCCTTGCCGCTTACAATTCCTATTACCTTTTTTATATTGCTGTTTGGATTCTGCGGAGCGAGAAAGCTTTCAGCCTCACGGCTTTCGCAGTTTGCCGAACAATTTTCGCAATCGTGATTACATTCCATTTTTATCAAAGACCTTTCTGTTTTTGTTTTCTTATTATAGTATATACTTTTTTTGCGAAAAGTCAAGTTCGCTATTGTACAAAAGCTGTTTTTTGTGTTACAATAAATATAGAAGGGACGTGAACTGTGTGAAATATAACAAAATGTCGGTATGGTATATGCTCAAACGCTTTATACCGTATTTTACGAGATATAAGGTTACGTTGATATTAGACCTCTTGTGTGCGTCGCTGACGGCGGTGTGTGAGATTATATTCCCGCTTATTGCAAGAGAAATTTCAAATGCGGCAATATATGATGCGGCATCGCTTACCATAGATTATATTGCAAAAATAACGATATTCTATCTTGTGCTTCGTGTAATTGATACGGCGGCAAATTATTATATGGCATATAACGGGCATGTTATGGGAGTAAAGATTGAAACGGATATGAGAAGGGATCTCTTTGACCATTTGCAAAAGCTGTCCTTTTCCTTCTACTCTAACACCAAGGTGGGACAGATTATGGGAAGAATTACATCCGACCTTTTTGATATAACAGAGTTTGCTCATCACGGCCCTGAGGAGATGTTTATAGTCGGGTTTAAGTTTATTGCATCATTTATAATACTTGCAAATATAAACCTGACTTTGACAGGAATTATATTTGTTCTTATACCTATAATGCTTGTCTGCTGCCTTAGTTGGCGTGGTAAAATGCGTGCCGCCTTTAAACAACAAAGACATCAGATAGGCGAGCTTAATGCTCAGGTAGAGGATAGCCTTTTGGGAGTAAGAGTGGTAAAGTCCTTTGCGAACGAGGAGATAGAAAAGGGAAAATTTGAGGACGGAAACGAAGAATTTAAGAGGATAAAGAAACGTGGATATCTGTATATGGCGGCATTCCAGTCAACAACAAGGCTTTTTGACGGTCTTATGTATATAACTGCAGTTGCGGCGGGCGGAATATTTATGATTTATGGTAAGATAAATGCCGCTGATTTGATGGCATATCTTCTGTATATTTCTACCCTTATTGCATCAATTAGGGTAATAGTAAACTTTTCCGAACAGTTTCAAAGAGGTATGACAGGAATTGAGCGATTTCTGGAGCTGATGGACACCAAGCCTGATATTCTGGATAAACCGAATGCTGTTGATGCGGCTGATTTTGTGGGGAATGTGGAGTTTAAAAATGTCAGCTTCCATTATCCTGACGATGAGGAATATGTTTTAAAAGATGTGTCGATAGATGTAAAGGCAGGGGAGAGTATTGCCCTTGTGGGACCGTCGGGCGGTGGAAAGACTACGCTTTGCAATCTTATTCCGAGATTTTATGAGGTTACCGATGGAGAAATTTTAATCGACGGTGTTAATGTAAATGATATGACGATGGAATCGTTAAGAGGACAGATTGGTGTGGTTATGCAGGACGTTTATATGTTCTCGGGACGAGTGAGGGATAATATCGAATATGGCAGACCGGGTGCTACGTTAGAGGAGATTAAAGAGGCGGCAAGACGTGCAGGAGCGGATGAGTTTATCGAAAAGCTGCCCGACGGCTATGATACCTATGTCGGCGAAAGGGGAGTTAAGCTTTCGGGCGGACAAAAACAACGAATTTCAATAGCGAGAGTTTTCCTTAAAAATCCGCCTATACTAATACTTGATGAGGCGACTTCGGCACTCGACAATGAGAGCGAGAGAATGGTCCAGAACTCTCTTGACGAGCTGGCTAAAGGCAGGACAGTGTTCACTATTGCTCATCGGCTTACCACAATCAAAAATGCAGATAATATACTTGTTCTTACAGAGGACGGCATTGTGGAAAGCGGAAAGCACGATGACCTGATTGAGAAAAAGGGACTTTATCATTATTTATACAATATATAAAACTAATACCCACTTCATACGAAGTGGGTATTAGTTAAGAATGATTTCATAAGGTACATTCAATATTTCTTTTATTGCCTTTAACTCGTCGGGATATAAATGTCTTTGACCGACTTCGATTTTAGCTAATGCACTTCTTGTGATATCACAGCCTGAAACCTGAAGCTTGGCAGCTAATTGGTCTTGAGTTAAATTGTGGTTTCTTCTAAGGAGGCGTATATTTTCTCCAACCTGTTTTTCATATTTTGTATTCACAACTATCACCAATATATAACTTAAATATTTTTCTTGATTATATACTTAAATTATGCTATAATTGCACTTATATGAGTGCAAAATTGTTTTTGTGGGGAATGGTGATTGTTATGGCAGAGATTTGTCTTGAATGTTGGAATAAAATAAATGGGAAAAAAATTTACAAAATTGAGATATGTCCTATCAAAAGAATATGATTTGTGTGATTGTTGCGGTAAATGGAATAATGTGATTGTTTGTGAACGTAAGTATTATTATAAGAGAAAAATTGTTTCTGCTATGCGTCGTGTTAACTTAAATAAAGAAAAAAGAAAATAATAGCTTGGACTGCCGACCTCCGGGTTATCGCTTCGCTCGTCGGTCTCATAAGTACGAAGAGGACATCTCCATCAGTCGCTACATTACAAATGAAAAAAAGACACCTATCGGTGTCTTTTTTTCATTTGGGTGCAGGGGCCGGATTTGAACCGACGACCTCCGGGTTATGAGCCCGACGAGCTACCAAGCTGCTCTACCCTGCGATATTTACCTTGACTGCTTGACTATTATAACACTATTATAGTCGGGTGTCAAGGCTTTTTTATCTTTTTCTATAAAAAAGATTTCGCAATATTCGGGAATATATCAATTTTTCTGACATCAAATTTAATCGGGGAGTCCTACATATCCCGTTTCTTCAACTATATACTGTCCTTCGTCGGACAATATCCATTGGAGCAGCTTGTCAACATTTTTGTTTGTCTGTTCTTTGTAAGTTACGGCATAAATCGGTGTTACTATGGGATATTTGCTGTTCTTAATATTTTCTGTTGTCGGTGCTATACCGTCTATGGACAGCATTTTGATATCAGGGTTTTTGATAATACCTTCAACATAGTACCTAAAAGAAAAGCCTATGGAATTTGACTTGCTCTTGTAGTTAGACACTCTTTCAATAATGCCGACCATCAAATCATTTACTAATTCCGTAGGAGCCGCCATTATCGGTTTATCTCCCATAAACCGTTTTAGCATACTCTGACTTCCGCTGCCCTCGTTTCTCTGGAATGCAGCGATTTCTTCGTCCTTTCCGCCGACATCCTTCCAGTTTGTTATCTCGCCTGAATAAATACTTTTAATCTGCTCAGAGGTAAGATTTTCAATCGGATTATCCTTGTGAACAAAGAAAACAAATGCCTCTGTTCCGATAGGTGTATATTTAAAGGTTGTGTTACAATCCTCGGCATATGCTTTCTGCTCGTCTGATGGGTACACACCGACAAAAATGTCCGTTTCCTTTTCTGCTAAAAGTCTGTAACCTTCGGGTGTGTTGTTGTATTCAAATACTCCGTCTGAAAATGTTGTCGCCTCGGGATAAACTGCATTTACAAATGCAGAGTAAACAGGAAAGAGTGCTGCTGCTCCGTCTATTCTTGGCAGATTTTCCGTTAGCTTTAATGTTTTGCTGTCTATCTTTACAATCTTTGACTCTTCATCAAATGGGAGATATTCGTGAACATTGATGTTTGGTGCTGTATTGATGGTAATACTTTCGTTGTATTTTACAATTCCGTAGTTCACACCAAAGGCGATAAGATACAACATTACAAAAACCGACCATATAATCACAATCTTTTTTCGCCATTTAAGCCATATTAATGGCAAGAGCAAGGCAGGAAGAAGGAACATTCCTATATATGAAATCATCATACTTATACCCTCGGGCATTAGCAGTAGAGCAAATAATAGTCCAACGTAAGTGCTGACAAATATGGTGGCTGCTGTCAAAATAAATTTTAATACCACTTTTAGTATTTCTTTGTTTTCAACCTTTGCTCCGTCCGAGTTGCGTTTTTTCCAGAGATAAAAGCCGAAAATCACATAAAATAGTAATACTGCAATTCCAAGCGGTATTTCTATGTCAATAACTTGCCCTGTTTCTTGCGTCCCCATATAAATCATATTGATTGCGGGGAATAACCCGAAAACTCCGCCCCAAAACACGCCTTTATGTAACAAGATTGCAGAGATCCAAAAGCAAGCAAGCCACAGTAAGACCATAGACATAGTAAAGCTTGCCCCGACAAAGCCTACCATAAGATAAAATGCGGAAAACAGTACGGCGGGGATATAACCTATATATTTCTTCATTATAAATATCTCCTTTCAGAAAAGTTCACGAAGCTTCTCCAAAAATGCTTCTTCACCAAATGTATTTATTTTGAAAAACATTGCCTGACTTCCGCCGGAAGTTATTGCGGACATCTTAATGTTTTCTCCGCAACCGAACAATGTTACGCTAAGGCTGACGCGATTTTTGCCCATATAACTGTATCTTTCAAAAACTCTCACGCTGCAACGTGTGTCACCGAGATAGAAATCGCTTGAATCTTCAAGTGTTGCCGACATACTGCTGTTTAGTATTCCATCTTCTATTCTTTTCAAAATTTGCTTAAAATCGCCTCTGAGTGCTTGTTCTAATTTCGCCATATTGCCACCCCTGTTCATATTTCATACATTTATTATATCATGGCGGAGACCAAATGGCAATATAAAGTAACTCCTCTTGATTAAAAGGGAGTCTGATGTTGCCTAAAACCCCAATTATTTTGAGAATAACACTATATATTGTGTTATGTTACGTTGCTTGAAATATACGAAATAATACAATATAATGTATATAGAATATAAATTTGTAACAAAGACAACTAAATATTGTTTCCTAATTATTACACTAAAGAAATCTTTGTAACACAAATTAAAAAAAAGTATTATTTTTTTAATAAAAATACTTGCAATTTTGTATGAAATGGTGTACAATTGGGTATATAAAGGTTGGTTTGGGTAGAAATGGGTAGATTTTACTTAAAACCGATGTTTTTACACTAAAGTGAAAGGCGGTGAACGGATATGGCAGACCTTTTCGGAAGCTTTACACGTCAGCTTGACGAGCGAGGCAGATTTGTGTTGCCGTCAAAGGTACGCGAAAAGATAGACGGTCCTGTGCATATTACACGTTCACTGGTTGATGACTGTCTTTTGCTTTATACCGAGGACGAGTGGACAATACTTAAGGAGCAGGTAAGGGATTTGCCTACAACTACTAACAGAGCTGCAAAGAGATTTGTGCAGATAGTGTTTGGTCAGTCGGTTGAGGGTGAAGTGGACAAGCAGGGAAGAGTCGCTCTTACGGGCGAGCTTATGGAAGCTGTTGGAATGACCCGTGATATTATCCTTGTGGGTATTGGCTCAAAAATGGAAATCTGGGATGCTAAGAAGTATCAGGATGTTATGGCAGAGGCTGACTTTGACGAAATTCTTGATGGCATTTCACAGTTTGGTCTTAATATTTAAGGAGATACAAGATGGAATTCGCTCATATATCGGTGCTTCTTAATGAGTCGGTGGACGCGCTTAAACTTAAGGATGACGGCATATATGCTGACGGAACTTTGGGTGGCGGCGGACATTCTGAGGAAATTCTTAAAAGAAACAGCTCATTAAGGCTGATTGGTATTGACAGGGACACTGAGGCAATAGCTGCCGCAGGGAAAAGGCTTACACCTTACTCTGACAGAATTACGCTTGTCAACAGTAACTTTGCAAATATTAAGGAAGTACTTCAAAACCTCGGCATTGAGAGAATAGACGGTGCGGTGCTTGATTTGGGCGTATCATCGTATCAGCTTGACAATGCTGAAAGAGGCTTCAGTTATATGAAGGAAGCACATCTTGATATGCGTATGAACCAAAATGATACCAAATCAGCATATGATGTGGTAAATACATATGACAGAAATGCACTTTGCGATATTTTCTACCGCTATGGCGAAGAAAAATGGTCAAAGAGAATAGCAGAATTTATAGTAAAACGGCGAGAAACGAAGCCGATTGAAACAACGAAAGAACTAGCTGACATAATTTTGGCAGCTGTTCCTGCCGGTGCGCGTGATAGGGGGTCGCATCCGGCGAAACGTGTATTTCAGGCTATACGAATTGAAGTGAATGGCGAGCTTGAAATACTTAAAAATGCAATAACCGATTTTGTTTCCTGTCTTAACAAAGGCGGCAGATTGGCAGTTATTACCTTCCATTCTTTGGAGGACAGAATTGTCAAGCAATGCTTTAGTGAACTGGCGGCGGGCTGTACCTGTCCGAAGGATTTTCCAGTGTGTGTCTGTGGAAAACAGCCTGCCGTAAAGATTATCACAAAAAAGCCGCTGCTGCCGTCGGAGGAGGAGCAAACCTACAACTCTCGTTCAAAAAGTGCGAAACTGAGAGTCATACAAAAGCTATAACATACAAAAGGGGGATAAAAGCGTGGGATACGGTAATCTGGCATATGCGTGGGAAGATGACAGATATGAAGAAGAGCTAAAAAACAAAAGACAAGAAATACTCGCAAGCCGCAAACGTGATACAGCTAAGAACAGAGTGATATTTATTGGATATGTAGTTATGGTAATACTTGCGGCTGTTTTTATGATTGGTAAAAACGTATCCGAGTATGAGAGTGAACTTAAGATAAAAAGTCTACAGAAAGAACTGGCAGAGATTGAAAGCTATACAAGCCAAAAGCTTTATGAGCTTGAAGAAAATATAGATTTAACTGCAATTGAGGAGGCTGCCAAGACAAGACTCGGAATGCAAAGACTCAATAAAAATCAGACTGTTTATGTAAATGTTAAACAGGATGACGTATGCGAGCTTACTGCAAGAGAGGTTGAGGGAGTTAAAAATCGGGTTGCAGAAGCTGCGGTGGACCTTAAACAGAACGTAATAGGTCTTTTCAGCATTAAATAAGTTTTTAGTGCATAGAAATATATTATTGAAGATAGAAGTAGAATGAGTTTGCGCCACCGAAAACGGATGGCGCAATGCTTGCATTATTGGAATTTTTATTGCTTGATACGGAGGCGAGGCTATGAATAAAATGAGAAAGAGAATGTTGGTATTTTTAGCGTTCTTTGTAGTGCTTCTTGTGGCAGTAATCGGACGTATTGTATATTGGCAGATTTTTCGTGGACCTGAGCTTAAAACAAGGGGCGAATCACAGCAGATGTCCCGTACCAATGTAAACGCAAACCGAGGCACAATATATGACAGAAACGGCAAGGCATTGGCGGAGAGCGCATCGGTAAATACCGTAATATGCAATCCTCAGCAGCTAAAGAGTGATGATGCGGCGGAAATCGTCAGCAAATATCTGTCCGATATACTCGGACTTGAATATGACGAGGTTTACCGCAAGGCTACCAAGTCGAACAAATACCAGAGTATAAAAAAGAGAATAAGTGTTGAAGAAACAGTAGAAATAGAAAAAATCAAGAACGGTGATTTGGGTGATGACCTTAAAGAAAAATTCAAGGGTGTATATTTTGAAACTGATTCAAAGAGATATTACTCATTCAGTATCGCACCGCACGTTATAGGCTTTACAGGCTATGACAATAACGGACTTCAGGGAATAGAGAAGACCTTTGATGATGCTTTGACCGGCAGGGCAGGCGGAGTGTTTGCGGCAAGGTCGGCGTCTGGTCTTGAAATGGATTATCAGTATGAAGAGGAAACAAGGGCAAGTAAGGGTGCGGACGTTGTATTGACAATCGATGAGACAATTCAGCATTACCTCGAAAAGTATCTTGAAGCGGCTATTAAGGAATGTGCGCTTAAAGAGGGTGCTGCCGGTATAATTATGAATCCTAAAACCGGAGAAATTCTTGCAATGGTAACAAAGCCCGATTTTAACTTAAACTCACCTAATAATGTAGAGCAGTTTATCAATCAGGCATACGGACTTGACCAACAGGAAGACTTTGTTGGTTACGATTCAGCAGACGACGAAGAAGCAAGGGAAAAAGCGATTACGGCAATACGAAACAAGATGTGGAGAAACAAGGCGATTTCCGATACATACGAGCCAGGCTCCACCTTCAAGATTTTAACTGCGGCGATGGCTCTGGAGGAAAATGTTGTATCTCTTGATACACCGTTCTACTGCCCCGGTTATAAGCAGATAGCAGACAGAAAAATCCGTTGTCATAAGGTTGAGGGACACGGTGCAGAATCCTTCCTGCAGGGAGTACAGAATTCCTGCAACCCTGTATTTATGGAAACTGCGGCAAAGGTCGGACCGGATAAATTTATGGACTATTTCAAGGCGTTCGGTCTGACACAAAAAACCAACATAGAGCTTATCGGCGAGTCGGGCAGTATTTTCTATCAGCACAGACTCTCCGAAACCGACCTTGCGACAAGTGCATTCGGTCAGGGATTCTCAATAACACCTATCCAACTTATTACAGCGATATCGTCGGTAATAAACGGCGGAAACTTAATGAAACCGCAGATTGTAAAGGAAATCAGGGACGAAAACGGAGTTGTAAAGAGCTATCAGCCACAGGTTGTAAACAAGGTTATCTCTGAAGAAACCTCCAAGATGATGCGTGAAATACTTGAGACTGTTGTATCCAATCCCCGTGGTGGCGGTAAAAATGCCTATATCAAGGGTTATCGTATCGGCGGAAAGACAGGTACAAGTGAAAAGGGCAGAAACAACAATAAGCGAATAGCATCATTTGTTGGCTTCGCACCTGCAGATGACCCGGAAATTATATGTCTAATTATGCTGGATGAGCCGCAGGTTGCCAATCGTTACGGCGGAACGATTGCCGCTCCTATTGCTGGTAAGGTTATTGAAGAAACACTTGAATATATGGGTGTTGAAAGACAGTACACAGCCGAAGAGGCCGTTGATGTAACAGTCAATGTCCCTGAGCTTCGCGGTATGCCGGTTGAGAGTGCTAAGGCCGAAACAAACAAATACAGCCTTTCAATAACCATAAAGGGCAATGGTGAAACGGTTTTAGACCAGCTTCCAAAGCCTGGCGCAGCCGTTACTCAAGGCTCTACGGTTATTGCATATACAGAGGAACAGCAGGGTGAAACACTTGTTACCGTACCTGATGTTACGGGACTTTCTATAGAAGCTGCCAAGAAAAAGCTTGAAGTGGCAGGACTTAACTTTGAGATTGCGGGTGCGGGTCTTACAAATTCATCGGGTGCGTATGCTTCCAAACAGAGTATTAGTCCGGGTGAACAGGTGGCGGCTGCAACTGTAATAAGCGTAGAATTTATACACAAGTCAACCGATTAAGCTGCAAAAGAAAACAAACCTGAACTTAAATGAAAGAGGGAGTTTTCTATAAAAGCAAGTGCGTTGTTGGGTAAATATTATCATCAGTCGGTACCTGATATTGAAATCAAAGATGTGTGTTATGATACACGCAGAATGGAAAAGGACTCAGTATTTGTCTGTATCAGGGGTGAACAGGATGACGGACACAGATATGCTTCTCGTGCTGCGAAGCTTGGTGCGAGAATAATTATTGCATCAAGGCATATTGACTGTAATGCGACAGTGATTCTTACCAATGACACAAAAGCGGCTTTGGAATATCTGGTTAAACGATTTTACGGCGAGCCGAAGCTAAGGCTTTTCGGTATAACCGGTACAAACGGAAAAACGACTGTCAGCTATATGACGTCTGCTATATTTGCGGCGGCAGGCATAAGCTGCGGCATAATCGGTACAAACGGTGCATTTTTGAACGGCGAAACAATAGAAAGCGGTCAAAGTACGCCTACAACACCGAATATGCCTGAATTATATAAAACACTTTCACAAATGGAGAAAAAGGGTGCAGAGGTATGCGTTATGGAGGTTTCCTCTCACGCACTTGCTCAGGACAGAGTGAACGGATTAAGGTTTGAAGCCTCGGTTTTTACTAATCTTACTCAGGACCATCTGGATTATCACAAGGATATGGAGGACTATTTTGCAGCTAAGTGCAAATTGTTCGAAATATCAGATAAAGCGGCTGTAAATATTGATGACAGTTATGGCAAACGGATTTGTGAAAATGCGTTGGTGGTTGGGTACGGCATAGACGGTGGTGAAGTTCGTGCTGAGGGGATAAAGCTGTTGTCTGACGGCTCGGAATTTGATTTGGTTTTCGGTAGAAACAGAGTGAGACAGAGGATAAATATCCCCGGTTTATTTAGTGTCTATAATGCACTTGCGGCGGCAACGGCGTGTTACATATCGGGAATAGATATTGATGCAATTTCTGCAGGACTTCTGAGTATAAACGGTGTCTTTGGCAGAATGGAACGGATAGAAACAGAGGGTGTAAGTGTGGTGATTGATTACGCCCACACTCCTGACGGACTGAGCAAAGTTCTGACGAGCTTGAAGGAAGTTACAGGCGGCAGACTTATATGCCTTTTCGGGTGTGGCGGCGACAGGGACAGAACGAAACGTGCAATAATGGGAAATATCGCAACCGAGCTATCCGACCTTGTAATTATCACATCGGATAATCCGAGAACAGAAGCTCCTACCGAAATAATTATAGACATTTTAAGCGGAGTAAAAAGGGATAATTATATAGCCATCGAAAACCGTGAGAAAGCCATAAGGCTTGCACTTGCTATTGCGAAAAGAGGTGATACTCTTCTACTTGCGGGCAAGGGTCAGGAACGGTATCAGATTATAGGTAAAGACAGGATAGAATTTGACGAACGTGAAATTATAAAGCGTATCCGAACGGAACAGAATGGAGAAAGCTATGCAGGAATTTACAATTGAGGAAGTAAGGGCTGCTTGTGGCGGCGAATATATCAAAAAGGCAGAAGGTGTGATTTCGGGAGTTGCAATTGACTCCAGAAAAGTATCGGATGGTATGCTTTTTGTGCCGATTGTGGGCGAGAGAGTGGACGGACACGATTACATTTCATCTGCTCTAGATAACGGTGCGGCGGCAAGTCTTAGCGAAAGGGATACTGTTTCGGCGGATAAGGGAGCTTTAATAAAAGTTGAATCCTCGGTTAATGCAATTGGAAAAATCGCGGCAGCTTATAAGAAGAAGTATAATGTTCCGACTGTTGGAGTTACAGGCAGTGTCGGAAAAACCACAACAAAGGATATGATAGCTGCAGTTATGTCAAAGCTTGGAGCGTGTCTTAAAACAGAGGGGAATTTCAATAACGAGTTAGGACTTCCTCTGACAGTTTTCAGACTTAAAAAGGAGCATAAAAGTGCTGTTCTCGAAATGGGAATGTCCGCATTTGGCGAAATTCATCATTTGGTCGATATTGCTCGTCCTGATGTTGCGGTTATAACAAATGTCGGAATGTCACATATAGAAAACCTCGGCTCAAGAGAGGGTATATTAAAGGCAAAAATGGAGATTGCAGACTTTTTTGGCAAGGATAACCTCTTGATAATAAATGCTGATAATGATATGCTGAAAACTGTCAGTAAAGATAAGGAGTATAAAATTCTTACCTATGGTATAGACGAAAAAGCCGACTATATGGCGAAGGATATTACCGATAAAGGCTTGGCGGGGTGCAGCTTTACGGCTGTAACTCCAAGGGGCAGATTTGAAATTAAGCTTACGGCGGCAGGCGTACATAATGTTTATAACGCACTTTCGGCGATTGCGGTGGGTGAGCATTTCGGCATTTCGGCTTCGGATATTGCGGACGCTGTCGGCAATTTTGAGCTTACTAAAATGCGTATGACAGTTGAAAAGTACGGCAATGTTACACTTATAAACGATTGTTATAATGCGTCGTATGATTCTGTGAAAGCAGGACTTGAGGTGCTGGCAAAATCAAAGGGCAGACGTGTTGCGGTTTTGGGCGATGTTCTTGAGCTTGGTGATTTTGCAAAGGAAACACATCTTAATATGGGCATTGTTTGCGGTGGCAGAGCAGATGTTGTAATTACTGCGGGAAATAATGCAAAGTATATTGCAGAAGGTGCAAAGTCGGCAGGGGTCAAGGAGGTATTATACTACCCAACTACAGAAGAGGCGGCACAGGCGGCGGCTAAAATGATAAAAGACGGCGACACTGTACTGGTAAAAGCTTCACGAGGAATGAAATTTGAAATCGTATGCAATACAATAGGAGATAAATTAAAATGAAATTAGGTAACTATAACTTAAATATGCTCATATGCTTTTTGGTTGCATTTTTGGTAACGGTAATAATAATGCCTGTGTTGATACCGTATTTAAGACGTTTAAAATTCGGTCAGCAGATATTGGAGGAAGGACCTAAATGGCACGAGAAAAAATCGGGTACTCCTACAATGGGCGGTATAGGATTTATTGTCGGTATAGGTATAGCGGTTATATGTGCAATTTTAAGAAGCTTTGACGTAAAGCTGTTGATGATGGCGGCGGTCAGTCTGGGCTTTGGTGCGATAGGATTTCTGGATGACTATGTTAAAGTTGTCAAAAAGCAAAATCAGGGACTTACTGCATCGCAGAAATTTTTGTTGCAGGCAGCTTTGGCAGTAGTATATGTGGTTGTGCTTATGAAAACAGGCGAGCTTTCAACCACGATTTTAATACCGTTTACAGACTATAAATTCTATATGCCATGGTGGATTTATGTTCCGTTTATTCTGTTTGTGGTAACAGGCACGGTAAATGCGGTTAATCTGACCGATGGACTCGATGGTCTTGCAGCCTCGGTAACTGTCGTTGTTTCGCTCTTTTTCGGTGCAGCGGCGGCACTTGTAGGCTCAAATGGCAGTGCATACTTTGCATTTGCACTTCTTGGCGGTGTTTTAGGGTTTTTGATTTATAATAAATATCCTGCAAAGGTGTTTATGGGTGATACAGGCTCTCTTTACCTTGGCGGAGCGATTAGCGTTCTTGCAGTAGGAATGAAAATGCCGCTTGTTCTTATAATCGTAGGTTTTGTATATCTGTTTGAAACATTGTCGGTAATTTTGCAGGTGGCATCATTTAAGCTTACTGGCAAAAGAATATTTAAAATGAGCCCCATCCACCATCATTTTGAAATGTGTGGATGGAGTGAGAATAAAATTGTTACTGTATTTTCGCTTACTGCGGCGGTGCTTGCGGTTTTGGCATATTTATCAATCGGGGCATTTGCAGCTTAACTTTTTATGGGAAGGAGACAAAAAGGTGAACTCCAACAGAAGACCACAAACAAAAAGCCGTCGTACCAAGATGCCGGCAGAAAAAAAGCCACGTTTAAAGAAAAGGAATATATCCTTTAAGCTTGGCGAAATTGACTTTACATTTTTGTTTTTGATAATTGTACTTCTTGCATTCGGACTTGTGATGCTTTTAAGTGCATCAACGCCGTCTGCAAACACAAAAATTGGCGACTCCTATTATTTCTTTATCCGTCAGCTATGCGGAGTGGGTGCAGGAGCATTGGGACTGATTTTCTTTGCTACGGTAGATTACCATAAGTATAAAAGGTATGTAAACTGGGCGTTTTGGGCGGGTATAATACTTATTGTATGCTGCCGTATTCCGGGAATAGGACAGTTCAGAAACGGCGCATGGCGATGGCTCAGAACCCCGTTTATTCAGCTGCAGCCGTCGGAGTTTATGAAGCCGCTTATCGTACTTTTCTTCGCAAAGCTTATTACCGAAAAGAAATATCGGCTTGATAATATAGCAGGCCTTGGTGTATATGCGGCAATACTTGTTTTAATAGCGGGTATTATGTGGCTTTTGCAGAAACACCTAAGCGGTGCTATTGTAATTTGTGCAATGGGTGTAGTAGTATTGCTGGTTGCAGGTGCAAAACTAAAGTATTTTGCCATGGCACTTGTTGCGGTAATACCGGTTGGCGGATTGTTGCTTTTGCAGGATCCTACAAGATGGGGGCGTGTGCTTTCCTTTTTGGACCCGTTCAGAGATACCGGCGATAAAAGCTATCAGATTACACAATCTTTGATTGCGATAGGAACGGGCGGACTTTTTGGGAAAGGCTTGGGACAAAGTGTTCAGAAATACGGCTTTTTGCCTGAGCCGTATAATGATTTTATTTTCGCAATTGTATGCGAGGAGCTTGGATTTATAGGCGCAATAATTGTAATAGGCCTGTTTGTAGCATTGGTTGCAAGAGGAATAAAAATTGCCATGGAAGCGCCCGATATGTACGGCTCGCTTATCACTATAGGAATAATGTCCCATATTGCCATTCAGTCGCTCTTTAATGTGGCAGTTGTAAGCTGCTCAATGCCGACGACAGGAATGAGTCTGCCGTTTTTCAGCTACGGCGGTACTGCTATAATGGTGCTTGTCGCCGAGATGGGAATAGTTTTAAATGTATCAAGGCAGTCTACAAAGACGAGAGTGTTGCCTAAGTAAGAAAGGAAACAAATTATGAGAGTAATATTTGCAGGCGGAGGCACAGGCGGTCATATCAATCCTGCCATATCCATAGCCGATTATTTGAGAAAATGCGACGAGGATTTCGAGGCTCTTTTTATCGGAACAAAAAGAGGCCTTGAAACAAAGCTCGTTCCTCAGGCAGGTTACGACATTAAATATATTGATATACAAGGCTTTGACAGAAAAAATCTTTTGAAGAATTTTTCTGTCGCAGCAAAGCTTTTAAAAGCAAATAGCGACTGCGTTAAGATAATCAAAGACTTTAAACCTGATGCAGTAGTTTGTACAGGTGGCTATGCGAGCGGTCCTGTTGCAATTGCTGCTAAAAAATGCGGTGTGCCGGCGATTATCCACGAACAGAACGTATACCCCGGCCTTACCGTTAAGGGGGCAGAAAAATATGTAAATTATGTAGCGGTAAGCTTTGCCGAAACGATAAACCATATGTCCAAAAAGGATAAATGTGTACTTACGGGAAATCCTGTGAGAGAGGAAATTCTTTTGGCAGATAAAAAGAAATGCCGTGAAAAGCTTGGTATATCGGACGATGAAAAGTTTGTGCTGATTTTTGGGGGAAGCCTTGGTGCACCGAGAATTAACGAGGCGGTTGCAGGTTTGATACCTAAAGTGGCGGATAGCAAAATCCGTATTCTGTTTGGTACGGGCGAAAGAAATTATAAGTCTGTTATAGAGCAAATAGGGGAAGTGCCTCAAAATGTAACTGTTACACCGTATATAAACAATATGGCAGAGGTTATGGCTGCTTGCGACTTGGCTGTTACACGTTCGGGTGCAATCACCGTTTCCGAGCTTGCGTGCCTTAATAAGCCGGCTATCCTCATTCCGTCGCCTAATGTTGTCAGAAACCATCAGGAACAGAATGCTAAAGAGTTTGAAGACGGAAATGCGGCGGTTATGCTTAAAGAAGACGAGCTTTCTTCGGATAGCTTGTATAATGCAATTATTGAGCTTACAGCTAGTGAAGAAAGACTTAACGAAATGGCTGAAAATATGGAAAGCTTCGCCAAACGAGATGCACTTTTGGAGCTTGCGGAGCTAATATACAAATTGAGGGGATAAAAATGGCGGATATCTACGAACGAATAAAGAATTCACAAAGAATAGTAGTCAAAATAGGAACATCCACCCTTACCTACGACAACGGCAAGATCAATATAAGAAAATTTGATCAGATTGCACGGGTTATTTCCGATATAAATAATTCGGGCAGAGAGGTTGTAGTTGTATCATCGGGTGCAGGCGGTGTTGCTATGGGTAAGCTGGGCTACAGCGAGAAGCCGAAGGATATGCGTCGTAAGCAGGCTTTTGCAGCTGTTGGTCAGTGCGAGCTTATGTATATGTATGATAAGATGTTTTCCGATTATAACTGCACGGTAGCACAGGTACTTTTGACTAAAGACGATGTCGATGTTCCAAAACGAAGAACCAATACCGAGAACACGTTCGGTGCACTTTTGGAAATGAATATTATACCCATTGTAAACGAAAATGACACAGTTTCCACTGAGGAGATTGAGTTTGGAGATAACGATATTCTGTCTGCATATGTTGCAGAATTGGTTGATGCTGATTTGCTGGTATTGTTCTCGGACATTGACGGACTTTATGACAAAGACCCGCACAGAAATGCAGACGCCAAACTTATACCTCTTGTTGAAGATGCGGCAAATACCGATTGTGATATTGGCGGTGCAGGGTCAAACCGTGGTACAGGCGGAATGAAGTCAAAAATCCACGCAGCGATTGAGGCAAATAACGCAGGAATAGATATGATAATTACTAACGGCAAGGATATTACCAAGCTTTATGATATTTTGGAGGGTAAGCCTGTCGGAACATTGTTTGTAAGAAGATAAAAAAATGACGTGCAATTGCACGTCATTTTTGCTTATATATCAAAATCCAATGCAACGCTGCTTTCCATAACTGCGTGCATATGCCTTTTTACCACTTCTACGTGGTAGGTGTCCTTCTGATATTCGTCCAGAGCCTCTCTTGAGTCTAAGGTTACTGCAAGGAAAATATCATAAGACCTCGGTGAGCGCAGAAAATCAACTCCCACCTCGATATCCTTGACGGTTGGTACATTATCCTTCATTGACATAAGGACAAGGCGTGTTTTGTTTAGC
This sequence comes from Clostridia bacterium, assembly GCA_036307445.1. Lineage (GTDB taxonomy): Bacteria > Bacillota > Clostridia > UBA1381 > UBA1381 > HGM11525. The sequence continues at coordinate 54,036 of JAXJXP010000028.1, forward strand.
ATTTCCTCGCTGTTATCTTTTAGCTTAAAGCAGACGATGTGTTTTATCATAGTTTTCTTCCTCTCTATCTGTCGTTGTAAAAGGCTTTATATGCCTTGTATGCCATATAAATATCGCCCTTTGCAGTAATCTCAAATGGTGAGTGCATTGAAAGAACAGGCACACCGCAGTCGATTACGTCCATATTGAGATTTCCTACATACATAGCGATAGTTCCGCCGCCGCCCTGATCAACCTTGCCAAGCTCTGATGTCTGCCAAACAACGCCGTTGTTGTCAAGAATGGTCTTAATTTCGCTTACAAACTCAGCAGATGCATCACTTGCCTCCGATTTGCCTCTTGCGCCGGTGTATTTCATAAGAACAAGACCGCCGCCAGCAAATGACTGATTGCTTTTTTCGGAAACTGACGGATAATTCGGGTCAAATGCCGCGCCAACATCTGACGAAAGACAAGCACTTGCAGTAATTGTACGGTTGTAGGTAACCATATCACATCCGCCCTTTAGCTTTGCGATAAGCTCTGCCACAGCCATTTCAAAGAATTTAGAAAGCATACCTGTGTTTCCGACAGAGCCGATTTCCTCTTTGTCTACCAAAAGACAAACGGCAGTACGCGCAGGTGTTTCTATATCAAAAATACTCTTTAATGCGGTGTATGCGCATACTCTGTCATCCTGACCGTATGCACCGACAAAGCCGTTGTCAAGACCGACATTTCTTGCCTTGAACGCAGGTACAACTTCAAGCTCTGCCGAGAGGAAGTCTTCCTCTGTTATATCGTAGCTTATGGAGAGAATATTTAAAATATTAAACTTAACTCTTTCGGAAATCTCGTCCGAGCCTGCACCTATTCCGCCAATCAGAATATTAAGCGCCTCGCCCTCAATACCCTCTAACATTGACTTTGACATCTGGTCCTTTGCTAAATGGGGGAGAAGGTCTGTTATAGTAAATACAGGGTCATCGTCCTTTTCACCTATGCAGACGGAAATTTTTTCTCCGTTCTTCTTGCAGATTACACCGTGAATTGCAAGCGGAATTGCTGTCCATTGATATTTTTTGATACCTCCGTAGTAGTGAGTCTTAAAAAGTGCCATTCCGTCCGATTCATAAAGCGGATTTTGTTTTAAGTCAAGACGGGGCGAGTCAACGTGCGCCCCAACTATATTAAGTCCCTTTTCGATATCCTCGTTGCCGACTTTAACAAGCATAATATTTTTTTCTCTGTTTGTAAAGTAAACACAGTCCCCTGGCTTTAACTCTGCTTTTTCCCCAAAGGGAACAAAGCCGTTTTCCTTTGCAAGCTTTATAGCCTCGGCAATGCACTCGCGTTCTGTTTTACCACTGTCAAGGAATTTGCGATAATCATCGGCGAGTATCAGCATCTCCTTGCTTTCATCGCCGGAAATTTCCTTGTAGACGTTCTTTTTGTTGTATTTTAATTTTTCGTAAAGCTCTTTATCTGTCATTAAAATCAGTCCTTTCTGTTCTTATTATACCACATTTTGCCTAAGAGTCTACATCTTTTTTTGTTTATTTTTTAAATTTACATAAAATACACAATTGCTACTTGAAGTTTAGGTAAAAACAATGTATAATATAATCGATATAATGTGATTTAAAATTATATACAGAAAGGATAAATGAAAATGTTAGAGTTTAAAAATCTAAAAGCACAGGACCCCGAGCTTTTTGCCGCAATTTCTTCGGAGATTTCTCGTCAGCAGAACAAAATTGAGCTTATTGCATCGGAGAACTTTGTTTCTGAGGCCGTTATGGAGGCTATGGGCTCACATCTTACCAACAAATACGCAGAGGGTTATCCCGGCAAGCGTTATTACGGCGGCTGCGAATGTGTAGACGTTGCAGAAAACCTTGCGATAGAGAGAGCAAAGAAGATTTTCGGTGCAGAGTATGCTAATGTTCAGCCTCACTCAGGTGCACAGGCTAATATGGCAGTATTTTTTGCACTTTTGACGCCGGGCGATACAGTTCTTTCGATGAGTCTTGCTCATGGCGGACACTTAAGCCACGGAAGTCCTGTTAATATGTCAGGTAAATACTTCAATATCGTGCCATACGGTGTAACAGAGGATACAAATACAATTGATTATGATGAAGTTCGCCGTCTGGCTTTAGAGCACAAGCCCAAGCTTATCTTGGCAGGTGCTTCTGCATACCCCAGAACAATCGACTTTGAGAAGTTTGCGGAGATTGCAAAAGAGGTTGGCGCATACTTTATGGTTGATATGGCACACATTGCCGGTCTTGTTGCAGCAGGACTTCATCCGAGTCCGATGAATTGTGCAGATGTTGTTACAACTACAACTCATAAGACCTTAAGAGGACCCAGAGGCGGTCTTATCCTCACAAACAACGAGGAACTTGCAAAGCTCTTTAACAAGGCTATATTCCCAGGAATTCAGGGAGGACCGTTAATGCACGTTATCGCATCTAAGGCAGTTTGCTTTGGCGAAGCATTAAAGCCTGAGTTTAAGGAGTATCAGGCACAGGTTGTCAAGAACGCAAGGGCTTTGGCTGAGGGCTTGGTGGCAGAAGGCTTTAAGCTTGTTTCGGGCGGTACAGATAACCACCTTATGCTTGTTGACCTTACAGATATGGGCGTTACAGGTAAAGAGGCTGAGCATAACTTGGACGAGGTTGGCATTACCGTAAACAAGAATGCTATCCCGTTTGACAAGCAGAGCCCGTTTATCACAAGCGGTATCAGAATAGGTACACCTGCTTCTACTTCAAGAGGTTTTAAAGAAGAGGATATGGCAGAGATTGCAAAGCTTATCAAGCTTGCAGTTTGCGATTTTGAAAACAGCAAGGACGAGGTTCGTCAAAGAGTTGCGGCTTTGTGTGCAAAGTATCCAATGTATGAATAAAACGACATATCTATACTTAAAAGAATATTCAATAAGAACTGATAAAAGAACGGTTTAACTGAAGTGATATAATGATGGTAGACACTAAAAAAGTGTCTACCATCATTTTTTAGAGAATTAGATTACTATGTTGCCGATATACAGTCACACTATCCATCACAAGGCTATAGGTCAATAGCAGACACTTTGCTTAATATGTACGGATGGATTGTATCAGATATATCTGTGTGGAAAGCTATGAAACGACTGGGAATATCAGGATATGTGAGAAAATAAAAGAATCCTGTAAGTAAAGGGTTAGAACATAATAGATATGCAAATATATTAAATAGGGAATTTCATGCTGAGAAACCTATGCAAAAGGTTATTGACGAAGCTGTATATTACTTTAATTACATAAAACCCGTTAGAAAATTAAAAAGAAAACCGCCTGTTCAATACAGACTTGAACAGGCAGCATAAAATATTCTTTTTTTGTGTCTACAAAGTCCTGACTACTTCAGTTTAACCGTTCTTTTTTTGTTTATATCAGCAGTATATTTGATTTTTACCGTTATTTTTTGCCTGATACATATTTCTGTCGGCTATATTAAACAACTCGGAGCTTGACATATTTCCATTATACTCTGCAATACCGCAGGAACAAGTAATTTTAATGTTGGTAAAGGAGTATGCCAGATTAGAAATATCTGTCATAATAGAGTATGTAACAGCCTTTACATCTTCTGCAGATTTGTTGTTGAAAATGATTGCAAACTCATCTCCGCCAAATCTGCAGACGCAATCGTTTTCGTTACAGGTATGTTTTAGAACATTAGATATTTTCTTAAGAACTATATCACCATTATTATGACCGTAGGTATCATTTATCATCTTGAAATTATCTATGTCAATAATTGCCAGACAAAAGGGTATACCGACCTCTTTGTATATCTCTATGGAGCGACCGGTTTCTATGTGCATTGTATCACGGTTGTATAAGCCTGTTAAAGCATCTGTTTTAATTTTCTTTCTGAGCCTGTCATTTGTTATGGACTGGTTTTCGATAATATAAAAGTTAAAGTCAAAAAAGTTTATGGAAATCAGACCAAATAAATATGCTATCACTATTATTCCAAAGAATGAAATATAATTAATTATACTTTCAATCGTTGTATATGTTTCTGCCGTTGAACGCAAAATATACAGTATCAGAAAGAAAATAGAAACGCAAAAGCTTCTGTTTAAATGCTTTTTATCATTAAACATTCCCGATAAAAAAATGGGGAATATAAATGCCGAAAACGAGGTAATAAATTCTCTGTGAAATACGGATATACTTATAGCTGTAAGCAATGATATATTTATAAGTAGAGAATTTTTTGTTTCATCTTTGAATTTGCTGTGGTTGTTAATAAAAATATCACATATAAAACCTATATAATTTAGGCTTATAGGCAAAACCACCTTTATCCAAAGATATGGTGATGTTAACGATAGGTTGAGTGTTCCTTGATAAACTTGCAACAGATACGCAGCGATTTCTGCTATTGTAACAATTGTTATAGTAAGACCGTGCAAATTTATCAATTGTTTTCTGTAATTATCATAAATTATTTTATTGTTCATTTTGCTTCACCCAGTGCTGTAATTTTTGTTTATTATTAATTGTTATACATACCATTATACTCAATATATTAAGTATTGTCAATAGTTTGAGTATGATAGAATAGCTACGGTGATAAAGGTGATTAGTTATAAACCATTTTATGAAACTCTTTTTAAAAAAGGACTAACAGAATATTATTTGATTTTCAAACAAGGTTTTTCTGCGAACACGTTGCATAGAATGAGAAAGGGAGAGGCAATAAGCACAAAAACGCTTGATTCTCTTTGTTATGTCCTTGATTGTGAGGTTTCGGATATTCTTAAATTTGAAAAGGAATAACATAGGAAAAACACTTCCGGTTGGAAGTGTTTTTTTGGAGGCGCCACCCGGAATTGAACCGGGGATAAAGGTGTTGCAGACCTCTGCCTTACCGCTTGGCTATGGCGCCGAGTAATTAAAAGACGCAAAATCGGGTTTTGCGTCTTTAGTAAAAATGGAGCGGAAGACGAGATTCGAACTCGCGACGTTCACCTTGGCAAGGTGACGCTCTACCAC